>NZ_CAJYHX010000027.1 GCF_913774285.1 uncultured Sphingomonas sp. | reverse complement strand
GCAGCAGGGTGAAGGCCGGGATCAGCAGCCAGAAGGACACGTTGTTCATGCGCGGGAACGCCATGTCGGGCGCGCCGATCATGATCGGCACGAACCAGTTGCCGAACCCGCCGATCATCGCGGGCATGACCATGAAGAAGACCATGATCAGGCCGTGCGCGGTGATCAGCACGTTCCAGAAGTGCATCGCCTCGTCGAACGTGCCTTCGCCGTGCAGCTTGGCGACCCACCAAGGCAGATACTGGATGCCCGGCTGCATCAGCTCGGCACGCATGATGCCCGAGATCGCACCGCCGATGATCCCGGCGAAGATCGCGAAGATTAGGTAGAGCGTGCCGATGTCCTTGTGGTTGGTCGACATGAACCACCGCGCGAAGAAGCTCGGCTTGTGATCGGCGTCATGCTCCGCGTGCGAGTGATCGTGCGCGGCGGTGTAGGGGAGCGCGGTATCGGTCATGGCTCAGTTGCCCGTGTTGCCGGCGCCGGCGGGGTTCGCGGTCGCAGGCTTGTTGGACGGTGCCGGAGTGGCGGTGGCGTCGACGGTGGGGGCCTTCTCCATCGCGCCGTTGGCGGTGGCGTCGGTCGCGTCATTGCCCATGGCGGTGGTGCTGGCCGGCTCGACCGCGGCGCCCGGCATGGTGCCGCCCTTCGAGGCGACCCACTGCGCGAACTTGGCGGGGCTCACCGCCTCGACCGCGATCGGCATATAGGCGTGGCGCGCGCCGCACAGTTCGGAGCATTGGCCGAAATAGACGCCTTCCTTCTGGATGACGAAGCTGGTCTCGTTCAGCCGTCCGGGGATCGCGTCGAGCTTGATCCAGAAGGCGGGCATTGCCCAGCTGTGGATCACGTCGGTCGCGGTGGTGACGAGGCGGATTGGCACGCCGACCGGCAGCACCACGCGCTGGTCGGTGGCGAGCAGGCGGGGGCCGTCGGCATCGGTGCGATAGCGCTGACCCTTGCCGACTTGCCCCTCTTCCTTGAGCATGTTGGCGGTCAGCTGGATGTTGCCGTTGTCCGGATATTCGTACGACCAGAACCACTGGTTGCCGATCGCCTTCAGCGTCACCGCGCCCTTGGGGGCCGGCTTGAACTGCGCGGCGAGCAGCTTGATCGAGGGAATCGCGATCGCCACCAGGATCAGCACCGGCGCCAGCGTCCAGACGATCTCGATCGCGGTATTGTGGCTGGTGCGCGACGGCGTCGGGTTCGCCGCGCGGCGGTAGCGGACGATCACCCATACCAGCAGCAGCAGCACGAAGATCGAGATGATCGTGATCAGCGGCAGCAGGATGGTGTTGTGGAACCAGTGCGCTTCCTGCCCGGTCGGCGTCACCTGCTGCTGGAGGTAATAGGCCTTGTCGACCGGCTCGCCGGTGCCGGGCACGGCCGTGTGCAGCGGCTTGCCCGCGGCATCGAGCGTCGGGTCGGCAACCTTGGGAGCGGGTGCGGCAGGCGCTGCAGCGGCGGCCGGCGACGCGGCAGGAGCCGGGGCGGCGGGTTGCGCCAGTCCCGGAGAAGCGAAGGCCAGCCCGGTGGCCAGCAGGATCGTCGGTACCAAGAAACTGCGCATAATGGTGTTGTCACCCCTCTCCAGGAACGCACAACCGGGGCATCCTAGCGGCCCTTTGTACCAAAGGTATAGCTGGGAAAAGGCCATGCTCAACCTTTTTCGCGTGCGGTTGCGGTAGCAGCCCCCGCCACTTAAAGGATCGAACCAGCACAGACTTCAGGAGCCCAGACATTGACCGGAGACGCCATCCTCGACGAATTTCGCGACGCAGGCGCGTTGCTTGAGGGGCATTTTATCCTGTCTTCGGGTTTGCGCTCTCCCGTATTTCTCCAGAAGATGCGCATCTTCGAGGATCCGGTCCGCACCGAGCGGGTGTGCGGCGCGCTCGGCAAGCTGATTCGCGAGACCTTCGGCGAGGTCGACATCGTCGTCTCCCCCGCGATCGGCGGGATCATCCCCGGCTATGAGACGGCGCGCGCGCTCGGCTGCAAGGCGGTGTTCGTCGAGCGCGAGGACGGCGAGTTCCAGCTGCGCCGCAGCTTCGAGATTCCCGAAGGCGCACGCGTGGTGATGGTGGAGGACATCGTGACCACCGGGCTCTCCTCGCGCGAGTGCATCGCCGCGATCCGCAAGCATCCCGGCACGCTGCTGGGTGCGGCGTGCATCGTCGATCGCTCGAACGGCAAGGCGGACGTGGGCGTGCCGCTGATTTCGCTGACCAAGCTCGACGTGCCGGCCTATCCGGCCGATCAGCTGCCCCCCGAGCTGGCGGCGATCCCGGCGATCAAGCCGGGGAGCCGGGCGATCACCGCATGACCGGCAAGCTGCGCCTCGGGGTCAATATCGACCATGTCGCGACCGTGCGGAACGCGCGCGGCAGCGGCTATCCCGATCCGGTGCGCGCGGCACTGCTCGCGGCGGAAGCGGGCGCGGACGGCATCACCGCGCATCTGCGCGAGGATCGCCGGCACATCACCGACGGCGACATCGCCCGGCTGGCGACCGAACTCACCGTGCCGCTCAACCTCGAAATGGCCGCGACCGAGGAGATGCTGGCGATCGCGATTCGGCATCGCCCGCACGCCGTGTGCATCGTGCCCGAAAAGCGCGAGGAGCGTACCACCGAGGGCGGGCTGGACGCAGCGGGCATGTTCGACCTGCTCGCACCGATGGTCGCCAAGCTGCGCGACAATGGCAGCCGCATCTCGCTGTTCATCGAACCCGAGGCCCGCCAGATCGACGCGGCGATCCGGCTCGGTGCGCCGGTCGTCGAGCTGCATACCGGCCGCTATGCCGAGCTGGAAGGCGACGATCTCGCGGTCGAGCTGAAGCGTCTGTCCGACGCGGCGGCGCTGGCGGCGCGCAACGGCATCGAGCCGCATGCCGGACATGGCCTCACCTTCGATAACGTGGTGCCGATCGCCGCGATCCCGCAGGTGATGGAGCTCAACATCGGTCATTTTCTGATCGGCGAGGCGATCTTCGACGGGCTCGGGCCCGTCGTGCAGCGGATGCGCGCGCTGATGGACTCGGCGCGGTGAGGCTTGCCCGCCTTCTCCCTCTCCCGCTTGCGGGAGAGGGTCGGGGTGAGGGTGAGTCGGGTTCACATCGGCCGGCCTGCTCGCTCGCCCCACACACCCTCACCCTTCCGCCGCCTGCGGCGGCTCCCTCCCTCTCCCGCAGGCGGGAGAGGGATCTGTGATCCTCGGTCTCGGCTCCGACCTGTGCAATATCGAGCGGATCCGCAATTCGCTCGATCGCTACGGCACCCGGTTCGAGCAGCGCGTGTTCACCGAGGTCGAGCTCGCCAAGGCCGCCAAGCGCCCGCACAATTACGCCCCGACGCTCGCCAAGCGCTTTGCGGCCAAGGAGGCATTTTCCAAGGCGGTCGGAACCGGGTTCAGCCGGGGCGTGTTCATGAAGGATATCGGCGTGGTTAATGCACCGTCTGGCGCACCCACGCTCGCGCTGACCGGCGGGGCCAAGGCGAGACTTGACGCCATGACGCCACCGGGACACGTGGCCAAGGTGCACCTGACGCTCACGGACGACATGCCCTGGGCGTTCGCGATGGTGATGATCGAGGCCGTGCCGGCGGAAAAGGATATGTGATGGGGGCGGACGAACTGGCGTTGAGCAGCAAGCGGAGCGAGCGACGCCAGAGCGCCACACGCCAGGGGACCGATTGGTGGGCCGAAGTGCGCGGCCTCGTCTGGCTGGTGCTGGGGGTGCTGGCCTTCCACAGCCTGATCGCCAAGCCCTTCTATATTCCGTCGGAATCGATGCTGCCGACGCTGCGGGTGGGCGATCAGCTGATCGTCAGCAAATATCCCTACGGCTATTCCTTCGTCACGCCGACCTTCCACCTGCTGCCGCCGATCCCCGGGCGCATCCTCGGCCGGCTGCCGGCGCGCGGCGACATCGTCATCGTCACGCCGCCGCAGCATAGCACCGATTATATCAAGCGGGTGATCGGCCTGCCCGGCGACACCATCGCGGTCCGTGACGGCATCGTCTGGCTGAACGGCAAGGTCGTCCCGCGCGAGCCGCTGGGCGAACGGCTGGTGCCGATCGACGGCAACACCCGCTGCGACCCCGATCCCGAGCGCGGCGGATCGATCTTCTACGACGGCCGCCGCGTCGTCCACCAGGGCAAGGCCTATTGCAGCCTGACGCTGTTCCGCGAGACGCTGCCGAACGGCGCCAGCTACGACGTCGCCGACCTGGGCGACTCCGCCGGCGACAATTTCCCGCCGACCGTCGTGCCCAAGGACCATGTGTTCCTGATGGGCGACAACCGCGACAACAGCGCCGACAGCCGCTTCAGCCTCGAACAGGGCGGGCTCGGCGGGCCGGTGCCGTGGGAAAATATCGGCGGGCGTGCCGAGTTCATCACTTTTTCGCGCGATGGCTCGTCGACATGGAACCCGCTGACGTGGTTCACGGGTTTCCGCGGGGATCGGTTCGGCATTTCGCTGCACCCTACCCACGAGGATAAATGAGCAACGATCCGCTGGAGTCCGCGCACGTCCGCGTCGTGCGCGAGCCGGGCCCGAACGAGTTTCGCGACCCCGCCACCCGCGCCGAGTTCAAGAAGGCGGCCGTCTGGCTGGGCATGGCCGTCGGCATCGCGCTGATCGTGTTGCTGATCCAGCCGCTGCTGATCATCTTCGCCGGTCTCGTCTTCGCCTCGATGCTCGATGGCGGCGCGCGGCTGCTCGGCAAGGTACTGCCGATCCCACGCGGCCTGCGCATCGGCCTAGTGCTGATCCTGGTCTTCGCGTTCTTCGGCCTCGTCTTCTACCGGACGGGCATGCAGATCTCGGAGCAGGCGGAGCAGCTGCGCACGACGCTGGAGGCGCAGGCCAACCGGGTAGCCCGCTGGGCTTCGGACATGGGGCTGATGCCCGGCCGGTCGGACATCAACGGCATGATCCGCGAGGCGCTGGGTTCGGTGGGCAAGCTGACCAGCGCCGTGGGCACCGCGATCGGCGCGGTGACCAGCATGATCATGATCCTGATCCTCGGCCTGTTCATCGCGCTGGAGCCGCGCATCTATGAGCGTGGTCTCCAATGGATGGTGCCGCTCGACCAGCGCCACGCCTTCGCCCACATGCTGGGCGGCATGGCGACGACGATGCGCCGGCTGCTCGCCGGGCGCCTGCTCGGCATGCTGTTCGAGGGTGTGCTGACCTGGATCTGCCTCAGCGTCGCGGGCGTGCCGATGGCGCTGCTGCTCGGCATCATCACCGGCGTGCTCGCCTTCATCCCCAATGTCGGCGCGATCATCTCGGGCGTGCTGATGGCGGCGGTGGGCTTCAGTGCGGGGCAGGAAACCGGCATCTGGGCGATCGTCATCTATTTCGCCGTGCAGAATTTCGACGGCTATGTCGTGATCCCGATGGTCGCCAAGCGCACCGTCGACCTGCCGCCGGCGCTGACGCTGTCCTCGCAGATCCTCTCGGGCACGCTGTTCGGCGTGCTCGGGCTGGCGCTCGCCGATCCGATGGTAGCGATGATCAAGGTGGCGCTGGAGAGCAACGCCCGGCTCAACGGCAAGAAGCCCAAAAGCGACGACGACTCCGAAAAGGACTGAGCCGATGCTCGTGCTGCACGACTATTTCCGCTCCTCGGCGGGGTATCGGGTGCGGATCGCGCTCGCCCTCAAGGGGGTGGAGCATGTGCGGCACGAGATTCCGCTGCTGGAGAACGCCCAGCGCAGCCCCGAACATCTCGCGCGCAACCCGCAGGGGCTGGTGCCGGCGCTGGAGGCGGACGGGCGCGTGTTCACCCAGAGCCTGGCGATCCTCGACTGGCTCGATGCGCGCTATCCCGAGCCGCGGCTCATTCCCGCCGACCCCGATGCGCGGGCCGATGCGCTGGCGCGGGCGATGGTGATCGGGATGGATATCCACCCGATCAACAATCTGCGGGTGATGCGGCATCTGGAGCATGGCGTCGGCGCCGATGCGGCGACCCGCTCGGCCTGGACGGCACACTGGATGACCGAGGGTTTTTCGGCGCTGGAGGCGATGGTGCGCAACTCGGGCGGCGACGGCCCGTTCCTCGGCGGTGCCGCACCCGACATCTCGGACTGTTTCCTGGTCCCGCAATTGTTCAACGCCCGGCGCTTCGCCGTGCCGCTGGATGCCTATCCTTTGCTGCGCCGCGCCGAAGCGGCTGCTATCTCCCATCCGGCGTTCGTCGCCGCCCATCCGGATACCGTCGCACCACATGCTTGAGAAACTGGGATGCGCGGTCGCGGCGCTGTGCGTGGCGGCGCCGGCCGCCGCGCAGGATCGTTCGCAGGACGAGATCGTCGTCACCGGCCGCGGGCTCGACGTGCCGCCGGGCGATGCCGCCTATGACGTGGTGACGATCGATCGCGCCCGCCTGGCCGATACCGCCAGCAACCGGATCGAGGACGTGCTGGCCGATGTGGCCGGCCTCGCCCAGTTCCGCCGCTCGACGTCAACCTCGGCGCATCCGACCAGCCAGGGCATCACGCTGCGCGGGCTGGGCGGCAATGCCTCGAGCCGCGCGCTGCTGCTGCTCGACGGCGTGCCGCAGACCGATCCGTTCGGCGGCTGGGTGCCGTTCCCGGCATATATGCCCGGCCGTCTCGCCGGTGTGCGTGTCACGCGGGGCGGCGGCAGCGGCTTTGCCGGGCCGGGCGCGCTGGCAGGTACGGTGGAGCTGGAGAGCGGCAGTCCCGCCGAGCTAGGCTTGCTGAACGTCGGCGCTTTCTACGGCAGCCGGAACAGTGTCGACGCGAATGCCGTCGCTGCGGTACCGGTAAGCAGCGGCTTCTTCACGGTGGCAGGGCAATATGGCCGCAGCGACGGCTTCGTGCCGATCGTGAGCCCCGGCCGCGTCGATCGTGCGGCGCCCTATGAGCAGGCGAGCGTCGCCGTGCGTGGCGTCACCGACGTCGGCGGCGGCACCGAGCTTCAGACCAACCTCTCGGGCTTCACCGACCAGCGCGACCGCGGCACCGCCTTTACCGATGTGCTGAGCAAGGGCGCGGATGCCAGCGTGCGCTTGGTCAAGCGCGGCAACGGGCAGAAGGGCGAATGGGGCTGGTCGGCGCTCGCCTATCTGCAGGTGCGGCAGTTCGAGAGCGGCTTCGCCAGCATCTCCGCCGCACGCGACACGGTGAGTCCGGTCGTGCAGCAGGAGGTCCCGGCAACCGGCATCGGCGGCCGGATCGAAGTCGCGCCGCCGGTGGGTGGGGGCGTCACGCTGCGACTGGGCGGCGATCTGCGTCGCGTGTCTGGCGAGACACGCGAACTCTATACCTTTGCCGGCACCAATCCGACGCGGCGGCGAATCGCAGGCGGTGCCAGCCTAACCACCGGCGGCTTCGCCAATGCCAGCTACACCGGCGGTGGCTGGACGCTCGATGCCGGCGGCCGCCTCGACCATTGGACGATCTACGAGGGCAGCCTGTTCGAGGCGCCCCTCGCCGCCGGCCCGGTGCTCACCGATTCGCGCTATGCCAACCGGCATGGCTGGGAGCCTACCGGCCGGCTGGGTGCCGCCTATTCGATGGGCCCGGTGACGCTGCGCGCGGCCGGCTATCGCGGGTGGCGCCTGCCGACGCTCAACGAGCTCTACAGGCCGTTCCGGGCGGGTGCCGACGCCACCGCCGCCAACCCCGGGCTTGACCCTGAGCGGCTATGGGGCGGGGAAGTGGGCGTGGACCTGCGGCCCGCGCCCGACTTCGTATTCCGTGCTACCGGCTATTGGAACCGGCTCGACGGCGCGATCGCCAATGTCACGCTGGCACGCGGGCCCGGAACCTTCCCGGGCGTTGGCTTCGTCTCGGCGGCCGGCGCCTATCGCCAGCGGCAGAATCTCGATGCCGTCGAGGCCAAGGGCATCGAACTGGACGGGAAATGGACGCTGGGTGCCTGGAGCCTAGCCGGGTCTTGGGCTTATGCCGACAGCCGCGTACACGCCTCGGGCGCGGCCGCGTCCCTAGACGGACTGCGCCCGGCGCAGACGCCGCGCTTCCAGGGATCAGCGACCCTCGCCTGGCGCACGGCGCTGGCCAATGCTTCGGTGACGGCGCGCTATGCTGGCGAACGGTTCGAGGACGACCAGAACAGCGCCCGGCTCGATTCGGCCTGGACCGTCGACGCGACACTCGGCGTGCCGGTCACCCGCGCGCTGCGGATCGAGGGACGTGCCGAGAATCTGTTCGATGAAGAGGTGCAGGCAGGGATCAGCGGCGGCAACGTGATCGAACGGGCGACGCCGCGCACGCTGTGGATCGGCCTGCGCTATGCGATGCGCTGACGGGCCAGCCGGCTGAACAGTGCGAGATAGTCGCCGACTGGATCACCCTCGTCCGCGCGCGGTGCGGGGCGGGGGCGGCCAGGAGCGATCCAATGGTCGAGCGCCGCCGCCAGCGCATCCCCGTCCTCGCGCGGGACGACGGTGCCGAGCACCGGCGAGTCGATGAGTTCGCGCACCGCCACGCTCGCCTCGGTTGCGACCACCGGCGTGCCTTGCGACAGCGCCTCGCGCACGACGCCGGGTACGCCCTCATAGTCCGAGGTCAGCGCCGCCACGGTTGCGTGCTTCAGTGCCGGCAGCGGATCGCTGACATGGCCCGGCATCGTCACCCGGTCCGCGAGGCCGAGCCGCGCCACCTGCGCCTCCAGCGGCGCACGGGCGCTGCCTTCGCCGAGCAGCAGCAGCCGGATTTTCGGATCCGAGAGCCGCGGCAGCGCGTCGATCAGTCGATCCCAGCGCTTCTGCGACTCCAGCCGGCCGACGCCGACGATGTAGCGGCCTTGCGGCAATGCGATGGGCGCGGCATCGACGATGCGTTCGGCCGGCGGGTTGGCGATCACGCTCACCCGATCGGCGGGCAAGGCCATTTCCGTCATCGCCTCGCGCGCCATTGCCGGGGTCATCGCCACGACGTGATCGAGGAAAGAGGGGTGCCAGCGCAGCCAGCGATGATAGCCCCACGCGACCATCCGCCACATTTCGGGTCGCACCAGCGCGTTCGACACCTTGGCGATGATCGGCGGGCAGTCGCGCCCGAGCCGCAGGCGGATCATTGCCGCGGCGGCGGTGTAATAGTTGCCCGGGCAGAACACCACGTCGGGATCGACCTTTCGGACCACGCGCGGCAGCTGCATCAGAATCGGATAATGCGGGCTGCCCAGCTCGATGAGCTCGATGTCGGCGGGCAGCTCGGCCGCCAGCGGGCCTTCGCACGCGCCAAGCACCAGCGTTACCCGATGTCCCCGTTCGAGCCATCCCGCCGCCATGCGCAGCAGCGCGCGTTCAACGCCGCCGCCCTGCAGAGTCTCTGCGAACGCCAGAATATGGAGTGGCGTGGAGGGGGGAGAGCGGTACAGCATCTACTTGCGGTTTGCCTTTCTAAAGCCCAAATCGCTGCCGGAATAAACCGCAATGTCTTGGGAAAGCCTAGCGTCGCGCGACGCGACCCGGATGGGGGAAACGTCGAAACGCGGGAAGTGAGTGAATGTTTCGGTCTTGTCGGTGGCGCTTTTGAACGGTTTGAACAGGCAGGCTGGGGAGGCTTCGGTGAACACGCACATGGCCGAAGCGGCGATCCCGGCTGCACCCGATCTTGCAGGGCTCGAGCCCGTCGAGAAGATCAAGCGTCGCTGGCCGATGTGGCTCGGCGCGGGTCTCACCCTGCTGATGGTGGCGGGGCTGGCGCGCGAGCTGTTCGGCGGCGGGCTGGCCGGGCTGGCGCGGGCGATGCCCACCAACCCGCTCTTCTACCTCGTCTTCGTGCTCTATTATCTCGGCTCGCCGACGTTCGACTATATCATCTTCCGCAAGCTGTGGCGGATCCCGATCGATGGGATGATCGCGCTGCACAAGAAGCGGATCGCGAACGAAGTGCTGCTCGGCTATTCGGGCGAGGCCTATTTCTATGCCTGGGCACGCCAGCGCACCCAGATGGTCGCGGCGCCGTTCGGCGCGGTGAAGGACGTGACGATCCTCTCCGCGATCGCGGGCAATGCGATGACGCTCGCGGTGGTGGCGATGGCGCTGCCCTTCGGCATCGACCTGCTGAAACCCGCCGAGTTCAACACGCTGATGGGTTCGATCGCGGTGATCTTCGCGATGTCGCTACCCTTCCTGATCTTTTCCAAGCGCGTCTTCTCGCTGCCCCGCGGCGAGCTGTGGTGGGTGTTCGGCATCCATTGCGTGCGCATCATCACCAGCTCGGTACTGATCGCCTTCGCCTGGCATTTCGCGATGCCGCAGGTTTCGATCGGCATCTGGCTGCTGCTCTCCGCCGGGCGTCTGCTTGCCTGGCGCCTGCCACTGGTGCCCAACAAGGAACTGCTGTTCGCCAGCTTCGCGATCATGATCATCGGCCAGGGCGAGGCGTTGTCCGAGCTGATGGCGCTGATCGCCGGCCTCTCGCTGGTCGCGCACATGATCCTGATCGCGGGCTTCGGCCTACACGCATTGCTTACGAGGAAATCCGCATGAAGCGCACCCTCCTTCTGGCTGCGACGCTGCTTGCTGCTGCCACCGCGCAGCCGGCGCTTGCGCAGACGCTGGGCGAGGACGCCGGTGCCTGCACCAGCGGCCGCGGCCCGGCCATCCAAGCCGAGATCACCGGCCTCAAGGACCGCACCGGCCGCCTCAAGCTGGAGCTGTATCCGGCGACCGAGGAGGATTTCCTCAAGGACGACCGCGACCTGATCAAGGAAGGCAAGACCTTCCGCCGCATCTGGGCGAACACGCCGCCTTCCGGCGCGGTGATCCTGTGCATCCGCGTACCAGGGCCGGGCGAATATGCGGTGCTGTTCACCCATGATCGCGACGGCAAGAACAAGTTCAACTTCTGGTCCGACGGTGCCGGCTTCCCGTCGAACCAGCGCCTGGGGCGCAGTCGTCCCAAATTGCGTCAGGCGATGGTCCGCGTCGGGAACGGAGTGACTACGGTGAACATTCGGGCGCAGTATCTGCGCGGCCTGGGAGGGTTCAGCCCGCTAGATTGAGGAACCGCATGCGCATCGTCGACGTCAACGAGTTCTACTCTCCCACCGGCGGCGGCGTTCGCACCTATCTCGATCGCAAGATGGGCCTGATGGCCGATCTGGGCCACGAACTGATCGTCGTCGCCCCCGGCGCCGAGAATGCGGTGGAGGAGAGGCCCGGCGGCGGCGCGATCCACTGGATCAAGGCCCCGCCGCTGCTGCTCGACCGCAACTACCGCATCTTCGTCAAGGACGAGCCGGTCTGGGCCGCGCTCGATCGGCTCAAGCCGGATATCGTCGAGAACAGCTCGCCCTGGCTGCCCGCCTGGACGGTGGGGCGCTGGCAGGGCGACGCGCTCAAGGTCTATTTCGCGCATGGCGACCTGGTCGGCACCTATCCGCAGCGCTGGCTCGACAATGTCGCGACGCCGCTTCAGGTCGAGCAGGCGTTCGGCTGGTACACCAAGTACATGGCGCGCTTCCTCGCGCACTATGACGCGTTCGTGACCAACGGACCCGCGCTCGCCAAGAGGTTCGAGCGGCGCGGGCTCAAGGTCGATGCGTCGGTGCCGCTGGGGATCGACCGGGGCTGGTTCTCCCCCGATCTGCGCGACGAGAAGCTGCGCGTCTCGCTGCTCGCCCAATTGGGCCTGCCGCCCGAGGGGCATCTGCTGCTCGGGCTGGGGCGCCAGCACAAGGAAAAGCGCTGGCCGCTGGTGATCGAGGCGGTGGAAGCCGCAGCGAACGACCTGCCGGTGGGGCTGATGCTGCTCGGCGACGGGCCGCAGCGCGCGCAGCTCGAGGCGCTGATCGCCGACAGTCCCCACATCCGCATCTTCCGTCCGGTCTATGACCGGCTGCGCCTGTCGCGGATCATCGCCAGTTGCGACGCGCTGATCCACGGATCGGATGCCGAGCCTTTCGGGCTGGTCGTCTGGGAGGCGCTTGCGTCCGGGCTGCCGCTGATCGGGCCCGACGAGGGCGGGTTCGCCGAGATCGCCGAGCCGCCTTTCGCCGAAACCTATGCCGCGCGCGATACGCTCTCCGCTGCGGATGCGATCCGGCGGCTGTTCGCGCGCGACCAGACGATCCTGCGCCACGCTGCACGGGTTGGCGCCGCCAAGGTGCGCAGCGACGCCGATCACGCAGCTGCGCTGATGGACTATTATGCCGGCTTGCTGGCCGCCCGGCGCGGCGGTGCCGCCGAGGGCATCTCCGGCGCGGCATAGACGGTGGTCGGCACCGTGCCGATCCAATAGGTGCCGCGCGTGACATAGCCAAGGCGGTGAAGATAGTGCTGGACGCGGGCGCGTATTGCCAGCCGCTCGCCGCGGAACGGCGTGCGCATCACCACCACGGCGGGGCGCTGGGCGAAGATGCGGTCCACCTCGGCGATCTGGTCGACCCCAAGTGCGCCGTTTTCGCGCTCGCGCGACAAATGGCTGGGAAAAAGCCAGGGGCTCAGCGCGCAGCGGCCAGTGGCGCCGTAGAGCATCGAGTCGCCCGACTGGACGTAGAGGCAGCCCGGTCCCCGGCCGATCGCGTCGGCGATCGTCGCCAGCTGGGCGGCGTTGCCGCGCTTGGCCTGGGCAGCGAGCACGCAGATCGTGCCGGCGATCAGCGCCACCGCGAGCAGGATCGGCGCGACGAGGCGGCGACCGATCTGGTCCTGTGTGAAGAAGGCGGCGCAGCACAGGCTGCCCGGTACCATCACGGGCAGCGCGTAATGCGGGAACCAGGAGCCGAATACGAGCAGCCCGACCATCGCCGCGACCAGCCAGCCGAGCAATAGTCCCTCGGCGGAGTTCGGCCCGCCCGCGCGCCGCAGCCGCGCCCAGCCGAGGCCGCTCAGCACCAGCAGCGGCGCGAGCGGCACCATCACTTCGAAGAAAGCGCCCACCAGGTCGATGAAAGGATCGCTCCGGCGATCGAGGATCGAGCCGAAATTGGCATAGGTCCAGGCATCGAGATAGCCGAGCCAGGCATAAGCGCCGCCCGCGAGCAATGTCGGCAGCATCGCCATGCCGGCATAGCCGAGGCCGCGCCGGGCGACATGATGGAGGTTGGCACCCAGCACCGATTCGCGGCGCAGCAGCCACAGGCCGAGGAACAGCCCTTCGAACAGCACGGTGTACTTCACCTGCAGCGCCAGCCCGATCAGCAGCATCGCCAGCAGGTTGCGGCCGATCCGCATCGGATCGCCGTCGCGATCGTCGGCCCGCGGTAGCAGCAGCGCGACTGCGCCCATGGTGAGCAAATTGTAGAAGACCGGCGCCTGCCCGCCCTGGCCGTCCGCCACGTTGAGCATCAGGATGTAGAGCAAGGCAGCCGGTAGCGCGCCGGAGCCCCACCCCACCCGGTCGGCGGTCCGCGCGATCATGCCGGCGGTGAGCACCACGCAGGCGAGCGCCATCAACTGATAGGCGAGGATGCCCCAGGGCAAGCCCAGCGCCGCCGCGGGGGCATAGAGCAGGAACAGCCCGAGGGGCTTGCGATCCCAGATGTCGACAAAGGGCAGCGCGCCGTGGAGCAGACGCTGGGCGGTGACCCAGTAGAATTGCTCGTCCACCGCGACCAGCGGATTGCCGAAGGTGACGGCACGCACGGCCACCGCTGTCGCCAGCAGCGCCATCCAGCGCGGCAGGGCTGCCGCTGCGGCGGCGAAGCCAGCTTTCGGCTCGGCAATGCCGAGGGAAGCGATACGCGTTGCCATCAGCGGGCGATGCTGCGCGCCAAGGAGGGTGGAGCCGCAGTCATGCGGCGAGGCGACCGGGCGAGGCCCGGCGCGGTTGGGAATGCTTTCACGTGCGCCTTCGTCTCCGTGCCGCCGGCGGATTTCCCGCTCGGCAGGGTGCGTTCCCCCAGTTGTCACGCCCCGAAAACCCGATTCGCTCAAATGCCTAGCCCAGCTTTGCGCCGCTGTCACGAACCCGACACCTAGCCGCGGCAGGGAGCGCTCGACCGAAAAAGGGACGCGACCAAATGACTCTTCGACTCGACCGCCGCGCGCTGCTGCTCACCGGAACCCTGGGCATCGGCGCGCTCGCCCTACCCGGCATTGCGCTCGCGCAAGCGACCGCGCGCGGCTTCACCCATTCGGTGGCGAGCGGCGAGCCGGGGCCGGACACGATGCTGCTGTGGACGCGCTACGTCCCTGGCGATGGCGGCGCGGTGAAGCTGCGCGCGCAGATCGCCACCACCGCCGACTTCACCCGCATCGTCGCCGAGGGCGAACAGATCACCGGCCCTTGGCGCGACCATACCGCCAAGGTGACCGTTGCCGGCCTCGCACCGGACACGCGCTACTTCTACCGCTTCGTGGCACCCGACGGCAGCTTCTCGCCCGTCGGCCGCACCAAGACGCTGCCGCTGGGCGACGCCCGCCGCTTCGGCATTGCGGTCTTCTCCTGCTCGAACCTGCCGTTCGGCTGGTTCAATGCCTATGGCCATGCCGCCGCGCGCGACGACATCGACCTGTGGGTGCATCTCGGCGACTATCTCTACGAGTACAAGCAGGGCGGCTATGCACCCGCCGGCGGCGCGATCGGCGGCCGCTGGCCCGAGCCGGCGGGCGAGATGATCCATCTGGCGGACTATCGCCTGCGCTACGCCAGCTACCGCGCCGATCCCGATCTCCAGGCGCTCCATGCCGCCAAGCCGATGCTCGTCCAGTGGGACGATCACGAGAGCGCCAACGACAGCTGGGAAGGCGGTGCCGAGAACCACCAGCCGGACCAGGAAGGGGACTGGAGCGCGCGCAAGGCGGCGGCGATGCAGGTGTTCCGCGAATGGATGCCGGTCTCCGAGACGCCTTGGGGCACCTACGAGATCGGCACGCTGGCGACCTTCTTCCGCACCGAGAGCCGCTTGCTCGCACGCAGCCAGCAGCCCGAAGTCGCGCCGCTGTTCAAGGAGGCCGACCCCGTCAAGGCGCTCACCGCCTTCCGGGACGGACCTTGGCACGATCCGGCGGTGACCATGCTCGGCAGCGAGCAGGAAGTGTGGCTTGACCATGTGATGCGCCGCTCGGTGAAGGCGGGGCAGCGCTGGCAGGTGGTCGGCTTCGGCACGATCATGGGCAATCTGTCGACGCCCGCCGCGGCCATGGACTGGCTGGCGCCCGACGCCAATCCGCGCGCCAAGGCCTATGTCCAGGCGGGCGTGCTCGCGGGCAAGCTGGGGCTGCCGCTCGGCTATGACAGCTGGGGCGGCTATCCGGCTGCGCGGGCGCGGTTCCTGAAGTCCTCGCAGAGCATGGGTGCCAACCTGCTGGTGGTGTGCGGCGACAGCCACAATGCCTGGGCGTTCGACCTCGCGCAGGACGGCAAGGCGGCGGGTGTCGAGTTCGCGGGGCAGGCCGTGACCTCGCCGGGCTTCGAAAGCGCACTCAAGACGGATCCGAAGGTGATCGCTGCCGCGATGGTGAACGCCAACCCGGAGCTGAAATGGTGCGACACCAGCCGCCGCGGCTATATGGCGCTGACGCTGACGCCGGAGCAGGCGCGTAACGACTGGGTATTCGTGGAGACGGTGGCCGAGCGCAGCCTCAAGGCGAGCGTGGGGCACAGCGCGATCGTGCAGCGCGGCCGGAACGTGATGGCGTAACGCGAATAATAGAAGAGAGCGCACCCTCCCCGCCAGGGGGAGGTGGGCCGCGAAGCGGGTCGGAGCGGGAGGACGCAAAACTGCTTCCGTTCTGGCATCCTCCCCCTCCGTCGCCTTCGGCGCCACCTCCCCCGGGCGGGGGAGGATACAGGAGACTAGCCTAGCCAGACTGCTGCAGCCACGAGCGTGGCGCCGGCCATCAGCGCCGTCGCGATCCAGCCGCCCGCCTTGGTAATCGCCATGGCAACCCCGGTATCCACAACCGGCGCCTCCAGTCTTGCCGCCGCCGTGCGCAGCAACCGGGGCGCGTCCTCGCCGAGCTCCACCAGTGCCAGCGCCAACGCCGCCGAACTCGCCGCCATTCGCGCCGGTCCGAATCGGTTCGCCAGCAGCGCCACCTGCGCCCGCCCGATCGCGCCGGACAGGTCGAAGCCCGGCGCGATGCGATCGAGCACGCCGTCCATCGTCACCATCGCCTTGAACACCAGCAGCAGGTCCGGTGGCAGCACCAGCCCTTCCTCGCGCAGCAGCCGCAGGAAATCGGGCATCATCGCGGACAGGACGAGCTTGCCCCCGCCATGGCGCTGGACGATCGCCTCGGCCGCGCGGTCGATGGTGCGGCGGAGCACGTCATGGCCCTCGCTCCACAGCGCCAGCGTGTCGGCGAGGGCCCGCGCGTTGCCGCCGGTCAGCGCGAGCACGAAGGCGATGAACTCGTCGCGGCGCTTGGGCCCGACATGGCCGATCGAGCCGAGGTCGAGCAGCGCCAGCCTGTCGCCGGGCAGGCAGAGCAGGTTGCCGGGATGCGGATCGGCATGGAAGCGGCCGTTGACCAGCACCATCGCGATCACGGTATCGGCGCCCAGCTCGGCGATGGCTTCGGGATCGATCCCGGCGGTCCGCAGCGCTTCGCCCGATACCGGCTTCACGCCGGCGATATAGTCCATCACCAGCAGCGTTTCGGACGTCCACTGCCAATGGATCTCCGGCACCACGACGCGGCGGTTGTCGGCCATGTCGACGCGCAGCAGATCGGCGTTGCGGCCTTCGTTGGTGAAGTCGAGTTCTTCGAGCAGCGCCTGGCGAAGCTGGCGGGCGAGCGCCACCGGCTCGAAGCGACGTGCCTCCGCGCTGCTCTTCGCGACCAGCGCGGCGAGCTCGCCGATCAGCCGAAGGTCCGCTTCCATCGCCGCGCGGATGCCGGGGCGGCGCACCTTCAGCACCACCTCGCGGCCGTCGGCCAGCCGCGCGCGGTGTACCTGCGCCATCGAGGCGGCGGCCAGCGGCTGAGGATCGAACCAGGCGAACGCTTCTTCCGGCGGCATGCCGAGGGCGGCTTCTACTTCGGCTCGGATTGCCTCGAAGGGCAAGGTCGGCGCGGCGCTCTGGAGCAGCTCCAGTTCGGCGATCCACTCGGGCGGCAGCAGGTCGCCGCGGGTGGCGAGGATCTGGCCGATCTTCACGTAGGTCGGGCCCAGCGCTTCCAGTGCCAGCCGGGTGCGGCGGGGGAGCGGCAGCGCGCCGGTTTCGGGATCGGCCGCATCGGCCTCTCCCGCAAAGCCGAGCCGCTCCAGCAGAACGCCCAGCCCGAACCGCGCCGCCACGGCCGCCACGGTCCGCACCCGGGCGGAGTCGCGGACCGTGGCGGTGAGCAGCCGGAGCATCAGTCGAGCGACTTGGTGGCCTGCTCGAACATGTCCTTGCTGAGCCCAGGGCTGGCGACGATGCGCTCCAGCTCGCCGCGCATCAGCGCCGCGCGATCGGCGTCGAAGCGCTTCCAGCGGCCGAGCGGCGGCACCAGCTTGGCGGCGGTCTGCGGGTTGAGCTTGTCGAGCGCGATCAGCTGGTCCGCGACGAAGCGATAGCCGCGGCCCGAAGGCTCGTGGAACGCCCGCTGGTTGATGCTGAACGCGCCGACCAGCGCCCGCGCCCGGTTCGGATTGGCCAGCGTGAAGTCGGGGTGCCGAGCGAGCTTCTCGACGGCGGCAAGGGTATCCTCGCGCGAGGACAGCGCCTGGGTCTGGAACCACTTGTCCAGTACCAGCGCGTTGCCGGCATAGCGCTGGTAGAAGGCCTCGATGGCCTTTTCGCGCAGTGACGAGGTGCCGTTGACCAGCGTGGCGAGGCCGCCCTGACGATCGGTCATGTTGTCCGCCGCCTCGAACTGGGCATAGGCGAGCTCCGCCGCATCGGCCGCACCGCTCGCGGCGATATAGCCGAGCGCCACGTTCTTGAGGCGGCGCGCGCCCTTGGCGGCCGGCGAATATTCGAAGCGGTTCGCCCGCGCGCCCTCATAGGCGGCGCGCCATTCGGCCTCGAGCAGATTGCCGAGATCGGCGCGCAGGGCTTCGCGGGCGCGGAAGATCGCGTCCGGATCGACCACCGCCATCTGGTCGCCGATGAAGCTGTCCGAAGGGAGCAGCACCGCCTCGGCGATGAAGGCGCGGTCGAGCGACGGATCGGTCAGCGTGTTGCGGACGGCGTCGATCAGTGCGCCATGCTCGCCCTTGCCCGTGGTCACCGCGGCGACGAGCGTGTCGAGCATCAGCTGCTGCATCGCCTCGTAGCGCGCGAACGGATCGTCGTCATGCGCCGAGAGGAAAGCGAGGTCCGCCGCGCTGCGATTGGCGTCGACGATCACCGGCGCCGAGAAGCCGCGGTTGATCGAAAGCACTGCACGCTCTGGCAGCCCCTCGAAGCGCAGTTCCTGTTCGGGCTTGTCGAGCAGCACCAGCTGCTCGTCGGTCAGCGGCGCGCCGCTCTTCTCGCCGAACAGGCGGATCTTGAGCGGCAGGACCATTGGCTCCTTGACCGGCTGGCCCGGCGTCGGCGGCACGGTCTGGGCAAGCGCGAGGCGGGTGGTGCCGCCGTCCTGGACGAGGTTGGCCGAGACGCGCGGCGTGCCCGCCTGGCTGTACCAGCGGCGGAACTGGCCGAGATCGACGCCGCCTGCCTCTTCCATGCTCGCGACGAAATCCTCGCAGGTGGCAGCGGTGCCGTCGAAGCGATCGAAATAGAGATCGGTCGCGGCGCGGAACTTCTGCGGCCCCAGGATGGTGGCCATCATCCGGATCAGCTCGGCGCCCTTGTTGTAGATGGTCGCCGTGTAGAAGTTGGATATCTCGATATATTCGTCCGGGCGCACGGGATGCGCGAGCGGACCGGCATCCTCGGGGAACTGGCTGGCGCGAAGCGAGCGCACGTCCTCGATCCGCTTGACCGCGGCCGAGCCCTGGTCGGCAGAGAAGCTCTGGTCGCGGAAGACGGTGAAGCCTTCTTTCAGGCTCAGCTGGAACCAGTCGCGGCAGGTGACGCGGTTGCCCGACCAGTTGTGGAAATATTCATGGGCGACCACGGCGGCGATCGCGTCATAGTCCCAGTCGGTGGCGGTATCGGGGTCGGCGAGGATGTAGCGGCTGTTGAAGACGTTCAGCCCCTTGTTCTCCATCGCGCCGAAGTTGAAGTCGTCGACCGCGACGATGTTGAACACGTCGAGATCATATTCGCGGCCATAGACCTCCTCGTCCCACTTCATGCTGAGCTTCAGCGCGTGAAGAGCGTGGTCGGTCTTGGGCAGGTCGGGCGCGCGGACATAGATGCCGAGCTGCACCTCGCGGCCCGACATGGTCGTGAAACTGCCGGTGTTGGCGACGAGGTCACCCGCGACCAGCGCGAACAGGTAGCTCGGCTTGGGGAAGGGGTCGTGCCATTCGGCCCAGTGACGGCCGTCCTCGGCATCGCCCTGCGCGATCGGATCGCCGTTAGCGAGCAGCACGGGGAAGCGCGCTTTGTCCGCGGTCATGTGGACCTTGTACTTCGACAGCACGTCCGGCCGATCGGGGAAGAAGGTGATGCGGCGGAAGCCCTCGGCCTCGCACTGGGTGCAGAGCATCCCCGACGAGGCATAGAGACCCTGCAGCTGGGTGTTGCGCTCGGGCGCGATCACTACTTCGGTCTCGATCGTGTGGGCATCGCCGGTGAGCGGGATCACCAGATCCTGCCCATCCATCCGCCAGTTTTGCGCGGCGACCCCGTCGACCTTCACCGCAGCGGCTTCGAGCCCGTCGCCATTCAGCACCAGCGCGCGATCATGCGCGCCGTTGCGGGTGACGTGGAGCGTGGCGCGCACCCGGGTCGCGGCGGGGTCGAGATCGAAATCGAGCGCGATCTCGGGGACCAGCCAGTCGGGTTGACGATAATCCTCACGGCGAATGGCCTGGGGAGCTGCGGCGGCGATGCGGGCGTCACTCATACCGGTTCGATATAGGACAAGCGGTCGCGCCTGCTACTCTATTCTCTCGATTACCTTGGTCGGAAACATCATTCGTGTTTCGACATGCCGTTACGGCATCGGAATGTATCAAGCGGCGCGAGGGTGGGAATTGACCGCCCCTTCATCCCTGCTAGGCTTGAAATATTCTTGCGATCAACAGGGAAACCCGATGCTTCGACCGACTGCGCCGCTTGCTCTTCTCCTCGTCGCGGCGTCGCCCGCACTCGCCCAGACCGCGGCCGAGCGGAACGCCGTCATTACCGCGCCGCTGCCCGCCGACCAGGCGGCGCTGAAGAGCCATGTGATGTTCCTGGCATCCGACGCGCTGAAGGGCCGGGAGGCGGGGTCGCCGGAGTTCGAGATCGCGGCGAACTATGTGGCGTCGCAATTCTACGCCGCGGGCCTCAAGCCGGCGGGCGATGACGGCGGCTATCTGCAGAAGGTGCCGCTGGTCAGCTACAAGCTCGACGGCACCGGCGCCATGTCGATCGGCCGCGGCAAGGGGGCGCCCGTGGCGCTCGAAGCCGGCAAGGACTTCATCGTCGGCGCCAACCCCGAAAAGCCCGAATACAGCGTCACCGCACCGGTTGTGTTCGTCGGCTACGGCATCGTCGGGCTGGGGCGTGACGACTACAAGGGCGTCGACGTGAAGGGCAAGATCGTCGCCTTTTTCGGCGGCGCGCCGTCGAGCTTCCCCGGCGAGGAAGGCGCGCACTTCCAGAACCCCGCGGCCAAGGCCGAGATCGCGAAGAAGCACGGCGCGATCGGCTATATCACGCTCGAATCGCCGCTCACCGCCAAGACGCGGCCCTTCGCGATGTATGCCGCTTATGCCAACCGGCCGCGCGTAACCTGGGGCAACGCCGATGGCACCGGCCATATCGCAGCACCTGGCGTGCCGGGGCTCGGCCTGCTGAGCATGGCGGGCGCCGGGAAGCTGTTCGCCGGCGCGAAGACGCCGTGGTCGGCGATCGCCAAGGCCGCGGCGGTCGACGGCGCGACCTTCAAGGCACTCCAGCTGCCGGGCACGCTGACGATCGCGACCAAGACCGTGCTCACCCCGATGCCGAGCTTCAACGTGGCGGGCCTGATTGAGGGCAGCGATCCCAAGCTGGCCGGCGAAGTCGTCATGCTCTCCGCGCATCTCGATCATATCGGCGTGGGCAAGCCCGACGCGAAGGGCGACACGATCAACAACGGCGCGCTCGACGACGCGATCGGCACCGCCTCGCTGATCGAGGAAGCCAAGCGTTTCAAGGCAGCCGGCACCAAGCCGCGCCGCTCGATCCTGTTCCTGGCGGTGACGGCGGAGGAGAAGGGGCTGGTCGGCTCCGACTATTTCGCCAACAACCCGACGATCAAGAACAGCATCGTCGCCGACGTGAACCTCGACATGCCGATCATCACCTATCCGTTCGAGGATATCGTGGTCTACGGCGCCAACCATTCGACGCTGGGGCCGATCGTCGCCAAGGCGGCGGCCGAGATCGGCGTGAAGATGTCCGACGATCCGCTGCCCGGCGAAAATATCTTCGTGCGGTCGGACCATTACAACTTCGTCCGCAAGGGCGTGCCCTCGGTGTTCCTGTGGCCGGGTGCCGGTGGTCCAGGTCGCGCGGCGATCGATCACTTCATGAAGAACCATTACCACCAGCCCTCGGACCAGATCGACCAGCAGCCGGCGATCAACTGGCAGTCGGGCGTGCGCTTCGTCGACGTGAACTTCCGCATCGCCAACGCGATCGCGAACGGCGACGAACGGCCGGTGTGGAACAAGGGCGACTTTTTCGGCGTCACCTATGACGGTCCCGGCGCGAAGTAAGCCCTGGTGAAACGCGCGCTGCTTGCCCCGCTCCTGCTCGCCGGCCCCGCGCTGGCGCAGCAGGCGCCGCCGCTCACCCCCGAACAGGCGGCGATCAAGGCGCATGTCCAGTTCCTCGCCTCGGATGCGCTGCGCGGTCGCGAGGCGGGAACGCGCGACTTCGATGTGGCGGCCGAATATGTTGCGGCGCGGATGCTCGCGATCGGGCTCCAGCCGGGCGCGAATGGCGGCTGGTTCCAGCCGGTCAAGCTCGTCACCTACCGTCCGGCCGAGAAGGCGGTGTGGACGCTGAAGCGCGGCGGCAAGGACGTGCCGTTCGCGTTCGGCAAGGATTTCGTCAACGAGCCGGTGCCCTCGTCACCCGACTTCAAGACGGAAGGCGAGGTCGTCTTTGCGGGCTACGGCATCGTCTACCCGCAGGGGAAGCGCGACGACTACAAGGGGCTCGATGTGCGCGGCAAGATCGTCGCGATCCTCGACGGCACCCCCAAGGGTCTGCCCAACGAGGTCAACGCGCATTTCGGCGATGACGGGCAGAAGGCGCGGCTGGCGGCGGCGCGCGGCGCCAAGGCGGTGCTGATCGTCGAGACGATCGCGCGGGCCAAGGACTTCAGCGTCGAGAAGTTCGCGCCCTATTATGCCTATCCGCGCACCGGCTGGGCGGGGCCGGACGGCGTCGCCAACGCCGTGTCCCTCCAAGCCCCGGTCGTCGGCCAGGTGAGCCAGGCCGGCGCGGCCAAGCTGTTCGAGGGCGCGCGCATCCGCTGGTCCGACGTGCTCGCCGCGCAGACGCGCGGCAGCCGCATGCCGACGGGTGCGCTTACCGGCACGCTGGCGGTGGCGAGCAAGACGCGTCTGTCGACGCGGGACAGCCACAATGTCGTGGGCAGGATCGAGGGCAGCGACCCCACGCTCAAGGCGCAGACGGTGGTGCTCTCCGCCCATCTCGACCATGTCGGCGTCGGCGAGCCGGTGAAGGGCGACACGATCTACAACGGCGCGATGGACAATGCCATCGGCGTGTCGATGCTGCTGGAGATCGCCAAGGCAATCGAGGAAAGCGGCAAGCACCCGCGCCGCTCGCTGCTGTTCGTGGCGCTCACCGCCGAGGAGAAGGGGCTGATCGGTTCTGACTATTTCGCGCATTTCCCGACCGTGCCCAAAGGCTCGATCGTCGCGGACGTCAATTTCGACATGCCGATCCTTACCTATCCGCTGGTCGACCTCGTCGTGCTGGGCGGCGAGCGATCGAGCATCGGCCCGGTGGTCGCCGCCGCGGCCAAGGCCGAGGGGCTGGGCGTGGTGCCCGATCCCGAGCCGGACGAGATGTTCTTCGTCCGCTCCGACCATTACAGCTTCGTGCAGGCGGGCATTCCGGCGGTGTCGATCGACACCGGCCCCGGCGGCACCGGTGCGGTGGCGGCGCGCAAGTTCCTCGACGGGAATTACCACAAGCCGTCGGACCAGATCGACCTGCCGTTCGACTGGAATTCGGCGGTGAAATACAAGCATGTCGGGCTGGCGACGGTGCAGGCGCTCGCCGACGGCGACGCGCGGCCGAGCTGGAACCAAGGCGACTTTTTCGGGATGCTGTTCGGGAGCGTGCAGTGAGCGTCGTCCGCCTGCTGGTGTTTGGCCCTGGCTATACCGCGTCTCGGCTGATGGCGGCCGTGCAGGCCGGGGGCGGCGAGGTCGCCACGGTGACCCGCGCGACCTTCGACGACCAGCCACGCACCCGTGCAGAAATCGCGGCAGCGACGCACATCCTCTCCAGTATCCCGCCGGGGGATGCCGATCCAGTGCTCGCCGCCTATGGCGCCGATCTCGCGGCAAGCGGCAAGTGGCTCGGCTATCTCTCCTCCACCGGCGTCTATGGCGATACCGGGGGGGGCTGGGTCGACGAAAGCGCGCCGTTGCGGGGGCGGCGCGGCGGCCGGGTCGAGGCGGATCTCGGCTGGGGGGCGCTGCCCAACGCGCATGTTTTCCGCCTGCCAGGCATCTACGGCCCCGAGCGCTCGGCGCTGGAGCGGATGGCGGCGGGGGCGACTCGCGTCTACTTCCCCGGCCAGGTGTTCAGTCGGGTGCATGTCGACGATCTCGTCGCCGGAGTGATCGCGGCCTTCGAGGGGCCGCCCGGCGCCTACAATCTCGCCGACGACCTGCCCGCGCCGCAGGCCGAGGTGCTCGCCTATGCCGCCGAGCTGCTCGGCATCGATCCTGGCCCGGCGGTGACGCCCGACGAGGTCGAGCTCAGCGCCGCCTCGCGCGCTTTTTATGCCGAGAACCGGCGGGTGGCGAACGGCAAGGCGAAGCGCCTGCTCGGCTGGCGGCCGCGCTACGCCGATTACCGGTTGGGCCTGCGCGCCCTCAAGGCGAGCACCAGCCCGACCAGCACCAGCGCGCCGCCGCCCACCGCCAGCAGCGACCAACGATAGCCCTCGAACAGCGTCGACAGCAGCATCGCGATCACTGGGATCAGCACGCTGGTATAGGCCGCCTTGGCCGGCCCGATGGTGCGGATCAGCTGGAAATAGATGGTGAAGGTGATCGAGGAGCCGATCACGCCAAGATAGACGATGCCGAGCAGATAGGCGGGCCGCGTCTCGATCACCGGCGGGCCGACCGTGGCGAGCGCGAAGCCCGCATCGAGCGCTGATCCGATCAGCATTGCCCAGCCGAGCGTCGTCGCCATCGGATAGGCCTTGGCGGTGCCGGTCGCCTGCATCACGTTGGCGACCGAGGCGGAGAGCACGCCCGCCAGTGCGATGCCGATCCCGAGCAGCGCCTCGTGCGGCCCGACCGGATTGAGCCGGGCCTCGTGGAGGAACAGCAGCGCCACGCCCGCCATCGCCACGATCGAACCGATCAGCAACTGACGCCCCATCTTCTGGCCGAGGAAAATGCGCGCGAGAATCGCGTTGGGCACCAGCAGCAGCGCATAGACCACCGCGACGACACCCGAGGTGACGTGCGATTCGGCGCGGTAGACGAAGTTGAAGTTGAGCACGAACTGGGCGAGCCCCAGGCAGGCGGCGAAGGCGAGGCCGCGCGCGTCGAGCAGGAGCCGGTCGCGCCGGAACGCCGCCCAGAGCAGCGTCGACACCCCGGCGACGAGGAAGCGATAGCTCACCGACCAGCTCGGCGGCACCACCGCCAACTGGTCCTTGATGACCAGCCAGGTCGAGCCCCAGATCAGCGTCACCAGCAGGAAGGGGATCAGGACCGTCAGCCGGGCGGAGCGGGGGGTGTCGGCGCTGATCAAAGCGCTGCGATCGCTTGCGCCAGCGGCTGGATCGCGTTTTCGGCCTGGTCCCAGCTGGTGACGAGACGCACCTCGCCCTCGGCCCAGTCGTAGAAGTCGAAGCCCAGCGCGCGCAGGGCTTCGGCTTCGGCGGGGTTCGCCTTCAGGAACACCTCGTTCGCCTGCACCGGGTGCACCAGCCGGTCGCCGGCCGCCTCGGCGAGCAGCCGCGCGCCCGCGTTGGCGGCGCGGGCATTGGCCAGCCACACATCGTTCTCCACCATCGCCAGCAGCTGCGCGGCGAGATAGCGCCCCTTGGAGAAAAGCAGCCCCGCACGCTTGCGGCGGTAGAGCGTAACGTCAGCGAGTTCGGGCCGGAAGAACACCAGCGCCTCGGCACTCATGCCGCCGTTCTTGACGAAGCCGAAGCTCAGCGCATCGACACCGGCGCGCCAGGTGACGTCGCCCGGATGGCAGCCGAGATGCGCGACGGCGTTGGCGAAGCGCGCCCCGTCCATATGCAAGCCCAGCTTGCGCCCCTTGGCGAGGTCGCCGATCGCCGCGACTTCGTCGGGCGTGTAGACCAGGCCATATTCGGTGGCGTTGGTGATCGAGATGGCGTGCGGCTGCACCTGGTGCACGTCGTTGCGGATCGGGTCGATCACCGCATGGATCGCCTCGGGCGTCAGCTTCGCGCCCGGCCCGGTGGCGGTGAGCAGCTTGGCGCCGTGGGTGTAGAATTCCGGCGCCCCGCCCTCGTCGCAATTGATGTGCGCATCGCGGTGGCAGACGATGCCGCCATGCGGCGGGCACAGCGCGGTCAGTGCCAGGCAGTTCGCCGCGGTGCCGGTCGGCACCCACAGCGCCCGCACCTGGGTGCCGAACAGGTCGGAGAAGGCGCCGTCCAGCCGTTTCGACCAGGCATCGCCGTCATAGGCGGTGTCGAGCGTGTTGGCGTCGACCAGCGCCTGGAGCACGGGCGGGCAGACGGCGGCGGCATTGTCCGAAAAGAAGCGCATGGCCAGACCCTTGCGGCCTGGCACACGCCCGGTCAACGGTCTGTTACGGCGCGCGGCGCAGCGGCTGGGCCTCACACAGGATCAGCGCGAACCAGTCCTTCTCGTCGGTCCATTGTTCGATCGGGGTCCAGCCGCCCGAACGGAGCAGCTGGCGCGCGCCGTTGGGGCCGTATTTGTGGCTGTTCTCGGTGTGGATCGTCTCGCCCGCCGCCACCGCGAAGGGACGGCCGTCGACGGTGAAGTCCACGTCGCCCTGCGCCTCAAGATGCATTTCGATGCGGGCGCAGTCGGCGTTCCAGATCGCGCGGTGGCGGAAGGCGTCGACCGGGATCGTGCCGTCCAGCTCGCGATTGATCCGCTCGAGCAGGTTGAGGTTGAACGCCGCGGTCACGCCCGCCGCATCGTCATAGGCGGGGACGAGGATCTCGGGCGACTTCACCCGGTCCATGCCGATCAGCAGCCGCGCGCCTTCGCCCAGCCATTCGCGCATCGCGCGCAGCAGGTCGACCGCGTGCCAGGCATTCATGTTGCCGATCGTCGAGCCGGGGAAGAAGCCGAGCTTGGGCAGCGTCGCCACCTGCTCCGGCAGCGGCACCGGGCGGAGGAAGTCCGCCTCGACCGGATAGACCGGCAGGCCGGGGAATGCCTGAGAGAGCTGGGCGGCCGAGTGGCGCAGGAACTCGCCCGAAATGTCGATCGGCACATAGGCGGCGGGCTCGATCGCCCGGAGCAGCCGCGGCGTCTTTACCGACGAGCCGGAGCCGAACTCGACCACCGCCGCATTGGGCGCGGCGAGCGCGCCCAGGTCGGCGGAAATCGATTCGAGCAGCGCCGTCTCGGTGCGGGTCGGATAATATTCGGGGAGCTCGGTGATTTCCTCGAACAGTTCCGAGCCGCGGCGGTCGTAGAACCAGCGTGCCGGAATCGCGCGCGGGCTGGCGGCGAGGCCGGTCAGCACGTCGGCGCGGAAATGGGGGTCGGCAAGGCTCGCCTGGCCGTCTTCGAGTTCCTGCTTGAGCATCAGAGGTCCTTCGCCAGACGTACGCCGGTGAACTGCCAGCGCTGGTGGGGGTAAAAGAAGTTGCGGTAGCTGGCGCGGACATGGCCGCGCGGGGTGGCGCAGCTGCCGCCGCGCAGCACGAACTGCCCGCTCATGAACTTGCCGTTATACTCGCCGACCGCACCCTCGGCGGTGCGGAAGCCGGGATAGGGGCGATAGGCGCTGCCGGTCCATTCCCAGACGTCGCCGAACCAGGCGGGGCCGCCGGTGGAGGGGCGCGGCTCGACCGGTCCTGCGGCATCGAGCTGGTTGCCGCCCAGCGGGTCGGTGCCAGCGGCTGCGGCTTCCCATTCGAACTCGGTCGGCAGCCGCGCGCCCGCCCAGCTGGCATAGGCATCGGCCTCGAAGAAGCTGACATGGGTGACCGGCGCGGCGGGGTCGATCGGGCGGCGGCCGTCGAGCCCGAAGCGCGTCCAGACGCCGTCGACCTGCTGCCAGTAGAGCGGCGCGGCGATGCGGTTGGCCTGCACCCAGGCCCAGCCGTCCGACAACCAGTGGCGCGGATCGGCATAGCCGCCATCGGCGATGAACGCCGCCCATTCGCCATTGGTAATCGTGCGATCGGCCAGCGCGTGCGGGTGAAGCAGCGTGGGGTGGCGCGGGGTCTCGCAGTCGAAGGCGAAGCCCGACAGGTCCTCGGGCATGTCGATGCCCGCGTTGGCCTGGCCTGTCGGGCCTTCGATCCAGCCGATCGGTCCGGGCATCGCCACCGGCACCTTGGCGGCACCGGGCCATATTGCCGGCTCGAGCGGGTTGACCGAGAAATGATGGAGGATGTCGGTGAGCAACAGCTCCTGGTGCTGCTGCTCGTGCTGGCAGCCGAGCGCGATCAGCGCCAGCGCCTCGGGCGGCAGCGTCGGCATCGCGGCGACGATCGCCGCATCCACCGCCGCGCGATAGGTGCGGACCTCGTCCAGCGTCGGCCGCGAGAGCATGCCGCGGCGGGGGCGGGCATGGCGCTGGCCCTCGGCCTCGTAATAGCTGTTGAACAGGAAGGGCCAGCGTTCGTCGAACAGGCGATAGCCGGGCACATGATCGCGCAGCACGAAGGTCTCGAAAAACCAGGTGGTGTGGGCGAGATGCCATTTGGCAGGCGAGGCGTCGTCCATCGACTGGAGCGTCGCATCGGCATCGGACAGCGGCGCCACCAGCGCGGTGCTGAGCGCGCGGACGGCCGAGAAACGGCCCGCCAGGGCAACCGGGGCGGCGGCAGTGGCGGGCATCGTTCGCATTCTGTTCTCCTACCGCAGGCCGGTTGCGGCGGCAACCCATACGGTGGGATGCGCGCAGGAGCGGCTATTGGTTACGAGGCCCCCCGGGGATCCACAAAACGTCCGCCGCGCCCTTTTGGTTCATGGTGCGCGCTGCCACGAACAAAAAATCTGAAAGTCTATTGAGATAGACGAGTGCGTTGCTGCTCAGCCCGCCCTGGTCGTTGGCGGCCACCGCGGCGCGTTCGGCACGACGGGTGATCGCGCGGGCAAGGTGGATCGCCGCCGCGGCCGGAGTGCCGCCGGGCAGGACGAAGCTGTTGAGCGGTTCCAGCTCGTCGTTCAACGCGTCGATCGCAGCCTCCAGCCACGCAATCTGCTCGGGCGTGATCCGCAGCGCGCCTTCGCGGTCGCCCGGCGTGGCGAGGTCGGCGCCGAGATCGAACAGGTCGTTCTGGATGCGGGCGAGCGTGGCCTCGAGCGGGTCGCCGGGGGCGAGCGTGGTGCGCGCGACACCGATCGCGCTGTTCGCCTCGTCGACATCGCCGATCGTCTCCATCCTGGCCGAAGCCTTGGAAACGCGCGAGCCGTCCGCCAGCCCCGTGGTGCCGGCGTCGCCGGTGCGGGTGTAGATCTTGTTGAGCTTGACCATGGTGGCGAGGGTAGGGCGGATGCGCAGCCGTGGCCAGAGGGCGGAGGGACAGGGTCCCACCGTATCCTCCCCCGCCAGGGGGAGGTGGCCCGCGCCAGCGGGTCGGAGGGGGAGGACGCACGCCGGCCCAGGGGTTCTGGCATCCTCCCCCTCCGTCAGGCTGCGCCTGCCACCTCCCCCTGGCGGGGGAGGAAACGCTGGGGACGCGGGCTGGTGGACCATTGCGGCGGAACCCCTTGAAAGCGCGACCGTTCGAAGGGCCTGCCTCGTCTGGGGAGACGTCCCGTGCCCGATCCCGTACCGCTTCGCACCCGATCCTATGGCTTGCCCTTGCACCCGATCGTGCTCGGCCTGCCCTTCGTCTGCTTCTTCGCGGGCATGCTCACCGACATCGCCTATTTCCAAACCTATGACATCAGCTGGAAGAATTTCTCCGACTGGCTGATCGCCGGCGGCATGGTGCTGGGCGCGCTCGGCGCGATCGTGGGCATTGTCGATCTGCTCCGCCCGGCGGTGCGCGCCAACCGACTGCTTACCCCCTATGCGATCGCCTATGCCGTCGCCATGGTGTTGGCGCTGCTCAACAACTTCATCCACAGCCGCGATGCGTACGGCGCGATGCCGGCGGGGCTGATCCTGTCGGTGCTGACCGTGCTCATCCTTACCGGCGCGTCGGCGCTTGGCGCGATCCTGCTGCGCCAAAGCCTGTTCGGAGGGGTTCGCTGATGCGTGCACTGCTTCTCGCCGCGAGCGCCACGCTCGCGCTCGCCGGCTGCGCCAGCAAGGGCGGCGACACCAGCCAGCAGATCGGCGGCGATCCCAAGTTGCCGGACATCCAGCAATATCTCGTGCCGCCGATGCACGTGGTGCCGCCCGCCCCATGGGGCAGCGGCAAACCCAAGGTGCCGGCGGGGATGAAGGTCCAGGCCTTCGCCACCGGGCTCGCCAAGCCGCGCTCGGTCTACACGCTGCCCAATGGCGACGTGCTGGTGGTCGAGACCGACGGCCCGTCCGAGCCGATTCACCGCCCCAAGGACGTGGTGATGAACCTGATCCAGGCACACGCGCACGGCGGCGGCAAGGCGGGGATGGACATCATCCTGCTCCGCGATGCGAACGGCGACGGTGTGCCCGAGCTCAAGACCAAGTTCCTCACCGGGCTCAACTCGCCCTTCGGCGTGGCGCTGGTCGGCGGCGACCTCTACGTCGCCAACACCGATGCGATCCTGCGCTTCCCCTATCAGACGGGGCAAACCAGCATCACCGCGGCGGGCACCAAGCTGGTCGACCTGCCGGGAGGCCCGATCGACCATCACTGGACCAAGAGCCTGGTCGCCAGCCCCGACGGCACCAAGCTCTATGTCGGGGTGGGATCGAACAGCAACATCACCGAGAACGGCATGGATGCCGAGCGCGGTCGCGCCGCGATCTGGGAGGTCGATCGCGCGAGCGGCGCCTACCGGCTCTACGGCACCGGCCTGCGCAACCCGAACGGCCTGCAGTTCGAGCCGCTGACCAACGTGCTGTGGACCGTGGTCAACGAGCGCGACGAGCTGGGGCCGGACCTGGTGCCGGATTACCTCACCTCAGTGCGCGACGGCGGCTTCTATGGCTGGCCGTACAGCTATTGGGGCCAGCACGTCGACCCGCGGGTAAAGCCGCAGCGGCCGGACCTCGTCGCCAAGGCGATCAAGCCGGATTACGGCCTGAGCAGCCATGTCGCCCCGCTCGGCATGGTGTTCGCCGCCAATGCCGCCGCGCTCCCGCCGCAGTGGCGCTCGGGCGCGTTCATCGGCGAGCATGGAAGCTGGGATCGCGGCCATCTCAACGGCTACAAGGTGATCTATGTGCCGTTCGCCGAAGGGCGGCCGTCGGGCAAGGCGGTCGACGTGGTCACCGGCTTCGTCGATGGCGAGAAGGCGCATGGCCGCCCGGTCGGCCTCGGGCTCGACAAGACCGGCGCGCTGCTGATCGCCGATGATCTCGGCAACACGGTGTGGCGGGTCAGCGGAGGCTGACCCCCAGCTCAGCTCTTGGCGGAGGCGATCAGCAGGATCAGCGCGGCGACGCCGATCGCCACCGCCTGGAACAGGATGCGCTTCTGCATCAGCTTGTTCGATCGCAACGCGCGCTGGCTGGGGCCGTCGCCTTCCAGATCCTGCGTGGTGGTGCCGGCCATGTTGACCAGCCCCTTGATGAGGAAGAACAGCGTCGCCAGGACCGCTGCGAGGAACAGGATCGCGAGGAACAACATCGCGGTACCCTACGCCTCGATTTGCCCGAAGCCAATCGGTACTTCCCCTTTGCGCAGTTTGTCGGAGAGAGCCCGGCCGTCTTCGCTTGCCAGCCGCAGCGACTCCAGCGTCGGCGCGCCGTGCCGCTTGGCGAGGCGCTGGCCATCCGGCCCCGCAAGCAGGGGGTGGTGACGGTACTCGGGCGTCGGCAGGTCGAGCAGCGCCTGTAGGAGGCGATGGACATGGGTGGCGGCGAACAGATCGGCCCCGCGTACGACATGGCTGATGCCCTGCGCGGCATCGTCCACCGTCACGGCGAGGTGATAGCTGGCCGGCGCGTCCTTGCGGGCGAGGATCACGTCGCCATGGCGCAGCGGATCGGCAACGACGATGCCGGCATGGGCATCGTGCCAGGTCAGCGGCCCCGTCCGTGCGACCGCCTTCGCCATGTCGATTCGCCAGCTATGCGGACGCGTCTGGTCCGGATCGACCAGCCCACGGCAGGTGCCGGGATAGAGCGGGCCGTCCGGCCCGTGCGGCGCGGAAAGGCTCGCAGCGATATCGGCGCGGGTGCAGAAACAGGGGTAGAGGAGCCCCATGGCCCGCAGCCGGTCGAGCGCATCCTGGTACAGCCCCAGCCGCTGCGACTGGAAGGTCGGCGGTTCGTCCCATTGCAGCCCCAGCCAGTCGAGATCCGTGAGGATGGCTGCCACATGTTCAGGCCGCGAGCGCGTGCCGTCGATATCCTCGATGCGCAGGGTGAAACGACCGCCGCGCTCCCTTGCGAAGTCGTGCGCCTGCAGCGCGGAATAGGCGTGGCCGAGATGGAGTCGACCGGTGGGGCTGGGGGCAAATCGGGTGTGGATATTCATGGATGTGGCTCTTGACCGTGAGTCGCGGCATATGCTGTCATGCGGGCGTCACGCTTCTGCGCAAGAGGCGAGGCACCGAAATCGAGGGTGAGGTTCTTGCATGTACCATCCCGATCTGATCCGCCATCCGGATGGGTGCCCGGCGCTCGTGCTGAACGCCGATTACACGCCGCTCAGCTATTATCCCCTGAGCGTGTGGCCCTGGCAGACGGCGATCAAGGCGATCTTTCTCGACCGTGTCGACGTCGTCTCCTATTATGAACGCGAGGTGCGAAGTCCCAGCGCGGTGCTGAAGCTCCCTTCGGTCATCGCGCTCAAACAATATGTGAAGCCTTCGCAATTTCCCGCCTTCACCCGGTTCAATCTGTTCCTCCGCGACAAGTTCGCCTGCCAATATTGCGGATCGCACCGGGATCTCACCTTCGACCACGTCATTCCCCGCGCCCAGGGCGGCCGCACCACCTGGGAAAATGTCGCCACCGCCTGCGCGCCCTGCAACCTGAAAAAGGGCGGCCGCACCCCCCAGCAGGCCGGCATGCCGCTCTACATCCAACCGATCCGGCCGACGAGCTGGCAGCTCCAGGAACATGGCCGCCGCTTTCCGCCCAACCATCTCCACGAAACCTGGCGCGACTGGCTCTATTGGGACATCGAGCTGGAGGCCTGAGCGACCACCGCTCCGCAAAATCCCTGTGTGTTATTGCGATAACACAGATAGTCGGCTAAGGCGGGGCCATGGCGCGCGAGCCCGGCATTCTCGATAGTCGATTCCCGTTGCGGCGCGATGGCGCCGACGACGGTGGTGTACAACCCCAGGGCTGGCGTCCGCAGGGCCGGCGCGACAAGCGTGAGCCGATCTGGCGGCCGGGCATGGGGGCGGGGGAAAGCGTCGCGCCGCACGAGCCCTATCGCGGCGGTCACGGCGCAGGCGGCGGCTTCGACGGTGGCGACGATTTGCCGCCCGCCACGCCGGGCAAGCGCCGCATTCGCTGGGGCCGCTGGATCGTTCGCGGGCTCGCGGTGTGCATCCTGCTGTTCATCGCCGCGGTCGCCTGGCTGGCGATCACCGCGCCGCTCTCCAAGTCGCTGCGGCCGCCGGCACCGCCGTCGATAACGCTGCTCGCCGCGGACGGCACCCCGATCGCGCGGCGCGGGGCGGTGATCGGCAAGCCGGTCGACGTCTCCAAGCTGCCCGACCATGTCGCGCAGGCGTTCATCGCGATCGAGGACCGACGCTTCTACAGCCATTGGGGCGTCGATCCGCGCGGCATCGTCCGTGCCGCCTTCCACAATGTCAGCTCGGGCGGCGGCTCGCAGGGCGGCAGTACGATCACCCAGCAGCTCGCCAAGAACGCCTTCCTCAACTCGCGGCGCACCTTCGGGCGCAAGGCGCAGGAAGTGCTGATCGCCTTCTGGCTGGAGGCGTGGCTGAGCAAGGACGAGATCCTCTCGCGCTACCTCTCGAACGTCTATTTCGGCGATAACGTCTACGGCCTGCGCGCCGCCGCCCAGCATTATTTCTCGACCATGCCCGAGCATCTGACGCTGAGCCAGGCGACGCTGCTCGCCGGCCTCGTCAAGGCGCCGAGCCGCCTCGCCCCCACCGGCAATCTCGACGGCGCGCGCGAGCGCCAGCGGCTGGTGATCGGCGCGATGCAGGAAGCAGGGTTCATCACCGAGGCCGAGGCGCGGCGCGTGCGCCCGGCGGTGCTCCATGTGCAGGACAGCGACGAGACGCTGCCCAACGGCACCTATTTCGCCGACTGGGTGCTCCCCGAAGCGCGCGACCGCGCCGGCGGCGTCGCCACCGAGCAGACGGTGACGACCACGCTCGATTCGCGGCTGCAAGCGGCGGCGGAGCGGGTGATCAAGGCCTCGGGGCTCGGCAAGGCGCAGGTAGCACTCGTCGCGATGCGGCCGGACGGCCGCGTCGTCGCGATGGTCGGCGGGCGCAACTATGCCGCCAGCCCGTTCAACCGCGCCACCCAGGCGCGCCGCCAGCCGGGTTCGGCGTTCAAGCTGTTCGTCTATCTCGCCGCGCTGCGCTCGGGGATGACGCCGGACACGATGGTCGACGATACGCCGGTACAGATCGGCGACTGGAAGCCCTCCAACAGCGACGGCCGCTATGCCGGCCGCATCACGCTGCGCCAGGCGATGGCCAAGTCGAGCAACGTGGTGGCGGCGCGGCTGATCCAGAAGCTCGGCGTCGGCCGGGTGACGCAGGCGGCGCGCGACCTCGGCATCTCCACCCCGCTCGGCAACGATGCCTCGATCGCGCTCGGCACCTCGACCGGCTCGCTGCTGGAGCTGACCGCGGCCTATGCGGCGGTGGCGAACGGCAGCTATCCGGTCCGCCCGCGCGGGCTGGACGAAGAAGAATCGGCCGACGACTGGCTGGCGCGTCGCCTCGGCGGCCCGAGCCGCTTCGACGAACGGCTGCTCGAGGATCTGCGCTCGATGCTCGGCACGGTGGTCCAATCGGGCACCGCGCGATCGGCGGCGCTGCCGGTGCCCGCGTTCGGCAAGACCGGCACGACGCAGGACGGGCGCGACGCGCTGTTCGTCGGCTGGGCAGGCGACCTCGTCGTCGGCGTGTGGATCGGCAATGACGACAACAGCCCCGTGTCAGGGGCTTATGGCGGCGGGCTGCCGGCGCATATCTGGCGCGACTTCATGGTCCGGGCGCTCGGCCTCACCCTGCCGCCGGCACCGGTCGAGGAAGACAATGCGATCGACGAGAACGCCATCGGTCTCGACGAGGTGCTGAACGGCGCGGGCGTGCAGGTCGATCAGGACGGCGTGCAGCTCGACCTCGGCCGAGTGCGCGAGCTGGTGCCCGAAGGCGAGGCGCGCGACGCGATCCCGCGCAACGTGCGGATCCCGGTGCCCGGCAGCGACGCTGACAGCCGCCGCCGCGATCCCCCGCGCGACGATCCCGACGGCGAGGAGTGACGGGGTTCAGCGGCGCCGCACCTCGGCGCGCCAGACGGTGAGCCAGTTGGCCGAGCCGCGGCACTCGTCCATCCGCGTCGCCTCGGTCAGGCGGAAGCTGCTGCCGTCCCAGACATAGCTGGCGCCTTCCCCGCAATCGCCGATCCCGCGGCCCTTGCCATGGGTGGAAAGGGTGCCGCTGCTCGGGTCCCAATCCGCATTGATCAGATCCGTGTTGTAATCGAACCGGGCCTCCGTCGCCTTGCCATCGCGCACCACATAGGCTGCGCTCGTCAGGTTATAGGCGCCCGAACCGCAGGCGAGCAGCACCAGGGTTGCGCCGCCGCCCAGCACGTCGATCTCCGGCTCCGGCTGAGGAAACGCCTCGGCGTAGTTCTCGCCGCAGCCGGATTCCTTGTTCAGCCGGGCGATCAGCGCGGGCGAGATGGCAGCCGCTTGGCCGGTGGGCGCGATCGCGGGAACAACCGGAAGCGGTGCCGCGGCTGGGACCATGTTCGCCGACTTGGGCCCGCGCGCGACGAGCGCCGTCACGCCGCCCGCCCGGCCTTGCTGGGCGTCGATGAAGCGGAGCGCCGCCGATGCGCCCACCAGGGAGATGTCGCCGGTCTTTTCGCCCGCCCCTGCGACAATTTGTGCAGCATGGCCATTGACGAGCGCGGTTGCGAGGCGCTGCGCCGCGACGCCGCTGAACTCTAGCGCTCCCTGCCGAAAACTGCCGCCTTCGACGCGTGCGCCGTCGATGGTGAGCGAGGGGGCGCCCTTGGCACCGTCAGGGGGCCAGACGGTGATCGACACCGCTCCCGCCGCGCCGGGCTCGCGGACCAGGGAAAGCTCCGCCCCGTTGGGTTCGGTTTCGCCATCCGACGGGAGCAGCGAGGTCATCTCGCAGCGGCGGACATTGTCGCAGGCAACGGCCCAGTCGCCGAAGGATTCCAACGGGCCGGGCGCGACTTGGGCAGCGAGGGCGGTTGCGAGAGCAAACAGGAACATGCCGCAGATGCTAGCCGAGCCTCGCGCGGTTGCGTAGTAGGGCGGCAACAACGTTTCAGGAGACGGACATGAAGACGGTAGGCGTGATCGGTGCGGGCCAGATGGGGGCGGGGATCGCCCAGGTGTCGGCCCAGGCGGGCTATGCCGTGCTGCTCTCCGACGTAGACCAGACGCGTGCCGAAGCCGGCAAGGCGGGCATCGCCAAGCAGCTCGCGCGTGCGGTGGAGAAGGAAAAGATCACCGCCGCCGATGCCGAGGCAGCGCTCGGCCGGATCACGCCGATCTCGGATCTCGCCGCGATGGCGCCCTGTGACCTAGTGATCGAAGCCGCGACCGAGCGGGAGGCGATCAAGCGCCAGATCTTCGAGACGGTCGGGAAGGCGCTGGGCGGCGACGCGATCCTCGCCAGCAACACCTCGTCGATCCCGATCACCCGGCTTGCCCAGGCGGCGCCCGATCCGGCGCGCTTCATGGGCGTCCACTTCTTCAACCCCGTACCGGTCATGGGCCTGATCGAGCTGATCCGCGGCCTAGCCACCAGCGACGCGACCGTCACGGCGGTCGAGGCGTTCGGCCAGTCGCTCGGCAAGCGGATCGTCCATGCCAATGACGCGCCGGGCTTCATCGTCAATCGCGTGCTGATGCCGATGCTCAACGAGGCATGCTTCGCGCTGGGCGAAGGCGTGGCGACGATCCCCGACATCGACGCGGCCTGCCAGCTCGGCCTCAATCACCCAATGGGCCCGTTCACCCTCGCCGACTTCATCGGGCTCGACACTTGCCTGGAGATCACCCGCGTGCTGTTCGAAGGCACCGGCGACCCCAAGTTCCGCCCGGCGCCGCTGCTGGTGAAGTACGTCGAAGCGGGCTGGTACGGCCGCAAGACCAAGCGCGGGTTCTACGACTACACTGGCGCCGAGCCGGTGCCGACGCGCTGATCCGGTCCGGCGGGAGCGGCGCGGTGCCGCTTCCGCCGGCCCTCGGCACGGCGGAATCGACCCGCAGGGTTTCCAATACTCGGGCCGCACGATAGCGAGCCGCATGCACCTCACCGTCGAAGCCATCTCCTTTCTGCTGCTCGTCGCCTTCCTGGCCGGCGGCATCGATGCGCTGGCGGGTGGCGGCGGGCTGCTGACGATCCCCGCGCTGATGGCGGCCGGCGTCCCGCCCGTTGCGGCGCTGGCGACCAACAAGCTGCAGAGCGCGCTCGGCACGGGATCGGCGGTTCTCGCCTTCTTCCGCGCCGGGCGGATCGACGTGAAGGCCTTCGCCTTGCCTGCGGCGGCTGCGTTCGTGGGGTCGGTGCTCGGCGCCACGATCGTCCAGCATGTCGATCCGAGCTTCCTGGCTGCCTTCGTGCCGATCCTGCTGATCGCGATGGGGTTCTACTTCCTGCTCGCACCGAAGATGAGCGAGGAGGATCGCCACGCCCGGCTCGGGCGCACCGGGCTGACGCTGGTCTGTGGGGGCATCGGCTTCTACGATGGATTCTTCGGCCCTGGGACGGGATCGTTCCTGACGACCGCGCTGGTGGCACTGGGCGGGCTTGGTCTGGTTCGAGCGATCGCGAACACGAAGTTCCTCAATCTAGCGACCAACATCGCCGGCCTGCTCGCGATGATCGCCGGCGGCAAGGTGCTCTGGCTGCTCGGCTTTACGATGGCTGCGGCAAATATCGCCGGCAACCAAGTCGGGGCCTGGCTGGCGATCCGCTTCGGCGGCCGTGGCGTGCGGCCGCTACTGGTCGTGATGTCCTTCGCGCTGGTCGTGAAGCTGCTGGCGAACCCCACCCATCCGCTTTGGAAGTTCCTCCACGGATAGTCGGCGCGCCATCAGGTGCGCGAGTTACTCCGCCGCCTGGGCCGGCTCCGCATTCGCTGCTTCGATCTCGGCGGCCTTGGCCTCGACCAGCTGGACGATATGATCAAGCATGTCGGCATCCTCGACCGTGTGGTCGGTCAGGCCGGACAGATACACCATGTGCTTGCCGTTGCCGCCGCCGGTGAGGCCGATATCGGTCTCGCGCGCCTCGCCGGGGCCGTTGACCACGCAGCCGAGCACCGAAAGCGACAGCGGCGTGCGGATGTGCTGGAGACGTTCTTCCAGCGCCTGCACGGTGCGGATCACGTCGAAGCCCTGGCGCGCGCAGCTCGGGCACGAGACGACGCGAACGCCGCGGTTGCGGATGCCGAGCGCCTTGAGGATCTCGAAGCCGACGCGCACTTCCTCTTCGGGCTCGGCCGAGAGGCTGACCCGGATCGTATCGCCGATGCCGAACCAGAGCAGCGAACCGATGCCGATCGCCGACTTGACCGTGCCGCCGACGAACCCGCCCGCTTCGGTGATGCCGAGGTGCAGCGGGCAGTCGACCGCGTCGGCCAACTGCTGATAGGCGGCGACCGCCAGGAACACGTCGCTGGCCTTCACTGCCACCTTGAATTCGTGGAAGTCGCGGTCCTGGAGCAGCTTGATATGATCTAGCGCGGATTCGACCAGCGCCTCCGGGCAGGGCTCGCCGTACTTTTCGAGCAGGTCCTTTTCGAGGCTGCCGGCGTTCACGCCGATGCGGATCGACGCGCCATTGGCCTTGGCCGCATTGACCACCTCGTTCACCCGGTCGGCCGAGCCGATATTACCGGGATTGATGCGCAGGCAGGCGGCGCCGGCATCGGCGGCTTCGAGCGCGCGCTTGTAGTGGAAATGGATGTCCGCGACGATCGGCACGCGCGCGGCGCGGACGATCTGCTTGAGCGCGGTGGTGCTCTCCACGTCGGGGCAGGAGACGCGGATGATGTCTGCGCCCGCCTCTTCGCAGCGGCGGATCTGGTCGATCGTCGCCTTGACGTCGGACGTCGCGGTGTTGGTCATGGTCTGCACCGTCACCGGTGCGTCGCCGCCAACGGGCACGTTGCCCACCATGATCTGACGGCTTTGCCGCCGGACGATATCGCGCCAGGGTCGTACGGACATGGGCGCCATATAGGCGCATCGGCGCGGCGGGGCTAGGGCGGAAGCTGTCCCTCGACTCCCAACGCATATCCTTTCTCGATAGGGGGGGGGCGCAGCGGCTCGAGGGGATGCAGTAGCGCGGCTTGGAGCCTCCGCCTGATCTGCTAGGGGACGGCGCAATTCACATCCGCAGGAGCCCGCCGCCATGTCCACCGCCACCTCCAAGCCCCGCTGGACGCTGATGATTCACGGCGGTGCCGGCAGCATGCGGCGCGGCGAACTGCCCGCCGAGCAGGAGGTGGGCGCGGAAGCCGGCCTCAACGCCGCGCTCGATGCCGGTGCTGCGGTGCTCGAAGCCGGCGGCTCGGCGATCGACGCCGTGCAGGCGGCGGTGCAGGTGCTGGAGGATGATCCCCACTTCAACGCCGGGCGCGGATCGGTGTTCACCTGGGAGGGCGGCCACACGCTCGACGCCGCGATCATGGACGGCCGCACCCGCGCGGCCGGCGCGGTGGCGGGATCGACCACCACGCGGCATCCGGTAGCACTTGCCCGCGCGGTGATGGAGAAGAGCCGCCACGTCCTGCTCGCCGGCGAGGGGGCGGACCAGTTCGCCCGCGAGCAGGCGCTGGAGCAAGTCGACAACAGCTGGTTCGGGACCGAGGAGCGCCGCTGGCAGCTCGACTCGATGAAGGGCGACACCGCCCGCGGCGGCTTCGACGTCGACATGAAGTACGGCACGGTCGGTGCGGTGGCGATGGACTCGCACGGCCATGTCGCAGCGGCCACCTCCACCGGCGGACTCACCGGCAAGCGCTGGGGGCGGGTCGGCGATTCGCCGCTGATCGGCGCGGGCACCTATGCCGATGATCGCGCCTGCGCGGTTTCCGCCACCGGCTCGGGCGAGTTCTTCATCCGCGAGGGCGTCGCGCACGAGATCTGCGCGCGGATGCGGTTCAAGGGCGAAACCGCCAAGCAGGCTGCCGATGTGGTGATGGCTGATGTGAAGGCAATGGGCGGGGTTGGCGGGGTGATCCTGGTCGCCCCCACCGGCGAGCTCGACTGGAGCTTCACCACTCCCGGCATGTATCGCGGCAAGGCTTCGGCGGGCGGCGAGCGCACGGTAGCGATCTACGAGGATCGGCGCGACTGAACCCCCTTGCCTCGCGGAAATTCGCGAGCAACAATATTGCCCGATCCGCGCCGTTTCGCGTTCGCGAAGATCGTTCAAAAGGGGCCGTCACATCATGGTTCGTGCCATTTCGTTCGCCAGCCTGTTGCTGGCCACCACCGCGCCTGCGCTCGCGCAGAATTCGATGCCGCAGCCGGTGCCGATCGTCGACACCATCCCGGCGGCGCGCGACATGGCCTATCCGGGCACGCTGAAGATTGACGTGGACGCGACCGACACGGTGCGCGGCATCTTCCGGGTGCGCGAGACGATCCCGGTCGCCAAGGCGGGCCGCCTGACGCTGCTCTTCCCCGAATGGCTGCCGGGCAAGCACGGCCCCCGCGGCGAGATCGAGAAGCTGGCGGGCCTGCAGATCAAGGCGAACGGCAAGCGCATTCCCTGGACGCGCGACACGGTCGACGTGTTCGCCTTCCATGTCGACGTGCCGGCGGGCGCCAAGACGGTCGAGGCCGAATTCCAGTTCGTCTCCGCGACGGACGGCAACCAGGGCCGCATCGTGATGACGCCCGAGATGATGAGCGTGCAGTTCAACTCGCTCAGCCTCTATCCGGCCGGCTATTTCACCCGCCGTATCCCGATCCAGGCGACGGTGAAGTACCCCGACGGCTGGACCGCCGCGGGTGCGGTGCCCGCCAAGGTGACGGGCTCGACCTATGCTTATGAGACCACCAGCTACGAGATCCTGATGGACTCGCCGGTGATCGCTGGCCGCTACTACCGCAAGTTCCCGCTCAGCGACCGGGTGACGCTCGACGTCGTCGCGGACAGCGCCGACGAGCTCGAGGCCAAGCCCGAGCAGATCGAGGCGCACAAGCGGCTGGTCGAGCAGGCGGTGAAGACCTTCGGCGCTCAGCATTACGACCATTACCACTTCCTCCTGTCGATCAGCGACAAGATGGGCGGGATCGGCCTTGAGCATCACCGCAGCTCGGAAGACGGGGTCGGCCCGGGCTATTTCACCAAGTGGGCCGAGCAGGCGGGTGCGCGCAACCTTCTGCCGCACGAATATACCCATAGCTGGGACGGCAAGTATCGCCGCGGCGCCGAGCTGTGGACGCCCGATTTCCGCATGCCGATGCGCGACCAGTCGCTGTGGGTGTACGAAGGCCAGACCCAGTTCTGGGGCTATGTGTTCCAGGCGCGCTCGGGCCTCGTGTCCAAGGAAGAGACGCTGGAAGGCTATGCCAACATCATGGCGAGCCTGGATAATCGCGCCGGCCGCCAGTGGCGCCCGATGATCGACACCACCAACGATCCGATCATCACCGCCCGCGCCCCCAAGGGCTGGACCAGCTGGCAGCGCAGCGAGGATTACTACAACGAGGGCCTGCTTGTGTGGATGGAGGTCGATTCGGTCCTCCGTGAACAAAGCAAGGGCACCAAGTCGATCGACGATTTCGCACGCGCCTTTTTCGGCGGCCGCGACGGCGATTATGGCGAGGTGACCTACACCTTCGACGACGTGGTGAAGACGCTGGAGGGCATCCAGCCCTATGACTGGCGCAAGCTGCTCACCGCCCGGCTCCACGACGTGTCCGAGCGTGCGCCGCTCAAGGGCTTCGAGCGGAACGGCTACAAGCTCGTCTACACCGAGGTGCCGAACAAGATGAGCCGTCCGGGCACCGCGGACCTCAGCTATTCGCTGGGTCTTGCGGTCGGCAAGAAGGGCATCGCCGGCGTGATGTGGGACGGCCCGGCGTTCAAGGCGGGCATCACCGTTGCCGACGAAATCGTCGCGGTGAATGGCCGCGCCTATGCGGTCGACGCGCTGATCGAGGCGGTGAAGGCCGCCAAGGGCACCAAGGCGCCGATTCGACTGACCCTAAAACGGGACGATAGTTACCGAGAGGTTAGCATCGACTATCATGACGGGCTGCGCTATCCGCATCTCGTCAAGACGGTCGAAGGAGAGGCTGGCCTCGACAAGCTGCTGCAAGCCCGCTGAGACGGGCGGAGCCGCCAACCAAGGTTTAGAGACACTTATGCGCATCGATCTGATTCCGGTTGGGGACGATCCCCCCAACAACCTCAATGTCGTCATCGAAGTGCCGGTCGGCGGCGAGCCGGTGAAGTATGAGTTCGACAAGGCCAGCGGCGCGCTGTTCGTCGATCGTATCCTGCACACGCCGATGCGCTATCCGGCGAACTACGGCTTCGTGCCGCACACGCTGTCGCCCGACGGCGACCCGCTCGACGCGCTCGTCATCGCTCGCTCGCCCTTCGTGCCGGGCTGCGTGGTGCGTGCGCGCCCGATCGCGGTGCTGAAGCTGGAAGACGAAGCCGGCGGCGACGAGAAGCTGGTCTGCGTGCCGGTCGACAGCACCTTCCCTTATTATTCGGACGTCGATGAGCGTTCGGATCTGCCGACGATCGTGCTCCAGCAGATCGAGCATTTCTTCACGCACTACAAGGACCTGGAGTCCGAGAAGTGGGTGCGGATCGGCAATTGGGGCGATGCCGCCGAAGCGCGCCAGATCGTCCTTGAGGCGATCGAAGCCGCCAAGAAGGCCAAGGCAGCCTGAGCCAGAAAGTGCGGCGGCGTGGGGGCCGTCCCCGGGGGGTGGGCAACGTCCTCGCGCCGCCGCGTTTCCTTGCCTTCGCCGCGACGACGATCGCGGCGGGGCTGTTGCTGGTGCCGCATTTCGGCATCCGGGCAGGCGCGATGCTTGGCTTCGACATCGGTGCGGCGCTGTTCCTGGCGCTGTGTATCCCGATGCTCAAGCATCAATCCGATGCGATGCGACGCTCGGCCTGCAACAACGATGCGAACCGGCTGGTGCTGCTCGGCATCACCGGCGCCGTCACCGTCATCATCCTGATCGCGATTGCCAGCGAGCTGATGGAGCGCAAGGCGCCCCAGCCGGCGCAGCTCGCGCTGATCATCGGTACGCTGGCCCTCAGCTGGACCTTCAGCAACGCCGTCTACGCGCTCCACTATGCCCACCTGTTCTACAGCGAGGCGCCCGGCGGCCGCGACAAGGGCGGCCTGGAGTTTCCCAAGACGCCGGAGCCCAATTACTGGGACTTCATCTATTTCGCCTTCTGCCTGGGCATGACCTTCCAGACCAGCGACGTCTCGGTCGAGACCCGCCAGCTACGCCGGGTGGTGACGCTGCACTGCCTCGCCGCCTTCGTGTTCAACCTGGGCGTAGTGGCCTTCACGATCAACGTTCTCGGCGGTAGTTGAAGCGGCGGGCGTCCGCCCGACGCCAGCCTGCCGGAGAAGCCATGTTTCGTGTCGCCACCCTCGCGCTCGCCGCGCTGCTTGTGCCTGCCGCCGCGCCCGCCCAGACCAACGACAAGTTCGTCGTTGCCAGCCTGACCGACGGCGCGTGGATGAAGGGCGACCTCCACGTCCATTCGCGGCACAGCAAGGATTCGACCAACCATCCCGAGGCGCGGATCATCGCGGATGCCGAGCGGGTCGGGTTCGACTTCCTGCTGATCAGCGACCACGACAACCATGTCGACGGCGACACGGCCCACAACACGTGGTCGGATCCCGAATTCCGCTCGGACAAGCTGCTGCTCCTGTACGGCGCCGAGTGGACGACCGTGCGCGGCCATGCCGTGATCCTGTCGGCCAAGCCCTATGACCACAAGAAGCTCTTCGACATCCGGGATGCGCGCGACGTGGCGGTGCAGAGGGTCAAGGACGGGCTGGGCGTGCATCTCTCCGCCAACCACCCGACCAACAAGGATCATTTCGGCTATTCCTACGATCTGGTCGATTCGATCGAGGTGTGGAACACCGTCCGTTGGGCACCGAACAAGACCAACCTGATGGTGTGGGACGACATGCTCAGTTCGGGCCGCAAGATCGCCGCGCGCGGCGGCAGCGATTCGCACCACGGCACCGTCCCCGGCAGCACCGAACCCCGCGCGATCGAGGCAACGGCGAACAATATCGGCACGCCGACGACCTGGGTGTTCGCGCCGGCCCGCACCCGCAAGGCGGTGATCGCCGCGATCGGCCGCGGGCGCGCGTCGATCAGCGCCAATCCCTATGCCCCCCGGGTCGAGCTCACCGCCGACGTCAACGGCGACGGCGAGACGGACATGCTGATGGGCGACAATGCCCGTGCGCCGACGGGGCCGGTGCGCTTCACCGTGAAGCTGGCAGGCAAACGCGAGGACGGCGCCTATCACGTCCGCGTGGTGAAGAATGGCGATGTGTTCGCCACCCTCGACGTCGGCGCCGACGGCAGCGTCGGCTTCACCGACATGCCCGATGCCAAGGCGCGCAGCTATTATCGCGTCGAGGTGGAGGGGCCGCAGACGCCCTATCCGGGCGTCGACAATTTCACCAAGGTCGCCGGGCCGATGGTGGCGATCTCCAATCCGATCTTCTTCAACTTCGACCCGGCCTTCTGAGGCGGACCCTTTCGCCCGTTGCGCCGGGCCGCTGGTGCGGGCCCGGCGGAGGGGTCAGGCCGCCGTGTCTGCCCCTTCGACTGTCTCGATCAGCTCGACCACGTCGCCGATCAGCGTCCGCATCGCGATGCGTGCGGCGGTATAGTCCTTCGCCGCGATCGCGTCGCGCACCGCGGCATGGTCCGCCACGCTGGCGGTGCGACCCTTGATCCGGTTGGTGAAGCGGATCGAGGTGCGCAGTGCCGTCGCCACCATGTCGCGGAACTGGGCGTAGAAGGGATTGCCCGAGGCGCGCAGCACCGCGACGTGGAAGGCGATGTCGGCATCCAGCGTGTCGTCCAGCCCGCGCTCGGCGGCTTCCATCCGCGCGAGCCCGGCCGAAATGCGCTGCAGATCCTCCGCCGTGCCGAACTGCGCGGCCAGCGCCGCCGCCTCGGGCTCGATCGCGATGCGGAGCTGGCTGAACTGGCGGAGCAGGTCGACCGAGAATTGCCGTTCGAGCAGCCAGCGCAGCACATCGGTATCGAACAGGTTCCAGGAGGAGGCCGGCTGCACCACCGTGCCTTGGCGCGGTCGCGCGCTCAGCAGGCCCTTGGCGGTGAGCATCTTCACCGCCTCGCGCGTCACCGATCGGCTGACGCCGTGCTGCTTGGCCAGTTCCGCCTCGGTGGGGAAGGGTTCGGTCTCGTAGCGGCCGGTGACGATCGCGCGGCCCAGCGCGTCGAGCATGCCATAGGTGAGGTTGCGGCCCAGCCCCGAACGGACCGCATCGGCAGGGAGGGAAGGAGAGGTGGACATCCTCGCAGTTGCTTTCCTGTTCTTGTCCGTGCGATGCTGCGCACGTCCGCATCGTTGCACCCATGGTACTCCAGCCGCGTTGCTGGACAACCCCGATAAATAAGATAAATGAAGGATCGAACCCTGCACTGGGGCGGGGAGGGGCAAGACGCGCGGGCCATGCCGTTCGCGCCGGCACCGGCAGGAGTGGGCATGAGTCTATCCAACATCGATCTGGTCGTGGTGATCGTCTATGCGATCGGCATCTTCGGCCTCGCGCAATGGGTGAGCCGCGACAAGGCGGGCGCGACCAAGGATTCGAGCGACTATTTCCTCGCCTCGAAGAACCTGCCCTGGTGGGCGATCGGCGCCTCGCTGATCGCGGCGAACATCTCCGCCGAACAGATCGTCGGCATGTCGGGATCGGGCTATGCGATCGGCCTCGCCATTGCGTCCTATGAGTGGATGGCGGCGCTGACGCTGCTGATCGTCGGCAAGTTCTTCCTGCCGATCTTCCTGCGCAACGAAATCTACACCATGCCGCAGTTCCTGGAGCAGCGCTTCGGGCCGACCATCCGCACGGTGATGGCCGTGTTCTGGCTGATCCTATATGTGTTCGTGAACCTCACCTCGATCATCTGGCTGGGTTCGATCGCGGTCACCCAGGTGGCGGGCGTCAACCAGGACGTGGCGCTGATCGGGCTGGGTGCGTTCGCGCTGCTCTACCAGCTGCGCGGCGGCCTCAAGGCAGTGGCGCTGACCGACATCGTCCAGGTGACGCTGCTGGTGCTGGGCGGGCTGGTCGTCGCCTACCTCACGCTGACTAAGATCGGTGGCGACAGCGGCGTGATCGGCGGCTTCCAGGAGCTGACGCGGCGCGTGCCCGATCACTTCGACATGATCCTCTCGCCCGACAATCCGCACTACAAGGATCTGCCGGGCATCGCGGTGCTGATCGGCGGCATGTGGATCGCCAACCTCAGCTATTGGGGCTTCAACCAGTATATCATCCAGCGCGCGCTCGCCGCGAAGAGCCTGGCCGAAGCGCAGCGCGGCGTGGTGTTCGCCGGCTTCCTCAAGCTGCTGATGCCGGTCGTCATCGTGCTGCCGGGCATCGCCGCAGTGGTGCTGGCCCCCAACCTCGCCAAGCCCGACCAGGCATATCCGACGATGATGGCGCTGCTGCCGACAGGCCTGCTCGGCCTCGTCTTCGCAGCGCTGATCGCGGCGATCATCGCGTCCACCGCCTCTAAGATCAATTCGATCGCGACGATCTTCACGCTCGACATCTACGCCAAGCTGAAGGGCGTGCAGCGCCGCGCCGAGGACGGCGCGGACAAGGCGGGATATGAAACGCACCTCGTGCGCGTCGGCCGGATCGCCGCGGTGGTCTCCATCATCATCGCGATGTTCACCGCCCGGCCGCTGCTCGGCAGCCTCGACCAGGCCTTCCAGTATATCCAGGAATTCTCCGGCTTCGTGACGCCGGGCATTACCGTCATCTTCCTGCTCGGCCTGTTCTGGCCGCGCGCGACCGAGGCGGGGGCGCTGGTGGGTGCCGTCGCTTCGGTGGTGCTCAGCTTCGTCTTCTGGTTCCCGGCGAAGTGGGGCGGGATCGAGGCGCTGAACGCGGTGCCGTTCATCAATCGCATGGGCATCGTGTTCCTCGCCTCGCTCGCGCTGGCGGTGATCGTCTCGCTTGCCCGTCCGGCGGCGGGCGGCAGCAACCGGATCCGCATGGAAGGCGTTCGCTTCAACACCACCACCGGCTTCAACGTGGCCGCGGTGGTGATCATTCTGATCCTGATCGGGCTGTACGCGACATGGTGGTAAGCTTCTCGGGCTCCTTCCTCGCGGTCGACTGGGGCACGACCAACCGCCGCGTCTTCCTGGTCGAGAACGGCGCCGTCACCCATACCGAGCGTGACGACAAGGGCGTGACCTCGGTCACCGACTTTGCCGCCGAGGCCGCCGGCATCCGCGCGCGGCACGGCGACCTGCCGTTGCTGATGGCGGGCATGGTCGGCGCCAATATCGGCTGGGCCCCGGCGCCCTATGTCGCGGCACCTGCCGGTATCGACGAGCTGGCGGCCGGGCTGCTCTGGGTCGAGGCGCGCAGCGCGATCGTGCCGGGCGTCTCTACCATGGTTACCGGGCGGCCCGACGTGATGCGCGGCGAGGAAGTCCAACTGCTCGGCGCGGTGCGCGCGGGGCTGGCGCCCGCCGACGCGCTGCTCGTCCAGCCGGGCACGCATTGCAAATGGGTCGAGATGGTGGACGGCCGCATTGCCGACTTCACCACTGCAATGACCGGCGAACTGTTCGCCACGCTGCGCAAGCACGGCCTGCTCGCCGCACAGCTCGGCGGTGAGGTCCATGTCGGCGCTGCCTTCCACGCGGGGGTGGAGGAGGGGCGCAAGCGCGACCTCGCCGCCTCGCTGTTCGGGATCCGCGCGGCCAAGATGCTGGGCGTGCGCGACGATGCCGATGCGGCGGCCTTCGCCAGCGGTCTGCTGATCGGCAGCGACGTCGCCGCGCGGCTCGAGCATGCGGGTCATGACACCGTCCATATCCTGGCCGACCCGATGCTGGGCGGCCTCTATGCCGCGGCGATCGGCGCGCATGGGCGCGAGGCCGTCATAGCCAGCAGCCATGACGCGTTCGTCGCGGGAATCCTTGCCATTGCGGAGCAGATTGCATGAGCCACATTGCCGAATTCGACGCCGCCTTCGCCCGTTGCCCGCTGATCGCGATCCTGCGGGGCGTGAAGCCCGACGAGGTCGAGGCGATCGGTGACGAACTGGTCGCGGCCGGCTTCACCCTGATCGAAGTGCCGATGAACTCGCCCGAGCCGCTGGAGAGCGTGTCGCGCCTCGCCAATCGCTTCGCCGGTCGCGCGGTGATCGGCGCGGGCACGGTGCTGCGGGTGGAGCAGGTGCAGGCGGTGGCGGACGCGGGCGGCACGATGATCATCTCGCCCAACGCGAACCTCGACGTGATCCGTGCGAGCGCGGCGGCGGGGCTGGTCTCGCTGCCGGGCATCCTGACGCCGAGCGAGGCCTTCGCCGCGCTGGACGCCGGCGCGACGGCGCTCAAGCTGTTCCCGGCCGAGGCGGCAAGCCCGACGGTGCTCAAGGCAATGCGCGCGGTGCTGACCGAAGCGCGGATCCTGCCGGTGGGCGGCGTATCGCCGGATACGATGGCGCCGTGGATCGCCGCGGGCGCACCCGGCTTCGGCCTGGGCTCGGCGCTCTACAAGGTGGGGATGAGCGCCGAGCAGGTTGGCGCCAATGCGCGGGCGTTCGTTGCTGCGCTGGGGTGATTCCTAGGGGCGCGGCGTAAGCGGCAGGTCCGCTTGCGCCCGATATGCGGTCAAACCCGGTTGAGTTAGTCTGTCGAGATGAACGAGGGCTACAAGTCGGGCGGCACACCGGGCGGTAAGTGGGGCTGCGCCTTAGCGGCAATGGTGGGCGTACCCCTGCTCGGATTCGCGATTTTGTTGAGTGCGCTCGGCGATTGCGCTCCGGACGCATCTTGTCATCACGATCTGGACTGGTTGTTGATCTTGGCCGCGTTGGCAACTGCCGCTGTTGTTGGCTTCACATCCCGGGGCCTGATCAACGCTGTTATCCGTCGCTGGACCAACGGGAGTTAATCACCCAAGGTCCGTCCTTCGAACTTCATTCTGGAAGCTTTGCCAGGATGTCGTGGCGAGAGGCAAGGTCGTTCAACCTGTGCGTCATCCCGGCGAAAGCCGGGATCCATTCGCCTCTCGCTCTTGGCAAGAACCGGCACCTAGCCCCCAATGGATCCCGGCTTTCGCCGGGATGACCAAGTGAGGGAGGGCCGCCCCTTCGCCGATGTCGCTACTTACTCCGCCGCGATGCCCGCCTTGGCGAACATGTCGCCTTCGATCGCGTCTTCATTGGCGATCGTGCTGGTCTTGGCCTGGCGGCGCTTGTCGAAGCTGTCCCACACCTCGTTCCACTGGCCGCGCGTCGCCGCCTTCGAATATTCGGTCGCGCGCGTCTCGAAGAAATTGGCGTGCTCGACGCCGTTGAGCAGCGGGGCGAGCCAGGGCAGGGGATGCTCGTCGATCATGTAGATCGGCTTCAGGCCCAGCTGGCCGAGGCGCCAGTCGGCGATGAAGCGGACATACTTCTTGATGTCCTTCGGCGTCATGCCGTTCACCGGGCCCATTTCGAAGACGAGGTCGATGAACGCGTCCTCGATCCGCACGGTCTTCTGGCACATGTCCAGAATGTCGTCGCGGACGCTCGGCGTCATGCAGTTCCGCTCCTTGCAGAAGGTGTGGAACAGCTTGATGATGCCTTCGCAGTGCAGGCTCTCGTCGCGGATCGACCAGGTGACGATCTGGCCCATGCCCTTCATCTTGTTGAAGCGCGGGAAGTTCATCAGCATCGCGAAGGAGGCGAAGAGCTGCAACCCTTCGGTAAAGCCGCCGAACATCGCGAGCGTCTTGGCGATATCCTCGTCCGTATCGACGCCGAACTGGGCGAGATAGTCGTGTTTGTCCTTCATCTCCTTATACTGCATGAAGGCCGAATATTCGCTTTCGGGCATGCCGATCGTGTCGAGCAGATGGCTGTAGGCGGCGATATGCACCGTCTCCATGTTGCTGAACGCGGTCAGCATCATCTTGATTTCGGTGGGCTTGAAGACCCGACCATATTTTTCACGGTAACAGTCTTGAACTTCAACATCGGCTTGCGTGAAAAAGCGAAAGATCTGAGTCAAAAGATTGCGTTCATGATCTGTCAGCTTTTGCGCCCAATCCCGGCAATCTTCACCCAAGGGCACTTCTTCCGGGAGCCAATGAAGCTGCTGCTGCTTTTTCCAAAATTCAAACGCCCATGGATACTGGAACGGGCGATACACTTTACTT
>NZ_CAJYHX010000026.1 GCF_913774285.1 uncultured Sphingomonas sp. | reverse complement strand
CGGCATCGTCGACCCATGAACCAACCCATGAGACGATACAAGGTCACATTTATGCAACCTGTATCGATCCGCCTCAGCCCCGCGCGATCGCCTCCAACACGGTGGCCGCCACTTCATGTCGACAGATGAGCAGATCGGGTAGCAGGGGGTTCTGGCAATTATAGACCAACGGGCTGCCGTCGATGCGCGACGCGTGAAATCCGGCCGCCAGCGCGACGGCAGCGGGGGCGCAATTGTCCCATTCATATTGCCCGCCGTCATGCAGATAGACATCGGCGCGGCCCTCGACCACCGCCATCGCCTTGGCGCCCGCCGAACCCATGGGGATCATGATCGCCCCCAGCCGTTCGCCGACGCAAGCCGCGATATCGGGTGCGCGGCTGCGACTGACGACAACACGAAGGCCCGCCGGGCAGGGAGGATGCTTGGGAGGCAGGTCGTCGGTCGCAAAGACCTGATCGCGGTCGGGCACCGACACCGCGCCCAGTGCCGGGCGGCCGTCGATGGCGAGGCCGATATGCACCGCCCATTCGCTCGACCCGCTGGCATATTCGCGCGTGCCGTCGAGCGGATCGACGATCCAGACGCGGCTGGCGGCGCAGCGCGCGCGGTCGTCGACCGACTCTTCCGACAGGATGAAGTCGTCGGGCCGGGCAGCGCGCAGCCGATCGAGGATCAGCGTGTTGGCGTCCCGGTCGCCCAGCGCGCCCAGCGCCTTGCCTTCCAGCCCGCTCGACGCGCGGAGGGACTTGAGCAGTTCGCCCGCCTCGACGGCGACCGAGCGAGCCAGTTCGGCGTCGGTCACAGATCGTAACTCCAGATGCCCAGCACATGCTCGACGATCCGCGATGCGGCCTGTTCCGCCGTCTCCTCCGTCGTGTCGATCCGGATTTCGGGCCGTTCGGGTGCTTCATAGGGGCTGGAGATGCCGGTGAACTCGGCAATCTCGCCAGCCCGCGCCTTGGCGTACAGACCCTTCACATCACGGTCCTCGGCGACATCCAGCGGCGTGTCGACGAAGATTTCCACGAACTCGCCTTCCGGAAGCAGCGCGCGAACCATGTCCCGCTCGGCCTTGAACGGCGAGATGAAGGCGGTCAGCACGATCAGGCCCGCATCGGCCATCAGTTTGGCGACCTCGCCCACCCGGCGGATATTCTCCACCCGCCCGGCTTCGGAGAAATCCAGATCGCGGTTCAGGCCGTGGCGGATATTGTCTCCGTCCAACAGGAAGCTGTGGCGGCCCATGCTGTGCAGCTTCTGTTCGACCATGTTGGCGATGGTCGACTTGCCCGAACCCGACAGGCCGGTGAACCACAGCACCTTGGGGGCCTGTCCCTTTTGCCGGGCATGCGCCTCGCGCGTCACCACTGCCGATTGCCAATGGACATTCTGCGCCCGACGCAGCGCATGGTCGATCATGCCCGCCGCGACCGTGGCATTGGTCGCGCGGTCGATCAGGATGAAGCCGCCGAGCGTGCTTCCCTTCGCATAGGGCTCGAACACGATCGGCCGGTCGGCATAGACTTCCGCGAGCCCGATATCATTGAGCGCCAGCGTATCGGCGGGACGCTGCTCCTGGCTGTTGACGTCGACGACATGACGCGGCGGCTGGACCGTCGCGCCAACCAACTGCGTGCCTAGCTTCAACGAATAGCTGCGTCCCGGCACCAGCGGCGCATCGGCCATCCAGACGATGGTGGCGACGAACTGGTCGGCGACCTCGGGCGGGTCTTCGGCCACCGCGATCACGTCGCCGCGTGAGCAGTCGACTTCCTCGGCCAGCACCAGCGTCACCGCTTCGCCCGCAACCGCCTGTTCCCGGTCGCCGTCATAGGTGACGATCCGCGCGATGCTGGTGGTCTTGCCCGACGGCGCGATCCGCACCCGGTCGCCGACCGACACCCGGCCGCTGGCGATCAGGCCGGCAAAGCCCCGAAAGTCGAGGTCGGGCCGGTTGACCCATTGCACCGGCATCCGGAACGATGCCGCCACCGCCCGGTCGCCGTCGATCGCCACCGTCTCCAGATGCGGCAGCAGCGCGGGGCCGTCATACCAGGGCATGTCGGGAGAGGGTGTGGTTACGTTCGCGCCGGTCAGGCCGGACAGCGGAATGGCGGTGAACCGCTCGATCCCGATGGTCTTGGCAAAGGCGGCGTAGTCGGCGACGATGGCGTCGAAGACCGACTGGTCATGGCCGACAAGGTCCATCTTGTTGACCGCCAGCACGATCTCCTTGATGCCGACCAGATGCGCCAGATAGCTGTGTCGCCGCGTCTGGGTCAGCACACCTTTCCGCGCGTCGATCAGAATCACCGCCAGGTCGGCGGTCGAGGCGCCTGTCACCATGTTGCGGGTATATTGCTCGTGGCCGGGCGTGTCGGCGACGATGAACTTGCGCTTTTCCGTTGCGAAGAAGCGGTACGCGACGTCGATGGTGATACCCTGCTCGCGCTCGGCGGCGAGGCCGTCGACCAGCAGCGCGAAGTCGATCGCCTGGCCCTGAGTGCCGACGCGCTTGGAGTCGTTCTCCAGCGCCGAAAGCTGGTCCTCGAAGATCTGCTTCGAATCGTAAAGCAGCCGGCCGATCAGCGTCGACTTGCCGTCGTCGACCGAGCCGCAGGTGAGGAAGCGCAGTAGCGACTTGTGCTGGTGCAGCTCGAGATAGGCCGAGATGTCGGAAGCGATCAGCGCATCGGGGCGGTAGGCGGTCATCAGAAATACCCCTCCTGCTTCTTCTTCTCCATGCTCGCGGCCTGGTCATGGTCGATCGCGCGGCCCTGGCGCTCGCTGGTGGTGGTGAGCAGCATTTCCTGGATGACGCTTTCCAGCGTGTCCGCTTTGCTCTCCACCGCACCGGTGAGCGGGTAGCAACCAAGCGTGCGGAAGCGGATCGAGCGTTCGACCGGGACTTCGCCAGGATTCAGCCGGAAGCGTTCGTCATCCACCATCAGCAGCATGCCGTCGCGCTCCACCGTCGGGCGCGGCGCGGCGAAATAGAGCGGCACGATCTCAATGTTCTCGGCCAGGATATACTGCCAGACGTCGAGCTCGGTCCAGTTGGAGAGCGGGAATACGCGGATGCTCTCGCCCTTGGCCTTGCGGGCATTGTACATTCGCCACAGCTCGGGACGCTGGTTCTTCGGATCCCAGCGGTGGCTGGCGGTGCGGAAGCTGAAGATGCGCTCCTTGGCGCGGCTCTTCTCCTCGTCGCGCCGGGCGCCGCCAAAAGCTGCGTCGAAGCCGTATTTGTCGAGCGCCTGCTTCAGGCCCTCGGTCTTCCACAGATCGGTGTGAAGCCCGCCATGATCGAACGGATTGATCCCGCGCGCCTTGGCTTCCGGGTTCTGGTGGACGAGCAGCTCCATGCCCGCCGCGGCCGCCGCGCGCTCACGCAGCGCGTACATCGCCTTGAACTTCCAGGTCGTGTCGACATGGAGCAGCGGGAAGGGTGGGGGCGCGGGATAGAAGGCCTTGCGCGCGAGGTGGAGCATCACCGCGCTGTCCTTGCCGATCGAATAGAGCATCACCGGGCGCTCGGCCTCGGCGACGACTTCGCGCAGGATGTGGATGCTCTCGGCCTCGAGCCGCTGGAGATGGGTCAGCGGCGAGGGGGATGCGGTGGCGGAATCCATGGCGCTCGTTTGCAGCATGGAGGGGGATGTAAAAAGCCCTGCGCGTCTGCGCGATCTAGTTATTGTTTAGCGCGGCATACCCGCTCCCGCCGATCAGCGGGAGCGGGCAGGCGGATCAGTCGTGGCTCGGCTTGCCGACGCCGGTGTACCGCAGGCCGGCGCGTTCGAGCTCGGCCGGCGGATAGATGTTGCGCAGGTCGACCAGCACCGGGCTGTTCAGGCTGTTCTTGATGCGGGTGAGGTCGAGCGCGCGGAACGCGTCCCATTCGGTCACGATCACCAGCGCGTCCGAGCCTTCGGCCGCCGCATAGGGGTTCTCGACGAACGCCACGTCGGTCAGCATCTTGCTCGCCTGCTCGACGCCCTCGGGGTCATAGGCCTTCACCGTCGCGCCGGCATCCTGCAGCGCCGCGATGATCGAGAGGCTCGGCGCATCGCGCATGTCGTCGGTGTTCGGCTTGAAGGTCAGGCCGAGGATGCCGACGGTCTTGCCGCGCACGTCGCCGCCCATCGCCTTGATGACCTTGCGGCCCATGGCGCGCTTGCGGGCATCGTTCACCTGCACCGTCGCCTCGACGATACGCAGCGGCGTCTCGTTGTCGGCCGCGGTCTTCATCAGCGCCAGCGTGTCCTTGGGGAAGCACGAGCCGCCATAGCCGGGGCCGGCGTGGAGGAACTTGCCCCCAATACGATTGTCCATGCCGATGCCGCGCGACACTTCCTGCACGTCCGCGCCTACCTGCTCGCACAGGTCGGCGATCTCGTTGATGAAGGTGATCTTCACCGCGAGGAAGGCGTTGGCGGCGTACTTGATCAGCTCGGACGTGCGGCGGCCGGTGAACAGCACCGGGGCCGACTGGTTGAGCGAAAGCGGACGGTAGATCTCGCGCATCACCTGGCGGGCGAATTCGTCATCGGTGCCGACGACGACGCGATCCGGGCGCTTGAAGTCCTCGATCGCCGCGCCTTCGCGCAGGAATTCGGGATTCGACACGACCTTGGCGCCGCTGTTCGGGGCGACCTCTGCGATGATCCGCTCGACCTCGTCGCCGGTGCCGACGGGCACGGTCGACTTGGTGACGATCACGCTCGGCTTGGTGAGGTTCTCGGCGATCTCCCGCGCTGCAGCGAAGACATAAGAGAGATCGGCATGGCCGTCGCCGCGGCGGCTGGGCGTGCCGACGGCGATGAACACCGCATCGGCATCCTTCACGCCTTCGGCGAGATCCGTCGTGAACGAGAGGCGGCCCGCCTTCACGTTGCTGGCGACCAGGGCATCGAGGCCCGGTTCGTAGATGGGCATCACATTCTGGTGGAGCAGCTCGATCTTCCGCGCGTCCTTGTCCACGCAGACGACTTCGTGGCCGAAGTCCGAGAAGCAGGCTCCAGATACCAGGCCCACATAGCCCGTGCCGATCATCGCAATGCGCACGATTTTCCCCTGTGCCGATAGTGCTGTTTCCAGCGGTCCGACAAAGCTCTTAACCGAACCTGCCGCGACCGCAACCCACCGCAGTGCAGCAATTGCGTCAGGCCGTTGGCCGCAAAAGAAAAAGGCCTGCGGGGGCAGGCCTTTTTCCTGGTTAATGTCAGCCGGCTACCTCGCGGCGCCGGCTTCCATTGGGTTGAATTCAGAGCGGGCGGATCTCGGTGCCGCCGACGCCATCACGGAAGAAGAAGGTGAAAAAGGTCATTTTTTTGGCTCCCATTTCTGCGCTGTTCCGCGCAAGTCATTTCGTTAATGAAAAATTTACTTTCTCGCAATCGGGGATTCTGCGGAGGGTGAGAGCTGCGCAGATGTGAAAATATCCGTTTACCTTTTCTTCAATCGCTTTGCGTAATCCTGACGATCCAAGGGTTCGGGGCGCGTTCGCGGGGGCAGGCCGGGGCCGGCAGGCGGCGTAAAAATCGGAAAAATGCCGGTTTTTGGCTGGTTTCCGCATCAGCCAGTAGTTTTTCGCGAATCTGTCCTTTATTCGATGTGTGGCCGAGCAGGCGGCGGGAGGGCATTCGGTGAGCCAGGGCTTGAACGTGTCGGCATTGTGCCGCGTGACCAATTTCGAGACAGCGCGCCGCATCCTCGGCAAGAATGGCCTGCATTTCGCTGCCGAGGGGCTGGCGATGCGAATCGTTGCCGACGTCGCGGGCGTCGAGCTGGTCGGCGTCGGTCGAGACCTCATCGAATTCCAGATCGCTTCTGCGGATCGTGTGGAGGCGCTCGCGGGCCTTCAGGCACTGCGCCGCGCTCTGGACGCGCAACAGCGCGCTGTTCTGCCCGAAGTGCGGCTGGATTTCGCCATCGGCGCTGCCTGCGCCTCGCGCGAGGAGAGCGACACGTTGCGGCTGCTCGAGGTGGCCGAGATCGCCCTCGAGCGGGCGGGGGATGCGGGCGGTTTCGAGCTGATCGACCTCTCCCTGGCCGACCACGCGGTCGATCGCCTCACCCTCATCGCGGACCTGCCCCGCGCGATCGCGGCGGGGGAGATGTTCCTGCACTACCAGCCCAAGATCAGCGTCCGCCAGCAGCAGGTGTCCAGCGCCGAAGCGCTGATCCGTTGGCAGCACCCCGATCGCGGCCTGATCATGCCGGGCGACTTCATCGCCGCGGCAGAGGATTCGGGGCTGATCGGGCCGCTGACGCTGTGGACGCTGCGCCAGGTCATCGCCGACCAGCGCCGGCTAGCCGCGCTCGGGCACGACATCCCGCTGTTCCTCAACATCTCGGGCATGCTGCTCGCCAATGCGAGCTTTATCGACGAGGTCTGCGCGATCATCAGCGCCAACCCGGCGGCCAAACTGGGTTTCGAGATCACCGAGACGGCGGTGATCCGCGATCCGGAGAGCGCCATCCGCCATCTGCAGCGCTTCGCCGATCACGGCGTGGTGCTGGCGATCGACGATTATGGCGCGGGCCTGTCCTCGCTTGCCTATCTCAAGCAGCTTCCGGCCAAGGAGCTGAAGATCGACAAGATGTTCATCACCCAGCTCACCTCCAGCCATCGCGACCCGCTGATCGTGCGGTCGACGATCGATCTCGCACACGCGCTCGAGATGGAGGTCACCGCGGAAGGCGTGGAAACGCCGGCGGCGCTTGCTCTGCTGAGCGTGATGGGTTGCGATCTGGTGCAGGGCTATCTGATCTCGCGCCCGGTGCCGTTCCCGGCGCTCTGCTCCTATCTCGGCGAGCAGGATCAACTGGCCGAGACGATGGCAAGCCGCCCCGTATTTCTCCGGTCGGGAAGTTCGTGGACCCGCGCGTGAACCGCTCGGGGCGCCTGGTCGCTTGTGCTGTTCCGCTACTCCTGATCTTCGCCTTGCCCGCACCGTTGCGCGCGCAGCAATTGCCCGGCGACGTTGCCGGGCTCGTGGCGCAGGCGCGGGATCGCATCGTCGACCAGTCGGCGGATCCGAAGCCGCTGATCGACCGGATCAACCGTGCTGCCGATCGCAGCCAGGACTCCGGCCAGCGCGCGCTTATTCGCGGCACGGCCCTGTGGCTGCGCGCGGAAATGCAACTGCGCTCCGACAACATGAATGCGGCACGTGCTTCACTGGAGGAGGCGCAGCGGGCCGTTGCGCCGATCGCCGGACCGGTGCGGGTGAAGGGCGATCTGCTGCTTTCGCTCGGCAACCTGTCGATGATGCGCGATCAGGCTGCGGAGGCATTGTCGGCGTTCCAGCGCGCCTATCGCATCTTCGAACAGTTGCGCGAAGTGCGCAGCCAGGCGCTGGCGCTTCAGTCGATCGGCTCCCTTTATGTGGTCGCGCATGATGATCACCGGGCCGAACGCTATTTCCGGCAGGCGTCGCTGCTCTATGGCGGAGACGACATTCTGTCGCTCAGCCTCCACAATAGTCGCGGCAACGTGCTCCTCGTTCTCGAGCGCTACCGCGAAGCCGATGCCGAATATACCGAAGCCGTGCGTCTGGCGCGGAAGCTCGGCAAACCGGTGCTGGAAGCGCGCATCCTCGACAATCTGGCGCGGAGCCAGATCGAAGCGCGGGATCTGCGTAGCGCGCACGCGACGCTGGATCGGGCGTTTGCCCTCGCCAAGGGGGGCGACGCCGGCGGCCTGGAGCGCCTGCTGAAGTCGACCGCCGCCAAGCTGGCGAAGGACGAAGGCAATCTGCCGCGCGCTGCGGCGCTGATCGGGGAAACGTTCGCGGGGGTCGACCTGAAGACGACCACTCAGGATTTTCGCACACCCCACCTCTTCGCCTACCTCATCTATCGCAAGCTCGGCGACGACCGGCTGGCGCTGCGGCACCTCGAGGCACTCAAGCGCCTCAGCGACGAGGCGGCCAAGGTGGCCACCACCAACAGCGCCGCGCTGATGGCGGCCCGGTTCGACTATGCGAACCAGGAACTTACCATCCAGCGGCTCAAGACCGAGCAGCTGCGCAAGGCGGCGCATTTCCAGCGCGTGCTGTTCCTGTCGCTCGGTCTCGCCACGCTCGTGGTGATCCTGCTGCTCAGCGTCGGGCTGTTCACCATCCGGCGCAGCCGCAACCAGGTGCGGGCGGCGAACCGCGTGCTCGCGTCCACCAACGCCGCGCTCGAAAAGGCGCTGCGTGCCAAGACCGAGTTCCTGGCCACGACCAGCCATGAGATCCGAACCCCGCTGAACGGCATCCTCGGCATGACCCAGGTGATGCTGGCGGACGAGGCCATCGCCGGGGACGTGCGCGAGCGGCTGGAAGTGGTCCAGGGCGCCGGGCTGACGATGCGTGCGCTGGTCGACGACATCCTCGATGTTGCCAAGATCGAGAGCGGCAACCTCAGCGTCGATCCGGTCCCGATGGATTTCCGCGCGCTGGCCGAGGAAGTCGCGCGGCTGTGGACCGATCCGGCGCAGGCCAAGGGGCTGGCGTTCGATGTCCAGCTGGCCGGTGCCCCCGACTGGATCGTCAGCGATCCCAGCCGGCTGCGTCAGCTGTTGTTCAACCTCCTGTCGAACGCGCTCAAATTCACCTCGGTCGGCGCGATTGGATTGCGGGCGGACGTGGTGCAGGGGGAGGGCGTCCAGGCCGAGCGGCTGCGGATCGCGGTCTCCGACACGGGCATCGGCATCCCGGCCGACAAGCTGGGCGAGATTTTCGAGAGCTTCCGCCAGGCGGACTCCAGCACCACGCGGCAATATGGCGGCACCGGCCTGGGCCTCACGATCTGTCGCAACCTCGCCGAGGCGCTTGGGGGCGGCATCCTCGTGGCAAGCACGCCGGGCGAGGGCTCGACCTTCACGCTCGACCTGCCACTGCTGCGCGCCGAACCGCCGGCGGCTTTGCCCAGCGTGGCCGAAGCAGGCACCGGCGTGCTGATTCTCGAGCGCAATCCGATCACCCGGGCGATGCTGCGGACCCTGTTCGAAGCCGAGGTCGATCGGGTCCGATTCGCCAAGGACGGCGATGAAGCCGTGCAGCTACTCGAATTGGAGCAGTTCCACGCACTGGTGATTGACGAAGCGGCGCTCGCCACTCCAACGCAAGATCTAGTGGAGAGAGTTGCTATCCTATGCAGGATACAGCCCAATCTACGCGCGACCTTGCTTTGGAGCGGCAAGGACGCCGAACAACGTTCGCAATTTCTGGACGCCGGGCTAACACAGGTGATAGAAAAGCCGGTCGCTGGGACGGAATTGGTAACAGCGGCACTGCCCGCGTCCGCGCGGAAAAAGAACAAACTGGGGAACGACCCGCTTGTTTCGCAGGCGGCTTAGGGCGATAACACACCTAGACATGCACAATGTGGCCAGAACGCCGGTTTCTGCCCTGGAGGGCCAGTGTCGATGAACGTCCTGTTCATCGAGGACGATCCGATGAATCGGCGCGTCGTCAAGGACATGCTCGACGTGGCGGGGGCGACGATGGCGGAGGCTGCGTGGGCGGAAGAAGGCCTCGCCCGAATCGACGACGAAACCTTCGACATCATCCTTGTGGATCTGCGCATGCCGGGGACCGACGGCTTCGAGACGATTCGCCAGATCCGCGCGCGCCCCGACGCAAAGGCCGACCTGCCGATCATCGTCGTCACCGCAGACACCGCGCTTGACCTGCGCGAGCGCTGCCTGGCGACCGGCGCCGACGACGTGCTGTTCAAGCCGGTGGCGATGGACGCGCTGTTCGACGCGATCGGGCGGGTGCTCGCCAAGCGCGGCGGGGCGATCCTCGCCTGAACCTGCGTCTCAATCCTCCGCGATCTGGCTGGTGCGGGCGGTGTCGCGCATCGTCGCATAGGTGATCAGCGAGATGCCGATCATCGCGGTGACATACCAGTAGAAGCCGCGCTCCCAGCCTTCCTGCTTGAACCAAAGGGCGACCGACGGCGCTGTGCCGCCGAAGATTGCATTGGCCAGGGCATAGGGCAGGGCCACCCCCAGCGTACGGATATGCGCGGGGAACAGCTCGGCCTTCACCACCGCGTTAATCGCGGTGTAGCCGGTGACGATCAGCAGCGCGGCGGTCATCAGCCAGAAGGCCGAGAGCCCGTCGCGCACGCCCTCCATCGCGACGAAGATCGGGTAGGTGCAGCACACCCCCAGCACCCCGAAGCCGATCATCAGCGGCTTGCGGCCGATCCGGTCGGACAGCGCGCCCGCCAGCGGCTGGACCAGCATGAACACGAACAATGCCGCCGCATTCACCTGGGTCGCCGCCGCATCCGAAAAGCCGGCGGTCTTCTTCAGGAAGGTGATCGGGTAGATGGTATAGGCGTAGAAGGCGAGGGTGCCGCCGGCGGTGAGCAGCAGCACCAGCATCGCCTCGCGCGGGTGCTGGCGGAACAGGGCGAAGGCGCCCGAGGCGGCCTTGCGGTCGCGCTTGGCGAAGCTCTCGGTCTCGGCGAGGCGGCGGCGCAGCCAGTAGACCAGAAGCGCCAGCGCGCCGCCGAGCGCGAAGGGCAGCCGCCAACCCCATGCGCGCAGGCTCCCCTCGGGCAGCACGGCCTGCAGCGCGAGCAGCGCCACCAACGCGGTGAGCTGCCCTGAGATCAGCGTGACATATTGGAAGCTGGAGAAGAAGCCGCGGTGCCGCCGCCCCGCCATTTCCGACAGATAGGTGGCGCTCGCCCCATATTCGCCGCCGAGCGACAGCCCCTGCAGCAGCCGCGCGAGCACCAGCGCCGCGGTCGCCGGCCAGCCGATCGCGCTGTAGCTGGGCGTCGCGGCGATCAGCAGCGAGCCCGCGCACATCAGCGTCACCGACAGGCTCAGCCCCGCCTTGCGGCCGTGCCGGTCGCCATAGACGCCCATCAGCCAGCCGCCGATCGGGCGCATGAAGAATCCGATGGCGAAGACGATCCAGGCGTTCAGGTCCTGCGCAGTGCCCGGCGCGAAGAAATGCGGGGCGAGGTAGCTCGCCAGCGCCGCATAGGCATACCAGTCATACCATTCGACGAGATTGCCGGCCGACCCGCCGAGGATCGAGCGAAGGCGGGTGCCGCGGTCGAGCGGAGCATCGGAAACATGGGCCATCGCCCGCCTGTATAGCAAAGCTCCGCCCACCGGAAAGGCGCGCACAGGGGGCGGCACGCCGCTCGGCGGGCGGAGGTGCGATCGCGCGGAAAGCCGTACGCGCGATGCGGAGCCGCCGTTGGGGCTGCGGCTTGAGCGTTCTTTGCGGCAGGAACGTCGCCGGACGATGTCGCGGCGTAACGACGTGTTGCGTCAGGTTGCGAGCGGCAGCCGCACCCGCACGCGACCGCCCGTGCCGCTGGGCCGGTTGGCGAGCATCACCTCGCCCCCGTGCAGCTCGACGATGGAGCGCACGATGGCGAGACCCAGGCCGGTGCCCCCCGTGGCGCGATTGCGCGAGCTTTCTCCCCGCACGAACGGGGCGAACAGATTTTCGGCCCGCGAGAGATCGAATCCGGGGCCGTCGTCATCGACATGGATTTCGCCGTGGCCGTTCCGAACGCTCCAGCCGATCCGCGCGACATGGCCATAGCGGATCGCATTCTCGATCAGATTGCCGAACAGCCGCCGGAGGGCCTGGGCGTCGCCGATCAGCACCATGCGGGGCCCCGGCTCCACGGTCACCGGCGTGCCCGCCGCGGCCAGGTCGTCTGCCAGGCTGTCGATCAGCGTGCCCAGATCGAGCCGCACCATCTCCCCATGCACCCGATCGTCGCGGGTGAAGCGCAGCGTCGCAGCGAGCATCGCGCGCATTTCGCCGATGTCGGCCACCGCGCGCTCCCGCGCAGAATCGGGCAGTTGCTCGATCCAGAAGGCGAGGCGTGAAAGCGGCGTGCCGAGATCATGGGCCATGGCCGCGAGCATCACGGTGCGATTCTCGGCTTGCTGGAGGATGCGGGCTTGCATCGCCTCCATCGCGCGACCCAGCTCGCGTATTTCGCGAGGGCCGTCGAGCGGTATCGCTTCGGGGGCGCCGAGCCGGGCGCGCTTTGCCGCCTCCGCCAGCCGCCGGATCGGGCGCGAAATCCGCCGCGCCGCCGCCCAGGCGAGCAGCGACAGGATCACGAGCGTCAGCAGCATCCATTGCAGGATCGCGACTCGCCAGCGGCCGAGGGTCGGCGCGCGGCTGACCGATGCGACCAGCCAGCCCTTGTCGGTGCGCCGGCCGATCGTGAAGCTGCCATGGATGTCCTGGTCCGGATCGCTTGTCGGCCATTCATAATAGCCGCGCACGCTCCCGGCCGACGCGGGGATCAGCGCGGCGATCGCCTGGTCCCGCTCGGGAAAAGCGCGTTCGTCGCTGCGGCCGAAGCGATCGGTGTCGGCGAAATAGAGGTGGATCGCCTCGCCATGGATCCGCGCGGGTGCGCGGCCGGTGCGGAGCGCATCGGCGACGCGCGCGATCGGCACCGGCCCATAGCCGGGGGGCGGGCCGTGGAACACCACCGCGAACTGTACCAGCATCACCACCGCTGCCGAGGTGATGGCGAACAGCATCATCGGCACCACGATCGATGCCGGACGTCCGATCACTTGGTGGTGACCTCGGCGATGAACATATAGCCTTCGTTGCGGATCGTGCGGATCAGCTCGTCGGCGTCGGAGCGGGCGAGCTTCTTGCGCAACCGGCTCATCTGCACGTCGATCGCACGGTCGAAATGCTCGGCATGGGCGCCGCGCGAATAATCGAGCAGCGCGTCGCGGGTCAGCACCCGGCGCGGCCGCTCCACCAGTGCCAGCAGCAGGCGGAACTCGCCGTCCGACAGGTTGATCAGCACGCCTTCCGGATCATAGAGCTGCCGCCCGACCGGATCGAGCCGCCAGCCGGCGAAGCGCAGATAGCTGCGCTCCAGCGTACCGGTCGCAGCGGGGGCGGCGGCGGCGCGACGCAGCACCGAGCGGATCCGCGCCAGCAGCTCGCGCGGGTTGGCGGGCTTGGCGATATAATCGTCGGCGCCCATCTCCAGCCCGACGATGCGATCGATGTCCTCGCTGAGCACCGAGTGGAGAATCACCGCCGGGCCCGCCTGGCGGTCCATGGTGCGCAGGATGGAGAGGCCGTCCTCGCCGGGCATCATCAGGTCGAGCACCACCAGCGCATAGCTGTTGGCGGCGATCGCCGCGCGCATCGTGGCGGCGTCCTCGGCGGTGTCGACGACATAGCCGTGCTGTGTCAGGAACGCGGCGGTGAGCTCGCGGATACCGGGATCGTCGTCGACGATGAGGAGGCGGGTTTCTAGGTCCAATGCGGGGGCTGACTGCATCATGAAACGGGTATTGCGACCCGAATCTATCGACCGGGTTGCAGCACTGCAATCTGCTGTAATGCGGTTTGGCGCGCGACGGCCCCGCACTTCTACGGACGCCGCTGCGCCGCGCACGCTTTTGCTTGAAGAATCGAATGGGCGCTGATAGGAGGCCCGTTCGACGCCGCACCTCTGGTTTCGGCGGCCTTTTGCTATTGAGTTTGATCGGAGCTGTACGACTTTATGCAAATCATCGTTCGCGACAACAACGTCGACCAGGCGCTGCGGGCGCTCAAGAAGAAGCTGCAGCGGGAAGGCGTCTATCGCGAGATGAAGCTGCGCCGTCACTACGAGAAGCCGAGCGAGAAGCGCGCGCGCGAGCGTGCCGCCGCCGTGCGTCGCGCCCGCAAGCTGGAGCGCAAGCGCATGGAGCGCGACAGCGCCCGTTGAGGCCTGCCCGGCGCGCGTTGATACAGCGCGCGCCGTACCTTCTGTTTCCTACATAACGGGGACGCACATCCCCGCCGGAGTCCGATCATGTCGGTGACCGCCGTTCCGCTCCAGCCCGTCAAGGGCAGCTACAAGCTCTGGATCTGGTTGGGGGTGCTGGCAGCGGCTGGCATCGCCGCTGCGCTTGCCTGGACCGGCACGCGTACGCCCGTTGCCTCGCATCTCGATGCCGACGCGTTCATGGCGTGGCACAAGAACCAGCCGGGCATCCAGACCACCCCGTCGGGGCTCCAGTATCAGGTGATCGAGGCCGGTAGCGGCGCCAACCCTGCCGAGCAGGACGGCGTCGTCACCGAGATCCGCGGCGTGCTGCGCAGCGGCAAGGAATTCCAGCCGAAGACGCCGATGCGCTTCCAGATCGGCCAGCCGATGATCCCGGGCTTCACCGAGGGCGTGAAGCTGATGAAGAAGGGCGCCCACTATCGCTTCTGGCTCCCGCCGAAGCTGGGCTATGGCGCCGAGGGCGGCCAGCAGAACGAGCTGTCCGACCAGGTGCTGATCTTCGACGTCACCATGCAGGAACTGGTACCAGCCGCGGTCATCCGCCAGATGATGATGCAGCAGCAGGGCGGCATGCCGCAGGGCGCCGGCGAAGCTCCCGCCCAGTAAGCAGCTTCCGATTGCAACGTTTCGAAAAGCCCGCGAGCGACCCTCGCGGGCTTTTTCGTTTTCGATCGGTATTGCCGCGGGAGAGCCGCGTTCTGCCGCTTCCGTCATCCCGGCGAAAGCCGGGATCCATTGGGGTCTCCGCCGCGGCTCCTTCTGAACCGTAGGTGCGAATGGATCCCCGCTTCCGCTGGGATGACTGCTTGGGAAAAGGTCGGACCCTGGTCAGGCGCCGGTGGCGAGGAAGCGGCGGTCTGCGCCATCCAGGCAGAGCGCGGTAAGCCGGCCGGTCGCGCTGGCGCCGGTGTCGATCGCGATGCGGTTCGGATGCACTTCGGCTTCGCCGACGACGGTGTGGCCATGGACGACGAGCACGCCATGATCGGCGGTGCTGCGCAGGAACGGCGCGCGGATCCAGCGCAGGTCCTGTGGGTGCTGCGCGTCCAGCGCAACGCCGGGGCGGATGCCGGCATGCACGAACAGCACGTCGCCGACCCGCAGCGAGTCGGGCAGCGCCCGGAGCAGCGCGGCATGCCTCTTGGGGATCGCAGCGCGGAGCAGCGCGGGCGCACACGCCCGGTCGGCGAGGAGCGCGATCGGATCGAGCCCGTAGCTGACGGCGCATTCCTCCCCGCCGAAGTGCAGCCAGCTTTCGAGATCGCGCAGGTTGCCATCGAGCATCGCGACCATCATCGCCTCGTGATTACCGCCGAGAATCGTCAGGCTGGGGTCTGCGGTCTGTCGTTCGAGCAGCAGGTCGAGCACCCCGCGCGAATCCGGGCCGCGATCGATCAGGTCGCCGAGCAGGATCAGATGTTCGCGGGGGCGGGGATCCGCCGACCGCTCGGCGTCGATCCGCGCAAGCAATTCCTCCAGCAGGTCGCGGCGGCCATGGACGTCGCCGATCGCATAGGCGCGGGTGCCCGCCGGCAGCGCGTATACCGGCGGCTCGGCGCGGCGGAACAATGCGGTAAACCGGTTCACCCGGCGAGGCGCAGGCCGGCGGCGATGCTGTCGGGCGCTGGCTGGTCGGGCCAGATGCCGCGCGTGTCGTAGACCAGTTTGCCCGCGCGTTCGTCGATCGGGACCGATTTGAACAGGTCGTGATCCACCAGCACGATGAAGATCGGGCAGCTCTCGATCGCGCTGTCGATGTCGGTCAGCGTCGCGCCCGCGGCAGCGAGGGCAGGGGGCAGCGCCTGGGCATAGGGCTCGACGATGCGGACGCGGGATCCGTGCCGCTCGGCGATCGCCTGGGCGACCTTGAGCGCGGGGCTCTCGCGGAAATCGTCGATATTCGCCTTGAAGGCGAGGCCGAGACAGGCGATCGGCGCGCCGGGCAGGCGGGCGATCAGCGCCTCGGCGCGGGCGATCGTATGCGCGACCTTGCCGTCGTTCACTTCGCGCGCGGTGCGGATCAGCGGGCTCTGCTCGGGGTTCGAGTGCACGAGGAACCACGGATCCACCGCGATGCAGTGGCCGCCCACGCCGGGCCCCGGCGAGAGAATGTTGACGCGCGGATGGCGGTTGGCGAGGCGGATCACTTCCCACACGTCGACGCCCATGCCCTCGGCCAGGATCGACAGTTCGTTGGCAAAGGCGATGTTGACGTCGCGGAAGGCGTTCTCGGTGAGTTTCGTCATCTCCGCCGCGCGCGCGGTGGTGGTGACGCAGGCGCCGCGGACGAAGCGGCGGTAGAAGTGCAGCGCCTTGCGCGCGCAGCGCGGTGTGATGCCGCCGATCACCCGGTCGTTCTCGATCAGCTCGACCAGGATGCGGCCCGGCAGCACGCGCTCGGGGCAATAGGCGATGGCGATGTCGGTGCTGCCGCTGCTGTGGCCCGGCACCTTCAGGTCCGGGCGTAGCTGGGCGAGCAACTCGGCGACCTTCTCGGTGGTGCCGACGGGAGAGGTGGATTCGAGGATCACCACGTCGCCGGTCTTCAGCACGGTGGCGATGGTCGTCGCCGCCTGGAGGACATAGCCGATGTCCGGCGCGTGGTTGTCGCCGAACGGCGTGGGCACGGCAATGACGAACACGTCGGCCGGCTCGATCGTCAGCGCCGCGCGGAGATTGCCGCGCGCGACCACGCCCGAGACGAGGCCGTCGAGATCGATCTCCTCGATATGCACGCGGCCCGAGTTCACCGTCTCCACCACGCCCGCGTCGACATCGATGCCGAGTACCTGGGCGCCGGTCCGGGCGATCACCGCCGCGGTGGGAAGCCCGATATAGCCGAGGCCGAGCACTGCGACCTTCGGCTCCGTGGTGACAAGCATCGCAAACTCCGCGCGAAATCAGGAGCCGCGACCATGGCAGAGAGGCGTTAAAATATCGGAAGACGGCTCAGTCGAGACCGAAGCCGGCACGGATGATGTCGGCGATGCGCGCGGCCGCATAACCGTCGCCGAACGGATTGTGCGCGCGTGCCATCGCGGCGTGCGCGTCCCGATCGTCGAGCAGGCGGCTGACTTCCTCGACGATGCGATCGGCATCGGTGCCGACCAGCCGGGCGGTGCCGGCAGTGACGCCTTCCGGTCGCTCGGTGGTCTCGCGCATTACCAGCACCGGCTTGCCGAGCGCGGGGGCTTCCTCCTGTACCCCGCCAGAATCGCTCAGCACCAGATCGGCCATGCCGAGCGCGCGGATGAAGTGGGGGTAATCGAGCGGGTCAATCCGCGCGATGTTGGGGTGGTCGCCGAGCGCCGCGTCCATCACCGCAACCACATTGGGGTTCGGGTGCACCGGGAACAGGATGGCGACGTCCGGCCGTGCTGCAATGCGGCAAAGCGCATCGGCGATCGATGCCATCCCGTCGCCGAAATTTTCGCGGCGATGGGTGGTGACCAGCACGATCCGCTTGCCGGCGAAGCGCGCCGCGATCGCGTCGAGTCCTGCCGCGAGCCCCGGCTCGGCCGCGATTCGCGCCCGCGTTGCGAGCAGCGCGTCAATCACCGTATTGCCGGTGACGTGGATGGTGGCCGCGGGCACATTCTCGTCGCGCAGCGCGTTGGCGGCGGTTTCGGTAGGGGCGAAATGCTGATCGGCGATCGGCGCGACGATCCGGCGGTTCACCTCCTCGGGCCAGGGCTGGTAGATGTCGCCCGAGCGCAGCCCCGCCTCGACATGGGCCACGGGGATCTTTCGGTAATAGGCGGCCAGCGCGCCCACCATCGCGGTGGCGGTGTCACCCTGCACGATCACCCGGTCCGGTCGCACCAAATCGAGCGCGCCGCCGATGCCGGTCAGCAGCCGCACCGTCAGCGCGTCAAGCGACTGGCCGGGGGTCATCAGGTCGAGATCGATGTCCGGGGTGATACCGGCGATCGCCAGTACCTGGTCGAGCAGGCCGCGATGCTGCGCGGTCACGCAGGTGACCACCTCGAAATCCGGTGACGCCTGCAACGCCCGGATCACCGGGAACAGCTTGATGGCTTCGGGACGTGTGCCGAAGACGACGAACAGCTTTTTGCAGATCTGTGCCATTTCCACCGATTAGCGTACTTGCCTCACCGAACCATTACGGATCCCGCGCGTTTGCCACCCGCGCGGTATAAGGTTATGCCGCACTGCACCCAAAATTAACCACGAGGGGGGTTATGACGATCAAGCCGCTGCGTAAGGCCGTGTTCCCGGTTGCGGGTCTCGGCACCCGGTTCCTGCCCGCCACCAAGGCGATGCCGAAGGAGATGCTGCCGGTCGTCGACCGTCCGCTGATCCAGTACGCCGTCGACGAGGCGGTGGAAGCCGGCATCGAGCAGATGATCTTCGTCACGGGCCGCGGCAAGTCCGCGCTCGAGGACCATTTCGACATCGCCTACGAGCTGGAAGCGACGATGGCCGCGCGCGGCAAGTCGCTCGAGGTGCTCGACGGCACCCGCCTCAAGCCGGGCAACATCGCCTATGTCCGCCAGCAGGAGCCGATGGGTCTCGGCCACGCCGTGTGGTGCGCCCGCGACATCGTCGGCGACGAGCCTTTCGCGGTGCTGCTGCCCGACGACTTCATGTTCGGCCAGCCGGGCTGCCTGAAGCAGATGGTCGACGCCTATAACAAGGTGGGCGGCAACCTGATCTGCGCCGAGGAAGTGCCGGACGACCAGACGCATCGCTACGGCATCATCACGCCGGGCAGCCAGGACGGTGTGCTGACCGAAGTGAAGGGGCTGGTCGAGAAGCCCGCACCGGGCACCGCGCCGTCGAACCTGTCGGTGATCGGCCGCTACATCCTCCAGCCGGAAGTGATGCGCATCCTGGAGAACCAGGGCAAGGGCGCCGGCGGGGAGATCCAGCTGACCGACGCGATGCAGCGCATGATCGGCGACCAGCCCTTCCACGGCGTGACCTTCCAGGGCACGCGCTATGATTGCGGCGACAAGGCGGGCTTCATCCAGGCAAACCTCGCGGTCGCGCTTTCTCGCCCGGACCTCGAGCCGGCGGTCCGTGCCTTCGCGCAGAAGGCGCTGGGCTGAGTCTATCGAGCGGCGCGCCGGCGGGTCCGGCGTGCCGCCTCACGCGCGGGCGATGTTCTCGCCCGTCACCCCCGCCTTGCCGCAGGCGTTTCGGGTGTCGATCACCAGCTTGGCCGAGGCGACCAGCGCGGCATAGTCGACTGCATCGTGATCCGTCGCGATCAGCACCGCGTCATACTCGGCGATCGCGACTTCGTCCCACGCTATCCCATGGCGATAGTTGAGCGTCGGATGCTCGCGGGTGCCGTTGATCTGGGCGACGTGGGGATCGTGGAAGTCGGCCTTCGCGCCGCGCGCCTCGATCAGCTCCATCAGGCGGAGCGAAGGGCTCTCGCGGATGTCGTCGACATTCTTCTTGTAGGCCACGCCCAGCACCAGGATGCGCGCCCCGCGCAGGCCGCGGCCGAAGCGGGCGTCGAGCGTGTCCGCCAGCACGCGGATGACGTGCTGCGGCATGTCGGCGTTGATCTGGCCGGCGAGCTCGATGAAGCGGGTGTGCTGGTTATACTCGCGCGCCTTCCAGGTGAGGTAGAAGGGGTCGATCGGGATGCAGTGCCCGCCTAGGCCCGGGCCGGGATAGAAGGGCATGAAGCCGAACGGCTTGGACTTGGCCGCTTCGATCACTTCCCACACATCGATGTCCATCGCGGTGAAGATCAGCTTCAGCTCGTTGACCAGCGCGATGTTGACTGCGCGGAACACATTCTCGGTGATCTTCACCGCCTCCGCCGTCGCTGCCGAGGAGACCTGGATCGCCTGCGGCACGATGTGGCGATAGAGCGCCATCGCCAGCCCCGCCGATGCCGGATCGTCGGCGCCGACCACCTTGGGGATCTTGGTGGTCGAGAAGGTCGGGTTGCCGGGGTCCTCGCGCTCGGGCGAATAGGCGAGGAAGAAGTCCTTGCCGGCGACCAGCCCGTTTTCTTCCAGGATCGGCTGCATCACCTCGCGCGTGGTGCCGGGATAGGTGGTCGATTCGAGGATCACCAGCTGGCCTTTGCGCAGCGTATGCGCGATCGCGCGGGTGGTGTGCTCGACATATTTGAGGTCGGGCTCGAGATGCCGGGTAAGCGGGGTCGGCACGCAGATCAGCAGCACGTCGACCTCGCCCAGCCGGTCGAGATCGGCGGTGGCGGCGAGGCGCTTTTCGCCGACCAGCGGGGCGATACGGTCGCCGGGGATGTGCTTGATGTAGCTCTCGCCGCAATTGAGCGCGACGACCTTTTCGGGATCAAGGTCGAAGCCGAGCACCGAACAGCCCGCCTCGCCGAACGCCACCGCCAGCGGCAGGCCGACATAGCCCATGCCGATCACGCCGATCGTCGCCGCGCGCGTCTCGATCCGGGTCTGCAGCTTCAGTCCGTGCGCCGGCCACTCGAAGGTCATCTTGTCCGCTCCATTCGGGAGCGGTTCTCATGCACCAGCGCCGGTTTCAGCTTCGATAATGCTCCAGATACCAGCGCACGAACGCGGCCACGCCTTCTTCTGGGGTGGTGGAGGGCGCATAGCCGGTGAGGCGGCGGAGCAGATCGGACGAGGCTTCGGTCGCGGGCACGTCGCCGGCCTGCATCGGCAGGAAGTTCTTGATCGCGGTGCGGCCGAGCGCCTTCTCCGCTGCGCCGATATAGTCCATCAGCGGGGTGGGGCGGCCCGCGCCGATGTTGACGATGCGGAAGGGCGCGGCGGGGGAGAGGCTGTCGCCTTCCACCGGCACGTCGCCCGGCACGGCATCGATCAGCCGCACGATCGATTCGGCGAGATCGTCGATGAAGGTGAAGTCCCGCACCATCTCGCCATTGTTGAAGACGTCGATCGGCTCGCCGGCGAGGATCGCGCGGGTGAACTTGAACAGCGCCATGTCGGGCCGGCCCCAGGGGCCGTAGACCGTGAAAAAGCGGAAGAAGGTCATCGGCGTGCGGAACAGGTGCGCGTAGCTGTGGCCCATCAGCTCGGTCGCGCCCTTGGTGGCGGCGTAGAGGCTCATCGGCGTGGCGGTGCGCTGGGTCTCGCCGAACGGCATGTCGGTGTTGGCGCCGTATACCGAGCTGGTCGAGGCGGCTAGGAAGTGACGCACCGGATGGTGCCGCGCCAGCTCCAGCAGATTGAACGTGCCGACGATGTTCGCGCCGATATAGCTGGCGGGCTGCTCGATGCTGAAGCGTACGCCGGCCTGTGCGGCGAGGTGGATCACCACGTCGGGCTGGAACTCGGCCCAAATGTCGGCGAGCGCAGGCTGATCCTCGATGGATAGGCGTGCCACCCGGAAGCTCGGGTGGTTGGACAGCATGTCGTTTCGCGCTTCCTTGAGCGCGACGTCATAGTAATCCGAGAAATTGTCGATGCCGAGCACCGTCGCACCCGCCTGGAGCAGGCGGCTGGCGGTGTGGAAGCCGATGAACCCGGCCGATCCGGTGACGAGCACGCGCGGCGGCTTGGCGGTCGGGTCGGTCATCTTGGCTCCTGTGCTGCGGTATCCGTGCCGCTCCTAGGCCGCTTCTCCTTACCGGAGCGTTCCCGTGCCGCAAGTCGGGCAGCCCGGATCCTTGGGCAGCTGGAGGGTGCGAAAGCGCAGGGCCAGCGCGTCTACCAGCAGCAGCTTGCCCGCGGTGTCGTCACCGAACGGCGTGATCGCGCGGATCACCTCCAGCGCGGCGAGACTGCCGAGGATGCCGGTCAGCGCGCCCAGCACGCCTTGCTCGGAGCAGCTGACGCCCTCGCGCTCGGGATCGTGGCCGACGAAGCAGCGGTAACACGGCTTGTCCGCCTCCCAGCCCCGGAAGGTGCCGAGCTGGCCCTCGAACTCGGCGACGGCGGAGGATACCAGTGGTACGCGCGCGGCGAGGGCAGCATCGGCGACGGCCAGGCGCGTTGCGAAGTTATCGGTGCCATCGAGGACGACGTCGTGCCCGGCGATCAGCGCGGGGGCATCGTCGGCGGAGAGCCGGCGGGCCTCGACGCGCACGGTGACATTGGGGTTGATCGCGGCGACGCGGGCGGCGGCCGCTTCCGCCTTGCCGATGCCGATATCGTCGGTGCCGAACAGCACCTGGCGCTGGAGATTGGAGCGGTCGACCACGTCGTCGTCGACGATGGTCAGCGTGCCCACGCCGGCCGCGGCGAGATACTGGATCGCCGGCGCGCCGATGCCACCCGCGCCGATCACCAGCACTCGCGCGGCCTTGAGCTTCGCCTGACCAGAACCGCCCACTTCGCGCAGGATGATGTGGCGAGCGTAGCGTTCCAGCTCCTCGTCGGAGAGGGTCATTTCGGCCAGGTGAAGGTGACGGTCGCGCGGTACCATTGGTCCGCGCTAGCCCGGCGCGGCAGCAGGTTGCCGCGGGCGGCGCCGGCGACCATCGCGGCGGCATATTGCTCCACCGTCGGGCACTGGATCGCGCGCGGCACGGTCGTGCGGATATTGTCCTGCGCATCGACCAGCACGGCGACGTCGACGCTGAGCGTCAGGCCCGGGCCGATCGCCAGCGGGCATTTGCGCGTCGTCACTTCGCTCGCGACGAAAGCGAGCATGTCCGGGCTGATCTGGGGCTCGGCGCGATAGGGCAGCGGCGCGAGCGAGGGCCAGTCGATCCGCGGCGGCGTCGACTGCAGCGCGAGCGCGAGGGCGAGGCCGGCGATCATCGCCCGGTCGAGCCGAAGCCGCCGGCGCCCCGCGCGGTCTCGTCGAGGCTGGTCACTTCGTCCAGATCGGCGCGCTGGACGGGGGCGGGGACCAGCTGGGCGATTCGGTCACCGCGCGCGATCGGGAAGGCCTCGGTGCCAAGATTCGCCAGGATGACCTTGATCTCGCCGCGATAATCGCTGTCGATCGTGCCCGGCGTGTTGAGGCAGGTGATGCCGTGCTTGAGCGCCAGGCCGGAGCGCGGGCGGACCTGCACCTCGTAGCCGGCCGGAATCGCCATGGCGAAGCCGGTGGCGACGGCATGGCGCGCGCCCGGGGCCAGCGTCAGGTCTTCGGCGGCGACGACGTCCATGCCCGCCGCACCGTCGGTGGCGTAGCGGGGGAGGGGGAGATTCTCGCCATGGGGCAGGCGCTGGATCGCGATACGGATCGGCGGCAGCAAGGTCAGCCTTTCGTGGGAAGCGCGGTCGCCAGCCGGGTGGTTGCCGCCAGCACTTCGGGATCGTTGAGCAGATCATGTCCCCGTCCGGGGACGATCCGGAGATCGGTAGCGATGCCGCGAAGTGCAAGGGCCTCGGCATAGGCGCGCGACAGTGCCGGGGGCGTGATCTTGTCGTCGAGCCCGACGAGTACAGCAGCGCGCATGCCGGGCATCACCCCGCCTGCGGTCTTGAGCGGATCGAGGCTGGCCACCGGCGTCGCCCAGGCGGCGCCATGGCGCTGCTTCTGCATGCCCTTGCGCCATTCGGGCAGCGCGCAGGGGCAGCCGACCAGCACCATCGCATCGACCAGATCGGGGCGGATGCCGGCGATGTCCGCGGCGATCGCGGCCCCGCCCGAATCGCCGACCAGGATCAGTCGGGCGGAGGCGAAGCGACGGCGCAGGGTGCCGAGCGCTTCCGCGATCGCGTCGATCCGCTCCTGCGTATAGTCGTCGCCGAACCCCTGGCCCGCCTGGCCCGGGGAGCGATTGCCCGCCGCGTCGCCATAGCCGGGGCGGAGCAGGGCGACGGCGGCGCTGTTGGGGATGCTCTGGGTGGCGGCCTCGGCGAAGCGATAATGGTCGCTGCGGGTTTCCGGCCCGCCGTCGCCATGGAGGACGACAATCAGCGTGCGCACCGTGTCCGGTGCGGTCGCGCCGAAATTGCGCGCGTGCAGGTTGAGCGCGGGTTCGACCTTGGCGGCGGTGTGCGTCCTGGTGGCGACGGGCGCGGTGCAGCCGGCGAGCAGGGCCAAACCGGCAAGCGCCGGACAAAGCTTATAGCGCATCGGCGATCCGTTCGGCGAGGCGACGGGCGACGTCGGCCTTGGACGCGCGCTCCCAGCTTTCGACGCCTTCGGCGGTGACGAGATGGACGGCATTGGCTTCACCCCCCATCACATCGCCCGAAACATCGTTGGCGACAATCCAGTCCGCGTTCTTGCGCGTGCGTTTCGCGACGGCATGTTCGATCACTCGTTCGGTCTCCGCCGCAAAGCCCACCACGAGCCGCGGCCGGCGCGCGCTCTGCGCCAGTCCGGCGAGGATATCAGGATTCTGCGACAGGTGCAGCAGGGGCGCGGTGTCCCCCTTCTTCAGTTTCTGGGACGCCGCCTCGACATGCCAGTCGGCCACCGCCGCAACCATCACCGCGGCATCGGCGGGCAGGGCGCCATCGACCGCGGCCGCCATCTCGCGCGCGGTCTCCACGTCGACGCGGGTGACCCTCGCAGGCGTAGGCAGCGTCACCGGCCCGGCCACCAGCGTGACGCGCGCACCCAGCGCCGCGAGCGCGCCGGCAATGGCGAAGCCCTGCTTCCCCGAGGAGCGATTGGCGATGTAGCGCACCGGGTCAATCGGCTCGTGCGTCGGGCCCGCGGTGACGAGGACATGCTTGCCCGACAGTCGCGGTTCCACCGGCGAGAGCGCCTGCTGGATCGCGGCGAGGATCGCGTCGGGCTCGGGCAGGCGGCCGGGACCGTATTCGCCGCAGGCCATGGGCCCCTCGTCGGGCTCCAGCACGGTCACGCCGTCGGCGCGGAGCTGGGCCACGTTGCGGCGGGTGGCGGCGTGGCTCCACATCCGCACGTTCATCGCAGGTGCTGCGAGCACCGGCTTGTCGGTGGCGAGCAGCAGCGTGGTCGCCAGATCGCTGGCAATGCCGCCGGCCATGCGGGCGAGCAAATCGGCGGTAGCCGGCGCGACGACGACCAAGTCGGCCTGGCGGCTGAGCTGGATATGGCCCATCTCCGCCTCGTCCTTCAGGTCCCACAGCGTGGTGTAGACCTGGTTCTCGGACAGCGCCGCCAGCGTCATCGGCGTGACGAAATGCTGGCCGCCTTCGGTCAGCACGCAGGTGACGCCGATCCCCGCCTTGCGGCACAGGCGGACGAGTTCGCAGGCCTTGTAGGCGGCGATGCCCCCGCCGACGATGAGCAGGATGCGCTTCATGGCGTCACCGTTGTAACCGTGATCCGCCGCCGGTCCAGCGCACGGTGCCACAGGTCCGCCAGCGCATCGGGGACGAACACCAGCCCGACCAGCGCGGCGGGGGCGATCATCAGCGCCCAGTAGAAATTGTCGAGCCGCGCGAACAGCGAGATCACCGCGCCGTACGCGATCAGCAGCGCGAACATGCGCAGGCCAAGCGGCTCGTCCCAGCTGGCCCAGCCGAGCAGCGCCAGCACGATCAGCACCGCACCGATCAGCACCGGCAGCGTCTGGAGTGCGGTCGACGTGACCAGCGCGCGGAGGAAGAAGCCGGGGCCGTTAAACGCCGACCAGCCCGGCGATGCGGGATCGAGCGGTCCGGTCACCCCGGCCACGGCATGGGCATGCAGCGCCAGCACGCCGCCGAAGACCAGCAGCGCCACGCCCCAGCCCAGCGCCTCGCCACGCCGATCCTCGCCCCAGGCGAAGAGCAGCATCACGACCGCGTAGAGCGCCGCAGTCTCGCGGATCAGCATCGCGGCCAGGCCGAGCGCGATCGCCTCCAGCGCGCGGCTGGGGCGGCGCAAGGCCAGAGAAAGCGCAACGAGCAGCCCCGCCCAGACCTCATGGAACAACACCAGTCCCGGCTGGAAGAAGGCGAGCATTGAGACGGCGAGCAGCAGCATCATCACCGCACGCGGGAACAGCCCGGTGAGCGCGACACCGACGCGCGAGGCCCAAGCGAAGGCAGTCAGCGCGGCGAGCGCGAGCAGCAGGGCGATGCTCGCCCAGCCGGGGATCAGCGCCTGGAGCGCCGCCAGCGCGGGCAGCCGCATGGTGAAGAACGGCCGCAGCGGATAGCCGCCGGCACGCATCGCATCGCTCGCCGCGACATAATAGGTGTCGCCGCCCTTCATCGCCGCGACGACCCGCTCATACAGCCCGACATCGGTCATTCGATCGGCGGTGGCCTGGGCAGTGGCGCCATCGCCGATGAGCGACGGCACCGCCAGCGCGGTAAGCGCGGCGAGCACCAGCAGCAGCACCGCCAGCCAGGCCAGCCGCGCGCGACCCCGCGACAGGGCGGCAAAGCGGCTCGGCTGGAGGGTCCAGAGGCGGCGCGTGCGCCCGGTCATTTCAGCAGCAGCGTTCCGGCCACCCCGGCCAGCGCGGCGACGATGCTGACCAGCGCGTAGCGCCAGCCGCCGCCGACGCGCACGACCTGGATCTCGCGCAAGGGCGGCTCGGGCGGCGCGCCACCGGGGGCAGGGAAGCGCAGCTCGATGTTGCGCACCAGCTCCGGCAGGCGGGCGAGGGTGCGCAGGTCCTGGATCAGGCGATCGGCGACCTTGGCCTCGGGCCCAAGCTCGGTGCGGATCCATTCGCGGACGAACGGCGCCGAGACCTCCCACAGGTTGATGTCCGGATCGAGGCCGCGCGCGACGCCTTCCACCATCACCATCGTCTTCTGGAGCAGCAGCAGGTGCGGCTGCGTCATCATGTCGAAGTCGCGGGTGATCGAGAACAGGCCGTCGAGCATGCCGCCGATCGACATCTCCTTCACCGGCAGCCCGCGCATCGGCTCGCCGACCGCGCGGAGCGCCGTCGCGAACTCGGCGACATTGTGGTGGGCGGGAACATAGCCCGCCTCGAAATGGATTTCGGCGACGCGCTTATAGTCGCCGGTGAGCAGCCCATAGAGGATTTCAGCGAGCCACACGCGGGCGCGGCGGTCGATCCGGCCCATGATGCCGAAGTCGATCGCGGCGATGCGGCCGTCGGGCAGCGCGAACAGATTGCCCTGGTGCATGTCCGCATGGAAGAAACCCTCGGCGATCGCCTGGCGCAGGAACGCCTTGATCAGCTTGCCCGCAAGGCCCGGCATGTCGTGCCCGGCGCGGACCAGCGCCTCGCGGTCGCTGAGCTTAATGCCGTCGATCCACTCCAGCGTCAGCACCTTGCCGGTGGTGCGCTGCCAGTCGATCTGGGGAACCATGAAGTCCGGCTCGGCGGTCATGCCCTCGGCGAGCTCGGAGGCCGAGGCGGCCTCGCGGCGGAAGTCGAGCTCGCGCGCGGTCCAGCGCTTGAAACTTTCGATCACCAGGCGCGGGCGCAGGCGGCGCGCCTCGCCGCCATAGGCCTGGAGCTGGGCGGCGGCCCATTCATAGGTGTCGATGGCGCGGGCGAAATCGCTCTCGATGCCCGGGCGCAGCACCTTCACCGCGACGCGGCGGCCGTCGGTGGTCACCGCACGGTGTACCTGCGCGATCGAGGCTGCGCCGATCGGGGTTTCCTCCACTTCCGCAAACATCGCGGAGAGCGGGCGCCCAAAGCTGGTTTCGATCCGCTCGCGGATGATGTCGAAGGGGACGGGCGGAAGCGCGTCCTGCAACCGTAGCAGGTCTTGCGCGGCGGTCTCGCCGACGAGATCGGGACGGGTGGCGAGCGTCTGGCCGAGCTTGATCGCGGCGGGACCGATTGCCTGGAAGGCATCTGCATAGGCAGGGACCGCCGGCACGCGCGCGCCCAGCCGGGCAATGCGGGCAACGCGGCGCACCGGATGCGGGGTGTTCGCGTCGCGCTCGATGCCGCGCAGCGCGCCGTGGCGCGCGAGGATGCGGCCCCATTTGAGCAGGCGCCAGAGGTGGACGGCGGGGGCGGTCATGCCGAGATCCTCCCCGGCACGGGGAGGGGGACCAAGCCGCAACGCGGCTTGGTGGAGGGGGCTGTCCACGGGCGAGTCCGGTGGGGCGATCCCCCTCCACCACGCGCTGACGCGCGCGGTCCCCCTCCCCGTGCCGGGGAGGATCGAACGGGGTCTGCCATCAAATCTTCCAGCCGCTGTGGATCGCGACGAGCCCGCCGAGCAGCGGCTCCACCTTGGTCTGCCGGAAGCCTGCCTCGGCGATCATCCGCTCGAAGCTCGGCATGTCGGGGAAGCGGCGGATCGATTCGATCAGGTAGCGATAGCTGTCCTCGTCCTGCGCGAGCAGCTTGCCCAGCTTGGGCACCAGCTTGTGCGAATAGGCATCGTAGATCTCGGCGAAGCCCGGCCACTGGGTGGTCGAGAATTCCAGCACGAAGAAGCGGCCGCCGCGCTTCAGCACGCGGTGCGCCTCGCGGAGTGCCTTGGGGATGTCGGTCACGTTCCGGATGCCGAATGCGATCGTATAGGCGTCGAAGAAGCGATCGGGGAATTGCAGCGTCTCGGCATTGGCCTCGGTCCACACCAGCCCGTCGATGCCGCGCTGGGCGGCGCGCTCGACGCCGACGCTCAGCATTTCCGGGTTGATGTCGGCGACCGTGATCGCGGCGCCGCTCTCCGCCATACGGAAGGCGATGTCGCCGGTGCCGCCGGCCATGTCGAGGATGTGCTCGCCCGCGCGCGGCTTCACCCGGCGGACGAAGCGATCTTTCCACAGCCGGTGCATGCCGCCCGACATCGCGTCGTTCATCAGGTCGTATTTGCTGGCGACATTCGAGAACACCTCGCCGACGCGGCGGGTCTTGTCCTCAGGGGCGACGTCTTCGTAACCGAAGGAGACGGTATCGGGCATGGGGGTGCCTTAGCCGCAGGCGACGGCCAAACCAAGAGGGCTGAGGGGCCATTCTAGATCCTCCCCGGCACGGGGAGGGGGACCATTCGCGCCAGCGAATGGTGCAGGGGGTTCTACACGAGCTGGTCCGGTTTGGCGGCCCCCCCCTCCACCACGCGGCTGCGCCGCGCGGTCCCCTCCCCGTGCCGGGAAGGATCTTGGGGTGACATTCTGCCTGCCACTTCCTAGCTGTACGGCCAGATGCCTGAGCTTCCCGAAGTAGAAACCACCGTTCGCGGCCTCGCCCCCGTGCTGGAAGGCCAGCGGATCGAGCGCGTGCTGCTGAATCGCGCGGACCTGCGGCGCCCGTTCCCGGTCGATCTCGGCCAGCGGCTGACCGGGGCGACCGTCACCGGCCTGTCCCGCCGCGCGAAATATGGCCTTATATATACGGACCGGGCGGACACGCTGGTCTTCCACCTCGGCATGTCCGGCCGCTGGCGGATCGATCCTTCGGAGCTGGGCAAGCACGACCATGTCGTGATCGAGACGGCGCGGCACCGGCTGGCGCTCAACGATCCCCGGCGATTCGGTTCGATGGATCTGGTGCCCACGTCCGAACTGGCGGAATGGCCGGCCTTCAAGGCACTCGGACCGGAACCCTTGGGGCCGGACTTCACCGCGGCGCATCTGGTGGCGGCCTTCGCCGACCGAATCGCCCCGGTGAAGGCGCTGCTGCTCGACCAGCGAATCGTCGCCGGACTCGGCAATATCTATGTGTGCGAGGCGCTGTTCCTGTCGGGCATCGCGCCGACGAAGCCCGCGGGGGCGATCAGCAGGGCGAAGCTCGAGAAACTGGTCGATTCGGTGCGCGAGGTGCTGGAGGCGGCGATTCGCGCCGGTGGGTCCACCTTGCGCGACTATGCCCGTCCGGACGGCGAGCTGGGCTATTTCGCCAAGGAATGGCGGGTCTATGGGCGGGAAGGGGAGCCCTGCTCTTGCGGCCGCCTCGTGCAGCGTCGCGTGGATTCGGGGCGCTCCACCTTCTATTGTGGCAAATGCCAGCGCTGAAAGGATTGACCCGAATCGCTACAGCCGATAAAGGGCCCGTCTTTCCGGCGTGGGCTCGCTTCCGCGCCTCACCCATTTCGAGCAGGAACAAGACCGAATGGCGAATACGCCGCAAGCGAAGAAGCGCATCCGTCGCAACGACCGCCGCGCCGAAATCAACGGTGCACGCGTTGGCCGCATCCGTACCTTCATCAAGAAGGTCGAAGCTGCGCTGACCGCAGGCGACAAGGCCGCTGCCACCGAAGCGCTCGCCGCTGCGCAGCCGGAAATCGCACGGGGCGTCGCCAAGGGCGTGCTCCACAAGAACACGGCAGCGCGCAAGTTCTCGCGCCTCAACAAGCGTCTTCAAGCGCTCGCCTAACCGTAACTATTCGGTAACGAAAAGCCCTGCCGGACTCTGTCCGGCGGGGTTTTTCGCGTCTGTGCTCCCGAAAAATGGTTAAAATTTGAGCAATGCAGGTGAATCGCGCAAATCCACGAGTCGTACTGATTCGGTCGCCAGCGACTCTCGCTTTACCATGTTAACTGTCGGTAATAGTTCAAGAATTTCGGCACCCCCACGGTTTTCCTAGGGGTTCGGGCTGTCAACAAAACTATTTCAGAAAGTTTACATGGCAGGCCCTTGCTCGACTCAGTTCGAGCTTCCTACAACGAACCTCCCGGCCACGCTGCTGGTCGGGGACAACGAGTTCATCGCGCGTCTCCGGGGGCATGACCGGCTGCGATGAGCCTCATGATCGACAATGGTTTTGGAACGCGGGAATCGTCATTCCCGCGAAGGAAGGGTGCGTCACAGTGACTCAGGTTCAACCGCTGGAACGTGAGGAAGGCCGCGACGTCGCCAAGGCTTGGGCGCATGTGCGCACCAACCTGCGCCGCTCGGCCGGCCAGCGGCTGTTCGACCAGTGGCTGAAGCCCGTGGTCCTGATCGAGGGCAGCGATTCGCACGCCGTGCGTCTCGGCCTGCCGTCCCCGTTCCTCACCCAGTGGGTGAAGAATCACTATGCCGAGCGCCTGCTGCTCGAATTCCGCGCGGTGCTGCCGAACGTGCGCACCGTCACGCTGGAGACGCTGCAGGATGCCGAGCAGCGCGTGCTCAGCGCCGAGCCGGCGCCCGCGCCGCGCAAGGAAACGCTGGTTGAGCCGGCCGAGCGCCCGGCCTTCGATCCGCGCTTCACCTTCGACCGGTTCGTGGTGAGCACGACGAACCGCGTCGCCTTCAACGCAGCGCGTACCGTCGCGCAGCCGGGCGTGCCGATGTTCAGCCCGCTCTACCTCCATGCCGGCACCGGCCAGGGCAAGACGCACCTGATGCACGCGATCGGCCACGCCTTCCTCGAGGCGAATCCGGGCGCGACCGCGATCTATTCGACCGGCGAGCGCTTCATGTTCGAGTTCGTCCAGGCGCTGCGCAACAAGGATACGCTGGCGTTCAAGACCCGGCTGCGTTCTGTCGACCTGCTGATGATTGACGATCTCCAGTTCATCGGCGGCAAGGACGCGACCCAGGAAGAATTCTTCCACACGGTCAACGAGTTCATGAGCGCCGGCAAGCGGCTGGTGATCGCTGCCGACCGCGCCCCCCAGGCGCTGGAAGGCTTCGAGCCGCGCCTCGTCGGCCGCCTTGGCGCCGGGCTGGTCGCGGACATCAAGCCCGCCGAGCTGGACCTTCGCCGCGCGATCGTCGAGCGCAAGCTGAAGGACATGCCGGCGGTCGATATGCCGGCCGAGGTCGCCGACCTGCTGGCGGCGCGAATCACCACCAACGTCCGCGAGCTCGAAGGCGCGCTCAACCGTCTGGTCGCCTATGCCAGCCTGTCGAACGAATCGATCACCATCGATTTCGCGACCAGCGTGCTCGGCGAAGTGCTCCGCACCAGCCAGCGCCGCATCACGATCGACGAGATCCAGCGCGCGGTCTCGACTCATTTCGAGGTGAAGCAGCTCGACCTGATTTCGGCCCGCCGCGCGGTGGCGATCGCACGCCCGCGCCAGATCGCGATGTACCTCGCCAAGCGGCTGACCACGCGCTCACTGCCCGAGATCGGCCGCAAGTTCGGCAACCGCGACCACTCGACGGTGATCCATGCGGTCAAGCGGATCGAGGATCTGCGCAGCAAGGATGTCGAGATCGACGGCGCGGTCCGCGCGCTGATGCGCACCCTGGAGGGGTGAGTCCGGCGATTCGCCCAGCCGCGCCGGAGAACGGCGCGGCGATCTGGGCAATCCTGGAGCCGGTGATTCGCGCCGGCGAGACCTATGCACTAGATCGCGACATGCCGCGCGACGAGGCGCTGGCGTATTGGCTGGGGCCCGATCGCGCGAGCTTCGTCGCGGAGGCGGAAGGGCAGGTGCTGGGCACCTATTATCTCCGCGCAAATCAGGCGGGCGGGGGCGCGCATGTTGCCAATTGCGGCTATGCGACCCACCCGGCCGCGCGCGGCCGCGGCGTCGCGCGCGCCATGGCCGAGCACAGCTTCGCTGAGGCGCGGGCGCGCGGGTTTCGCGCGATGCAGTTCAACTTCGTGGTCAGCAGCAACGCGCCCGCCGTGCGGCTGTGGCAGGCGCTGGGCTTCGAAACGGTGGGCCGGGTACCCGATGCGTTCGACGATCCGGCACGTGGATTCGTCGATGCACTCGTGCTGCATCGGCGGCTTCGCTAGCAGAAAAACCACGGGGCGTTCGATAATTGCGCCCGTTCGTGGAGGGCGCACGTGCTCGTTTCCAAGTTGCCGCTTAGCATCGGATGGACATAGGAGTCCCCGATGCTGCTCTCTCTATTGACGGTTGCGAGCCTCTCCACTGTTGCTGCGTTGCCGACAGGCATGCAGCAAGCGGGGCAGTGCTGGTTTGACGCGATGTCCGAAGCGCAGAAGCGCGACCTCGTCTACGGCTACATACAGGTCAAGAGGACGCGCGGGGATGTGGCTGCCGCTGCCTGGGCGAAGCAGCAGCGGGCGGCCTATGTGGCCGCGGCAGAGAAGACGGAGGCTTGCCGCACGGCCGACAAGGCTCGGGTCCCCGAGCAGGAGGCCCGTGGGGACGCAGCGACCAAGAAGGACGATCAATCCTGCAAGCGCCTCGAGCTGGAAAATGTGAACGTGCCTAATCCCGGCGGTTCGATGGGCTATGCGCTGATCCTCGTCTGCAAGGACTGAGCACTTCCCCTTGGGGCTGGCGGCGAACGCCGTCCTTGCGCGTTGCGCTCTCGATAGGGAGCCGGACGATATGATAGCGAACGACGAACAGTGGATGCGGATGGCGATCGAAGTGGCGCGGTCGAAAGGATCGGATCCCTCCACCTCACCGCTCGGCTGCGTCATCGTGCTCGACGGCAAGGTGCTCGCGGCCGAGCGCAACCAGACGCATGAGCTGCCCGACGCCACCGCCCATGCCGAGATGATGGCGATCCGCCGCGCCTGCGAGAGCACCGGCGAACTCGAGCTGCGCGGGGCGACGCTCTACTCGACGCTGCAGCCCTGCGGGATGTGCACCATGGCCTCGATCTGGTCGAAGGTGGGGCGGGTGGTGTACGGCGCCGGGCGCGAGGACGTGCATGCGATGTATTTCGAGGCGAAGCATGTCGATACGCTGAGCTTCATCGGCGATGCCTATCGCGACGACATCGTGATCGAGGGCGGCTGCCTCGCCGCGGAATGCGCGACGCTCTATTATCCTCCCGATGCCGAGCTGCCGGTGGAGGAACAGGCCAACCTCTAGCGGAGCAGCCCCGCGAGGATGGCGAGCGCGCCCAGTACGGCCGCACCGCGCGCGAGGCGGACGTCATAGGTCAGGCCCAGCAGGACGAGCGCGGCGCTGAAAGGCAGTACGCCGCCCCAGGTCACCAGGGCGAGCGGCCAGTCGGATGTGGTGAGGCTGGCGGCGAGCGCTGCCAGCAGCAGCGCCCATCCGGCGATCCGCAACCGCGCGGCCGGCACCCGGCGTTCCCATGCCCCCAGCAGCGCCGGCGCGTGGCGGGGCATGGCTGCGGCGAGCGCAAACATGCCGAGCAGCGTCAGGCCTGCGGCAATCATGCGAGCTGCTCGCGGGTTCGGCGGCGTGCCGGGGCAGGACGGGGGCGCCACTGGCGCAGGCTCAGCCAGCCGAAGCCGACGGCGGTGGCCAGCAGGGTGAGGCTAACGCTCGTCTGCACGCTGTTCGCAAAGGCGCCGCCGGGAAGCGCGGCTGCCACGCAACCGAGCGCGAGGAGTGTCAGCAGCAGCGGCCAGCTCCGTTTTGGTGCGAGCACGGCACCGATCGCCAGCGACGCAGCAACGCTCCACAGCGCGACCGAGACCTCGGCACCTGCGCGATCGGCCATGCCCAGCGGCAGCGCCCGGTTGGCCAGCAGAAAGGCGACGCAGCCGATCGGCACGCCCGCCAGCACGCCGGCGTTGAGCCGTTCGACGATGCGGTTGCCGAGGCTCAGCGGCGCGCGTTCGCGGCGCTTGACCACCCACAGCACCATCCCACTCGCTACCGCCAGCGTCAGCATCGCGCCGCAGAGGAAGTAGAGCCAGCGCGTCGCCAGTGGCGCGAAGCGGGCGAGGTGGAGGCCATAGGCTACGCCGTAGGTCTGCAATGCCGGGCGGTTCTCGGTGAAGTCGGCGAGAACGCGGCCGGTGGTGCCGTCGAAGCTCACCGCGCCTGCGGCATAGGCGATCTGGCGTGCATCGTCGCGGAACATGGTCACCGTCGCGGCAGCATCGCCGGGATGTTCGACCGTCACCCGACCGACCGGCCTGCCCAGCCGCCGCTCGGCCTCCGCCAGCATCGGTGCGAGGGGCGCGAGCGGCGCTGGCTTGCCTGCGGCGGGGCGGTCGACATGGCCGGGCTGGAAGGCCTGGAACATCGCCGCCGTGTCCTTCCCGTAATTGGCGCTGATCACCCAGGGCATGTTGAGGGTCGCCAGCGTCAGCAGGCCGGTGAAGCTGATCATGAGGTGAAAGGGCAGCGCCAGCACGCCCACCGCATTATGCCCGTCCAGCCAGGAGCGCTGGCCCTTGGCGGGGCGGAAGGTGAAGAAATCCTTGAAGATCCGCCGATGCGCGATGATCCCGGTGATCAGGCCGAGCAGCAGCACCATCGCGGCGAGCGAGGCGAGCAGCCGGCCCCAGGGGAAGGGCAGCTGCAGCTCGAAATGAAGCCGGTAGAAGAATTCGCCGCCCAGCGTCTCGCGCGGGGCGGGCGCGCCGGAGACGGGGTCGAGCGCGCGATAGACGAAGCCGGTGCCGGGATCATAGGTCGCCTCGGTCGTGTTCATCCGGTCGTTGGGCAGGGTGAGGTACCAGCCGAACGATTTGGGCGCGTTCTTGCCGAGCCATGCGCCGGCGGCGGTTAGCGCGGTGGCGCGGTCGGCCGTCGCGACGGTCTCAGGGCGCATCCAGCGGCCGATCTCGGGCTTGAACACGCTGAGCGTGCCGCCCAGGCACATCACGAACAGCACCCAGCCGAGCAGCAGCCCGGTCCAGCCGTGCAGCCACGCCATCGCCTGGCGCGCGCCGTCGCGCACCACGCTCATGCCGCGGGCATCCCGGCCGCCCAGGCAATGCCCGCGAGCAGCGCGGCGGCGGCAAGAATGCCGCCCAGCGCGCGCAAGGGCCCGGGGGCGAGAAAGGCCCAGATCGTCGCCACCGGCGCGACGAGGAAGGCAAGCATCGTCGCCGGCACGATCGCCTCGAGCCGGGGGAGGGGCAGGGTGCGCGCCGCCGCCGCGGCGAAGCACGCCGCGACCAGATAGGCGCCGAGGCTGCCGGCCACCGCGCGCGTCGCGATGTTCGCCCGGTAGCCCCAGCCTCTGCGGAGATGCGCCCCCATGCCCTGCCTCAGTAACTGAAGGTGATGCTGCCGAGCACGTTGCGCGGCGCGGCGTAGAAGGCCTGGCCCCACATCACGCTGCCCAGATACGTGCTGTCGGTCACGTTGCGCACGTTGATCGCGGCGCGGACATGATCGACCAGGCGGATGCTCGCCATCAGATCAAGCACCGCATAGTCGTTCTGCGTGACGGTGAAGTCCGGGCTGCGGATCTTGTTCTGCCAGCGCAGCTGGGCGCCCATCTTGAGGTCGCGCAGTTCGGGCACGGTGTAGGTGGTCGCGAGCTTGAGGCTCTTGGTCGGGATGAACACGCGCGCCGCCTTGCCGGCATCGTCCTCGACCTCGAGGCCCGTATAGCCGCCGCTGATCGTCCAGTTGTCGGTCACCTTGCCCGCCAGCTCGATCTCGAAGCCGCGCGAGGTGGTGTCGAGGCCGCTGTAATAGCTGGAACCCGGCTGGCCGGGATCGCCGGGTCCGAAGGTGCCGGCGAAGGTCGCGAGGTTCTTCTGCTTGGCGCGGAACAGCGAGGCGGTGGCGTAGAGCCGGCCGCCGAACCATTCGGTCTTGAACCCGCCCTCGATGCTGGTGCCGGTCACCGGGGCGAGCCGGCGGCCGCGGGCGTCCACCTCGATCTGCGGATTGAAGATGTCGGTATAGCTTGCGTAGACCGAGATGTTCTTGGTCAGGTCGTAGGTAAGCCCGGCATAGGGGCTGACGCGGCTGTTCTTGCGATACTGGTCGGCGCCGTAGGAATATCCGCTCGACTTGAGCCAGGTCGCGCTGCCGCCGACCACCGCCTTCAGCCGATCGGTGACGTTGAGATGCGCGGCGCCGTACGCGCGGGTCACCTCGGTGCGGCTGTCGGCCTCCAGCGTGATGGGCAAGGTGCCCGGATCGGCGATCACCGCGCTGGAGAGGTTCGGCACCGCGGGATAGGCGACATAGCTCTTGCCGCTGCCTTGCCATTGGCGGTTGTCGAGCCGGCCGGTCGAGACGCCGAAAGACAGCTGGTGCTCGCGGCCGAACAGGTGCAGCGGGCCCGATGCGGTGAGGTCGCCGAGATACTGGTCGGTCTCGGACGGATAGGCGCCGACCTGGCCCTGAATGCCGAGCCCGGTCGCCTTGTCCGGCGCGCCGAAGGCATAAAGCAGCCGCGCCTGCTGCTTGTTGTTGGCATAGGTGAACACGCCCTTGGCCTGCCAGCCCCTGCCCAGATCATAGGCGAGCTCGCCGAAGGCGCGCTGGTCCGTGGTGTCCCAATAGGTCCAGGGCGCCGAGGTGGTCGCCGAGCGCGCATAGGGGATGCGGCTGCCATCGGTATAGGTTAGCGGCAGCGCGCCCCACAGCACGCCGTCGGCATCATTGTCCTGGCGGCTGTAGCCAATCGTGGCGGTGAGCTGCGGCGTCACCTTCCACTCGGCGATCAGGCCGTACACGTTGCGGTTGACGTGGTTGTAGTCGAGATAGCTGTCGCGCTGCTCGTGCGCATAGACGGCGCGGACGCCGACCGTATCGGTGACCGGTACCGATACGTCGGCCTCGCCGCGCCAGCGGTTCCACGAGCCCGCCTGTGCGGTGGCGGTCGCCTGCAGCGTGTCGGTGGGGCGCTTGCGAACATAGTTGATCGTGGCGGACGGGTTGCCCACGCCGGTCATCAGCGCATTGGCGCCGCGGATCGCCTCCACCCGGTCGAACAGCGCGGTGTCTAGGTCGCCATATTGGATGCCATAGGGCAGCGGCAGGCCGATGCCGTCGACCTGGAAGCTGGTGATGTCGAAGCCGCGCGAGTTGTAATAGGTCCGGTCGCTCTCGACGCGCTCGACATTGATGCCGACAGTCTGGTCGAGCAGGTCGTTGATGTTGGTGAGCTGGAAATCCTCGATCCGGGTACGGTCGATGACCGTGATTGACTGCGGCGTCTCGCGCGGGGTGAGCGTCAGGCCGGTGGCGCTGCGCGAGGGCTGGGTGGCGATGCCGGTGACGACGATCTGGCTCTGCTGGTCGTCGTTGTCGGCCGCGCCGTCCGGGCCCGCGATGGCAACGCCCGGCAGGACGATCAGCGCGGTAGTGAGCAAGGCGGTGCGAAGCGACAGGTGCATGATCCGGCAAATCCCTTTGGGTCTCGTTCTCTGGCCGAGCCTTTAGGGATGCCGTGTATTGCGAGTCAATCGCATTATCAAATTTGTCGTCGGAATCGCCCTCAGCGCAGGCCGCGCGCGATCCGCAGGACGTAGCTGATTACCTCGGCCACCGCAGCATAATGCTCCACCGGGATCGGCTGGTCGAGTTCGGCGCTGGCATAGAGCGCTCGGGCTAGGGGGCGGTTCTCGACGAGCGGGATGTTGTGCTCGGTCGCGATCTCGCGGATCTTGAGCGCGATCGTGTCGACGCCCTTGGCCACCACCACCGGCGCGCCCATGCTGCCATGGTCGTACTGGAGCGCGATGGCGTAGTGGGTCGGGTTGGTGATGACGACGCTGGCCTTGGGGACGTTGGACATCATCCGGCTGCGCGAGCGCTGCATCTGCATGCTGCGGATCTTGGCCTTGATCTTGGGATCGCCCTCGCTCTGCTTGTACTCGTCCTTCACTTCCTGAAGGCTCATGCGCATGCGCTTCATGAACGAGCGGCGCTGCCAGACAAAGTCGAACAGCGCGAGCGCGCCGACCAGCGTCGCGATCGGGCGGAGCATCGAATGGACGATATCGCTCGCTGCCGCGCCGGTATCGACCAGGTCGGCGCCGACCAGCCGGTCGATCGTCGCGGCATGCGGCCAGGCGATCGCCGCGCCGATGCCGCCGACGAGGCAGAGCTTGGCGAAGGTCTTGAGGAACTCCACCATGGCCTGCTTGCCGAACAGGCGCTTGGCGCCGTTCATCGGATTGAGCTTGTTCCACTTGGGCTTGACGCGCGACCAGCTGATCATCGGCCGGCCCTGGAGCACGCCGCCCAGGATCGCGAAGCCGAACAGCGCGGCGAGGATCGGCGCGAGCGTGGTACCCACCGCGCCGAACAGGCCGGTGGCGAAGCTCTGCGCGCCGTCGGGCTCCATCCGGAAATCGTCGGCGCCGCCCCACAGGCGGACGAACAGATTGCCCATCTGCTGGACCGTGTAGGTGCCGAGGCCGCCCATCACCACCAGCGCCGCGACGAACATGACAGCGTGGCGCATTTCCGGCGCCATCGGCACGTCGCCGCGCTTTCGCGCGTCCTCGAGCTTCTTGTCGGTAGGTTCCTGGGTCTTGTCGTCCGAATCGTCGCCGCCGCCCGCCATCACCAGCCCTTTTGCAGCACGTCGCCCATGGTCTGGGCGAAGAAGGTGAGCATGGTGCCGAGGGTGGTGATCATCAGCGCGATGCCGAGCAGCAGATTGAGCGGCTGGGCGATGAAGAAGACCTGGATCGCCGGCGCGACGCGGGCGGCGAGGCCGAGCGCCACGTTGAAGACGATGCCGTAGACGAGGAAGGGGGCGGCAAGGCTGATGCCCAGCGTCATCGATCGCCCTATCGCCTCGACCGCCAGCTCGGCGAAATCGTGCATCGGCGGCATGCCGCCGATCGGGAAGGTCTGGTAGCTATGGACGATCGCACCCAGCCACAGGTGATGCACCTGCATGCCCATGCACACCAGCGCAGCGACGATGCCAACCATCTTGGACAGGATCGGCGCCTGGCCGGACTGCGAGGGATCGAAGATCACCGCCGAGGACAGGCCGACCTGGAGGCTCATCAGCGAGCCTGCCATCGAGATGGCGAAGAACAGGATCTTGACGATCATCCCCATGGCGAGCCCGGTGATCAGCTCGGTCACCAGGATCGCGGGGAGCACGGCGCCGGCCTGCACCGCGGCGCGGGCCGGTTCGCCGATCAGGCCGTAGAGCGCGAACGACATGGCGAAGGCGATGAACAGGCGGATGCGGCCGGGGATCGCGTCCTCGCCGAAGACGGGAAGCAGCATCAGCACCGCCCCGACCCGCGCGAAGACGATGAAGAAGGCCGAAACCTGCAGCGCGAGATCGGGGGGGACGATCATCCGTGGATGATCATGTCGCTGATCTTGGCCATGAACTGGCCAAGCGCCTGCCCGATCGTGGGCAGCATGAGCAGGAACACCAGCCCCATCGCGACCAGCTTGGGCACGAAGGTGAGGGTGGTTTCCTGGATCTGGGTGAGGGCCTGGAGCAGGCCGACGAACACGCCGACGATCAGCGACGTCAGCAGCAGCGGCCCGACAACGGTGAGAATCAGCATCAGCGCGGATTCGGTGAGGCCGATCAGTTGCGCGGGCGTCATGTCGCGGCGTGCCTTCGTCAGATCTGCATGCGCATGATGTCGGAATACGCGCCGACCACGCGGTCGCGCACTGCGACCATGGTGTCGAGCGCAGTTTCGGCCGCGCCGATCGCGGTGACGACGTCGATCAGGTCGCCCTTGCCCGCAACCTGCTTCGCCGAGGCTGTCTCCGCGGTGCGCAGCTTGTCGGCGGTGCCGCCGACGAGGTTCTCGACCATCGCGCCGAAGCCCGATTGCTGGTCACCGCCGTTGTCGTTGCCGCCGGCCGCCTTGCTGAGGGTGTTGCCGATCGACGCGGCGCGGCCATAGGCCTTGCTGGCGTCCAATGCTCCGATGGACATGATCCGAATTCCTTACTTGAGCAGATCGATGGTGCGCATCGTCAGGCTCTTGGCCGCTTCGATGGCGTTGAGATTGGCTTCGTAGCTGCGCTGCGCAGCCTTCATGTCGGCGGTCTCGATCAGGCCGTTGACGTTGGGACGCAGCACATAGCCCTGCGCATCCGCCGCCGGGTGACCCGGCTGATAGACCTTTACGAAATCCGACTGGTCGTTCTGGATCGACTTCACCTTCACGCCGGTGCCGCCATTGGCGCGGTCTACCGCGGCCTGGAAGCTCACGACCTTGCGGCGATAGGGATTGCCGCCCGGGGTATCGGCGACCGAATCCTGGTTCGCGAGATTTTCCGCGATGGTGCGCATCCGCAGCGACTGCGCGCGCAGACCCGAGGCGGAAACGCCCAGCGAAGCATCCAAATCCATTGTTGATCCTCCACGAGGCCTGAAAGCGGCCCACGCCATCATTGTAGGCAAATTTTGCCGGGCTGGGCGCCGGGGGCGGAAAAAAGGTTCCTATAAGTCAGGGGGAAAGGGAGACGCATGTCCGTACTCGATGGAATCATGATCGAAATGTCGGTGGTGCTCGGTTCGACCGAAGTGCCGGTCCGGCAGATCCTGCAGATGAGCCGCGGGGCGATGATCCCGCTGGATTGCGGGCAGGACGATCCCAGCATGGTCTATGTCAATGGCGAGCTGGTCGCGCTGGGCCGCATCCTCGTCGACGGCGAAGTCATGTCGCTCGAAATTTCCGAACTCGTAAAGAAGTCGCGCCACTAATGGATCTGCTGTCGATGCTGCGTACGCTGGGCGCGCTGGGCCTGGTGCTGGGGATGCTGGCAACGGCATTGTGGTTTGTTCGCCGCTATGATCTGAAGCTGCCGGGCCGCGTGACCGGTGGGGGACGCAAGCGGGTGGAACTGGTCGAGCGGCTGGCGGTGGACGCCAAGCGCTCGGTCGCGCTGATCCGCCGCGATGGCTGCGAGCACCTGATCTTCATCGGCCCCGAGGGCCATGCCACGATCGAGACCGGCATCGTCGCGCCGCCGCAGCCGGTGGCCGAAGCCACCGCGGCTGCAGCCGAGGGTGCTGCCAAGATCGAGGATGATCTGGCGGTGCTCAAGGCGGGCGTGGCCAAGCTGGCCGGCAAGCTCGACTTCAAGGCGATGGTGGATCGGGTGCGCCCGGACGCGTCCCCGGCGGCCGAGGTCGTGCCGGAAACGCCGGTGGAAGAGGCACCCGTCGTCGCCGCCGCCGAGCCTGCGCAGAGCCTGCCCATGGCAGCGAACGACGCCGAGCCCGCCGCCGATACTGAGCAGGCGGAAGAGGTCGCCGCCGAGGCGGCACCGCGAGCCCGCAAGACTCGGGCGACGCCCTCGCGCACGCGTATTCCGCGCGACACCACGCGCTGGAACAAGCGCGCCGTGCGTGAGGCTCTTAATGCGTAAACTACTTGCCGCGGCCGCACTGCTGATCGTGCTGCCGGTCGCGGCGCACGCGCAGGCCGTTGCGCCCGCCGCCCAGGCGGCGGCGCAGGGCGCGACCATCAGCATCGGCGGCGAGGGGCCGCTTTCGGCCAAGGCCATCCAGCTGGTGCTGATGCTGACCGTGCTCAGCCTGGCCCCGGGCCTGCTGATGACGGTGACCAGCTTCACCCGCATGGTGGTGGCGCTGTCGCTGCTGCGCACCGGCATCGGCACGCCCGGCGTGCCGCCGAACCCGGTGATCATCAGCCTGGCGCTGTTCCTCAGCTTCTTCGTGATGGCGCCGACCTTCGAGAAGGCGTGGAACGAGGGCGTCGATCCCTATACCAAGGGCAAGCTGACCGAGGTTGCCGCGTTCGAGAAGACCACCGAGCCCTTCCGCCAGTTCATGCTCGGCCAGGTGCGCGACAGCGATCTGAAGCTGTTCGCGGACCTCGCCAACAAGAAGATCGCAACCCGTGCCGAGACGCCGCTGACCACGCTGGCGCCGGCCTTCATGATCTCCGAACTGCGCCGCGCGTTCGAGATCGGCTTCTTGCTGCTGCTGCCGTTCCTGGTGATCGACCTGGCGGTATCCGCGGTGCTGATGGCGATGGGCATGATGATGCTGCCGCCGACGACGATCGCGCTGCCGATGAAGATCATTTTCTTCGTGCTGGTCGATGGCTGGGCGCTGGTCGCCGGCTCGCTGGTGAAGAGCTTCACGCACTGAGCATATGCCCTCCCGCGAGGGGGAGGGCCTTACATTCTCCCCTCCCGCTTGCGGGAGGGGTAGGGGGAGGGTGTGTGCGGGAAGCAGAGCACGCGTTCAAAGAAGCGCGCTCAGCCCGCCTCCCTTCCTTTCCACGGATCGCCCGCTACCCTCACGCACCCTCCCCTAGCCCCTCCCGCAAGCGGGAGGGGGATTTTAGAAGGGAAGGAGGTTACACCTGCAGCCCGACCGCCTGCTGCGCCGCCTTGAGCGTCGGCGCCGCCAGCGCGCTCGCTCGGCTCGCACCCTTGGCGAGCTTGGCACCCACCTCGGCGCGATCATCCAGCAACGCGGTCAGCCGCTCGCGGATCGGGCCGAGTACCGAGATCGTCAGGTCCGCCAGCGCCGGCTTGAACGCGCCGAAGCCCTGGCCGGCATATTCTGCCACCACCGATTGCGGATCGCGGTCCGCCAGCGCCGCGAAGATGGTCACCAGGTTGCGTGCTTCCGGCCGTTCCGCCAGCGCATCGAACGAATCCGGCAGCGGCTCGGGATCGGTCTTGGCCTTGCGGCACTTGGCGGCGATCGTGTCGTTGTCGTCGATCAGGTTGATGCGGCTGAGGTCCGACGGGTCCGACTTGGACATCTTCGCATTGCCGTCGCGCAGGCTCATGATCCGCGGCGCGGCCTTGCTGATCAGCGGCTCGGGCAGCGGGAACAGCTCGACGCCGAAGTCCTGGTTGAACTTGGTGGCGATGTCGCGGGTGAGTTCCAGATGCTGCTTCTGGTCCTCGCCCACGGGCACATGCGACGCCTGGTAGACGAGGATGTCGGCGGCCTGGAGCACCGGGTACGTGAACAGCCCGACGCTGGCGCCGTCGCGGTTCTTGCCGGCCTTGTCCTTCCACTGGGTCATGCGGTTCAGCCAGCCCATCCGCGCGGTGCCCTGGAGGATCCAGCAGAGTTCGGCATGGGCAGGAACGCGCGCCTGGTTGAACAGGATCGAGCGATCGTCGATGCCCGCGGCGAACAGCGTGGCTGCCATCTCGATCGTCGAGTTGGCGAGCTCGGCGGGCGTGATGCTGCCGGTGAGGGCGTGGAGGTCGGCGAGGAAGAACAGGCATTCGCCCTGATCCTGCATCGCGACCCACTGCTTGATGGCGCCCAGATAATTGCCGAGGTGAAGGTTGCCGGTGGTCTGGATGCCCGAGACGACGCGCATTGATATTCACTCCGCACCCGGTTGACCGTTCGGCCGTTGGACCGGCCGCGGGTCCATGGCGGCGGGGGTGCTTGCGGCCGCGCGAATTGCCAGGACGCGGGCGCTCTACCGCGCGGCGCGGCGGCGGACCAGCGCCTTGATGTCCGAAAGGAGGAAGGCGCGGGTGGCGAAGCAGGCGGCGACATAGATCGCGCAGCCCGCGCCGACGAGGAGGGTGAGGCCGATGTAGCGCTCCCAAATTCGGCCGTTGAGCCACGGGTCGAGCAGTCCGGCGCCCGCCCACAGCGCCACGCCCATCAGGATCGCGGCGAGCGCAAGACGCGGCACCCGGCGCGCGAGCTGCGCGTCGATCGTGAAATGGCCGCGCTTGCGCAGCGCGAGGTACAGCATCGTCACGTTGACGGTGGAGGAGAGGGCGGTGGCGAGCGGCGGGCCGAGATGGGCGATCAGTGGGATCAGCGCGAGATTGGCCGCGATGTTTACCGCTACCGAAATCATCGCAAAGCGTACCGGCGTCCGGGTGTCCTGCCGGGCATAGAAGCCGGGGGTCAGCACCTTGACGAGGATGTAGGAGGGCAGGCCGATCGAGAAGCCCGCTAGTGCCCAGGCGCACTTCACCGTGTCTTCGGGGGTGAAATGGCCGTACTGGAACAGCCCGCGCACGATCGGCTCGGCCGAGACGATCAGCGCGACCATCGCGGGCAGGGTAAGGAACAGCGCCAGTTCCATGCCCCGGTTCTGCGTCTCCATCGCCTCGGCCTCCTTGCCGGCGCTTAGCAGGCGCGAGATGGTGGGGAGCAGGATGGTGCCGAGGCCGATGCCGATCATCCCCAGTGGCAGCTGGTTCAGCCGATCGGCATAATAGATGTACGAGATCGAACCCTCGCCGAGCAGCTTGCCCGAAAGCGAGGTGGAAATGACGAGGTTCAGCTGCACCGCGCCCGCGCCTACCGCGGCAGGCAGGATCAGTTTCATCAGTCGCCGCACGTCATTGTCGAGGCGGGGCAGGCGGGGGCGGAGGGAAACGCCCGAGGCACGGCATGCCAGCGCCAGCCAGCCCAGCTGGAGCAGGCCCCCTACCGGCACCGTGATGGCCTGGACGCGCGCGGTTTCCTCCGGCGTGCCGTGGAAGAAGAACAGGCCTGTCACCATCGCGATGTTGAGCAGGATCGGTGCCGCGGCGTTGACCCAGAACTTGTCGAGCGAATTGAGGATGCCGCCCAGCAGCGAGGCGAGGCAGATCAGCATCAGATAGGGAATGGTGATCCGCGACAGCTGCACCGCGAAGGCGAACTGTTCTGGTGTCGGATGCTGCTTCTCGAACCCCCAGGAAAGGGCAAAGGTGAGCGGCCAGGCGGCGGCGAGGGCTACCAGCGTCAGCACGAGCAGGACGGCGAAGAGGACGGAAAGCGTGCGCTCGGCGAAGTCATAGGCCGCGCCGCGCTCGCCGTTCACGCCCAGCTTCTGGTTGAACATCGGGATGAAGGCCGATGCAAACGCGCCCTCGGCGAAGAAGGCGCGGAACATGTTGGGCAGGCGGAAGGCGACGAGAAAGGCGTCCGACGCGAAATTGGCGCCGACATAGCGCGCCTGGAGCGAATCGCGGACCAGCGCGAGGACACGACTGGCGAGCGTGAGACCGCCCACCGAACCCAGGCTGCGCACAAGCTTCATCGAGATTTCGCCGTCCTAGAAAGAAAAGGGGGCGCCACCGACGTGCGGCGCGCCCCCGAATTCAGGCTGCAGCCCGGATCAGGCGTGGCCGGCTTCTTCGAAGCCGATCGCGCCTTCCTGCTGGGCGCGCTGCTGCATGTAGATGCCGGCGAAGTCGATCGGCTCCAGCATCAGCGGCGGGAAGCCGCCGTCGCGGACCTGGTCGGCCAGTACGCGGCGCGCGAACGGGAACAGGATGCGCGGCGCTTCGCCGAGCAGGAACGGATCGAGCGCTTCCTGCGGGATGTTGCGGAGCGCGAACAGGCCCGCATAGGTGAGGTCGACGATGAACGCGACCTGCTCGCCGGCCTGGGCGCGGACTTCAATCTTGAGCGCGACCTCGTACACGTCCTCGCCGACCTTGTTCGAGCCGATGTTGAACTGCACGTCGATCGCCGGGGGCGTCTGCTGCTGGTAGATCGCCGGTGCGTTCGGATTCTCGAACGACAGGTCCTTCACATATTGCGAGAGCACGCCCGCCTGGGGCGCATCGTCCGCGCCGCCTTCAACGCCCATGCCGGCGTAGGTGTCGTTCTCGGCCATCCAACTTTCCTCTTTATGCAGGAGAATTTCGCGCCCTTGGCGCGTTACGGGGCAAGCGACTAGCAGGCGTGTGCCGGTGGTGCAATCGCACGGCCCATCGTACGGTTTGAATCCCGGGGCACGAAGGCCTATGTACTAGAGACGGAGGCTTTGGAGGGCCAGTGTTCTACGTCATTCTGTTCGCGATGGTGGCCGGTTTCCTGGCGCTTCGGCTGTATGCGGTACTCGGCAAGCGTACCGGGCATGAGCAGCCGCTGCCCAAGCCTGCCGAGGAGCGCATTGCCGCGCCGCCCGTGACGCGGACGATCGAGGCGCTGCCCGAGGTCCGCGACTCGGCGAATCGCACGATCGACTCGGGTGCGGAGACGGGCCTGCGCGCCGTCGTCTCGGCCGATCCGAGCTTCGACGTCGCCAAGTTCCTCGAAGGCGCCAAGTCCGCCTATCGCATGGTGCTCGAGGCCTTCTGGAAGGGCGACGAGGAAACGCTGCGCTTCCTCGTCGACGACGAGGTGCGCGCCGCGTTCGAGCAGGCGATCACCGACCGCAAGGCGACGGGCGAAGTGCTCGACAACCGCCTCGTGTCGATCGAGCGCGCGACGATTTCCGAAGCGGGCGTGGAGAACAAGGTGGCGCGCGTCACCGTGCGCTTCGATGCCGATATCGTCGCGGTGACCCGCGATGCCGAGGGCAATGTCATCGCCGGCTCGCTGAGCGACGCGGTGACCACGCACGACGTCTGGACCTTCGCCCGCAAGCTGCGCAGCGACGATCCGAACTGGAAGCTGGTCGAGACCGACGAAGCCTGAGGGGCGGTATGCGTATCATCGGGGGATTGGCGCTTGCGGGGCTGCTCGGCGCGTGTTCGAGCAGCATCGTTCCCCCGGAAGCGGGCACGCGGCCGGCGCCGACGCGCCCGGCGCCCGCACGGCCTGAACCCGCGCCCGAGCGTCCGCGCCCGGGTGCCGCGCTGCCCGAGACGCCTGCAAATCTTCCCGCCCGCCAGCCGACCGCCGCGACTCCGCTGCCCGCGATGCCGGCCGCACCCGTCGCCACCGGCGCGACCACCGCGGCGATGGCAGGGCTGGTCGCCGGTCCGGCGATCGAGACGCTGCCGATCACGTCCGACAATGCCAAGCGCGCGCTCGCCGCGTTCAAGCTCAGCTGTCCGGGGCTGCTGCGGCGTACCGACGCGTCCGGCCTCACCACCGGCGCCGACTGGACCAATGCCTGTGCCGCCGCGGCAAGCTGGTCGGGCGATGCCGCGCTCTTCTTCGCGCAGTGGTTCGAGACGGTGCAGGTCGGCAACGGCGCCGCCTTCGCCACCGGCTATTACGAGCCCGAGATCGCCGGCGTCCGCACGCGCCGCTCGGGCTATGACGTGCCGGTCTACGGCGTGCCCGACAATCTGATCGAGGTCGATCTCGGGCTCTTCTCCGATGCGCTGAAGGGCAAGAAGATCCGCGGCCGGGTCGATGGCCGCCAGTTCGTCCCCTATTACGATCGCACCCAGATCGAGCAGGGCGCGCTGGAGGGGCACGCCCCCGTGGTCGCCTGGGCGGCCGATCCGATCGAGATGTTCTTCCTGCAGGTGCAGGGCTCGGGCCGGCTCAAGGGGCCGGGCGGGGAGGTGCTGCGCATCGGCTATGCCGGGCAGAACGGCCGCGACTATACCGGCATCGGCAAGCTGATGAAGGATCGCGGGCTGCTCGGCCCCGGCCAGACCTCGATGCAGGGCATCGTCGCCTATTTGCGCGCGCACCCTGAAGAAGGCCGCGCGATCATGCGCGAGAACAAGAGCTTCGTGTTCTTCAAGGAACTGGACGGCGCGGGGCCGCTGGGCGCGATGGGCTATCCCGTCGCCGGCTGGACCAGCGTGGCGGCGGACCCGAAGTTCGTGCCCCTGGGCGCACCGTTGTTCCTGTCGATGGACCGCACCGATGCGAGCGGGCTGTGGGTGGCGCAGGATACCGGCGGCGCGATCAAGGGCGCCAACCGCGTCGATACCTTCTGGGGCGCAGGGGACGATGCGCGCGCAATCGCCGGCGGCATGGCCGCGCGCGGCACCGCCTGGCTGCTGCTACCCAAGGGCACGCTTGCCCGGCTGAGCGCGATCCAGCCGACCATGCCCCAGCCGACGACTCCTCAGCCCACGATCCCTCAGCCATGAGCGGGCGCGGGCGCCGCGATCTGGCGCCCGAGGAAGCGGCGCTGTGGCAGAAGGTGATTGCGAGCGTGACGCCGCTCCACGTCCGCGCTGCGCCCAAGCGGCTGCCGCCGGAGCCGGCGGCTGAGCCCGCGCCCAAGCGGGCTGCTCCGCCGGCCCGCATGGCGCTCGACGTACCGGTCGGCAAGCTGGTGCCTACTCGGCCCGCCCGCCCCGCGATCACGCTCTCCACGCCGATGCCCGACTCGCACGAGCGCCGCACGCTGGATGCGAGCTGGGACCGCAGGCTGTCGCGCGGTCTTGTGGCGCCGGAAAGTTCGATAGACCTCCACGGGCATAACCTCCACGCCGCCTATGATCGACTCGACGCCGGGCTCGCCCAGGCAATCGCGCATGGCGACCGCGTGTTGTTGCTGGTCACCGGCAAGCCGCCGCGGCCCGAGTCGGAGCGGCCGCACGCGCGCGGCGCAATCCGCGCGGCGGTCGGCGACTGGTTGGCGGCCTCGCGGCATTCCGACAAAATTGCCGCAGTACGTCAGGCGCATCCTCGGCATGGTGGTGCCGGGGCGCTGTACATTGTGTTGCGACGGCCCCGGTCTTCGTAGAACACCGGAGTTTCTTAACTAATGCATGCGAAGTCTACCGCTGCGCCATCTACTATCGGCGCCGCTGGGGATCTTTGGAGCGTCGATCGACAATGCGCTGGGGGGAGCGAGGCATCGGAAGGGGAGTTGCGAGCGCCGCTGCGCTTGCGGCCTGCCTGCTCGTCGGCGCGGCATGGGCGGCGGGCGCGACCTTGAACGTGTTGGGCGTCGCCGTCGCGCTGGCGGTGCCGCTGACGGTGCTCTCCGTCCTCGCCGTGCTGATCCTGCTCCAACCGCGCCGCAACGCCGCGCTCGCTGCCGCGGTGGATCGCCTGCACAGCGCAGCGCTGGGTGATCTCGAAAGTCCGCTGCCGACCGCGCTGGCAAAAGGCGCCCCGCGCCTCGCCGAGTCGATGGATGAGCTGTTTCTCAAGCTTCGCGGCAATCTGGAGAGCGTGCACCGGCTGGCGATGTTCGACACGGTGACCGGGCTTGCCAACCGCCCGCATTTCCGCCGCAGTGCCGAGCGGATGCTCGAAGACGCGCACGAAGAGGCCCGCGCGGTGCTGTTCTTCATCGATCTCGATCGGTTCAAGGCTGTCAACGACACGCTCGGCCATGCGGTGGGCGATGTGCTGCTCGGCATGGTCGCCCACCGGCTGCGTGCGGTGGGCGACCAGTGCGCCGCGTTCAACCATGGCGAAACGCCGCTGATCGGCCGCCTCGCCGGCGACGAGTTCACGCTGTTCTTCGCCGACCTGCCCGATCCGCATGCCCGCCAGCGGGTGGGCGAGAAGGTGCTCGAGGCGCTGTGCGAACCGTTCGATCTCGCCGGCCAGCAGGTCTGCATCGGGGCGTCGGTCGGGCTGGCGCTCTATCCCGATCACGGCGTGACGCTGCACGAGCTGATGGGGGCCGCCGACGCCGCGATGTACCAGGCCAAGACCCAGGGCCGCGGCCGGGTCGAGACGTTCAGCGACGGCCTCGCCGCGCAGATGATCGCGCGTGCGCGGCTGGAGACCGAGCTTCGCGCCGCGATCGAGCATGACGAATTCGCGCTGGTCTTCCAGCCGCAGGTTTCGGCGAGCACGGGCGCGATCGTCGGCGCCGAGGCGCTGCTGCGCTGGCAGCATCCCGACGGCACCAAGTTGCCGGGTTCGTTCCTGCAGCGCGCCGAGGAGACGGGGCTGATCGTCGAGATCGGCGATTGGGTGGTGGCGACGGTGGCGAACACCATCGCGCGCTGGGCCCGGCTCGGCATCGAGCAGCGGCTGGCGGTAAACGTCAGCCAGCGCCAGATCGACCATGCCAGCTTCTTCCGCCACCTCCGCGCGGCGATGCTCGCGGCACAGGCGCCCGCCCGGCTGCTCGAGCTGGAGATCAGCGAGACGCTGGCGATGCACTGCTCGGAGGACGTGCTGCGCGCGATCGCGACGCTGCGTTCGGCGGGCGCCACGATCGCGGTGGACGATTTCGGCACCGGCTATTCGAACCTTGCGCGCCTTCGGCGGCTGCCGATCGACCGGGTGAAGCTCGATCGCAGCCTGATAGAGCACGTCGCGACCAACCCGGAGGCACGCGCCGTCGCCCAGGCGGTGATCGGCCTCGTCCACGGCATCGGTTGCGAGGCCGTGGCCGAGGGAATCGAGAGCGAGGCCCAGTCCGCGGTGCTGCGCGTGATCGGCTGCGATGTGCTGCAGGGCTATGCGATCGGCGCGCCGATGGGCGAGGCAGACTTCCTTGCCTGGGTACAGGACATGGCGCCGCGCCGCGTAAGCGCCTGACGCGCTACACCCGGCGCAAGATCTCCGCATATACGTCCGTCAGCGCGCGCAGATCGGCGAGCGCTACGGCCTCGTCCAGCTTGTGCATCGTCGCGTTGAGCAGGCCGAATTCCACCACCGGGCAGACGCGCGACAGGAAGCGGGCGTCCGAAGTGCCGCCGGTGGTCGACAGCTCCGCATCCACCCCCAGCACGTCGCGGATCGCGCCGCTGACCAACTCTGACAGCGGGCCGGGTTCGGTGAGGAACGCCTCGCCATAGACACGGCCATGCACCTCGGCATTCGGGGCGTGGCGCGCGACCACCTCCCGGATGCGCTCGATCAGATCGGGCCCGCGCTGCTGGTCGTTGAAGCGGATGCTGATCCGCGCGGCGGCACGGCCCGGGATGACGTTGGTCGCCTTGTTGCCGACGCCCAAGTCGATCACCTCGATGTTCGACGGCTGGAACCAGGCATTGCCCTTGTCCAGCACGATCGCGTCGATCTCGGCCAGCGCGCGGACGAGGCGAGGGACCGGATTGTCGGCGAGGTGCGGGTAGGCGACATGGCCCTGACGGCCGATCACGGCGATGTCGATCACCGTCGATCCGCGCCGGCCGATCTTGATCGTGTCGCCCAGCCGGTGCGCCGAGGTTGGCTCGCCGACGACGCAGCAATCGGGGACGAGCCCGCGCTCGGTCATGCGTTCGATCAGCTTGGGCGTGCCGTAGGTGGCGGGGCCTTCCTCGTCGCCGGTGATGATCAGGCTGGTGGTGCCGCGTGCGGGCACCTGGGCAGCCGCCGCGACGAAGGCGGCAATCGCGCCCTTCATGTCGACCGCGCCGCGGCCGTAAAGCAGCTCGCCGCGGATTTCGGGGGCGAAGGCGCCACTGGTCCAACCCTCCCCGGGGGGCACGACGTCGAGATGGCCGGCAAAGGCGAAGTGCGGGCCGCCATGCCCACGCACCGCGAGCAGGTTCTCGACCGGGCCGTCGGGCGCCTCGCCTTCGACGAAGCGCTCGACGCGGAAACCCAGGGGCAAGAGCGCCTGCTCCAGCACGTCGAACACGCTACCGCGCGCGGGCGTGACGCTTTCGGCGCCGATCAGGGCCTTGGTGAGTTCGACGACGTCCGGCACACTACCTCCCACATACAAGGGAGGCGACATTGCCCAAGCTGGATCTGGATACAATCCCGCAGACCAACGCCACCGGCTATCCACCACCGTTCGACGCGCCGGTGGCGGGGCGCTGGTATCGCCGGCTGGCGCCGCCGAGCGGGCTGACCGCGATGGGGGTGAGCCATGTCGTGCTCAAGCCCGGCGCCTGGTCGTCGCAGCGCCACTGGCACGACCAGGAGGACGAGTTCGTCGTGATGCTGGCGGGCGTGGCGGTGCTGGTGGAGGAGGGCGGCGAGACGCTGCTGGTTGCGGGCGACTGCGCGGCGTTTCCGGCCGGGGTGGCGGACGGGCATCATCTGCAGAACCGGTCCGAGTCGGATGCCGTGTTCCTCGCGATCGGCGCGGGGCCCCGAGGGACCGGAGAATATCCCGACATCGACATGGTGTTCACGCCGGAGGGCTATTTCCGCAAGGACGGGACGCGGTACGACACCGAGCGGTTGAAGTAGGGCCAGATCTAAGCCCCTCCCCTTCAGGGGAGGGATTGGGGTGGGGCTGTATCTCACCGAGACCAACCGATGTTCTGGAATCCCTCCACCCCAACCCCTCCTCCAAGGAGGAGGGGCTTAGATGGTTATGTCACACCACCGGCAGCTCGTACTTCTCGATCACCCACTCCTCTTCCTGCGCCCCGGCAATCCAATCCTGCATAAAGGGATGCTGGAGCACCGCGAGCATGTAGCTCTGGGCGAAGCGGGGGACGGGAAGCGAATAGGTGACGATCCGAGTCACCACCGGTGCGAACATGATGTCGGCCGCGCCGAACGCGCCGAACAGGAAGGGCTCCTCGCTGCCATAGCGGGCGCGGGCCTGCGCCCAAAGCTCCATGATCCGCTCGAGATCGGCTGCCACGTCCGCATCTACCGGCGCGGCCGGATAGACTTGGCGCACGTTCATGCTGTGCTTGCTGCGCAGCGCGGTGAAGCTGGAATGCATTTCCGCCGCCATCGACCGCGCCATCGCGCGGGCGGCCGGGTCCTCCGGCCAAAACAGCGTGTTACCCGTCTTGTCGTTGAGATATTCGACGATCGCCAGGCTGTCCCACACCACCGCGTCGCCATCCCACAGGATCGGCACCTTGCCCGAGGAGGGGGCGAATTCGGCGCCCTGGCGGCGCTTGTCCCAATCCTGGTCGTACATCGGCACGACCGTCTCCTCGAACGGGAGACCGGAGAGCTTGCAGGCGAGCCAGCCGCGGAGCGACCAGGACGAATAGGCCTTGTTGCCGATGATGAGCTTCATGGGCATCGGGGATAGCGGGCGCGGACCGGCCCGGCAACCGGGTCAGGCTTTCACATACACCCAGGCGCTGGTGCCCGAGGCGAGGGGCACCTGCACCCGGACATAGTTCTCGCTCTCGTAGATGTCGGCGGCGTCCAGTTCGTCCGCGGTCAACTGGAAGACCCTGCCCGCGATCGGCGGTCCCTCGCCGGGGACAAGTGCCAAGTGCGTCTCGATACCGCTGGCGTCGAGCACGGCAGGATCGCGGATCTGGATCTCGGTGACCACATAGCCGTGCAGCACGTCGTCGGTGCCGTCGAGCAGCCGGCCGAACTGACTCAGCTGCACCTGGTCGAGCTGGAGCGTGCCGTAGGAGAAGAGTGCCTCCACGCCCGCGCTCAGCCGATCGCTTCGAGCACCGCGGCGCGTAGTTCGGGCAGGCCCATGCCCTTGTCGCTGGACGTCGCCAGGATCTCGGGATGGGCGGCGGCGCGCTTGCGGGCCTCGTCCACCGTCCGGGCGGTGACCTCGGCCAATTCGCTCGCCTTGATCTTGTCGGTCTTAGTGAGGACGAGACGGTAGCTGACGGCGGCGTCGTCGAGCATCTCGAGGATCTCGCGGTCGACATCCTTGATGCCGTGGCGCGAATCGATCAGCACCAGCGCGCGCTTCAGCTCCTGCCGGCCGCGCAGATAGTCGTTCACCAGGTAGCGCCACTTGCGGACCATGTCCTTGGGCGCCTTGGCGAAGCCGTAGCCGGGCATGTCGACCAGGCGGAAACGCAGCGGCTCGCCGACGTCGAAGAAGTTCAGTTCCTGCGTGCGGCCCGGGGTGACCGAGGTGCGGGCAAGGCTGTTGCGGTTGGTCAGCGCGTTGATCAGCGACGACTTGCCGACGTTCGAGCGGCCGGCGAACGCCACCTCGGGCACCGTCGGCGCGGGCAGATGCTCCAGCGCGGGCGCGGACTTGAGGAAGGCGATGGGGCCGGCGAACAGCTTGCGCGCGGCTTCGATCTGGTCGGGGTCGAAGGACATCAGATACTCAGCTGCCCCGGCGAGCGGGGCCCTTTCAGCAAATCGCAGGCGGCGGTGCCCGCGTTCCCCTCCCGCAGGCGGGAGGGGCTAGGGGAGGGGCTGCAACCGCGCAGCGCTGCCTCCACGTCAGTCCCTCCCCCGACCCCTCCCGCAAGCGGGAGGGGAGCGAAAGCGCCGGCCTCATGCTTGGAGGAGGGAAGGGGAGGAACCATCATCACTTGGCCTTGGCCGCTTTCGGCTTCTCAACGGGTACCTTCATCTCCGGATGCCGCGAATACAGCCACTGCTGCTGGAGCACGGTCAGCACGTTCGAGGTGATCCAGTAGAGCTGCAGGCCGACGGCGAAGGGCGCCATCAGGAACATCAGCATCCACGGCATGATCGCGAACATCTGCTTCTGCATCTCGTCCATCGGCGCCGGGTTCATCCGCATCTGGAAGAACATCGACACGCCGAGCAGCACCGGTACCACGCCGATGGCGAGGAAGCTGGGGAGGGTGAAGTGGAGATAGCCGAACAGGTTGAGGATCGTCGCCGGATCGGGCGCGGACAGATCCTTGATCCACAGCACGAACGGCTGGTGACGCATTTCGATCGTGAGCAGCAGCACCTTGTACAGCGCGAACATGATCGGGATCTGCAGCAGCATCGGCGCGCAGCCGGCGAGCGGATTGACCTTCTCCGCCTTGTACAGCTGCATGATCTCCTGCTGCTGGCGCTGCTTGTCGTCCTTGTAGCGCTCCTGGATCGCCTTCATCTTGGGCTGCACCTGGCGCATCTTCGCCATCGAGGCGAACTGCTTCTGCGCGATCGGGAACAGCAGGCCGCGGATGGTGATCGTCAGCAGGATGATCGCCACGCCGAAATTGCCGACCAGCTTGAACAGCCAGCTGAGGTAGGTGAAGATCGGGCGCTCGATGATCTCGAACCAGCCCCAGTCGATCGCGCGCTCGAAGCGGGCGATGTTATACTGCTTCTGATAGGCGTCGAGCAGCTTCACTTCCTTCGCACCGGCGAAGAAGTGGCTGGTGTAGGTCGCTTCCTTGCCCGGGCGGATCGCGATCGGCTGGGCGAGCGCCACGTCCGCCTGGTACTGCTGCGCCGCGGTGCCGCGCTGCTGGATGGTCACCCCGCCGCGCTGGTCGGGGATCGCCGCCGTCAGCCAGTAATGGTCGCTGAAGCCGACCCAGCCGCCGTTCGAGGCAAACTGCTGGGGCGCGCTCTCGATGTCCTTCCAGTTGACGTAATGGGCGCCGTCCTGCGTCGCGGCGACCGGGCCGACATGCGCGGCCCACTGGCTGGTATCGGTCGAGCGCTGACCGCGCGAGATCAGCGTGTACGGGGTCACGGCCACCGGTGCCCCGCCGCGGTTGGCGACGGTCTGGCGGACCGTGAACATGTAGTTCGAGTCGACGCCGAGCTCGACCGTGAAGGTCTGGCCGGCGCTGTTGGTGGTGGTGAGCTTCACCGGGGTGGCAGGCGTCAGCGTCGCGCCGTCGGCCTTCCACACGGTGTTGCCGTCGGGCGCGCCTGCGCCCTGCCAGCCGAACTGCGCGAAATAGCTGCCCTCGGCACCGCTCGGCGAGAGCAGGCGGATCGGCGGCGAATTCTTGGCGACGGTCTGGTCGTACTGGCGCAGGACGAGATCGTCGATGCGCAGGCCCTTGAGGTTGATCGAGCCCTTCAGTGCCGGGGTATCGATGGCGACGCGCGGCGTGTCCGCCAGGACCGCGTCGCGGCTGCGAATCGTCTTCGGCGCGTTGGTTGCCGGATCGACGCCCGAATTGGGCACAGGCTGCAGCTTGCCGTCGACCATCTTCGCGGGCGCGGCCGGCTGCTGCGGGAAAAACCAGTGGCTGATCATCGGCCAGCCGAGCAGCACGAGCGCCGCGAACGCCGCGAAGAGGATGAAATTCTTCTGTTCTTCTTTCACCGATAATCCCCGGAAGGAAAACTCAAGGAACGGGATCTGGGCCGTGCCCGCCCCATGGATGGCAGCGCGCGATGCGCCGGAGCGCAAGCCAGCCGCCTTTCACCGCCCCATAGCGGCGAAGCGCCTCGATTGCATAGGCCGAACAGGAAGGCTGGTAGCGGCAGGTGGGCGGCAGGATCAGCGACGGCCCCAGCTGCCAGGCGCGCGCGAGCAGCATCAGCGCCCGCGCGATCATGATTCGACCTTGGGGTCGCCCTTGGGGCGCACGCGCCGAAGCGCCTTGGCGAGTTCCGCCTTCAGATCGGCATAGGGGCGTTCGATTCCGCCATTCCGGCCGATCAGCACATGGTCCGCGCCGGCTATCCCTGCCTCGGGCAGGATTTCGCGCGCGAGCATGCGAAAGCGCCGCTTCATCCGATTCCGGATAACGGCGTTGCCAACTTTCTTGGATACGGTAATGCCGATCCGCATCGACGGATCGGCATCGTTCCGTTCGCGCACCAGCAGAACGAAACCGGGCATCGGTGCCCGCTTTCCCCCGTTGGCGGCGAGATAGTCCTTGCGCTGCGTGAGCCGGTCGAGGCTCAGCAAGGGCGTGTCGGTGCTTACGCCGACAGCTTCTTGCGGCCGCGGGCGCGGCGGGCGCGGATCACATTGCGACCGCCCGGGGTCGCCATCCGTGCACGGAAGCCGTGCCGGCGCGCACGCACCAGGTTGCTCGGCTGAAAGGTCCGCTTCATCGCTCATCCTCGAGTATCTAGAACGTAAAAGGGCCGCCACAGGGGCGGCCGCGTGTCGAGCGCCATTACGGGCAAGCGGCGCCAGAGTCAACGCAGGATGCGGAAATTGGCCGGGTTCGGAGCACATCGCCCCACAGATGGGAGAGGTGTGGTGCCTGTGCAATACGCTCGCCGCTGATTGTACCGCTTCCGTAGCGAGCAAAAGCCGCTATGCTCCCATATCGGGGAGGGGGCTCTCTTGGTCGCCAGCGTCTCGACGGTAGCCTATCTGGGGTTGGAAGCGCGCGCGGTGGAGGTGCAATGCAACCTCGTCGCCGGGCTGCCCAAGTTCGTCGTCGTCGGCCTGCCCGACAAGGCGGTGGCGGAAAGCCGCGAGCGCGTCCGCGCCACGATGGCCGCGATCGGGCTGGCGCTGCCGCCCAAGCATATCGTGCTCAACCTCTCGCCTGCCGACCTGCCCAAGGAAGGATCGCATTTCGATCTCCCCATCGCGCTGGCGCTGCTGGCGGCGATGGGGGTGGTCGATGCCGAGACGATCGCGGGCTATGTCGTGGTCGGCGAACTGGCGCTCGACGGGCGGATCGCGCCGTCGCCGGGCGTGCTGCTCGCGGCGATGCACGCGGCCGAGGCGGGCAAGGGGCTGGTCTGCCCCGCCGCGCAGGGCCCCGAGGCGAGCTGGGCGGGGCAGGTGGAGGTGCTCGCCGCGCCCGACCTGATCAGCCTGCTCAACCACTTCAAGGGCAACCAGCTGCTCCCGGGGCCGGTGCCGGGCGAGGTCGACCCGCCGGGGCAGGGGCCGGACCTCGCGCAGGTGAAGGGGCAGGAGACCGCCAAGCGCGCGCTGGAGATCGCGGCGGCTGGGGGGCATAATTTGCTGTTCGTAGGGCCGCCGGGGGCGGGCAAGTCGCTGATGGCGGCGTGCCTGCCGGGCATCCTGCCGCCGCTGGAGGCCGCCGAGGCGCTGGAAGTGTCGATGGTCGCCTCGGTCGCGGGCACGCTGCAGGGCGGGCGGCTGACGCGGACCCGGCCGTTCCGCGCGCCGCATCACTCGGCCTCGATGGCGGCGCTGACCGGGGGCGGGCTCAAGGTGAAGCCGGGCGAGGTGAGCCTCGCGCACCTCGGCGTGCTCTTCCTCGACGAGCTGCCCGAGTTCCAGCGCGCGGTGCTCGATTCGCTCCGCCAGCCGCTGGAAGCCGGGGTGGTGAGCGTCGCGCGGGCCAATGCGCATGTCACCTTTCCGGCGCGGGTACAGCTGATCGCGGCGATGAACCCGTGCCGCTGCGGGCATCTGGGCGACCCCGCGCTGGCCTGCGCCCGCGCGCCGCGCTGCGCGGCGGACTATCAGGCCAAGGTTTCAGGTCCCTTGCTCGATCGCATCGACCTGCATGTCGAGGTCCAGCCGGTCACCGCCGCAGATCTCGTCCTACCGCCCCCCGCCGAAGGATCGGCGGAAGTGGCGGCGCGGGTAGCGGCGGCGCGGCGGGTCCAGACGGCGCGCTATGCAGGAACGTCGGTGCGGACCAATGCCGAGGCCGATGGCGAGCCGCTGATGGCGGTCGCCACGCCCGACGATGCCGGACGCAAGCTGCTCGCCCAGGCGGCCGAAGCGATGCGGCTGTCGGCGCGGGGCTATACAAGGGTGCTGCGCGTGGCCCGGACGATCGCCGATCTCGCGGGGGCCGAGGGGGTAGGGCGCATCCATGTGGCGGAGGCGCTCAGCTACCGCCGCCAGGCGCCGCGGAGTTAAGCGGGCGATGCTGATCGAGGCGATCCTGGAATATCTCGGCGCCATCGGCGGACCCGATCGCGGGACATGGAAGCTGTGGCTGGGGATTGTCCTGGCGGGCGCTATCGCCTGCGCGCTGCTTGCATATTGCAGGTAGCGGCGCGGCTTGCGGTTTGCTGCAGATGTTGAAAACGCCGCTGCGTCCGCCCGACGCTGAAGCTTCGTTCAAGCCGCTACCTCGTTGGCGTCATGGCGGAAGCGATGCGGTCAGTCCCTGGTCAACGCAAATTTCCCGTACCTTCGTTCGCCTTCGCTGCAGACCTGATCTCCGCTAGCGTAAGGATGCCATCGGAATTCTTGTCGAAGCCTCGGAAAGCCGGCGCGAGCATCTTTTCACGCATCATCGCCCGATTGTCGGGCGTGATCTTTTTCTGCGCAGCGGGGTTCCCAGCGATCGCCGCGTCGATCCGCTTGTCCATGCCCGCTACGAACTCCTCAAGGGATAGTCCACCGTCTCCATTCTGGTCGGCCTCGGCGAAGAACGCAGCATCCAGTTGCATGTCCACCTTTAGCTCATGCTGGCGGTCGCTTGGCGTGGTTGTCGTCGGGGCGACTTGTGTTGCGAGCAGCAGAACGATGGTTAGCATGTGCAATTCTCCCCGAGGCAGCGGCTGAGCGGCGAATGTCCCAGTGAAAGTCGCAGAGCTTCGCGATGACGACATGAATGTTTGCTGACACGCGTCTAGGGCCTCGCCGCTTGGTGTCGATCTGCGGCAACCTCCCAGAGACATCTACGTTCAGCATCGGTGCAACAGCCCCGAAACGAAGCGCCCGACGGCGAAGAGCCCGATCTCCCTCCCGATGAGGAAGAGGATGTCCAGGAACGCGAGGCAGCGTCCTCGCGCGTCATCCACGAAGTCATTCGCCGCCAGGGCGACGAGGAACTCGACCGGCCGGCGAGTTCGCTGTTCTTCTCCGGCGTGGTCGCCGGCGTGGCGATGGCGGCATCGGTGCTCGGGCGAGGACTGATCGAGAGCCATCTGCCCGATACGGCGTGGCGGCTGCCGGTGTCGAGCATCGGCTACTGCCTGGGCTTCGTGATTGTCGTGCTCGGGCGGCTGCAGCTGTTCACCGAAAGCACGCTCTCCGCGGTGATCCCCGTCGCGGCGAGCCCTAGCTTACGCAATTTCGCGCGGCTGGGGCGGCTCTGGGGCCTGGTACTGGCGGCCAATCTCGCCGGCACGCTGCTGATCGCCTGGCTCGCGACCGAAGGCTGGGTAGGCACGCAGGCGAGCACCAAGGCGATGCTCGACACCTCGCGCAGCCTGCTCGAGCTGTCCGGCTGGGATGCGGTGCGCGCGGCGGTGCCCGCGGGCTTCCTGATGGCCGGGATCGCCTGGTCGCTGCCGGGCGCGCGGCGACAGGAATTCTTCGTGCTGGTGTTCTGCACCTATTTCATCTCGCTCGGCGAGTTCGCCCATGTGGTGGCCGGCGCGGTGGAGGCGTGGATGCTGTGGCTGGCGGGCGAGGCGAGCCTCGGCTGGGTGCTGGGCGGCTTCCTGGCGCCGGCGCTGCTCGGCAACATCCTCGGCGGATCGGTGCTGTTCGCATTGCTGGCGCATGCGCAGGTGCGCGAAGAGACGTGAAGCGGGTTGCAGCGCGGCGAAGCTTCGTCTAGCCGTGCGCATCCTTCGCTGCCCCTGTGGCGAAATTGGTAGACGCATTCGACTCAAAATCGAACGCCGAAAGGCATGCTGGTTCGAGTCCGGCCAGGGGCACCAGTGCATAGCGGGCATTGTGGAAATCCAGGGGAAACTGCGACACAATCGCTGTCGGTAGTCCTCGGATTATCATTTCGTACTGCTAGGGCCCATGGTGCGTGGGCCACGAATCGGTGGACAACGGGTCTCGCAGGAGTCGTTGCCCTCCATGCTAGCCGTCATCGAATCCGTACACGGAAGCCTTGCGATCGCCGTGCAGGTCTCCGACGCCGACAGCCGGTATCTTCCCGTCCAGCCATCCGAGGCATCGCGCTGGCGCGGTGCGGATCGCGCCGCATCTGTTCTTTCGTTCCGGGGAACTTGCGCAAGCCAAATGGCACCAGATCAACCCTGTCGACAGGGTTTTGCGAGTGGTTGCCGCGGATGAAGATGAAGCGGCCGCATGCGGTGCCGCTGCCGTGCCAGGTGATGTACCTCTTGCAGGAGCTGCGTTCGCGTCCACGAACAGGGCGCGAGTCGGTCAAACCGCAAACGCTTTTAAGGAGAATTAGGATGAAGATCGTTGCCGCAATGGCGTTGCCGCTGCTGTTTCTCGCGGTTCCCGCGACGGCCGCAGAAATCTCGACCCATGTTCTCGATCTCGCCAAGGGCGTGGGCGGCAAGGACGTGCCGGTAACCTTGTCGAAGAAGGCAGCCGACGGGCGCTGGGTGGAGGTCACCCGTGCACGAACGGATGAAAATGGACGGGTGCGCAGCTTCGGCGATCCCGCCGGCTTGGATGCGGGCGTTTATCGCCTGCAGTTCGACATGACCGCCTATCCGAACGGCGCGTCGGCTCCCTTCTTCCCGGAAATCACGCTCACCTTTCGCGTGGACGATCCGAAGGCGCATTATCATGTGCCGATCGTAGTCAGCCCGTACGGCTATTCGACCTATCGCGGAAACTGACCATGGGCCGGCGCTGAACGGATGATGGCGGGGGCGGGAGAGGATGGCGGCGGGCGCCGCGAGCCGTTTGCTGAGGTCCCGCGATCACCCGTTCGCGCCGCCCTTCCCCGACCGACACCGGTGCCCTCGCTCGTTTCGCACCGCAGCCGATCGGAACCAGGCGTGGGAGCGTCAGCAATGCCGAGACGGCAAAACGGACGCTCCCGATAATGTCGCATCGCCTATTCTGCCGCGGACGGCAGGGCAGGCGGCGAAGTTAGAACTTCACCTCTGCGGTAAGGCGGTAGCTGCGCCCGAAGATCGCATCGAATGCCTTGTTGGTGCTGAACTCGGGCACCGGGCCGGCATAGCTCACGCCCATGTTGAACACGTTGTTCACGATCGCGCGGAGCCGGAAATGGTCGTTGACCATCACGCCCATCGAGGTGTTGGCCATCCAATAAGGCGACACGCCATAATATTCATAGTTGCTGGCGGGGTTGTTGGGATTCACCTTGGTTGGGCCGTCATACAGGACCGTCCACGACCAGTCGAAGCGCTTGGTCTGCCAGTCGATCATCGTCGTCACCGCATCGGCCGGCTCGCCGATGGCGTCATGCGCATATTGCACGCTGCCCGTGCCGACCACCGACTGGTTCGTGAATTCGTGCAGGTAGTTGGAACTGATGTTGAGCACGCCGGCGCCCTCGGGGAGGCCGAGGCGGCTCAGCTTCAGCGAATAGCGCGCAGAGGCCTGCAGAGCGCGATAGTTCTGCGACGCGATGTTCAGGAACGTGTCGGAGAAGCCGGTGATCTGGTGGCTGTTGGGGTCGCGCGTGAACGCCGAGCAGAACGGCGAGTTGGGATAGCCGGCAGAGTCATAGCAGGCCTGCATGATGCTCTGGACGCCCGGCTGCACGATCTCGTTCTTGATGTCGATATGGATATAGTCGGCCGTGAGGACGAGGCCGGGGAGGAAGGGTACGGCGTAGTTGCCGCCCACGGTCCAGCTATTGGCGATCTCGTTGTTCAGCGCCGGGTTGCCGCCGCCGAGCCCCTTCACGGTCGAATCGACGATCTGCGACGTGAAGCCGGCGGGCACGCCTGCCGCGGCGCAGTTCCGCGCCCGGACCGCGGCATTGGTACCGCCCGCGATGAAGCGCGAGTCACACGGATCGTTGCCGGTCTCGAACGAGGTCGCGATCGGCGCGAACGCCTCGGTGACCGACGGCGCCCGGAAGGAGCGGGTATAGTTGCCGCGTAGCGTCAGGCCGTTGATCGGCGACCAGTTGCCGCCCCCGGTATAGGACCAGAAGCCGCCGTTCAGCGAATTGTCGGTATAGCGCGCCGCGCCATGCAGCGTCAGTTCGCGCAGCAGCGGGATATGCATGTCGGGCGAGAGCACCGGCACGGTGACTTCGGTGAAGCCCTCATGCGTGTAGTAGGAACCACCCACCGGCGCGATCACCGCATATTGGCTGTACGCGCCGGAGAAGAATGCGCCCGGATCGAAGGACTGGCTTTCACGCCGGATTTCGCCGCCGACCACCGCCTGCAGGTCGCCCGCCGGCAGATGGGCCAGCGCGCCCTTGACGTCGAACACCGCATCGAACTGCTTGTTGACCTGGCGGCTGATCGCGGGTGCGTTGATATAGTTCAGCGCTGCCTGGCTGACATTGCCCGTCCCGAAGATGTTGAGCGGCGCGCAGGTGCTGCTCAGCGTCGCGATCGGCGCGTTGGTGTAGCCCGGCGCACAGGTGATCTGACCGTTGGGCCCGACGACGGCATTGAGCGCGTTCTGGATGTTCTGCCAGACGAGGCCGGTCTGGCTCGAGGTGCTGTTGACCTGGCCATAGGTGATCGTGCCTTCCCAGGTGAACTTGTGCGAGCCGATCGCGAAGTCGCCGTCGAGCCCGGCGACGCCGCGGGCGAGCGAAGAGCGCGTGGTGAAGGCGCCGGCAAACAGATCCGTGTTCGCGCGGGCGAGATAGAATTGATCCGTCGGCTGTCCGGACGCTGCCAGGGACGCCTGGATCGTCGCCTGGTCCGCCGCGCTCAGGAACGGATTGGTCGAGGAGACGGCATAGTTGCCATAGGCGAGCCCGGCGCCGCCCGGGCCCGAAAACAGCGCGGTGTTGTAGAGCGTCTGGTCGGCCTTGTTGGTCGCGATGTTGCGGCTCGCCCAGGCTTCCGCATGGAACCGGAGATGGTCGCTGAAATCGTAATGCCCCATCAGCACGCCCTGGATGCGCTTGCTGTCGGTCAGCAGATTGCCATAGTCGGCCGTCCGGAAGCCGTCGCCGCCGGCCTCGTCGGTAAAGCTGCCTACCACCGTGCCATGTTGGAACGGCACGAGCTGGCCCGCCTTGTTGAAGACGAGCGCCTGCCCGGCGGCATTGGTGATCGCCTGATAGGGCGCGCCGAACAGCGGGTCCGCCGCGCCGCCCGCCGAAAGACCGTTGAACGGCAGATTGTCGATTGCGGTCGGAAGACCGGTATTGGTGACCACCGAGAACCGGTCGCCGCCGAAATAGGCGATGTTCGTCGGGCCCGAGGCACTGGTCGTCTTGCCGAAGAACGGCCGGTCCGCGCTGGTCACGTACCGGGAGGCGGTGGTCAGGCCGTCCTGATGGTCATAGAAGACGTTGAGCGTGATGTTGCCGCGCCCGCCGCCGAAATTCTTGCCCGCCAGCAGTGACACATTGCTGTTCGCGCCATCGCCCCGCTCGGAGATGCCGTTGCTGGCAGTGACGTCGATCCCGCTGAAATTCTTCTTGAGAATGATGTTCACCGTGCCGGCGATCGCGTCGGAGCCATAGATCGGCGCGCCGCCGACCGAAACCACGTCGATGCGCTCGACGAGCGCAGGCGCGATCTGGCCCAGATCCACCGGCGTGCCGGCCGATGCCCCGAAGATGCTCGAAGCGGCCGCCGAAACGAAGCGGCTGCCGTTGACGAGCGTCAGCGTGCGTTGCGCCCCGAGATTGTACAGGTTGCTGAACGACTGGCCGGCGCCGTAGCTGCCCTGTCCGCCGACCGTGCTGTTCGCCGGTACCCCGAATTGCGGCTGGTTGGTCAGCGCCTGGCCAATTTGGGTGAAGCCCTGGTTGACGATGCTGTCGCCGGTGATCGCAACGACCGGCTGGTCGGCGACCTTGCCGCTCGTGCGTGTGCCGGTAACGACGATCTCGCTGCTGCTATCCTTCGTGCCTCCCTCCTGTCCGGACGGGGCGGCAGGGCGCTCCTGGGCGTGGGCCGATGTTCCGGCGACAAGCACCAGCGCCAGAATCGAGCTGGTCGTTAGGAATTTGCAGCTGCTTAGGGACATTCGGAACACCTTTCGTGAATTCATCGAGCGGGAAAGACCAAACCGCACTCATCCGTGTCCAATGAAAACTCGTTTAATGTTCAATCATGTTCGCGAATGTGATATTTCGGGGACAGTTTATTGCAGATTTATACCGATGTTTTCTTCGGTGAAATATTGTAGATCTCATTTTGCACTTGTTGTTGTTTGGATCAAGCGTCGGTTCACGGCGGCGATCCGCCGGGGCTGAGCACCGTTCGCGCGACGCCCAGCCCGGGACGGCGTCGAGCTTGGCGGCACCCGGCAGAGAACCGGCGGGGCAACCTTTCCCAGCACGGCAAAGGCTAACGGGTTCAGTCGGTTACCGGCTCACGGTGCGAAAGCCGAGATGCGATGCGGCAAGCGTCTCTTCCTGGGCGTGGCGCGCAGCGGGGCGATAGCGGGCGCAATAGTTGCTGGCGCAGAGATAGGAGCCGCCCTTGATCACCCGCGCCCTGGCGTCAGGCTGGCGCGGGTCGAAACTCGGATTGCCGGGTGATCCGTCGCCGACCGCGAACGGCGCGTGGCTTGGCAGGTACCAGCTCTCGGTCCACTCCCAGACATTGCCGATCAGGTCATAGGCGCCCGCGCCGTTGGGCTTGAAGCATCCGGCGGGCGCGCGACCCGTGTAGCCGTCGCGATTCGTGTTGGTGTTCGGGAAGCTGCCCTGCCAGAAATTCGCACGGTCCGGGTTGGGCTCGGCATCCGGGTCCGGGATGCCCACCCGGGCGGCCGCCTCGAACTGCTCCTCGCTAGGCAGCGCGCGGCCCGTCCAGCGGGCATAAGCCTGGGCATCGGCGAAGGTGACAGCCACCACCGGCTCCTCCTCATGCCCAGCGATGCTGCTGCTTGGCCCCTCGGGATGCCGCCAGTTTGTGCCGGGCACGAAGCGCCACCAGCGGCGCGGATCGGGTTCGTCGATCGCAGTCTTGGGCGGCACGAACACGAAGGCGCCGCCGCCGGGCTTCTCCGCCTCGGTGCGGTAGCCGGTCGCGGCCACGAACGCGGCGAACTGGCGGTTGGTGACCTCGTGCGCGTCGATGTCGAAGGCGGGCACCTCGGTTTCGGTGGGCGGGCCTTCCTCGGGATAATAGCGGCTGCTGCCCATCACGAAGCGGCTGGCAGTGATGCGCACCGGCCGGTCGAGATGGCTGCCCGCGCAGACCCGCGGCGGCCCGGCAGGGGTGGGCGCCGCGGCCGGGCGGGTCGCCCAGAGCAGCGGCAGGGCGACCAGCGGCGGCAGCGCAAGGAGCGCGACCGGCTTCACGGGAAGGTCGCCGGGGTGGACTGCATCACCACGCCCGCGCCCTTGGCATAGGCATCCCACGCTGCCACCAGCGTCTTCAGTCGCTGGGGCTGGTCGGCGGCGCGATCGCGGGTTTCGCCGGGGTCCTCGGCGAGGTTGTAGAGCTTCCAGCCGTCGCCGAGATCGACGATCTTCCAGTCGCCCTGCCGGATCGCGCGGCGGCCGAACAATTCGGTGCCCACGATCTCCTTCGGCCCGTGCACCGCCTTGGCGGTTCCACGCAGATAAGGAAGCCAGCTGGCGCCGCGCACCGGCTGCACCGTGCGGCCGCCATAGCTGCTGCCCTGCCAGCTGCCGCCGGCCGCCTCGACCAGCGTCGGCACCACGTCCATCACCGTGCCATAGGCATGGCTGATCCCGCCCTGGCGCTTCCTGCCGGGATAGAAAAGGAAGGCCGCGACGCGCGTGCCCCCTTCGCTGGTGAAGCCCTTGTAGAGGAAGGACGGCGTGGTCGCCGCCTGCGCCCAGCCCGGACCATAGGCGGTGTAGGAGGTCGCCGCGCCGAGATTGTCGAGCCGGTTATCCGCCGCCTTGAGCCGCGCCGCCGTGGTCGGCAGCTTGGTGGTGGCGAGGTCGATGCCTTCCGCGCCATTGTCGGCGAGGAACAGGATGATGGTGTTGTCATACTGTCCGGTCGCCTTGAGGTGGGCGATCACCTTGCCGACATTCTGGTCGAGCCGATCGACCATCGCGGCATAGACTTCCATCAGCCGCGCCTGCTCGCGCCGTTCGGTGGGCGGGAGATGCGCCCAATCGCGCCCGTCGGGCAGTACGAACGGGTGCGGCTTGACGCCCGCGGGCACCAGCCCCAGCGCCTGCTGGCGCTTCAGCCGTTCGGCCTGCAGTACCTCGAACCCGGTGTCGTAGCGGCCGTGATATTTGGCAATGTCTTCCGCCGGCGCCTGGAGCGGCCAGTGCGGCGCGGTGAAGGTGAGGTAGGCGAAGAAGGGCTTGGCCGGATCGGCATGCCCGAGGAATCCGATCAGTTTCGCGGCATAGGCATCGGACGAGTAGAAGTCCCTGGGCAGGCTGGGCAGCGTGACGCCGTTCTCGCGATAGGTCGCCTGGCCGGGCAGCGGGGTCGCCGTCGCGTCGATGCCGAAGTGATTGGCACCGCCCTGGAGCAGGGTGAAGGCCTGGTCGAAACCGTGGCGGGTCGGATCGTCCTGCGGGCGCGTGCCGAGGTGCCATTTGCCCGACATCGCCGTCGCGTAGCCGAGGTCGCGCAGCCGCTCGGCGAGAGTCACCACATCGTCGGGCAGATAGCCCTGATAGCCGGGCTTGCCGATCTGGTTGGGTGCGACCAGCTCGGCCATGTTGCCGAGGCCCGCCAGATGGTTGTCGGTGCCCGATAGCAGCATCGACCGCGTCGGCGAGCAGGTCGGCGCGGCGTGGAAACCGGTGAGGCGCAGGCCGTGCTCGGCGAGCGCGTCGAGATTGGGCGTGTGGATTTCGCCGCCGAACGCGCCGAGGTCCGAATAGCCGAGATCGTCGGCGACGATGATCAGGATGTTGGGCCGCTTGGTCGGCGGGGCGGGGCGGGGCTGGTCCTGCGCCACCACGGCGGGCGAGGGGAGCAGCAGCAGGAGCAGGGCGGCGAGGCGGAGGCGCATCGGGTGGCGGTTCCGAAAAAATGCCGCGCCCCCGGAGGAAGCGCGGCAGTGGGGTGGGAAATCAGGCGGCGGCTTCGACCGCGGCGACCGGCTCGGGCTTGAGCACCCGGCTGGGCGCCCCATCGACCCCGCGCGGCACGTCCCCGGCGATGGTCGCGCGGCGCAGCGTGCGGCGCTGGTGGCCGAAATCGGCGATGGCGCGGTGCTGGGTGGCGCGATTGTCCCAGATCGCCACGTCGCCCGGGCTCCAGCGCCAGCGCACCGTGTTCTCGGGCTTGGTCGCATGGTCCTGCACGATGCCGAACAGCCGGGCGAAATCCTCGCGGCTGAAGCCGACGAAGCTCTTCACGAAGCTGCCGAGCAGCAGCAGCTTCTCGCCGGTCACCGGGTGGACGCGGACCACCGGATGTTCCGTCTCATAGGCTGTGGAGGCGAATACCTCGCGGTGGCGGCGGACCTGCTCGCTGGTCGCCTCGGGGCGCTGCTGGGCATAGTCAAAGGCGTTGGTGTGGACGGCACGCAGGTTCTCGACCAGCGCCTTGAGCGGTTCGGGCAGCGTCTCGTAGGCGGTCACCGCATTGGCCCAGAGCGTGTCGCCGCCGGCGGGCGGGATGGTGATCGCGCGCAGGATCGAGGCGGCGGGATAGGCGGGCAGGAAGGTGATGTCGGTATGCCAGGCCGAGGCGGCCTCGCCTTCCTTGCTGTCCAGCTCGAGCAGGAAGCGCGAGCCCGGCGCCACCGGCACGGTCGGGTGTGCCAGCGGGTCGCCGAGGCGCTCGGCAAAGGCTTCCTGTGCGGCATCGTCGAGATGCGTCTGGTTGCGGAAGAAGATCACCTTGTGCCGGTAGAGCGCCGCGCGGATCGCCTCGACGGTGGCGTTGTCGATGTCGCCGCCCAGCCGTACGCCGCGGATCTCGGCGCCGATGCGCCCGGCCACGGGGTGGACGTCGAGCACGCTGTCGGCGTCGGCGGCATTGGGGAAGTCATGCGTCTGGATCGTCATGTGCATTCTCCTTCAGGGTCAGAGTGGAAGTTGGCCGGCGGCGCGCGCATCGAGCGCGCGACGGATGGTGGCATGGCGCTGCGCATCGAGCGGGAAGCGCCAGATGATTGCGGCAGAGAGGATGTGGGCGAGGGCCGGGCCAAGCGCGAAGACGAGCTTCAGCGTCTCCAGCGCCTCGGGCGTGTTGGCGCCCTTGGGGCTGAACCCCATCCAGGCGACGAAGGGTAGGGCGATGCCGATGCCGATCGCCGGCCCCGCCTTGGTGGCGAGGCTGAACACCGAGAAGAGCAGGCCGGTGCGGTTGTGGCCGGTCTCCAGCTCGTGATGATCGGCGACGTCGGCGATCATCGCGCGGAGCATCAGGTTGCCCGAGCCCTGCGCCAGCCCCTGCGCGATGGTGAGCGCCAGCAGCAGCCCGATCGCGCCGGGAACGACGAACAGCAGCCCGAGGTTGATTGCGACCTGGACCAGCTCGCCGGCAATCGCAGTCTCGCGCTTGCCGAGGCGCCGGCCGATCTGCAGCCAGAGCGGCGCGGCGAAGACGCCGAAGACGAACTGGAACAGGTACAGGCCGCTCGCCCAGCCGGGCGCGCCCATATAGTTCACTGCGAAGAAGGTGATCAGCCCGGCGCGGATCGACTGGCCGGCGGTGACCGCCACGTCCGAGGCGAGCACGCGGACCAGCAGCCGGTCGCGCAGGATCAGGCTGGCGGTGCGGAGAAAGCCTTCGGGGCGGGGTTCCAAGGCGGGGCGCGGCGGCTCGCGAAAGGCGGTTAGGCTCAGCACCAGCGCGGGCGCGAGGGTGAGCAGGATGAAGCCGCCGACGACATGCAGCTTGAGCGCGATGTCGGCGGGGCGGAGCTGTTCGAGCAGCGTCGGGAGGATCAGCACGAGCAGCAGGCCGGATGCTTGCGCAGTCTGCTGGAAGGTCACCGATCGGGTGCGACCATGATAGGCGCCCGACAATTCCCCGGTCCAGGCGGAGAAGGGCACCTCGATCATCGTCCAGCCGGCGTAGAAGATGAAGAGCGCGGCCGCGAGGTAAAGCGGCGCCACCGCCGCGGGCGGGAAGAAGAGCAGGGCCGAGCCCAGCCCGAAGAGCAGCCCGCCCGCCGCGATCCATGGCCTGCGCCGGCCGAAGCGGCTGCGGGTGCGGTCGCTCAGCACGCCGACGATCGGATCGGCGGCGACGTCCCAGAAGCGGCCGAGGAAGAAGATCAGCCCGATCGTCGCCAGCGAGAGCCCGTAATGGCTGGCGTAGAGCTGGGGCACGAACAGGATCAGCGGCAGCCCCGCCCCCGCGATCGGGATCGCCAGCGAGGCGAAGCCGATCAGCCGCCACGCCGGGGGCTCGTCGGCGTGGATCGGCGGGGAGGCGATGCGGAACCGGGTGTCGTGGGCGGGGATCGTCGCCATGGGCTCACCATTTCGTCCGGAGGGTGGCGCCCAGCGTGCGCGGGTCGCCGAGGATCGCGGAAACGAGCCCGGTGTTCGCGACGCTGAGCGTCTGGAAATAGTTCTTGTCGAAGAGGTTGCGGGCCCAGACCGAGAGGTCGAGCCGACCCTTGTCCAGCCGCACGCCGATACGCGCGTTGACCAGGTCATAGCCGGGGACGAGCCCGTAGCGGCTGTTGCTGGCGACGGTGTAGTAATTGGAGCGCCATGACCAGTCGGCATGGCCGTAGAGGGTGATCCGGTCGGTCAGCGCATGGCTGGCGTCGGTGCCGAGCGAGGCGGACCATTTGGGCACGCCCGCCAGCCGCTGCCCGCTCATGTTCTGGAGCGGCGACCCGCCGGGCTGGGCGGTGGTAGGGTTAAGCGCCTCGACCGGTGTCGGCCCGTTCGGATAGTTCCGATAGGTCGCGTCGGTATAAGCGAGTGCCGCCGTAAAGCCGAGTGCGGCGATAGGCTGCCAGGCCAGGTCGGCCTCGAACCCGCGCGAGCGGACCTTGGGGATATTGGCGATGTAATTGATGTAGCTGTTGGTGCCGATCACCTGCTGGACGATCGTGGTCTGATAATTAGTCACGTTCGCCCAAAAGCCGGCAAGGTTCGCAGTTAGGGTGCGGCGGAACAGCTGGGACTTGAGGCCGATCTCGTAATTGTCGGTCTGCTCGGGATCGACCACGGCGCTGACCCCGGCGGGAATGGTGGTCAGGTTCAGCCCCTGCGACTTGGTGCCGCGCGAGTTGGTCGCGTAAAGCAGCACGTCGTCGACCGGCTTCCAGCTGAGCGTTGCCAGCCACGACCAGCTGTCGTCCTTGGCATTCACGCCGTAGTTGGCGGGCGGGGCGAGGCCGTTGCGGATTGCCTGGGCGCGCGTCGCCTGCGCCGGGGTCAGCGCGGCGAGCGACTTGCCGTCGGTCTGCAGCGAGACATAGCTCCCCCATTTGTCCTCATGGGTGAAGCGCAGCCCGGTGGTGAGGCTGAGCCGCGGATCGATGTGCCAGGTGGTCTGCGCGAAGGCGGCAATGCTGCGGGTGTGCGGATCGGAGCGCGAGCGCGAGGTGAAGCCGTTTACCGCGGCGTCGGAGACCGCCAGCGCGTCGGCCGGATAGAGCCAGTTCGGCGCGTCCGCCCCATAGATCGCGGACCCTACGCCGCGCACCACCTGCCAGAAATAATAGCCGCCGATCAGCCAGTCGACGCGGTGCTCGCCATTGGAGGCGATGCGGACTTCCTGACTGAACTGGCGCTGGAAATTCTGCTGGTTGCTTTGGAGGTTCACCGACAGCCGGGTGACGTCGGAATCGTTCGACGGATACCAGTTCCAGTGCCGCCCGGCGGTGATCGAGGTGATCGTCGCCCCGCCCAGGTCATAGTCGACCTCGCCCGAGAGGCCCCAGGTGTCCATGATCGCGTAGAAGGGCGAGTTGGCGTCCGTCTTGCGCGCGAAGAGATCGAAGGGGAGGGGCGTATAGCTGGCGCGGGCCGCACGCTGGAGCCAGTTGTTGGCGATGCTCGCGCCATTGGCGTAGCTGGTGAAGACCGAGACCGGCAGGTTGATGCAGCATTGCTGGCGCTGGTTCGAATAGTCGCCGATCAGCCGGATCGACAACCCGGAGAGCGGCGTGACGAGGAGCTGCCCGCGGGCCGTGAAGTCGTCATAGTTATGGACGTCACGGCCCGTCGTGACATTGTGGATGAAGCCGTCGCGGTGCGTTTCGGCCAGGCTGATCCTCGCGGCGGCGAGGTCGGCGAGCAGCGGGCCGCTCAGCGAGCCGCGCAACTGGCGATAGCCATAGTCGCCGAAGCTCGCCTCGCCCTGCGCCTCGGTGGTGAAGCTCGGCAGGCGCGAGCTGATGTTGATCGCGCCTGCCGTCGTGTTCTTGCCGAACAGCGTCCCTTGGGGCCCGCGCAGCACCTCGACGCGCTCGAGATCGACCAGGTCGAACTGGCTCTGCCCCGGCCGGCCATAATAGACGCCGTCGATATAGAGGCCGACGCCGTTCTCGATCCCGTCATTGGTCAGTGCGACATTAGAGCCGAGGCCGCGAATGTTGATGTTGGTGTTGCGCGGGTTGAAGCTGAACACCTGCAGTGCGGGTACCAGCTGCTGGATCTGGTCGAGCCGATAATCGCCACGTGCCGCCAGCGTCTCGCCGCCGATCGCGGTGAGGGCGATCGGCACGTCCTGTGCGCGCTCAGTGCGGCGGCGGGCGGTGACGAGGATGTCGTCGCCGTCAGCCGCGGGCGCGGCATCGCCGTCGCCGGGCATCGCCGCCGGCAGTGTGCCCACCGGATCGGTGGCGGCCAGCTGGACGGTCTGGGCCTGGGCGGCCCCGGCGCAGAGCGCAGCAAGGCTTGCGCCGGCAAGCCATGCCGGCACGGACGAGTAAAACGACAATGGAGTCTCCCTGCAAGACGGTCTTGGCCGATCGTCTCCGCCGGGCACAATCCTCCCTTGCCCTCGCGCGGGAATGCGAAGGGGCGGGGACAGCGGCAGCGGTGGATCGTCGGCGCGGTGGAGCCGGAAAAGGGGGTCAGCGGCCCCGGTACGGCGGTCGGATCATGGTTCCTCCCTTATGGCGATGTCTTATGTCTACCTTGCTAGTAGAGATTTAGAAGCTAGTTCGGCTTGGTGCCGGTCAAGTCCAGCTTGGCCGCGGAAGAAAGCGCTGCTTTACCGTCCGTCTCGGCAACGAAGCCGGGGACGGAGAGATAGCGTTCGCCGGTGTCATAGGCGAAGCCCAGCACGCGCAGCCCGGCAAGTTCGGGAAGCTTGGCCGCGATCGCCGCCAGTGTCGCGCCCGAGCTGGGCCCGACGAGCAGCCCCTCGCGCCGTGCGGCGGCCTGGGCGAACCACAGGGCGGCTTCGGCTTCGACCCGGACCACCCCGTCGAGCATGTCGGCGTGAAGATTGGTCGGCACGAAGCCCGCGCCGATTCCCTGGATCGGATGCGGCCCGGCGCGCCCGCCGGAAAGCACCGGCGAGGCGGCGGGCTCCACTGCGAACACCTGCAGGCCGGGCCATTCCATCTTCAGCGTTTCGGCGAGCGCGGTGATGTGACCGCCCGTCCCGACGCCGGTGACGATCGCATCGATCGGCTCGTTGCGGAAATCAGCAAGGATCTCGATCGCGGTGGTGCGGGCATGCGCATCGATATTGGCGGGATTGTCGAACTGGCGCGGCATCCAGGCGCCGGGTATCGCCGCGACCAACTGCTCGGCGCGAGCGATGGCGCCGGCCATGCCCTGCTCGCGCGGGGTCAGTTCGAATGCGGCGCCGTACGCCTGCATGAGCCGGCGCCGCTCGATCGACATGCTTTCGGGCATCACCAGGATCAGGCGGTAGCCTTTCACCGCCGCCACCATCGCCAGACCAACGCCGGTGTTGCCGCTGGTCGGCTCGACGATGATGCCGCCGGGCGAAAGCGCCCCGCTGCGCTCGGCCGCCTCGACCATGGCCAGCGCGATCCGGTCCTTCAGCGATCCGCCGGGGTTGCCGCGTTCGGATTTGATCCAAACCTCGGCGTCCGGAAACAGCCGCGCCATCCGGATGTGCGGCGTATTGCCGATCGTACCGAGGATGCTTGCTGCCCGCATGTGGATCTACCCCTTGTTATGGGGCGAGCGTAATTCCTATCTGATAGATGGGCAATATATCACGGCTTGTCCGTGGGCAACTCCAGATTGGTCGTCGGAAATGCATCGGCGAGGGTGACACCGTCCAGAATATGCGCGGTTTCGTCGCGGACGCGCAGCATCAGGTTGCGAAGCCGGCACACCGCCTCGGGCACGCAATTCTCGCAATGCTCGTGCGCGTCGCGACTGGCGCAGGGAACCAGCGCGATTGATCCGCGCATCAACCGGATGATGTCGCCGATCCGGACGTCGGCGGGCGAGGGCACCAGCACATAGCCGCCCGAGCGCCCGCGCTGCGCGCGCACCAGCCCCTCGCGTCCCAGCTCGGATAGGATGACCGTCAGGAACTTGGCGGGGATGTTCTGCGCCGACACGATCTCGGCCAGCGGCACGACACCCTGGCCGTGGCGATCGGCGAGATGTTGCAGGGCGCGGAGCGCGTAGCGGCACTTCTGCGAAAGCATGCGGCGCTATGCCTTTCGACCCGCGCGATTTCAACTCGCGAGGCGCGGCAGCGAACAGCGGCGACCGGGGCCGCTATCACGCGATGGCTATGCCGCGCGGCCCAGCCCGGGCAATCGGCCGTTGCCCTTCCATACGCCTTCCAGAAAATCGTGACCCTCGGCGCTCCGGTCGCTACCAGCAGCGGATGGCGAAAAAGAAGCGCTACCTTACCGCGACGATGGCGGACGGCTATGTGAAGACCATCGGTCCCACGGCCGCGCCCTTCACCCATTTCTGGCGGATCGTCGCGGTGCTCGACAATGGCAAGACCGAGGTCTTCTGGGGCCACAGCAAGTCGGCGAAGGAGGCACTCGGCAAAAAGACGGCGCTGGCAGAGGCGGCGAAGAAGCGCGCCTGGGCCAGCTTTGCCTTCGAGGTTGTCGAACTGCGCGAGAGTCCAGCCGCCGCGGGGGGCGGCTCGGGAGGAGATCCGATCGCATAGAGCCTGGCCGCAGCATCAAAACAGCTGCGCGACTGCAAAATTGCTAATGCGAGGCTGTTGCAAAATGTACGGTTGTTTCCTATCGGCCCCACGGAAAGGGGATCGGGATGAAGTTCGCACTCGGCGTGATCGCCGCAGCCACCATCTGGACGGGAAGCGCGAAGGCGCAGGACAGTCATTCCGACGGCGACGTCTCCACCTCCGCGCGTGAGGACATCGTCGTCACGGCCGCGCGGACACGCCTGCCGGCCAGCGCGCTGCCGCTGACCGTTGACGTCATCGATCGCGAGACGCTTTCGCGTCAGGTCGCGGTCTCAGGCTCTACGGTGGATGCAGTCTCCGCACTGCTGCCGTCCTTCTCGCCCACGCGCGAGAAGATCACCGGCTTCGGCGAAACGCTGCGCGGCCGGTCGCCGCTTTACGCGATCAACGGCATCCCGCAGACGACACCGATCCGCGACGGCGCACGCGACGGCTACACCATCGATCCCTTCTTCATCGATCGGGTGGAGGTGATCTACGGTTCCAACGCCCTGCAAGGCATCGGCGCGACCGGCGGGGTGGTCAACCAGGTGACCGTGGCGGCGCCCAAAGAGAATGGGTGGAACGGGCGGACCCTGCTCCAGGGCAATAGCGGCGACGATTTCTCTGGCGCTTCGCTTGGCGGCAAGATCGCCGGCCTGGTCAACGTCCGCAGCGGCCGGTTCGATGCCACCGGCGGGGTTGCCTTCGAGCGGCGCGGCGTCTTCCTTGACGGGCGCGGGCGTCGCATCGGCCTCGACGGCAACCAGAGCGAGATCCAGGATACGGACAGCCTGTCCTTCTTCGGACGGGCAGGGCTCGATCTCTCCGATACTGCGCGCATCGAAGTGATCGCCAACCGGTTCAGGCTGGAGGGCAACAACCATTACCTCCCCGTCGACGGGAACCGGGCTTTGGGCATTCCCGCCACCAGCCGGCGCGGGGCGACGCCGGGCCAGCCTTCGACGGGCCTAGCCGAGATGGTGTCGGCCTCCCTCACCGACGGCGATCTGGCCGGCGGGGCGTTCACGCTGCAAGGCTTCTACAACCGCACCAGCGACACCTTTGCCGGTGGTGTCCTGGCGACGTTCCAGGACGCACGCATCGCGCCGGTCGGCACGCTGTTCGATCAATCGCGCAACGTGTCCCGCAAGATCGGCGGTAAGATCAGCTACGAACGTGCGGTACCGGGCTTCGAGGCGCTGACGCTGACCGCCGGGTTCGACGCGCTGATCGACCGCACCAAGCAGGACCTCGTCCAGACAGGCCGCGCCTGGGTGCCGCAGACCGATTTCCGTAGCCTGGCGCCGTTCGGGCAGGCCAATCTGAAGCTGTTCGACGGCGTCGTGCGGCTCGCCGGCGGGCTGCGCTACGAAAACGTCCAGCTCGACATTCCGGATTATACGACGCTCGCCAGTGCCGGTGCGCGGGCAGTCACCGGCGGCAAGCCCTCGTTCGAGCGCGCGTTGTGGAACGGCGGGGTGGTGGTGGAGCCGATCAAGGGCATCCGCGCCTATGGCAGCTATGCGGAAGGCTATACGATCGCCGATATCGGGCGTGTTCTCCGCGGGATCACCCAGCCCAACGTCCGCATTGCCGATTTCCTCGACCTTACGCCCGTCGTGTCGAACAATCGCGAGATCGGCGTCGAAGTCACCCGAGGCCCGCTCGACGCCAGCGCCACCTATTACTGGTCGTCGAGCGATCTGGGCCAGGTGCTCGTTCGCGGCAGCGACGGCATCTTCAACGTTTCGCGCCAGCCGATCGACATCGAAGGCCTGGAAGTGAATCTGAGCGTCCGCACGCCGCTGCCGGGGCTGAAGCTCGGCACCGGCTTCGCCCATGTCAACGGGCGCACGGACACCAACGGGGATGGCAGGATGGATGCCGATCTCGACGGCGCCAACATTTCGCCGGACCGGCTGAATCTCAATATCGATTATAGCCTCGGCGGGTTCAGCGCGCGCCTGCAGGGCCGCTACTATCTGTCGCGCCGCTTCGAGGGGCAGCCGATCGCCAACGACTTCGTCGGCTACCGGCTGTTCGACGCCTATATCGCCTATGAACTGCCGGTGGGCCGGGTGATGCTGAGCGTCCAGAACCTCGGCAATACCGACTATGTCACCTATTACAGCGACACGCAGGGGCCGACCGACAATGCGCGTTTCTACACCGGCCGCGGCCGCAACTTCACGCTGAGCTGGCAGGCCGGATTCTGATGCACCTTCTCGTCCTGCTGCACCGCTGGATCGGCGCCATCGGCGGCCTGTTGCTCGCGTTGCTGGGCCTGACGGGTGCGCTGCTCGTGTGGCGGGACGCCCTGACCTTCGTGCCTCATGCGGAGGATTCCGTCCGCGACGATCCAGCGTTGCTGGCGAAGGTCACGAGCATCGTTATGAGCGGGCATCCGCCACCCGATCGCATCACCTTCGCCGGCCATGGTCTCGGTGTACACCAGGTCGTCTTCAAGGACGGCAGCGGCGCCTATCTGAGCCAGGCAGGAGAGACGGTCGCCCGCTGGTCCGCATCGTGGCAACGTCCGGAGCTCTGGCTGTTCGACCTCCACCACCGCCTGCTGCTGGGGGACACCGGGGAGGCGATCACCGGCGTCGCCGGTCTGGTCGGGCTGTTCTTCGTCGTCACCGGGGTTGTCCTCTGGTGGCGGACGCGGCGTCGCTTTCGCCTGCGACCGTGGCCTGCGACGATGAAGCCCGGCGCGATCGTCCACCATCACCGCGACATGGGCGTAGTGGCTGCGCCCTTGCTGCTCGTGTCGCTGGTGACCGGGGTACTGATGGTTTTCCCCGCTCTGGGCGGCAGCCTGCTCGTCGAAGCGCGGTCGCGGCCGCCGCGGGTCGAGATCGGGGCGGCGCAGGGAAGCCGTGACCTGACGCCGCTGTTCGAGGCTGCCGCAGCGGCATTTCCAGGCGCCGAGTTCCGCCGCCTGCAATGGCCGCGAAAAGCCGGTACCCCCTTGGCCCTGCGGCTTCGCCAGCCCTTCGAATGGACGCCGAACGGCCGAACCTTCGTCTATGCCGACCCAGTGACGCTGAAGATCATCGGCCGTGCCGACCCGTCGACGGGAGGTGCTGCGGCATCGATCCGGGAGAAACTCTATCCGATTCACGCCGCCAAGGCCGGTGGCCTGGCATGGAAGCTCGCGATGAGCGCGTCCGGCGTCGCGCTCGCGCTGCTCGGCAGCCTGGCCGTGTACGCATTCTGGCGAACGCAATGGGCCATGCGTCAGGCCAGACGCAGGAAGGCCAAGGCAAAAGCCCGGTAGACGTCACCTGCCGGTGAGGTCGCGTATCGCCATCACCATATCAGCCGATGATGAGGGCGCCGGTGAGGTCTCCCGGCGCCGGACCGCCCGCGGCGACCATCGCGCGCTCGCGCTCCACCAGGCCGGGTAACGGGGGCAGGCTGAAGCGCCGGGTTAGGAAGCGTGCGATCGAGCCGGTGTCGTAGATGCTGTGGTCGACATAGCCGCGTTTCGCGAAGGGGGAGACGATCACCGCCGGAATGCGGGTGCCGGGGCCCCAGCGATCGCCCTTCGGCGGGGGCACATGATCCCACCAGCCGCCATTCTCGTCGAAGGTGATGACGACGAGCATCTTGTGCCATTGCGGGCTGCGGCGCAGCGCATCGACCACCACCGCGATATGCTGGTCGCCCGCCTCGACGTCCGAATAGCCGGCATGCATGTTGAGGTTGCCCTGCGGCTTGTAGAAGCTCACCGCGGGCAGCGAGCCGGCCGCCACATCGGCGAGGAAGTGGTTGGTCCGCGGCGTCTCGCCTTCGCCCGCGTCGCGCAGATGCTTGGCGCGCGCGGCGGTGCCGGGCGCGAACTGCTCGAAATAGTTGAGCGGCTGGTGGTGCGGCTGGAAGTTGGGGCGGCTTGGGAAGCTACCGTCATTCGCATGGCCTGCCAGCGCGGCAGCCCAGCCGCCGGCATACCAGGCCCAGGAAACGCCCTTGGCGGAAAGCAGGTCGCCGATCGTCGCATGGCGCTGCGGTACCATCGTCTTGGCATCGCTCCAGTCGGCATAGCCGGGGCGTTCGGGATCCAGCTGGTAGGTCGGTGCATAGGGCGGCAGCATCGTGTTGACCGACCAGAAGTCCGGGGTGAGCGAACTCGGCACGAAGTCCGGCGGGCCGTCCATCGCGCTCTTGGGTGATACGGCCCTCAGCTTGAGGCGGATGCCCTTGGGGTCCTCGCCCTCGACCTGCGCAATGCGGCCGCGGGCCGGGCTCTTGTCCGCATCGGGATAGAAGGGCGGACGGGCGGCGACGAGATACTGGTGGTTGAGATAGGACCCGCCGAACGCACCCATGAAGAAGCGATCGCACAGCGTGAACTCGCGCGCGATCTGCCAGAGGCGCAGCTTGGCAGAGGCCTCGCCATAATGGCCCATCACCAGCGCGCCGCTATCCCCCCACGCGACGAAGCCGTCGTTGCGGCCGCCGTTGATCTGCAGTTGATTCTGGTAAAAGGCGTGGACGAGGTCGCGGGTCACCACGCCGTGGGGCAGCGGATCGCCCTCCGGCGTCGCCAGCGCGAAGGGCGCGTTGGCGAGCGGCGGCAGATCGTCCGGCCCGATCTTGTAGCGGCGATGCTCGACCACCTGCTCGTCGGGAACCATGCCTTCCCAGACCTTGGGCAGCGCCTTCAGCATGGAGCCGTCCCGATCGCGCTGGGCGGTGCGCGCAGGGGGCGCCGCAGCGAGCGGATCGGCGAGGCCGGGGAAGCCGGCGAACAGATTGTTGAAGCTGCGATTTTCGGCATAGATCACGACGACGGTCTCGATCTCGGCCAATCCTCTCGCGCCGCGCGGCGCGGCCTCGGACGGCGCGGCTGCCATCACACCGGCCATGCCGACGACGCCGAGCAACGCGCGCCGCTCGGGATTGGCGAGGTGCTCGGGGGCGGCGGCGGGCTCGGGGGCAGGGGTCTCGTCGTCGTGCATCATCATGTCTCCGGTTCTAGCATGTGCTCATGCAACAGCGTGATGCCCAGCGCCGATTTGAAAGGCGGGCCCAACCCGATGCGCCGCACCTTGATGGCTATGGCGAAATCCGCCTGGAAATCTTGTGCTTGGCGCTCGGGCGCGCTTCCCTGCAGTTGCCGCGCCAGCGGCCGGCGAGCAGCAGAAGGACGATGGTCGCAGCGGCGGCGACGCCGAACGCGGTGAATGCCCCGTCCGGCAGCGCGACGTCCAGCCCCGCCAACTCGGCCAGCGCATAGCCGGCGGTGCCGAAGCTGAGCGTCACCACCAGCCAGCCCACCGCACGGCGATAGCGCTGCATGGTCGCGGCGGCGCGGCCGCGGGTGCGCAGCAGCCGGGCGACGATCTGGCTGTCGAGCGTATCGGCCAGCATCATGCCCAAGGCGAAGGTGGCGGCGATCACCAGTGCGGCCGTGGTGCCGCCCCTCGTGGTCGCCGCCGCGCCCCAGGCCGCCGCCTGGGTGGCGGTATCGAACACCAGCCCGAAGATCGCTCCGATCGCGACTACCGCCAGCGGATGGGTGCTGTTGCGCAGCCGCTTGGGTACCAGCCCGCTGCGCCAACCTACGGGCGTATAGCGCGCCTGGGTCAGCAGCGCGTGCAGGTTCAGCGTGCCGACGATCAGCAGCAGGCCGATTACAGCGACGTCGACGAGCGGCGCCGTCCAGGTTGGCAGGGCGAAGACACCCGCCGCCAGCGACACACTGATGGCAACGGCGGCGACCGACAAGCTGTGACCGATCGCGAAGAACGTGCCTGCCCAAAGCGCCAGCCGCGGTCGTGCTTCGACCGTACGGAACACGATGTTGTCGATCACCGCGACATGATCGGGGTCGAGCCCGTGGCGCAGCCCGAGCACGAAGATCAGCCAAAGCGCCGAAAACTCGATCATGCCTCTTCCTCGGTCACTCGCACGCCACGCGCGTCAAGCTTCGCCAGCCGCGCCGGCAGTGCCTTGCTGATCGCCAGCAGCCGCGGGCGGGGTGCCTTCTTCCATTCGCGGCATTCGGGCAGGGTCCGCCCGCACGCGACGCACCAGCCGGTGCGGCCATCAAATCGGCAGACGCTGATGCACGGGCTCTTCATGCCTGACCGCTGTACGTCGGTAGGCTTGGAATCGCCGTTGAGCGGCATGGCGGCGTAAGGGAAAAAAGACAGGTCACAAACACTCACATGATACAATGTATCATTCATCATCGCGGATGTGGCGGAAGGAATCAAGCGCCGGGCCTCGCTGCGGCGACGGCAGCATTGCTGTGGTGCCTGCGATACCCGCGTCGACGCCCCGGGCGCTGCGATCCTTGCGCGTCATCGCTTCGCGGGGAAATGCCCGGCCTTCCGGCCAGCCGATGGAGGGGATGTTCGCCCGTCTGCCTCGGTCGACGTCTTGCCGGCCTTAGCGATCGCGCCAGCGGGAAAGGCAACGATGGGCGGAGCCGTGCGCGGCGCCGACCCGGTCGCCGGCGAGGCGCCGCACCCGCTGCTCTACGCAGCGATGTGGGCGGCTCCGGGGTTGCGCACATCGTTGCTGCCGACCCGCGCCGGAACGAAGCCCTTTGTCGTCAGATCGATCGAATCGAGATCGAGGCCCATGGGCTTGGCGCTCCGGCGCACCGCGTCGCCGATGGCGCGCAGGCGAGCCGCATCGCCTTTGGCCTGTTGGACCGAAATGTCCGTCAACGTGGACTGGATCCACAATGCCTCGGCGAGTTCCTGCTTCTGTGCGTCCGAAGCGCTGGCGATCTCGCCAGTTGCCAGGATGGCGCGTGCAGCCTGTGCGCGGACGGCGGCCAGGATGGCGGGCGGCGGCTCGTCATTGTTACCTCGCGCGGCGTGCCATGCGGTGATCCACCACACGCATAGGCGTCGGTGACATTGTCGATCCGCAAGCCGTGCGGCGCGACCTGCTTGCCGATCCGTTCGATGAAGTCACCCTCGGCGAACACTTTCTGCAGATCGGCAGCGCCACGCGGATCGACGGCGCGCGTTTTCTCGACAAAGGCGGCGAGATTGGCGATCCGGCGCGTCTTGGACGGCGTGTAGCGCAGCGCTGCCGGATCTCGGACCGGCCGTGCGGGCTCCCGCGACTCCTTTCCGTCGCTGGAAGAACGGTTGGCATGATCTTCCAGCGCGATCCGTGGTCCTTCCTACAGCATCGGGCTGACCATCTGCGCTCGGGCTGCGCGCGGCAGCACGACCAGCGTGAGCGCCAGAACGATCGCCGCTCGACGTCGCTGTATGGGGAGGCCCGCCAGCATCAGCCGCGGCGCTGGCGCAGCAGCAGGAACCCGCCGACGCCCATGCCACCGGCGGCCAGTGCAAGGGCGCCATACGCAGGTGGCGTGCCGGCATGTCCGGGCGCTGTGGCGGACGGGTCATTCTGGCCCACGCGGGCCGGCACGAAGCCGTGCGAGGTCAGGTCGATCGCATCGAGATCGAGCCCCATGCCCTTCGCGCCCTGCCGCACCGCATCCCCGATCTGGCGGAGGCGGGCAGGGTCCTGCTTGGCCTGTTCCATCGCAACGTCGATCAGCGCGCTCTGGACCCACAGCGCTTCGGCGAGTTCCTGCTTCTGTGCGTCCGAGGCGCGGGCGATCTCATCCGTGGCAAGCACGGCGCGGGCCGCCTGCGCTTTCACGGCCGAGATGATTTCAGGCGCCGGCGTATCGTTGTTGCCGCGCGCCGCGTGCCAGGCGGTGATCCACCAGAGCGTATAGGCATCGGCGACATCGTCGATCTGCAGTCCATGTGGCGCCACGAGTGCGCCGATCCGCTCGATGAAGTCGCCCTCGGCAAAGACCTTCTGCAGGTCGGCCGCACCCTTCGGATCGACGGCGCGCGTCTTCTGGACGAAGGCCGCGAGATTGGCGCTGCGGCGTGCCTTCGAGGGTCGGTAGAGCAGATTTCCGGCGTCGGCGGGCGCTGTTGCCCGGGGCGCGTCGTCGCGCGGCAGCGGCCTTCCCTCGCGGCGCGCCCTTTCCTCGTCCTGCGCCATGCGATCGTCGAGCATCATGCCCGAGGGGTCGGAGTGCGTGAGCGACGGGATGATCGTGGACCAACCCCAACCATCTACCACCTGTGCATTGGCTTCGCTCGAAATCCCCAAGGATGCCGTCAAGGTGATGATGGTCAGAGGTGTTTCACAATCCCGTCCTTATCGGTGTGGGCCATCAGCTGCGGCGCTGGCGGAGCAGCAGGAACCCGCCGACGCCCATGCCGCCGGCGGCGAGCGCCAAGGCGCCATAGGGGGCGGCACTTCCCGGTTTAGGCGTCGTGGCAGGTGCGTCGTTCTGGCCGACGCCAACGGGCACGAAGCCCTTCGAGGTCAGATCGATGGTACCGAGATCAAGGCCCATGCCCTTGGCGCCCTGCCGCACCGCGTCACCGATCTGGCGCAGGCGCGACGGATCGCCCTTGGCCTGCTCCACGGCAACTTCGACCAACGCGGTCTGGACCCAAAGCGCCTCGGCGAGTTCCTGCTTCTGTGCATCCGAGGCCCGCGCCATCTCCCCGGTCGCGCTGATCGCCCGCACAGCTTGCCCGCGGACAGCGGCCGCAAGTGCGGGCGTGGTTTCGTCATAGCGGCCGTGCGCGGCCTGCCATGCGGTAATCCACCACAGCGCGTAGGCATCCGCGACGTTATCGATATGCAGGCCTGCCGGCGCGATAAGCGCGCCGATCCGCTCGATGAAGTCACCCTCGGCAAACACCTTTTGCAGGTCCGCAGCGCCTCCAGGGTCAACGGCGCGGGTCTTCTGGACAAAGGCTGCAAGATTGGCCGCACGCCTTGCCTTTGACGGCGCGTACCGGAGTGTCGTGACGTCAGGCGGTGGCAAATCGTGTTGCACGTTGCGCTGCGGCAATGCTCGTCCCGTGCGCCCCTGTTCCTTCTGAGCACGCATCTGCTGGTCCAGCACGATGTGCAGAGGGTCGGTGTGCGTAGCGGTGGCTAGGATCGGAACCCATCCTATTTGCTGCGCCGTGGCGTTGGTGCTCCAGCCGCCTGCGACCATCAGTGTGAAAGGTCCCAAGAACGTCTTCATGCTTTGCTCCCGTTTCGCGACGCCCATCAGCTGCGGCGCTGGCGCAGCATCAGGAACCCGCCGACGCCCATGCCGCCGGCGGCAAGTGCCAAGGCGCCATAGGGAGCGGCACTTCCCGGCTTGGGCGTCGTGGCAGGTGCGTCGTTCTGGCCGACGCCTACAGGCACGAAGCCCTGGGAAGTCAGGTCGATCGCATCCAGATTGAGGCCCATGCCCTTGGCACCCTGGCGTGCCGCATAGCCGATCGCCCGCAGGCGGGACGGATCGCGCCGAGCCTGTTCGACCGCGCCGTCGAGCAGAGCGCTCTGAATCCAAAGTGCTTCGGCAAGTTCCTGCTTCTGGGCGTCTGATGCGACTGCGATTTCATTCGTGGTGCTCACCGCGTCGGCGGCTTGCCGACGTACTGCCTCAAGCGTGGCGGGGCTGGGTGTATCGTTGCTTCCACGCGACGCTTCCCAAGCGGTGACCCACCACATCGCATAGGCGTCCGCGAGGTTGTCGATTCGAAGCCCGTAAGGGGCGACGAGCTTGCCGATCTTCTCGATGAAATCACCCTGCGAGAACAGTTTCTGCAGGTCATCGGCGCCACGCGGATCAACCGCGCGGGTCTTGCTGACGAAGCGCGCGAGATTGGCGGCTCGGCGCGCGGCGGAGGGAGTAAAATGCATAGCGGCTTGCGGGATTGCGGCGCGCGTTCGGGGCTGCGCGTCGCGTGCATCGGAGGAGAAGCGATTGGCATGGCTCTGGAGCGCGATCCGCGGCCCTTCGTACAGCATCGGGCTGACCATCTGGACCTGCGCGACGCTCGGTACCGCGATCATCACGAGGCAGAGGGCGATCGCTAATCGAACTGGGTGCATGCGAGCTTCCTTCGAGGTTCAGCCGCGGCGTTGACGGAGCAGGAGCAAGCCGCCGACGCCCATCCCGCCCGCCGCGAGTGCGACTACTCCAAAGGCGGGGGACGTGCCGCCGTTGCCGGGTGTCTGGTGGAGCGTGTCGTTTCGGCCGACGCTGGCTGGCACGAAGCCCTGCGAGGTCAGGTCGAGCGCATCGAGATTGAGGCCCATGCCCTTGGCGCCCTTGCGCACCACATCGCCGACCGCGCGAAGGCGGGACGGATCACGCTTGGCCTGTTCGACCGCGCCGTCGATCAGCGCGCTTTGCACCCACAGCGCTTCGGCCAGTTCCTGCTTCTGCGCGTCCGAGGCGCGCGCGATCTCGTCCGTGGCCGTGACCGCGTTTGCCGCCTGCTGGCGGACGGCGCCGAGGACGGCGCGGCTGGGCGTATCGTTGTTGCCGTGTGCAGCCTGCCAGGCGGTGATCCACCATAGCGCATAGGCGTCGGCGACGTTGTCGATGTGCAGGCCCTGCGGTGCGACGAGCGCGCCGATCTTCTCGATGAAGTCGCCCTCGGCGAACAGCTTCTGAAGATCGGCTGCGCCACGAGGATCCGTTGCGCGCGTTTTTTGGACGAACGCAGCAAGGTTGGCGCTGCGGCGTGCCTTTGTCGGGAGGTAACGCAGCGAAGATGCGTCGCCAGGAGGCGCGTTGCGGGTTTCTGGTAGCTCGGGCGTGCGCGGAAGCGCTCGGCGTTGACGCGCTTCGTCTTCCCTTCGGCGATCATTCAGGAACATGCCCAGAGGATCGGTACGGCCGACGGACGGGACGAGAATGCTCCAGCTCCATCCGTCGACGATCTGCGCCTTCGCACAACTCGCCCATGAGACCGTCAGACCCAAGGCGAGGATTGTTCGGACTGATTTCACGGCGCTAGCCTCCTGATCCACTCAACCCCGACGCTGGCGCAGCATCAGGAACCCGCCGACGCCCATGCCGCCGGCGGCCAGCGCTAGGGCGCCATATGGAGCGGTGCTGCCTGGCTTGGGCGTTGTAGAGGGGGCGTCGTTCTGACCGACGCCAACGGGTACGAAGCCTTGGGAAGTCAGGTCGATCGCATCCAGATTGAGGCCCAAGCCCTTGGCGCCCTTGCGCACCGCATCGCCAACCGCGCGAAGGCGGGACGGATCGCGTTTGGCCTGTTCGACCGCGCCGTCGATCAGCGCGCTCTGCACCCACAGCGCTTCGGCCAGTTCCTGCTTCTGGGCGTCCGAGGCATGTGCGATCTCCCCGGTGGCTGCGACGGCGCTTGCCGCCTGCTGCCGGACGGCGCTCAGCACCGCGCGACTGGGTGTATCGTTGTTGCCGTGCGCAGCCTGCCAGGCGGTGATCCACCAGAGCGCATAAGCATCGGCGACATTGTCGATGTGCAGGCCTTGCGGGGCAACGAGCGCGCCGATTTTCTCGATGAAATCGCCCTCGGCGAATAGCTTCTGGAGATCGGCTGCGCCACGGGGGTCGCCAGCGCGAGTTTTCTGTACAAAGGTCGCCAAGTTTGCGGTGCGTCGCGCTTTGGAGGGCGTGTATCGTAACGTCGCGAGCTCCGCTGGCTGCAGGGTGCGCGGCGCGCGCAAGTTCGGCGCGTTCGGCGCGACACGGCGCGCACGCGTTTCCCCGCGCCGCTCCCGATCCTCCAGCGTTATGCTCAACGGATCCGTGTGATACATGGAGGGCAGCATGAGCGACAATTGGGTGCTGTCCCACATCTGGGCCGTGGCATTGCTGCTCCAGGCGCTGGCGACTACCAGTGCGAGAGCTCCCAAGATCTTTTTCATACTGCGCTCCTTTCCAAAAACGCGAAAAGGGGGGAGCGGCGTGCCGCTCCCCCGCGAAACTCGCAGAATCGTATTACTGCTTGCGGGCCATCGAGCTGAGGCCTTCGCCGATCGTCTTGATGACGGTGCTGGTCGTGCTCATCAGATATCCGAACTCCTGGCCTGCAACGGTAAGGTCGGTGCTGGTCTTCGTCGAACGGTTCTTGCCCTGCTTGTCCAGCGACTGCGACAGGCTGTCCATGTCGGAGATCTTCTGGTCCATCGTGGCTGCCAGCGAATCGGCGATCGCCTGAAGCCAGCTGCGGCCCTTGCCGCTGCGTGAGGAGTGGGCCTTAGCCTGCGTTTCGCCGTCCTTCATCGCTTCGCTAAGCTGGGTGTAGAGGTCGCGCGAGTCCGACTCAGCGGCGCGCTGCAGTTCGCCCTGCTGCGACGGCGACAGGTCGAAATTCTGGGCGAGGCTCGCCACCGCTTCCGCGATCGTGGCCGGGCCGCCCATCGAGCCGGTGGCCATCGAGAAGCCGTCCTGCACCAGGTTGATCGCGCTCTGCGGCAGGCCGAGCTGCTGGCCGAGCTGCTGCAGCACTTCCTTGGCGATCGCCGTGCCCAGCGTGCGCACCGCGAGCGATGCCCAGCCCGCCGGGCCCATCGCGAGGGAAGCCAGGCTGATCGGATTGACCAGCGACCGCGTAAGACCGCTCAGGAGACCCATGGATCGTTCCTTTCCATCCAGATATCGCGCTCCCCTCGGGAGCCAAGCCGACGACACCGTGTCGCCGGTACAAGGGCAAACTGCCCCGGATCGGCGCCCCGCGCGCTCCACGATTCGTTTAGTCGGGCTCAACGAATCGTGGAGGGGCGCGGTCATTCGAGCGGCAGGAAGAGCAGTCCTGCCAGGCTGTTGAGTTCGCGAACGCCGTCGAGATCGAGCTTGCGGATCGCGTTGTTCATGTGCGTGCGCACCGTGTTTTCGGTCATGTTGAGCAGGGTGCCGATATCGCCGTTCGCACGGCCCCAGCCGAGGAAGCGGAGCACCGCGGCCTCGTTGCGGGTCAGCGTCTGCAGCCCGGCCAGATGGAGCAGCGGAACCCGCCAGCCGGGGACGGTGAATTCGCCGATTCGGATCTCGCGGGCGGCGGCGCCGCGACGCTGCTCGGCGGCACGCAGCTCGGCGATCAGCTGGGCGAGCTGCTCTGCATCGCTTGGCGGCGGCGCGGGCGCGCGGAGGGCGGTTGCGCTGGTCATTGGGGCTTGGCCGTTCGCTGGAGGACGCCGCCCGCAATCTCCTCGCGCGTGCCGAGATCGGCGAGAATCGCCTGGGCGAGCAGGGGCAAGGTGAGGATGACGACGAAGGTGGCGGCGGCGGCCTTGATCGGCATCGCCATCGAGAAGACGTTGAACGACTGGGCAAAGCGGTTGAGGAAGCCCATCGCCAGGTCGATCACGTAGAGCACGGTCAGCACCGGCGCCGCGAACAGGAAGGCGAGGGCGAACAGCCGCCCGAACTCGCCCTCGAAGAACATCAGCGCGCGCGCATCGAGCTGCAGCCCGCCGGGGCCGAGCGGCCAGATCAGGTAGCTGCCCATCACCGTGCCGACGAGCAGGGTGAGGCCGCCGGCGGTGACGAACACCACTTCGGCGAAGCGGCTGAGCAGGATGCCGGTGAGCGAGCTGGTGTTGCCGCTCAGCGGATCGACCAGCTGGCCGATCGTCGCGCCCACCTTGGTGTCGATGATCTCGCCCGCGGCGCCCAGCGCCCAGAGCACGGTGCCGAAGAAGAAGCCGATCGCGCCGCCCGCGGCGGCTTCCTTGAGCAGCATCTTGAGCCAGCCCATCGCGGAGAGATCGTTCGGGTGGAAGTCCGGCTGCATCTGCAGCGCGACGAGCCCGAAGGTGACGATGATGCTGTTGCGCACCGTTCCCGGCATCACCTCGCGCGAGAAGACCGGCACGAACACGAAGGCGAAGGCGAAGCGCGCCGAGGCAACCGCGACGACCAGCAGCTGGTCGAGCCAGGGCATCGCCGCGAACAGCGGCACGCCGACGCCGGGGGGCACCGCCTCGATCATCGCCCCACCGCCGCGAGGCCGGAGAAGATCGAGTCGGCATAGCTGTACAGCGTGCCCGCCATCAGGCTCGCGGTGACGAAGATGCTGATCACGATCGCGAAGAACTTCAGCGTGTATTGCAGCGTCTGTTCCTGGAGCTGGGTCGCCGCCTGCACGATCGCGACGAGCAGCCCCACCACCGACGCCGCGATGATCGGCGGCGCCGAGAGCAGCAGCACCAGCCACAGCCCCTGCGTGGTGACGGCGACAAGATCGTCGCTCATGCGCGCGCCTCCTCAGGCATAGGAGAGCACCAGCCCGTGGCTCAGCTTCACCCAGCCGTCGACCAGCACGAACAGCAGGATCTTGAACGGCAGCGAGATGGTGACCGGGGACAGCATCATCATGCCCATCGCCAGCAGGATGTTGGCGATCACCATGTCGATGACGAGGAAGGGCAGGAAGATCAGGAAGCCGATCTGGAAGGCGAGCTTGAGCTCCTTCACCACGAAGGCCGGGATGACGATCACGAAATCGGTGTCGCGCAGGCTGCTCACCTTGCCGGGCTCGCCGATGCGCTGCTGGGTGCGCAGGAAGAAGGCGCGTTCGCGCGGGTCGCTGTGCTTGACGAGGAATTCGCGCAGCGGCTCCTTGGCGCGGTCGGCGGTGGCGAAGATGTCGCCGGTGCTCTCGATCGGGTTCTCGGCCTGCGCGGGCGGATCGCCGGGCATGGTGGGGGTGGCCGGGCCCTGGACGGCGGCGGCGGCCTGCATCTTCTCCAGCGTCGGGTACATCACGAACACGCTGAGGATCAGCGCCAGCCCGTTGAGCACCAGGTTGGGCGGTACCTGCTGCAGCCCCAGCGCATTGCGCACCAGGCTGAGCACCACGGCGATCTTGGTGAAGCTGGTCACCATCACCGCGAAGAACGGGGCGAGCGCGATCAGGACGACCGTGATCAGCGCCGAGCCGGGGGTGAACTGGGCGAGGTTCACGCGTCCACCTCCACCGGCTGCTGGACCGCGCCCTCGGCGAGATCGACGCGCGACTCGATCAGCACCGCGAAGCGATCGCCGAGCTGGACCAGCTCGCCGCGCGCGAGCGGGCTGCCGGCGACCAGCAGCTCCACCGCCATGCCCTCGGCGACGGGGCCGAGCGGCAGCGCCACGCCCGGGCGCAGATCGGCGAGCGCTGCGGCGCTGACCCGCTGCTCGGGCAGGCGGAGGGTGAGGGGCACGGCGAAATCGCGGGGAGAGGGGGCAGCGTCGCTGGATTCCATGGGCGCTCCATCGGGATGCGGGGTGAAACTGCCGGCTGCGAGGTCGAACTGACCGGCCTGGCGGAAATGCGGGGCTTCGAGCGTGGCGCGGGGGCGGGCGCCGATCAGCACCAGATCGCCGGAGGCGAGATCGCCCGCTTCGGCGATGCCGAGCCGGGGGCCTTGCACCAGCAATTGCGCGAGGACCGGCAGGCGCGCGGCCAGCGGCGTGAGCGCATCCGCCTCGGCGAGCCAGTTTGCCGCATGCGGATGGCTGCAGAGGAGGAGCAGCGCGGCGTCCTGGTCCTCTCGGCGCAGCGCGAAGTGGAGCATGGCCGCTTCCGACGCGCTGCCGAGGTCTTCCGGCTCCAGCTGCAGCCCCAGCACCTGTTCCAGCGCGAGCAGCATCGGTTCGGCGTCGTCCAGCGCGGCGGCGGCTTCGGCGATCCTTTCGGGATGGAGCACCGCCCCGCCGGGGCGGAACTGGCTGCCGTCGGCGCAGCGGAACCAACTGCCGCGCGGGGGCGCCGCGACGATCTCGACCGCGAACCCGGCATGCTCGAGCAGCCGCGCGACGGCACCGGCCAGCGCATCGCGCGCCGGATCGGCCCGCGGCAGGTCGAGCGCGTCGAGGCGGAGCATCGTCGCCATCAGAAGCGCACCGGCGAAGGCAGCGGCTTGGCCGGGACCTGCCCCTCGGGCCAGCGGGCGAGCAGCGTCACCGATCCGGCGGTGACGCCGACCAGCATCGTCTCGCCGCGCGCCTCGATCAGCACCACCCGCTCGCGCTGGCCGAGCGGCATCGAGCGGAGGAAGCGGATCGGCGCTTCGGCCTCGCCATTTGCGGCGACGCCCAGCTGACGATCCTGCAGCTTCTTCAGCAGCCAGATCACGCCCCAGGCCATGCCCAATACCAGGGCAAGTGCCAGGACGATGGCGAGGATCGAGGATAGGACGGCTCCGATTCCCATGATGCGGTTGGTTCTCCGGTCTGGTCAGCGTTGGGGCGCGGCGAGGCGCGGGGCGGCGGTATCCATGTCGTGCTGCATCGGGCCGTCGCCGCTCTTCGCCTTGGCGGCCCAGAGGATCACCGCGGCGATCGCATCGAACATGTCCTCGGGGACGATCTCGCCGATCTCACCGCGCGCCCACAGGCTGCGGGCGGCGGCGACGTTGCGGACGATCGGCACGCGGGCCTCCTCGGCCTCGGCGCGCATCGCGGCGGCGAGCTCGCCCATGCCCTTGGCGGCGATCACCGGCACCGGGCAGGTGGTCTCGTCATAGTTGAGCGCGATGGCGATATGGGTGGGGTTCACCAGCAGCGCGGCGGCGCCGCGGGTCGCGCCGATATTGTTCTGGTTGGCCCATTCCTGGTGCATGTCGCGGCGGAGCGCGCGTACCTGCGGATCGCCTTCGCTTTCCTTGTGCTCCTGCTTGATGTCGCGGCGGCTCATCTTCATCTTCTTGATGAAGCTGTGCTTGGAATAGATCCGGTCGGCGACCGCGACGAACAGGAACACCGCGACGACCATCGCCAGCATCTGCAGCGTCAGCGAATAGGTAAGCCCGATCGTGCTCAGCGCGGCGCCTTCGCGCGATTCGTCGATGGGGGACGTTGCGGCGAGTCGAATCAGTTGGCCGGAACTGGACAGCGCGCTCTGATAGACCAGATAGCCGATCGCGCAGATCAGCGCGGCCTTCACCAGCGTCTTGGCAAGTTCGAACAGACCGTCCTTGCCGAACATCCGCTTCAGGCCCTCCATCGGGTTCAGCTTCTCCAGCCCGAACTTCATCTTCTCGGTCGTCATCATCGGGCCGACCTGGAGGAATTCGGCGAAGGTGCCGATCAGCGCGGCGGGAACCAGCGTCGCGAAGGTAAGGCGCAGCAGCGTCCAGGCCGCATCCCAGCCGATCGCCGGGGCGGTCTGGTCGAACGAACCGCTCGCCGCCTGCGCCACCACCTCGGAGGCGAGGCGCGCGAGCTCGCTCGCGGCATAGCCCGATACCCCGACGAACAGCAGCAACCAGGCAAGCGTAAGAAATCCGGTGGCCAAATCCTTGGACTTGGCAACGTCACCCTTCTTGCGCGCATCTTGTAGCCGCTTCGGCGTCGGGAGCTCGCTCTTGTCGGCGCTGTCCTTGCCTTGGCTCATGAAGTTGAACTCTTGCTGCCGGACAGTGCAAACGTAGTCGCAAAGTGTCCGGACAGATCGAGCAGGTCGACACATTGTCTGCCCGTGGGGCGGGGCAGCAACATCGTTAAAATCCTGTAACCGGTTCCCGGATGCAACAGGCAAAATCCGTGCCGGATGCCAAACGAAAAGTCTAAATCATTGATATTGAACGATATGCGATGAGTCGAGTCGCGGCGGACGGTTGCTCGTCGACGACGGATCGTGCTGACAGTTGTGTCAGTAAATCAGAAAATTCGAAAGGTTCCGCAGCTTATCGCCCGAAATGCTCGGTTCGTCGCCCCGAAACAGTGCGAAATATTTCTGAATATCGACTTGAAATTGTAAGAAAATCGCGACAGCCTATAGGTGTTCCTGGACGGGCAGGCCGGGAATTGTGGGGCATCGTGCTGAGACAACTGTTGGCCAGGAGCGCCATCGGCTGGGGAGCGATGCAATGTGTAGAGTAGTTCTTAGCGTATCCTCGCTCGCCTTGTGTGGTGCGGCGATCTTTATTCCGGGAGCGGCATGGTCGCGGGACAAGACCCCGCCGCCGCCGCCCTGTGCGCTGACCGCGACCTTGCGGGTGGCGGATGCAGCGTCGCTGGCGGGGATCCAGTCCCTCCAGGGGTGCAGCAACATCGTCGTCGCGCCGGGCACCCCGGCCGAGATGCCGAAGGATGTGCGCATCGCGCCGGAAGCCGAGGAGGGTTCCTCGGGCGACCGTGCCGCGTCGTTCCAGCTGGTCTCGGGCAAGAAGCATCGGGAGGCGGAACCGGCGCCCGCCGCCACGCTGCGCGTCGCGGCAATCGCGCCGCTGCGGCAGGAGCCCGCGTCGCTGACCGCGGCGGCTGCCTCCGACGCGGCGATCCTGGCGATGCGCCCGGTATCCTATGCGACGCGCTATGATACGATGATCCAGCGGGTCGCGGCGCGTCGACGGGTGGATCCGCTGCTGCTCCATGCCGTGATCGACCAAGAGTCGCGCTACCGCGCCGATGCGCGCAGCCCGGTCGGCGCGCATGGCCTGATGCAGCTGATGCCGGGCACGGCGCGGATGCTCAACGTCTCGGCGTCGAATGCCGAGGCCAATGTCGATGGCGGCGCGCGGCTGCTGCGCCAGCTCCACGGCCGGTTCAACGATTTTAACCTGACGCTCGCAGCCTATAACGCGGGCGAGGGCGCCGTGCGGCGCTACGGCAACCGCATCCCGCCCTATGCGGAGACGCAGGCCTATGTCGCCGGCGTGATGGGCCGGTACAGCCGGCTGCTCGCCGAACAGGCCGCGCGGAGCCGCTGACCATGGCCCCAGCCCTGATCCTGCGCGGCCTGCGCCGCATGCCCCTGCGCGTGGCCGACATGCTGCTGGTCGGCAGCGTCGTCACCGTCGTGCTGCTGATGATCGTGCCAATGCCGCCGCTGGCGCTCGACGCGTTCATCGCCACCAACATGACGGTAGGCATCCTGCTGCTGCTCAGCTGCATGTACGTCGCCAAGCCCCTGGATTTCTCGACCTTCCCCACGGTGCTGCTGCTGTCCACGCTGTTCCGCCTGGCGATCAGCATCTCGACGACGCGGATGATCCTGACGCACGTCGACGGCGGCGAGATCATCCAGCAGTTCGGGCAGATGGTCGCGGGCGGCAACCTCGTGGTCGGGCTGGTGGTGTTCCTGATCATCACCATCGTCCAGTTCATCGTCATCTCGAAGGGCGCCGAGCGCGTCGCCGAAGTCGCCGCGCGGTTCAGCCTCGATGCGATGCCCGGCAAGCAGCTCTCCATCGACAGCGACCTTCGCTCGGGAATTCTCACCAAGGACGAGGCGCGCGAGAAGCGCCGCACGCTGGAGATGGAGAGCAAGCTTCACGGCAGCCTCGACGGCGCGATGAAGTTCGTGAAGGGCGATGCCATCGCCTCGGTGATCATCGTGCTGGTCAACCTGCTCGGCGGGCTGGCGGTAGGCATGCTCTACCACGGCATGTCGGCGGGCGAGGCGGCGACGACCTTTTCGATCCTGACGATCGGCGACGGGCTGGTCGCGCAGGTGCCGGCGCTGTTCTCGGCGATGGCGGCGGGCATGCTCGTCACGCGCACCACCGACGAGGAGCGCGACAGCGATCTCGGCCCCGCGATCGCGCGGCAGATCACCGGCAAGCCGCATGTAATGATGATCGCCGGCGGGCTGGCGATGCTGCTCGGGTTGGTGCCGGGCTTCCCGACGCTGATCTTCTTCGCGCTGGCGAGCGCGCTGCTGCTGGGCGGGGCGTTCCTCCATCCGACCTCGGGCGCCTGGCTGCGCGCCCGGCTGGGGGTTGCCTCGGGCGAGACGGCGGTCGCGACCGGCGAGACGCTGATCGCCGCGCAGGCGCTGCCGGTGGTCGATCCGCTGCGGCTCGCGGTCGGCTTGCCGCCGCAGCATCCCGCCTTTGCCGCGCTCGCCGACCGGCTGCGCGAGGGCGCCGCCGCGCTCCAGACGCGAACCGGCATCGCCATTCCCGACCTGCGTGTCGTCCCCGATGCGCGCCTCAATGAGGGCGAATGGCTGCTCAGCGCGCACGACGCCCCGCTCGGTGGCGGCGCCAGCGACGCGGGCGCGTTGCCCGACGTCGCGGCGGAGCGCGTCGCGCAGCTGCTCGAACGCAATCTCGGCCTGTTCCTCGGGCTGCAGGAGGTGACCGATCACCTCAACCGGCTCGGAGAGACGCATCCCGAGGTCGTCAAGGAAGCGGTGCGTGCGGTGCCCACCGGCCGGATCGGCGAAGTGCTGCGCCTGCTCGCCGAGGAAAGCGTGCCGTTGCGCAACTTCCGCGACGCAATCGAGGCGATCGGCGAAGTCGGCCAGTATGAGCGCGAAGCCGTGCCGATGGCCGAGCGGGTGCGGGTCGCGATGCGCCGCCATCTGATCGCGCCGCTCTGCGAGGCCGGGCGCCTCCGCGTGCTCATCGTCGGTGCCGATTTGGAGGAGACCATCCGCCAGACTGTCACCCCTGTCGACGGCCAGATGCGCCTCGCCATCAACCCGCACCAGATGCGCGCGCTGATCGCGCTGCTTTCCACCCAGGTCGCCAGCAGCGGCGCCCGAGCGATCCTCACCGCGCAGGATCTCCGCCGGCCGCTCCGCCTGCTGATCGCTGGCGACCTGTTCGAGGTGCCGGTGATCAGCTTCAACGAGCTCAACCCGGCCGTGCCGCTCGACATCGTCGGCGAAATCAACGCCGCCCCGGAGAGCCTGACCAACCAGATGTCGGACGAGGTTTCCCTATGATCCGCGCTAAGCGCTTCCTTGCCTTGCTTGCCTGTACCGCGTTGCTGCCCGTCGCCGCCTCCGCCGAGACGCCGCCCATGGGGCAGAAGCGGATCACGCTCACCGCGCGCAACCAGCGCGTCGATGTCGCCGTGGTCGATCTGTTCGGTCAGGCCGGAGTCAAGGCGAAGGTGAGTTCGGCGGTGACCGGCAAGGTCAACGGCGTGTTCGTCGGCACGCCGCGGCAGGTGTGGACCCAACTCGCCAAGGCCTTCAACCTCGTCGCTTATTATGACGGCGCGGTGGTGCGGGTCTATTCGGCGGCCGAGGTCACCTCGCGCAGCTTCAACGCTGCCGATCCCGAGGCGGTGGTGCGCGACGCCCAGAAGCTGCGGATCCTCGACGACGCCAATCGCGTCTCGGCCGCGAGCAACTCGGTGAGCGCCACCGGCGTGCCCGCGTTCCTCGATCGCGTCGCGCAGCTGGCGGGGACGGCGGGCAACCCGGCGGTGATCCAGGCCTCGGCCACGTCCCCGAACGCGCCGATCGTCTCGCCGCTGCTCGGGCCGGCCGCACTGGAGACGGTGACGAGTTCGCCGCTCCGCTCCAAGGTGCTGAGCGGGGCGACCACCCGGTCGCCCTATGAGGTGCGGATCTTCTACCTCCGCTATGCCCGCGCCGACGACACGATCCAGAAGAGCTTCGATCGCACGATCACCATCCCCGGCGTCGGCTCGATCCTGCGCGGTATGATGGGCGACGGACGACCGAGCGCGACCGTTTCGACCAGCGGCAATTTCGACGTCCAGCGCCAGTCGCTTCCCCGGCTCGGCGGGCGCGGCCTCAATGCCGTGCCGCCCGACGAGGCGCAGCGCAGCTTCGACCAGCAGGGCACGCCGGGGCTCGACACCGTGGTGGTGCGCGAGGCGGCGGTGCGCGACATCAACGGCCCGCGCGTCGAGGTCGATCCCAGCAACAACGCCGTGCTGATCCGCGACCGGCCGGAGTCGATGACGGTCTACGAGGACATCGTCCGCGCGCTCGACGTCGAGCCGCGCGGGGTGGAGATCGAGGCGACGATCCTCGAACTCGACACCAGCAAGCTCAAGGAACTGGGGCTCGACTTCGGCTTCAAGACCGGCGGCTTGGGCGCGCTGTTCGGCGGCGCTGCTACCAACCCGACCAACAATTTCTCCGCCGGCAATGTCGGCGCGGCGTATCTTACCGGCGGGCTCGACCTGTTCGCCGCGCGCATCACCGCACTGGAGAAGACCGGCGCGCTGCGCGTGATCTCGCGGCCGCGGCTGAGCACGCTCAACAACATCCCCGCCGTGTTCAACAACCAGGTGCAATATTACGTCCGTGTCGCCGGCGACCGGCAGGTGGATCTGTTCCCGGTGACCGCGGGCATGGTGATGCGGGTCAATCCGTCGATCCTCTATGACGGCGGCGAACTGCGCACCCGCATGGCGATCGAGATTCTCGACGGTTCGCCGACCGGCCTTGTTGTCGACGGCATTCCGGCGGTGAAGCAGAGCAGCATCAATACCAGCGCGGTGGTGAAGCAGGGCGAGAGCCTGCTGATCGGCGGCATGACCGTCGAGACCTCCTACGACTATAAGTCGAAGGTGCCGGTCGCCGGAGACGTGCCAATTCTTGGCCAGGCCTTCCGCAAGCGCAAGCAGGGCGATCAGCATTTCGAGCGGATCTTCCTGATCACCCCGCGCGTCGTCTCGCGCCGCGAGCAGCAGGCGGCGGCGGTGCAGCCTGCGACGGCGACGAACCCGATCCCGATCGAACAGATCCAGGCGGCTGCCGATCACCATCAGAAGCGCCGCCGGAGGGCGCGCCGGTGAACGCGCCCTTCGCTCCGGTAAAGCCCGGCACCATGGTGCTGCGGGTGCTCAACGGCCGCCTGTCGGGCGCCGAGCACCGGCTGCATCGGGGCAAGTTCGTGCGCGTCGGGCACGGGTTCGAGCATGACATCGTGCTGCGCGATCCTTCCGCGCGGGGTGTCTCGCTCGAGCTTGACCTGGGCGAGAGTGTGGCCTGCGTCCGCGTGGCGGCAGGGCAGGTGACCTTGCTCGGGCGACCGGTCGCGGCGGGCGAGCAGGCCTCGCTGCCGCCGTTCGTGCCGATGCTGGTGGGTTCGGTCGCCGTCGCGATTGGCGAGCCCGAGGACCCACGCTGGGACGATGCCATCCGCCTCGCGCCGATGGTGGCGCCTGCCGTCGGTGACGCGCCCGTCCCGGCGCCGCAGCGCGCGGCGATTCCCGAGCGGGTGGCGACGCGGCTCTATCCCATGCGCGGCGCGCTGGCGCTCGACCGCTACTGGCCGGCCTATGCGGCTGCGGTCGCGGCCTTGCTGCTCCTCCTGCTGTTCGCGCCGCCTGCCGTCCGCTGGGCGACGCGCCAGCTGCACGACACGGCGGGCGAACAGGCGATGCTCGCCGCCGCTGGCTTCCGCGACCTGAAGGTGGAGGAGACGCGCAACGGCACCATTGTGCGCGGCATCGTCAAGGACGACGCTGCCCTCGCGCGGCTGCGCCAGGTCGTTGCCGAGCAACTCGGCCCAGCGACGCTCGACGTCGAGACGATGGACGGCCTCGCCGCCGCCGCCACCGATCTGCTGCGCGCGCAAGGGGTGGACGCCGAAGCCATTCCCCGCCGCGGCAACGCGCTGATGGTGAAGGCCGAATTCCTGCCCGCCGATCGCCAGGCCGACCTTGCCCGGCTGATCAAGGAGGACGTGCCCGGCATCACCCGCGTCGACTTCGCGACCGACGGCAAGCGCGGCGACCGCGACCTGCAATATTTCTTCTCGGGCTCGGAATACGGCCTCGCGACCTTCGTCGACGGCGACCCCGGCTACATCACCACCGCCGACGGCACGCGCTGGTTCGCCGGTGCCACAGTGCCGACCGGCCACCGCATCGTCGCCATCGGCAACGGCCGCGCCAGCTTCGAGCGCGACGGCCGGATCGAAGAACTTGTCCTGGGACCCAGCACGCCGCCGTCCCCGGCACCTCCCACCACCCCTGGCGGCGACACCAACGGAGTGACCATCCAATGACCAACCCGATCAACAGCGCCGTCCTCGGCACGATCGCCTCGCTCGGCAACATGGGCACCACCGAAAGCCGCACCGGCAAGGGCAATTGGTTCGAGGCGTTCGGCGAAGCCTGGGGCAAGGCGCTCGACACCCAGGCCGACACCATCACCGCCCAGTCCGACGTGGTGAGCCAGGGCGGCGACAAACCTTCCGACATCACCCAGCTGACCACCGAATCGATGCGGATGAGCTTCATGGCCAACAGCTCGCACAGCTCGATCGACAGCGTCTCCAAGGCGCTCGAAACCATGGCGCGGAAGAACTGACGATGAGCATCGATGCGATCGGCGCGCTGGTGGCGCCGGCCGGGGGGCAGGGCACGAGCGGCGTGTCCCGCGCCTTCGAGCTGCTCGCCCCCGGCGGCCATGGCGGTGGCGCCACCACCCCGCAGTTCGACGCGCGCTTCCAGGCGGCGCTGGAGAAGATGGGCGGGGTGCAGGGCGCGGTCGCGGCGGGGCCCATCCCGCCGGCGATGAAGGGCATGTTCAACGCGCTCGACCAGGTCAACGTCCAGGCCCGCGCCGTCTCGCGCTATGCCGAGACGGCCGAGGCCAGCGGCGGGCAGCTGACGCCGGGCGAGATGGTGCAGCTCAACATGAAATGCTCCGAATTCATGTTCCAGGCGCAGCTAACCTCCAACATCGCCAACCGGAGCTCGGACGGCGTGCAGCAACTGTTCAAGCAGCAATGAGCGGCCGCGCCCCCACGCGCCGCTGGCAGGCGCGCATCGCCGCGCCGCTGCTGGTGATCGCCGCCTTCGGGCTTGCCGGCTGCAGCCGGCAGGAAGTCTATGGCAAGCTCACCGAGCCGGCCGCCAACGAGATGATCGCCGTGCTCAACCAGGCCGGCATCACCGCGACCAAGGTGGCGGGGGAGAAGGACCAGTGGAGCATCGCCGTCGACCAGGCCGATTTCGCCCGCGCGGTGGAAACGCTGCGCGCGCACGGCCTGCCGCACGAGGACTATGACTCGCTAGGCTCGGTGTTCAAGAAGGAGGGCTTCACCTCCACCCCGCTCGAGGAACGGGCGCGGCTGATCTACGGCCTGTCGCAGGAGCTGAGCCGGACGATCAGCGGCATCGACGGCGTGGTGCAGGCGCGCGTGCACCTGACCATGCCCGAGGCCGATCCACTGTCGCGCGAGGCCAAGCCCTCGGCGGCATCGGTTTTCGTCAAATACCGCACCGGCTTCGACCTGCGCAGCCAGACCGGCGCGATCAAGTCGCTGGTCACCAACTCGATCGACGGCCTCACCTACGACCGCGTCTCGGTAGTGATGGTGCCGGCCCAGACGGCGCCGGTGCTGCCGGAGAGCGAGGGCATGGTGTCGGTCTCGACGCTGATGCGCGGGGCGATCGGCGTGGTCGCGCTGATCGTGCTGGCGATTGCCGGACGCGGACTGTGGCGGATGCGCAAACCCCGGACCACGTTACCGGACACGGTGCAGCGGTGAACCGGGAGACGCGGACCGCCAAGCTGGCGCTGCTCGCCTGGCATTGCGGGCAGGGGCGTGGCGCGCGCTTTGCTCGTAGGGCGAGCGGGCTGCCTGCGGTACGCTTCGGCGACCTCCCCAAGCTGCCCGACTGGCTCGACGCTTCCGAGGAACAGCGCAAGCGGATTGCTGCGGTGGCCGGGCTGCTGCGCCACCGCCGGGCGATCGATGCCGAGCTTTCCGGGCCACGGCTGGCGGCACTCGCGGCTGCGGTGGGCGAGCCGCTGTTCGACGCGGTCTGCGAAGCCGAGGTGCCAGAGATGGCCGGGGCGGAAAAGCTGCCGCCACCTGAGCGGGTGCTCGCCGCCGGCGAGCAGTTGCTGGAGGCCGCTCTCCCGCTAGCCTTGGCGAACCGCTTCCCCGGCGCGCGGGACGATGCCGCGGCGCGCTACCTGCTGGCGCAGGCCCATGCCCTCGCGGAGAGTATTGCATGACCTATCATCTCGTCCATGCCGACCACGCCGCGCTGCTGTTCAGCGAGCGGGCAGTGATCAAGCGCGACGAGCGCCGGTCGTTCAGCGACGCGGTGGCGCTGCTCGGCGCGGTGCGCGAGGCGCAGGCGCGTGCGGTCCAGGCCGCGGAGGCTGCGCGGGATGAGGCCTACAGCACCGCCCTCGATGGCGCACGGGCCGATATGGACGACCTGCTCGCCCGCGAGATCGCGCAGTTCGCCGCCGCGATCGACGCGCAGGAGCAGGCAAGGCGCAACGAGATTGCCGAGGCGGCGCTGGCTGCGGTGCGTGCGGTGCTGGGCGAACTCGACGACGCGACGTTGCTTCCTGCACTGGTCGCCCGGGCGCTCGATCGTCTGCAGCCGCAGGGCGCGGTGATCGTCGCCGTCACGCCGGACATGGCCGAGAAGGTAGCCGCCCGCTTGACGGCGCTGACCGAAGTCAGCGTCCTCCCCGATCCGGCACTCGGCGCGCACGACTGCGCGATCCGGACTGAACAAGGCCAGGTAATCGCGAGCCTGTCGGTCCAGCTCGAAACCCTCGCCAAGCGCTGGGGGGTGGCATGAGCGATCCGCTGGCACTGCTGCGTGCGCTCGATGCGGCGCCGATGTTCGAGCAGCATGGCCGCATCGTCGGCGCGCTCGGTACCACGCTGCGCGTCACCGGCGTACGGGCGCGGATCGGTGAAAATTGTGAGATCGTCGATGCCGAGACCGGCTTCTCGCTCTGGGCCGAGGTGATCGGCCTCGCCGACGGTGGGGCGATCCTGACTCCGCTCGGTGACTTGCGCGGCCTCTCGATGCACAGCGATGTGATCCTGCGCAGCGGCGAGGATCGGGTGCCGTACGGCGCCGACATGCTAGGCCGCGTGCTCGATGCGCGCCTCCAGCCGCTCGACGGCCTGGGGAACGTGCGCCGCGGCACCGACCGTCCCATTCACGGCGAGGCGCCCAACCCGATGCATCGCCGCCCGATCGACGCGGCGATGGAAACCGGCATCCGCGCCATCGACGGCCTGATGCCGATCGGCATCGGCCAGCGCGTCGGCATCTTCGCAAGCGCCGGCGTCGGCAAGTCGACCCTGCTCGCCAATCTCGCGCGCAATGCGCAGTGTGATGCGATCGTCATCGCGCTGATCGGCGAGCGCGGCCGCGAGGTCCGCGAGTTCATCGAGGAGACGCTGGGCGCCGAAGGACTCGCCCGCTCCGTGGTGATCGTCGCCACCTCGGATCGCCCGGCGATGGAGCGCGTCCGCGCCGCGCATGTCGCCACCGCCATTGCCGAGGGGCTGCGCGACGAAGGCCGGCATGTGCTGCTGCTGATGGACAGCGTCACCCGCTTCGCCCGTGCGCTGCGCGAGATCGGGCTGGCGGCGGGGGAGCCGGCGGTGCGGCGCGGCTTTCCGCCCTCGGTATTCGCTGAGCTGCCGCGGCTGTTCGAGCGCAGCGGCACTGCGGAACAGGGGGCGATCACCGCGCTCTACACCGTGCTGCTCGAGGACGAGGACGGCGATCCGATCGGCGAGGAAGTGCGCTCGCTGCTCGACGGCCATATCGTCCTGTCGCGCAAGCTCGCCTCGCGCGGGCACTATCCGGCGATCGATGTGCTGGGCAGCCTGTCACGTCTGTTTCCCCGCCTCGCCAGCGGCGCGCAGCAGCGCGCGGCGCATGGGCTGCGGGCGATGCTGGCCAAGCTCGACGAGATCGAGCTGCTCGTCCAGATCGGCGAATATCAGCCCGGTCGCGATCCGCTGGCCGATCGTGCGCTGGCCGAGCGGCAGGCGATCGCCGCCTATCTGCGCCAGTCCGGCAGTGAACGCACGTCGCTGGGCGAGAGCATCGCCCGGCTGCGCACCTTCGAGGAGATGGACCATGCCCGCTGACAGTCGCGCGCCCGTGCTGGCGCGCATCGCCCAGATGCGCGAGCAGCGCCTCACCCGCGCGCTGATCGAGGCGCGCGAGGCCGCCGAGCAGGCGCAAACCGCAGCCAGCGCTGCCGAAGCCGCCCGCAGCGCGGCGGAGCGCGCGCGCGGCGAAGCCCGCATGCTTTTCCAAGCGAGCCCGGCCTGCCCGCAGACGCGGCTCTGGCTCGACCAGCGCGTGACCGAGGAGACCGGCGCCGCGGCCCGCGCCAGCGACCAGCGCGCCCGGCATGAGATTGCGGTCGATGCACAGGGGGCCGCCGGACGCGCGCTCGACCAGCACCGCGTCCGCAGCGAGAGTGTCGCGGCGCATCACCAGACTCTCCGCCGTGCCGAGCAGCGCCGTGCCGAGGATCGAGTGGATTCCGAGGCTGCAGCCTTTCTCCTGTCGCGGGGCTGGGCATGAACGGCGCTCCGACTAGTGGCTCGGTCCAGAGCAAGCCTGCACCCACCGCCCGCGATGCGCCCGCCAAGGGCGAACCCGAGGCAGCGCCCAAGCAGCGCAAGGCGTTCGCCGATGCGCTCTCTCGCCACGCCGGCAAGCGGGCGGCGAAGGATCCGGGCCTGGACAAGGCCGACGGGGTGGCGGCGATGGTCGCCCCCCGCGATTTCGCGGCGATTGCGGTTGCGGCGCGGCCCTCGGCGGCGGGGGCGGTCGATCCCGCCCAGCATGCGCAGCTCGATCGTATCGCGGCCGCCATCGCCGAAGTCAGCAAGACCGCGCAGCCCGAGGTGCATCTGTCGCTGCCGCTCGGCAGCTACAAGGTGGAAGGCGCGGTGCTGGGGCGCGATCTGGCAGGGCAGGTCAACGTGCTGCTGATCCCCTCCGCCGCGGTGCCGCCCGCAGTGGCAACGCAGTGGAGCGAGCAGTTGCACGAGCGGCTTCTGCGCCGCGAGGTGCGCGTCGGCAAGGTGGGGGTGCAGGGCAACGCCGTGCCGATGGCGGCGCGGCGCTGACGCGACGGCGTTTAGCGATCGGCCCGCGTGGGATCTTCGCGCAGCTGGAAGATGGCGGAGTCGATCGTCGCGACGACCTTGTCGCTATCGCTCATGCCCGGTCGCCCATCGGGATCGAGCACCGCATAGCCGAGGCCCGAAAGCCGATCGAGCACGTCGCTCGTCGGGCTCGCCGCGACCAGTGCCGCGACTTCGCTGGTGAAGTCGTTCAGCGCGCGGGACAGCCGCCCTGCATCGGCCGGGCTCGCATTCAGCGTCGCTGCGAGATCGCGGGCGACGCCTTCGGTGCCATAGGCATCCCCGGCCCGCAGCGGCGATCGGCCGCCCTGCACAAGGCCCAGTTCCCGCGTCACGGTGCCGGCAACGCGATTGCTGAGCACCGTCATCGCCTGGGCGGCGAGCGACCCGGGCGTCTTGCCGGCTGCACCAATGGCGCCGATGGCGCTTGCGCGGGCGCCGGTGATTCCGATGGGCTGGGTCATCGCCGAATCTCGTCCGTGGAAGGGAACATGGGTGCACGAGTAGCGACTTTGCAGGGCGCGCGCGCTCCACGAATCGCTTAGGTAAAGCCACGGAGCGGCACCGCTGCCGCCGATGCTCCTACTGCGCGAGGATCGCCGAATAACCGAAAGCTGCCAGCGAGCGGGCGTGATCCCGGGTGTCGGGATCGTAGTCGGCGGCAAGATGCGTCTCCCCCGGACAAAGAAATCGTTTGGCTTGCTTGTGCGTGAGGGAAAGTCGTTGCGAATGTGCGTTTCTCGGCGATAGCATTCTCGCTTCATTGAGGGGGTGTCGGATGCACTTGATCGGCTGTGAAGAAGATGCGCGGCATCTGAGTGAACTGCGGCGTCAAGCGCGCGTGCTTACCAGCGGTGTGTTCGGCATGCGCGGCGATGCAGAACTCTCCCGGATCGTGGAGCATGCCGCGCAGGCGACGCGCTTCCCGTTCGCGGCCGTCTCCATCGTCGACCGGTCGCGGCTGTGGCTTGCGGTTGCCTATGGTTTTGATCCCAGAGAGTTCACCCGTCCCGACAGTTTTTGCGACGCCGCCATCCAGGTGCCCGGCTTCGCCCCGCTCTGCGTCGCCGATGCGTGGCGCGAGCAGCGCTTCAAATTCGCCCCAGCCGTCATCGAGATGAACGTGCGCGCCTATTACGCGGCGCCCCTGGTGACCCAGGACGGCCTCGCGCTGGGCACGCTCTGCCTGCTGGACCAGAAGCCGCGCACGATCGGCAGCGATGCGCTGGAGACGCTGCGAACTCTTGCGGGGAACGCCTCGGCGGTGATCAATCGCGAAGCCAATGCCGTGGCCTATGCCGAATATGCGATTGCGGAGCTTTCCTCGCGCATCCGCTTCGCCATGGCCGAACGCGACGAGGAGACGGTCGCGGTGCTCGACGCCGAACTCCGGCGGCTGGAGGCGACGCTGGAGCCGCAGTGGCGATCCCTCGAGGGCGCCGGTGGCGATGCCGGCGGCGGCGATAGCACCGGTGTCACCAGCCACTGATCTTGGGGGCGCTGCGCACGTGCTCCGGAAGCGCTACTGCTTTGCTGCCCGCAGCCGCTCCTGCACCGCAGGCGCGACGGTCATTCCCGCCTTGGCCATCTCGGCCGTCGGCCAGGCACCGCGCGCCACCTGCTGCTTTACGGTCGCTCGGTCGGGCGGCGGCCAGCCCAAGCCGGCGTTGCGGGCGCGTTCGATCAATCGTGCGCGGGCGGCGCGCATTTCGGGGCTGGTGAAGATCACCGGCTCCTCCAGCAGCGCGTGCGCAGCCATGCTGCCGTCGTCGGCGACGCTCCACAGCGTGCCGCCCTTTTCGACCAGCAGCTCCGCGATCTCTGCCTGTTCGGCGTCCATGGCCAAGCGGACCGGATCGATCCCGAAGCGATCGGCCCATCGCGGATCGGCGCCGTGACGGAGCAGCGTCATCACGCCGCCGATATGGTTGAAGGCGATGGCGCCGCGCATCGGGCTTTCGCCGCCGCTCGCCTGCGGATCGGGCGAGGCGCCGGCCACGAGCAACTGCTCCGCCATTGCCGGGCTGTCCGCCAGGATCGCCAGCGACAGTGCCGCGCCCGGTTTCACGCCGTTCTTGGGCATGCCGGCGGCGAAGAGCATGGTCACCGCATCGGCATCACAGCGGGCGACAGCGATAGCGAGCAGGTCGCCATATTGGCCCGCGGGGGGCTGGGGAGTCTTGGGGTCGTCCACCACCGCCGTGCTGATCAGCTGCGGATCGCGCGCCAGCATGGCCTGCGCCGCGTCGACACGCCCGTCGAAGATCGCCTCGGCCACCGCGCGACCAGAGGCGCCGTTGCTCAGATGGGCGAGGACGCGGGTACGGTCGGGCAGCACCACCGATGCGCGCTTGGTGTAGCAACTGGGCGCGGCGGCCATGCATCCTCCGATCGGGGCGGTCGCCAGCATCAGCGCGGCGAAGATGCGGACGCGGCGGTTCATGAGGCCATGCTGTAGGGAGTCGGGGAACGCCGGGTCAATGCGCGCCGAGGCTGCTTTGCACCCAGTCCATCCCGTGCCGGGCGAGCGGCGTGTCCTGATACCAATGCTGGCCGGCAGGCTGCTTGGCGTCGAGCGGGATGCGCGTGCCATAGGCCTCCGGCGCATCGGCGAGGATCGCGCCGGGGATGCCGCCCAGGATTGCGCCGGCAACCCGGTCGCCCCCGTCCTGGATCGCGGACAGGATTTCACCGCGCACGTAGAAGGCGGCGATCTTGGGAGCAGGCGCATCGCCGCGGATGACGCCGGCCTGGCGGATCGTCGCGTCGCTGAGCCCGGCGGCGTTGAAGGTCTGCGCGTCGCGTCCGCTGGCCAGCGCCGCCGCCGAGGCGAGGCCGCCGCCGAGCGAATGGCCGGTGATCGTCACCTGCGCCTCCGGGTGGCGGCCGATTGCCTTCGCGATCATCAGCGCGCGGGTATATTGATCGGAGGGCAGGCCCACGCCCTGCTGGGCATTGGCCTTCCAGTCGCTGCCGTCGGTGGTGCCGCGGAAGCTCACGACGTAATTGGGACCGCCATCGCCCTCCGCCACATAGACGCGGGCGCGGAAGCTGCTCTGCGGCGAGGTCAAGTCTTCGCCGCGCAGGCCAAGCTGGGCGAGGTCGTCGCTGCTCGCGACGCGGTAGCCGGCGGGCGGGGCGGGGATGTCGTTGTAGACGTCGGCTGCCATCGCTGCGAGATCGATGGTGGAAGGTCCGCCGGTCCGTTCGGCCGTGAGCTGTGGGGCTTCGCTGCGGACGAACTGGACCGGCGGCGCAGGCTGCTGCCAGGCAAGCAGCTCGCGCGGGGGCAGGTGGCGTGCCTGGAAATCGTCGTTCGCGGCGCGATGCAGCGACGTCGAAATCGCCGAGGAAGACCCGATGCCGGTGGGTCGCGATAGCTGGTCCGCTGCCAACATCATGTTCGTGGTTCCTCGCCGAAGGCCGTCGGATTCCCGGATGCCATTGCCGGCACGGTCCGTCGCTAGACGATTCGTTTAGGCGGCCTACGCGATCCGGCGATGCCGAAGGCGGCCGGGGCATGGGAAGCAGCACCATACCAACGGGCTCGCACCCAATCGCCTTTCTCAGGAGCATGGACATGACGACGATTTCGACCGCCGCCTCGACTCCGTTCGCCGCCGCGCAATTGGCGCTGGCCGGCGGCGTGCTCGCCCAGCAGTTCAACCCGCTCGGCGCCAGCGCCTATGCCAGCGCGATGCTGCCGTCGCTGCTGTCGATCCAGCTGGGCACGATGGCGGGCGCCGGGCAACTCCAGCCCCAGGCGGGCTTCACCGCCCAGACCACCGGCCAGAGCACAGCGCGCGTTGATCTGGGTGACGGCTATCACCTCGCCATCGACGAGCGGAACAGCGAGATGACGATCGTCAACGAGAAGACGGGCCAGAGCACGCGCGTGTGGGGCGATCCGCATGTTGACGTGGACGGCAAGCACCAGTTCGACTTCTACGGCACGACGACCTTCGAGCTCGACAACGGCACCAAGATCACGGTGAATACCGAGCAGGCGAAGGGCAATCCCAACGTCTACTTCGCCAGCCAGGTGGTGGTAACACGCGGTGCCAATGCGGTGGTGATCGACGGGATCAGCCAACAGCAGCTGGGCGACCTTTCGGTCAGCGTCTCGACCAACGGCTATGCGCTAGACGCCGCCAACCGCGACGGCTTCACCGTGCTGGAATCGACCGCCGGCTGGCAGACCGAACTGGGCGAGAAGGTGACGCAGGCGGATGCCGACCTGACCAAGCCGGGCCAGATCTATGGACCGAACAGCGACATGCCGAGCCTTTCCGAACTGGGCAGCGCTATGGGCAGCTTCCTGCTGTTCGGAAGTCTGCTGGGCCTCGCGCTGGAAAGTCGCGTTGCTTCTACCCCGACGCGTACGACGCAGGACGCACCGGTCTATCGCCACCCCCTGGCGGTCCTACTGTCGTAAAGGCGCGCAGGCCCCAAAAGCGTTCCGTAAGTTTGGAGCATCGTCGGCATCGCTGACGATGCTCCATAGTCGTTCGGGTGGCGGCCGGCCGGGTGGGGGCGATACGCGGGTGCTGTAATATGAGGGTGTAAGTCTTTGTTAAGCCTAACGTCGCGCGCTATTGAAAAACCATCTGCCCTGCCGACTGCTTGATCTTGCTCCCGCCCGCAAACCGTGGTCTGGTGATTTTCCTGTGATGACCCAAGGGGGGTTTTGATGAATTGGATGTTGTTGCCGCTGAAGCGTTACGCGGATTTTCAGGGGCGTTCGCGGCGGCTTGAATACTGGATGTTCGCGCTGCTCATCTTTATCGCAGCGATCATTTGGGGCGTGGGGTTCGTCGCGTTCGCCGGCTTGGGCGGATTTGCGGGGCGCGAGCCGAGCGGCCTAGGCCTGGTGTGGGGGCTTGTGGGCGGCCTCGCTTATCTCGCGATCCTCGTGCCGGCCATCGCGGTGCAGGTCCGGCGCTTCCACGATCGTGACATGAGCGGCTGGTTCGTGCTGCTTAACTTCATCCCCTATGTCGGCGGACTGATTGTTTTCGTGTTCATGGTCCTGCCTGGCACGCCGGGGGAGAACCGCTTCGGCCTCGACCCGAAGGACCCCGACAATGTCGCGAGCATGGCCGAGGTGTTCGGCTAAGCCGCGCCTCGGCTCAGCGCTGCGACCAGCCGCTGTGCTTGTCGTCGCGGCGCCTGCCGAGCATCATGCCGCGCTCGAGCCGGGCGCAGAGCGCGGCATAATAATCCGTCAGGAAGCCGAGATCGTCGCCGTCGTCGGGCAGTCCCGCCTTGCGGCGGATCGTCGCGGCCACGGTGACGATGGCTTCCTCATTGCCCCGGCGCAGCACTTCCTCCAGCTTCTGCAACTCGAAGACGCCGTACAGGTCGAGCGCCTCGGCGCTGAAGGTGCGGCGCGGCCGCTGCACGTCCGCCGCCGCGAGATCGGCGTGGAGCTTGCCGCGCATGGTGTTCACCACCCAGGTCCCCGCGATCAGATCGCCCGCACGCAGCCCGTCGCGGTTGAACAGCGGGAAGAACAGGAACAGCCCGGTCCACAGCAGTGCGAAGCCGGTGAGGGCGCCGTCCGCCAAGCCTGCGGTGCGCTGGGCGGCCAGGAACGACAGCGGCAGGAACAGCTCGATCTCGCGCATCGCATTGCGGGCGATCACCGCCGCGCCGGTGAGGCGACCGCCGTCGCGCGCGACCACGCGCAGCTTCATCAGCCGCTTGCCCGGTGTGGCGCCGCGGCTGCCCATTTCGAACAGGATGAACCAGCCGTTGCGCAGCACGAAGGCGCCGAGCATCCACAGTATCGCGATGGCCTCGAGGCCAGCATTTCCCAGCCGGAGCAGGCCAATACCCACCGCTGCCACAATCAGGACGATCAGCATGATCATGCTGTCGACGGCGAAGGCGGTCGCGCGCGCGCTGGGGCGGGCGAGCTCCAGGCCCAGATCGACCCCTTCGGGTGTGACGAAGCTGCGCCGCCGGGTGGCGGACTTCGGGCTGCGCTTAGCGCGGAAGGGCAGGCGCATCGCCGTCCTCCGATCGACGCGGCAAGTAGAAATAGGCGATCCAGCCCAGCAAGGCGGCGATACCGATGGCGAAGCGAGCGCCGTCGCCCTGGATCGTCTGGCGGCCTACGCCTTCGAGCAGTCCGGCGACCATCAGCATGCAGATCACCCCGCCCATGGCGACGGCGGCGCTGCGCCCGGCCCGCACCGCGGCGTCGATCCGCGCGTCGCGGCCGGGAAAGGCAACCGCGGTGCCGATGCGGACGCCCGCGGCGCCGGCGATAGCGACCGCGAACAGCTCGGTTGTGCCGTGGATCGTCAGCCATCCGGCCATGCCGATGCCCAGACCCCGCGCGGCGAACAGCGCCAGCATCGCCCCCAGCATCAGCCCGTTATAGACCAGCAGCAGCAGCGTCGGCACGGCGAAGGCGAAGCCCAGGGCGAAGGCGAACAGCGCGATCTGGCTGTTATGCGTGAACAGAAAGGTCGCGAAGGGCAGCAGCATAGCGTCGTTCTGCTGTCCATAGATCGTCTGGCGCAGCGCTTCGGTGGTGGCGGAAGGATCGCGGCCCCCCGCCATGCCTTCGGGCATGATGCTGTAGAACCAGGCCGCATCGCTGGAAACGAGGACGAAGCCGGCGACCGCGCCCACCGCCAGCAGCAGCACGCAGAACAGGGTTTCCTTCCACAGCGCCTGCACCGCCAGCGGCCAGCCGCGCGCGAAGAAGCGCCGCAGCTGCCCTGCCAGCGAGGTGGGCACCCCGTAGAGCTGGAAATAGGCGCGGGTGCACAGCTGCTCAAGATAGGTGACCAGCGCACGATCGAGCGAGGTCTCTCTCGCGACGGAGAGGGAGGACAAGGCCGAGCGATAGAGCAGCGGCAGCGCCAGCACGTCGTCGTCGCTCAGCGCGCGGACGGAGCGCTTCTCCATCCGTGTGATCAAGGCATCGAGCCGCGCCCAATCGGCCTCGTGCGCGGCGCGGAATCGCGTGGCGTTGACGAGCGGGCCGCCGGGGAGCGCATCGCCGGGCAGGGCGGTCACAGCAGGTTCCTCCGCTTGAGTGCCGCATAGCCTTCGACCAGCCGGTCGGGCACGCGGTCATGCTCGCTTTCGATGACATGCGCGCCGAGGTGGCGCAGCCGGGTGAGCACGGTCAGCCGGTCGCGCAGCAGCGCCGCCGCCGTCACCGCGCGGGTGACATCGTCGGAACTGGACGGCGCCCGCTCGACGATCGCCTCCAGTTCCTCGTCGCGCAGGACCACAACGAGCAGCAGATGTGTCTTGAGCAGGCGGGCGGCTGCTCCCAGCATGAACTCGGCCGAGGTGGGATCGGTGAATTCGGTGAACAGGATGATCATCGAGCGCCGCGTCAGCCGGCCGGCCAGCGCGCTCAGCGCGTAGACATAGTTGGTCTCGTCGCCGCTATAATCGATCTGTGCCGCGAGCCGCTGCAGGGCTCCGAACGCAGCCGTGCCCGAGACGAGGCCGCTGGCCACGCGCGGCCGCGAGTCGAAGGCGTGGAGCGCCACCCGGTCGCCCAGTTTCAGCGCCACCCAGCCGGTGAGCAGTACCGCCGAGATCACCCGATCCAGCCGGCTCAGCCCGGCTACCGGCTCGCTCATCTGTCGCCCGCAATCGACCGCGAAGACGATCTGGTTGTTGCGCTCGGTGCGCATTTCCTTGGCGTGGAGCTTGACGTGGCGGGCGGACTGTTTCCAGTCGATCGAGCGCCGGTCCATGCCGGCGCGGAACTCGACCAGCGCATCGAAATCGTCGCCGTCGCCGTGCTGCAGCTGCGCCATCAGCCCGTCGAGCGAGTGGCGTTCAAACACGCGTGCCCCGCGCTCCTGCACCGGCGCGAGATCGGGCAGCACGGCGGTGCTTGCCTCGAGCCGGAAGACCTGCTGCTTCCAGCTCAGCCCCAGCGCGCCGGGCCAGCGCAGCCAGAGCCGCTCCGCCTGCGCCGTGCCGCGGCGCACCGCGCGAAACGGCATGTCGAAGCGCCCGAGGCCGCCCTCCAGCGCCACCCATAGCGGCGCTGCATCGGCCGCTTCGAGCAAGGCGTTGGTCTGCAGCACCAGCTGCGCCCGGCGGACGCCGCTGTCCACTGCGATATCGAGCGTCACCGGCACCTCGGTGCCGACGCCGACGCTGGATGGCAGGGTCACGCGCGCGCGGGCGCTGCCCGGGCGGGCGCCGAGCAGCGCGTCGATCACGGTCAGCAGCAGCACCGCGGCGGGCCAGGCGAGCGCCGCATACCAGCGCCCCGGCACCAGCAGCGCCACGAGGAACGCCACCGGCATGCCGATCACGGTCGCCAGAATCGCGGTGCGGGTAGGGTAGATCATGCGGGGCTCAGCGCGGCGCCTCGATCGATTCGATGATGTCCGCCACGACATCCTCGATCGCCCGCCCGTCGATCTCTGCCGCCGGCGAGAGCAGCAGGCGGTGGCGGAGCAGCGCGGGGGCTAGCGCCTTCACGTCGTCGGGGATCACGAAGTCGCGCCCGTCGAGCGCGGCGCGTGCCCGCGCCGCCGCGGCGAGCATCGCCCCCGCGCGCGGCGAGGCACCGCTCTGCAGATCGGCGACGCCGCGGGTGCCGCGGATCAGCGCCAGGATATAGTCGGTCACTTCGTCGGCCAGTCGTACCTCGGCGACGGCGGCCACTGCCGCGGAAACCCGTGCGCCGTCGGCGACGGCGGTGATGCCCCAATCCTCCGGCGCCATCGCGCCGCTGCGCGCGCCGTGCACTGCGATGATCTTCCGCTCTTCCTCGACGCTCGGATAGTCGACGATCTGCTTGAACAGGAAGCGATCGAGCTGCGCTTCGGGCAGCGGATACACACCCTGCTGCTCGATCGGGTTCTGCGTCGCGACGACGGTGAAGCGCTCGCTCAGCGGCAGCCGTTCGCCGTCGATCGTCACGGTTCGCTCCTGCATCGCCTCCAGCAGCGCGGCCTGGGTTTTGGGGGGTGTGCGGTTGATCTCGTCGGCGAGCAGCAGCTCGGTGAAGATCGGGCCGCGGGTGAGGGTGAACTGGCTGGTCTGGAAGTTGAACAGGTTGGCGCCGATGATGTCGCCCGGCATCAGGTCCGGGGTAAACTGGATCCGGCCGAACTGCAGCCCGATCGCCCGCGAGAAGCTGGAGGCCAGCAGCGTCTTGGCGGTGCCCGGCGGCCCTTCCAGCAGGATGTGGCCGCCCGAGAGCAGCGCGACGAGCATTAGCTCGACCGTCGGTTCATGGCCCACCACGGCGCGGGCCACCTGCGCGCGGATATCGGCGGCCAGCGCCTGGACTTCTGCAACGCTCACTTGCTCTTCCCCAGTTTTTCGATGTGCCATTGGTGTAGTGCGCGCGCAGCGTCGAGCAGCGAGGCGCGGTCGCGCGCCCGCTCGGCGTTCCGCGCGAGATCGGTAAAGGCCGCCGGCCCCCCCAGCGCGTCGAGATAGGCATCGAGCGCGGCGTCGCGCAGCCGGGCCGGTGCGCCGAAGATGCGGGCGGCGCGCTCGCGGATCATCGCGGCATAACGCGCGCCCATCGCCGCCTCGCGCCGCGCCTTGCGGACCAGCATCGCGCCGTTGTCGACCAGCGCGGTCTTGCCGAGTGCGATCGCCCGCTCGCGGCGCGCCAGCGGGCCGAAGCGTGCGGCGCCATGCCAGCCTGCGAGGATCAGCGCGGCGACGATGGTGAGGGTCAGCGCCAGGAAGGGCGGCTCGAGCAGCAGCTTCAACGGGCTGCGCGTCACGCCCAGCCCGTTGAGCGACACGTCGAAGGCGATGCCTTCGGGGTTGTTCGAATTGAGCCAGTCCAGCAGCAGCAGCGCCGAACGCGCCGCCTCGACGTCCTTCAGGCCCTGGTTGGACAACAGATCCGGATCGGCAAGCACGTACAACGGTCCGTCGCCGACTTCGGCGAGCAGGATGTTCCCGGCGCGGTCGGTGATCAGCGGGTACAGCGTCGGCGTCGACCCGTCCTCGCGTGGCGTCGCCCGCATGCCGGTGATCGCCTGGACCATGCGCGGCGCATGCAGGCGAATGCCGGACGGCAGTCCCTCGCCCTGCAAGAACTCGCCCCCGGAGCGGTATCGAACCATGCCGAAGCGGATGCCCGGCGCCAGAACCCCAAGCGGTTCCGCGGCCGGGAGCAATCCGTTCGAGCGGACCCAGCCGGGGTGCTTCGGGTCGGCAACGGTCTGCCACTTGGGCAGGATGAACAGGGTCGGCCTGGCGAGGCGGCGCTGCAGCACCGCGCTGATGTCGGTCTCGCCGCGCTCCGGGGTCACGACCAGGAGGTCCTCGGTGTCGAACGCAGCGGGGCTGCGCGTAATGCGGGCGCGGCGGTCGGTCGCCTGGGCGAGCGCCACCAGCGCGCTATAGCCGGTGGCGGCGTTCGACAGGGCGTGCGCCCCGCCATTCTCGCCGCCGCGAAGGTCGGGGGCGTAGGCGCCGAGCACCACCGTGCCGATGAAGCCGAGGATGCCCACCGCGAGCATCACCACGATGGTGCGGAGGCTGAACGCGGAGGGTGCGGCGGGGCCTCCGCCGATCGCGATGTCGCTCATCCCTGCCAGCTCCGCGCGCGGGCGAAATCGGCATAGGCGTCGCGGCAGCGGCTCCATTCTGCGGCGTCGATCGCGCGGCCACCGAACAGGCTGCGCTCGACCACCGCGGCAAGGTCGGCGAATAGCCGGCGCGGTGCGGGCGGGATCGCATCGGTGCGGGCCAGCTCGCGGCTGGTCAGCGCGGGGCGCAGCAGCCGCGGGCGCCGGCGGGCGATGTCGTCGATGCTCCGCAGCAGCAGGTGGTGCACGGCAGCGGCATAATCGCCGGCTGCGGCAAGACGATCGGCCTCTGCCAGCCATTGCCGGGCGGGGGCCGCTGCCGGCACCCACGCCGTGTCCGGTGTTTCCGACGGGCCGATGCTCGCGCCGTCGCGCCGCCGCTTCCGCCATGGCAGCCGCCACTCGCCGTGCCGCAGCCCGACATAGAGGACGCGAAGCAGCAGCCCGGCGAGCACGACGATTACGCCCCACAGCAGGATCCGAGCATAGGGCGCTTCGGGCATGAAGCTCGTCACCCAGCGCAGGAAGCGGCCGACCGGCGCCAGCCACCGCCCGAGCGTTCGAAACAGGTCTTCGATCCAGCCGGGGGGAGCGGGCGGCGGCTCGATTGTCTTGAGATCGAACTGGATCCGGCCGGAATCGCGCAATGCCTGGTGCGCGGCCACCAGCCGCTCGTCCGCCCCTTTCCCGTCGTGCATCGATCAACCCCCGGCGATCGACACTAGCCGAACTGCAAGTCTCCGCAAGTCCCGCCCCATCGTCTTTGCTTTGCAAGGCTATTCATAGCGCAGCGCGCGTGCAGGCTCGGCGCGGGCGACCCGCCAGGACTGGCCGAGCACGGTCAGCACCGCGATCGCCGCCGCGAGCACCGAGGCACCCAGGAAATACCAGGGGGTGAGCGCGATCCGGTCGTCGAAACCCGCCAGCCAGCGCTGCATCGCCGCCCAGGCCAGCGGCCAGGCGAGAAGGTTGGCGAGCAGCACCGGCTGCAGGAACTTGGCGAGCAGCAGCTGGAGCACGTCGCGCGTCGAGGCGCCGAGTGCCTTGCGGATACCGATCTCCTTGATCCGTCGCTCGGTATCGAAGGCGGCAAGGCCGTAGAGCCCGATGCAGCCGATCAGCACCGCCAGCCCGGCGCCCGCGGTGAACAGGCGGGCGCGCTGGAGGTCGGCGCGAACGTAGGTTTCGTAGAGCAGCTGGTCGACGGTCTGCGCCCGCAGCGGAACGGCGGGAACGATATGGCGCCATGCGGCCTCGATGCGGTCCAGCAGGGCACGACTGTCGCCGCCGGTATAGCGCAGGCTTAGCACCGGAGAGGCGAGGCCCGTGGTCTGCAGGGCATAGGCCTGCGCTTCGACGGGGTCGACCGGTCCCATCAGCCGCAGGTCCTCGACCACGCCGATCACGGTCTGCACGCTCCCGCTGCCGACCAGTACCTTGCCCACCGCAGCTGCAGGGGTTGCGAAGCCGAGGCGGGCTGCGGCGGTGCGGTTGAGGATGACGCTGTGGACCTTGCCGTCGGTCGCGTCGTCGCTCGCAAAGCGGCGCGCATCGAACCAGCGTCCGGCCAGCAGCCGCGTGCCATAGAGCTGGAAGAAGCCGGGCCCGACCGAGGCCTGGATCACCGACACTTTTTCGCCGCCCCGATCCTCGCGGTGCATCTCCATGATCCCGAAGCTGCCGCCGCCGGGGGCAATCGCGGATTGGGCGACGCCGGTCACACCGGGTAGAGAAGCGATCGCCGCGGCAACGTCGCGGCGCTGGGCGGCGTCCAGCCCAGCGTCGCCGAAGGAGGAGACCATCGCCAGGCCCTGACGGTCAAAGCCGAGATTCGCCGTCTGGATGTGCCATAGCTGTGCGAGCAGCACGCCGGTGCCGATCATCAGCATGATCGCAATGGCGAACTGCAGTACCACCAGCGTTCCCCGCAGCAGCCGACCGCTGCGGCCGCCACCGGTTGCGCCCGCTGCGGCGAGGACAGCGGCGGGCCGGAAGCCCGACAGGACGAAGGCTGGATGGACCCCTGCGACCAGGCCCACGACCAGGATCAGGCCTGCCAACGCCGGCAGGATCGTCTCGCCTCCCCCATAGCGCAGGTGGAGATCCGTTCCGCCGATCGCGTTTACCAGCGGAAGCGCGATCTCGACCAGCGCGAGACCGAGCAGCGCGGCAATAGCGGTGGTAGCAAGCGACTCCGCAAGAAACTGGCCGATCAGCGCGCCGCGGGTGGCGCCAAGGGTCTTGCGCATCGCCACTTCGCGGGCACGCAGGCCGGCGCGGGCGGTGGCCAGATTCACATAGTTGCCGATCGCAACCAGCAGTGCGAGCGCGCCGACCAGCCCGAGCGTCGCGACCACGATGCGATCGCGGGCGGCACGCAAGTGCAACGCGCCGAGTGGCGTCAGGCTGGTGGTCACGCGGATGCCGCGGGGTGCGTTGGCCAGGCTGGGGTCGGGGTGGCGCTTGTCATATCCGGCGACCAGCGCTTCCACGGCGGCCCGATCCGCCGGCGCCATCCGCAAGATGGTTTGCAGGCCCAGTCTGCTGTCCCCGAAAAGCGGCGCGTCGGGGGCGAGGTGGATGAACACATCCCCCGTGAGGCTGATCGCCCGGGGAAGGCGCACTACCGCGCCGACGCGCACCAGACGCGGCTTGTCGCCGATCGTAAGCTTCAACACTCGTCCGATCGGCGAGCCGCCGGAGAGGCGCGTCTCCGCCAGGCGCTCGGTGATGACCGCCCCGTCCGGGCGCTGCAGCGTGGCGGTGGGATCGCCCGCCACGACCGGGAAGGGGAATAGCTGGAAGAAGTTCGCGTCGAGCTCGCCGAACTGGACGGCGGTGCTGCCCCTGCCGGTCTGCAGGGCGGCACTGCTCAGCAGCAGCCGCGTGCCGGCGAGCCCGGCACGATCGGCCTTCAGCTGGTCCAGCATCTCCCGGCGGGACGGAATGTTCACTTCGTTGGCGCCGGGGAATTGCAGGGTGCGCTGTACCACCCAGGTGCGGTCCCAGCCCGGCACGGCGTGGTCGAAGGTCGTTTCGTACCGGACGAACAGATAGAGGATCAGGAACACCGCGATGCCGAGCGCCAGCCCGCCGATATTGACGAGCGTGAACAGCTTGTGCCGGGTGAACGAGCGATACAGGGCGAGCCAGGCGAGGCGGTGCATGGTGCGATCCTTATTCGTAGCGCAGCGCGCGGGCCGGCTCGGCGCGGGCGACGCGCCAGGACTGGCCGATGACGGTGGCGACCGCGATCAGCACGGCGACGGCGGAGGCGAGGAGGAAGTAGAGCGGCGACAGGCCGATCCGGTCGTCGAAGGTCGACAGCCAGCGCTGCATCGCCACCCACGCGAGCGGCCAGGCGATCAGGTTGGCGAGCAGCACCGGCCGCAGGAACTTCGCCACCAGCAGCTGGAGCACGTCGCGGGTGGAGGCGCCCAGCGCCTTGCGGATGCCGATTTCCTTGATCCGCCGCGTCGTATCGAAGGCGGCGAGCCCGTAGAGGCCGATGCAGCCGATCCCGATCGCCAGCACCGCACCCATGGTGAACAGCCGGCCGCGGCGGGTGTCCTCCTCGTAATAGGCCTTGTACAGATTCTCTTCGATCGTCCGGCCCCGGAAGGGCTCGGTGGGGACGATCCGCTTCCACGTGGCCTCGACGCCATCGGCCATCTTCTGCGGATCACCGCTGTATCGCAGCGTGATGAAGGCGTCGTTCAGCGGCCGGGTGTCGAGGCGATAGAACGTCCCGCTGATTGCCTGACGTGGGCCGCGGAAGCGCAGGTCGTCGATCACGCCGATGATCGTCATTGAGGCGTCGCCTTCGATCTGCTTGCCGATCGCCGCCTGGGGGTTGGCGAAGCCGAGCAGGCCGGCGGCCCGGCGATTGATCACCACGTTGAAGGGCGCGGTGCTGCCTTGGGCGCGGAGTGCGCGGTCATCGGCCGGACGCGAGCGATCGAACAGGCGCCCCGCGACCAGCCGCGCGCCGAACGTATCGAAATAATGGTCGCCGACGCGCACATCCATCAGCGAGGGCGCGCGGATGCCCTGCATCCCCGGCTGGTACATCGTTGAGAAGTTGGTGACGTCCTGATCGCCCGGCGCGTTCTGCGCCATGGTGACATTGCTGACGCCGGGTAATGCCGCGAAGGCGCGCATCAGCGCGGTCTTCTGCTCGGGCAGCACAGATCCGCTGTTGAGCGAGCGCACCACGTAGAGGCCGTCGCGCCGGAAGCCGAGATCGGCGTTGCGGACGTGGGCGGCCTGCGCGAGCATCACCGTGGTGCCGATCGCGAAGGCGATCGCGATCGAGAACTGAACGACGACCAGCCCGGCGCGGACGCGGGCGCCGGCGCGGCCACCGCCCGGCGCACGCGCGGCGGCGAGCACCGCTGCCGGGCGGAAGCCGGCCAGCACCGCCGCCGGGTAGAGGCCCGCCACCCCGCCGACCACCAGCACCAGCGGCACGAGGAGCAGCAGCACGCTGTTCGTGCCCCAATAGTCGATCCGTAGCGCCATCCCACCCAGCGTGTTGATCAGCGGCAGTGCGATCTCCGCCAAGGCAAGCCCGATCACCGCCGAGAGGATGACCGTCAGCATCGCTTCGGTGAGGAACTGGCGGGTGAGCGCCCGGCGGGTGCCGCCGAGCACCTTGCGCACGGCCACCTCACGGGCGCGCAGTCCGGCGCGCGCGGTGGCGAGGTTGATATAGTTCACGATCGCGATCAGCAGGGTGAGCACGCCCACCGCGCCCAAGGTGGTCACCACCGCACGGTCGGATGCCGCATAGAGGTGGTTGTCGACCAAGGGGCGCAGCGACTGCTCCCACTCGCCCTTCTTGATGTCGCCGCCGTACACGCGTCGTTCGGCGAACCGGTGCAACTCGCCTTCAAACTGCTGGGCCGCGGCACGATCGGGGAAGCGCAGCAGCGTCACCAGCGAGGTGCTGCCCCAGTGATCGAAATTGTCGCCGGCGAAGCGCGATGCAATGAATGGCACGAACAGCTCGGCGGTGTAGCTCTGGTCCTTGCGCATGTCCGCGATCACCGCGCCGACGCGATAGGTATAGGTCGTGCCATTGGCGATGACGGTGAGGGTGCGGCCGATCGGCGATGTGAGGCCGAAATAGCTGGTCGCGGCACGCTGCGTGATGACCAGGCCGTCCGGATTGGCCAGCGTGCGTGTCGGGTCCCCGGCCACGACCGGCAGCCGCATCAGCGCGAAGAAATTGGGATCGACCGCCGCCATGGTCTCGCGGGTGTTCGAGGTGCCCTGCCGCACCGTCGCGTCCATCTGCGCGATCCGGAAGCCCTGCAGCTGCGGATAGTCCGCGCGCAGATGCAGCAGCTCGTTGCCCATGGTGTAGGGGTTCGGCGTCTCCGGATAGCCCGGCATGTGGTAGGTTTCCTGGACGATGTAGAGCTGGTCCGCGCCGGGGATCCAGCGATCGAACCCGGTCTCGAACCGCACGAACAGGGTCAGCACCAGGAACACCGCGATGCCGAGCGCCAGCCCGCCGATGTTGAGCGCGGCGAACAATTTGTGGCGAGTGAGCGCGCGGTAGAAGCTGGTCAGCGCGGAGGTCATGGCGTCACTCCCGGTTCGCGGGTGGCGGAAAGATGGCGGAGCAGGGCGACGGCGAGGAGCAGCAGCACCAGCACGGTCAGCGCGCGATCGAGCTTCACGCCGCCCGCCGCACCGCGGAGAGGATCCGCCCGTCGAGCATGTGCACCGTGCGCTTGGCGATATCGGCATGGGCGGGCGAGTGGGTGACCATCACGATCGTCGCGCCGTCGGCGTTGAGCCGGGTGAGGATGTCCATCACCTGCGCGCCATTCTCGGTATCGAGGTTGCCGGTCGGCTCGTCGGCGAGAATCAGCCTGGGCTCGCTGACGATCGCGCGGGCGATCGCGGCGCGCTGCTGCTGGCCGCCCGAAAGCTGGTGCGGATGGTGGTTGCGGCGGTGCGCGATGCCAACCCGGTCCATCGCCGCGTCCACCCGCTCGCGCTTCTCGCGCGCCGGCATCGAGCGATAGGCGAGCGCCAGCGCGACATTCTCGGCGATGGTCAACTCGTCGATCAGGTTGAAGCTCTGGAACACGAAGCCAAGCCGGTCGCGGCGGAGCCTGGCCAGCTGCGCTTCGGGCACCTTGGCGATGTCCTCGCCCTCGAACAGATAGGCGCCGCTGGTCGGCCGGTCGATCGTGCCGAGGATGTTGAGCAGCGTCGACTTGCCGCAGCCCGAGGGGCCCATGATCGCGAGGAACTCGCCGGCCTGCACGGTCAGGTCGATCTCGGCGAGCGCGGTCGTCTCGACGTCGTCAGAGCGATAGGCGCGGTGGATGGCGTTGAGCTGGATCATGGCGGGCTCCTAGTGGATGAGTAGGGTCTGGTAGGGGGCGTAGGTGCCGAGCGGCGTGGTGACGATGCGGTCGCCGGGGGCGAGGCCGCTGGTCACTTCGACCTGGTCGGGGTTGCTGCGGCCGGTGGTGATCGCCCGCCGCACGGCGCGGCTGTCGCTGGTCAGCACGAAGGCGGTGGTGCCGCCCGCATCGAGCCAGCCGCCTGACGGCGCGACGACCGCGGGCCGATTGGCGCCGAGGACGAGGCGCACGTCGAGCGTCTGGCCACGGTTCAGACCCGCGGGCGGGGCACCCTTGAAGCCGAGCTCGACACGAAATCGCCCTTCGGTGACTTGGGGCAGGACCTTGATGACGGTCAGCGGCAGGCTGCGCCCATCGAGATCGGCAACCGCGGTGAGGCCGATACGGACGCGGCCGAGATAGAATTGGTCGACGTCCGCCGTAAGTTTCCAGGCGCGCTCGGAATCGACCTGGCCCACCGCATCGCCCGGCTTGATCATCTGGCCCGGCTGCAGGGTGAAGGCGGTCAGCCTCCCGGCGACCGGCGCGCGCACCACCAGCGCGGCGAGGCCGGCGCGAGTCATGGCGAGGCTCTCGCGCAGCTCACCAGCAGTGGCGTCGACGCCATTGGACTGGTCCGCGAGCATCTTGTCCGCCTCGGCGGCGTTGCGGGCCAGGGCGGTCAGCCGCGCGCGCTGGTACGAAACTTCCTCGCGCAGCGGGGTGACCGCGGCGGCGGTGACGATCTGCTTGTCGAACAGGATCTGCTTCTGGCGGAGCAGGGCCTCGGACTTGGCGAGTTCGTTGCGGGCGGAGGCGATGTCGCGCTCGGTCTGTTCGCGGCTCTGCTGGATCGAAAGGCGCTGGCCGCTGATCGAGCTGAGCTGCCCGGCGATATTGGCCGAGCGGCTGGCGACGTCGAGCGCCAGCGTCGGGTTGGCGAGCCGGGCGAGCGGGGCACCGGCGGCGACCGACTGGCCGTCGCTGGCGATCAGCGCCTCGACCTGCCCGCCGCTGGTCGCGGTGACGTAGACGGTCTGGAGTGGGGCGACCTGGGCGCGCAGCGGCACGTAATCGGCAAAGGCGGCGCGGGTGACGGAGGCGATGCGGATCGTCGCTGCGTCGACGGCCAGGCTGCCGGAGCTGGGCAGGAACCACCAGAGCGCGGCCGCCGCAGCGACGACCGCCAAGCCCATGCCGATGCGTATCGCCAGCTTGCGGTGGCGCGCATGGGGGCGCTCGATCCGCCGATCCATCGCGGCGCCATTGGTGTGAAGAGGCGTAACGTCCATGGCGAACAGTGTACGGTACGCCAGCGTACGGGTCTAAATTGCTGACATTGATGGTGTATTTGGAAAGGGCTGGCGCTTCGAGCGAACAGTGTCCAAGCTAGTGTGCGATTCCGAACACGTGTCAGGAGCGGTCAAGCCAGTGCCCACCGAATCACCGACCATCCTGGTGATCGACGACGATCCCGACATTGTTCGCGCGGCGACGCTGTTGCTGGAGCGCAATGACCTGCGCGTCCTCGGCGCGCCCGATCCCGATGCCGCCTGGGTGCGGCTGGCGGAGGGGCCGGTGGACGCGATCCTGCTTGATCTCAATTTCGCACGCGGGCGTACGTCCGGCGAGGAGGGGTTTCGCATGCTCGACCGGCTGATCGCGGCCGATCGCAACGCGGTTGTGGTGGTGGTCACCGGCCATAGCGGCATCGCGGTGGCGGTGCAGGCGATGCGCGGCGGGGCGAGCGACTTCGTGATCAAGCCGTGGAGCAACGAGCGACTGCTCGCCACCGTCGAGCGGGCGGTGGCGCTGCGCCGGGCCAAGCTGGTCGCCGCCCCGGCGCCGAGCGGCGAGGAGGCGCTGCTGCTGCTCGGCGAGGCGCCTGCCATCGAGGCGGCACGCGGGCTGATCGCGCGCGTGGGGCCAACCGATGCCGCGGTACTGCTCAGCGGCCCCGCGGGAAGCGGCAAGACGCTGGCGGCGCAGATGCTCCACCGCGCCTCGGGGCGTGCCGAGCGGCCGCTGATGACGCTGGATGCGGCAGTTGCGGATCTCGCATCGATCGAGGCGCGGGTCGCCGCGGCCGCGGGCGGAACGCTGCTGATCGAGGCGGTGGACCAGCTTGCGCCCGCGCTCCAGCCCGAGCTGGCGCGGCGTCTCGGTGGGCTGCGCGTGCTTGCCACCAGCCGGCGGGACCGGGCCGGCACCCGCTCGGCGCTGAGCGACGATTTGCGCTTCCGGCTCAACACGGTGGAAATCGACTTGCCGCCGCTCGCCGATCGCGGCGGGGATGCGCTGCTGCTCGCCCGGCATTTCTGTGCGCTCTACGCCGGGCGCTACGCCCAGCCCCTGCGCCCGCTGACCGAAGAGGCAGCGCGGGCGATCGCGGCCGATGCCTGGCCCGATGGGGTACACGGCCTCCGACAAGCGATCGAGCGCGCGGTGCTGCTCGGCGGCGGCGACGCGATCGATGTCCCCGCATTGGGACTTAGCCTGCCCGAGGACACGCTGGAGCCGCGCGCGATCAAGGCAGACCTCAATCTGGGGCGGAGCGAGGCGGCGCTGGTCGCGGCGGCGCTCAAGCGGCACGCGTTCAACGTCAGCCGCGCGGCGGCCGAGCTCGGGCTGACGCGGGCGGCGCTCTATCGTCGGATGGCGAAATATGGGTTGTGAGGTGCAGGCCCTTGCGCGCGGCGCGCCCTTTTCTCCCCTCCCGCTTGCGAGAAGGGCAGGGGGAGGGTGTGTACGGGAAGCCGAGGGAGGTGCTGGAAGACGCGGGATGGCGGACTTTAGCGCGCTTGCGACGTTCGCCTGTGCTCGCCTCTCACACCCTCCCCTAACCCCTCCCGCAAGCGGGAGGGGTTAGGGGAGGATGCGACGCTTGGGCATGACCTCGAGGGGCTGGGCCGCGCTGCTGCGGGGGACGTTGCTGCTGCTGGCGGGCGGCGCGTTCGCTGTCGCGTGGAGCGCGGGGCTCTATGCCAGCGCGCTGGTGTCGGCGCTGGCGGCGCTATGGGGGGTGGTCACCGGCATCGTCGAGGCGCAGCGGCCCAAGCTGGTACCGGTCGCTGCACCGATGCCCGCGCCCGACCCCGCGCATCGCGAGCGACGGCTGACCGCGCTGCTCGATCTTTCCCCCGCGCCCATCGTCACGCTCGACGGCGAGGGGCGGCTCACCGCGATCAACCGTGCCGCGCGGCGGCTGTTCGGCGCGGCGGACCTCGTCGCCGACCCGCCGGCGCTGCTGGTCGAGGCGATCGGCGATGCCTCCGGCCGGGCTGCCACCGTGGCGATCGGCGGGCGCAGCTATGCGCTCACCACCAGCGACTTCGCGCTCGGCGGGGCACAGAGCCGGCTGGCGGCGCTGATCGACATCGATGCCGAGCTGAAGGCAGCCGAGGCGGCGACGCTGCGCGACCTGGTGCAGGTGCTGAGCCACGAGATCGTCAATGCGCTGACCCCGATCGCCTCGCTCAGCCGCACCGCGGCGGACATGCTGGAGGAGCCTGCGCCGTCGATTCCGGCGCTGCGCGATGCGATCGGCACCGTCGCGCGCCGGGCGGAGGGACTGCAGCGGTTCGGCGAGGCTTATCGCTCACTGGCGCGGCTGCCGGCGCCGCGCTTCGCCCCGCTCGACCTGCGCGAGGGGGCCGAGGATTTGGCGCGGCTGTTCGCCACGCGCTGGCCGGACCTGCCGCTGGCGTTCGAGGCCGCAGCGCCGGTGCGCCTGCACGGCGACGCCGACCAGCTGAGCGCGGCGCTCTGGGCATTGCTCCAGAATGCCGCCGAGGCAGTCGGTAGGGATGCTGACGGGCAGGTCGGCCTGTCGCTATGGCGCGACGAGTGCGCCGCCTATTGGCAGGTCTGGGACAATGGCCCGGGCGTCACCGAGGCGGATCGCGGCGCGATCTTCCGCCCGTTCTTCACCACCAAGCCGCAGGGCAGCGGGGTGGGGCTGGCGCTCGCCCGGCAGATCCTGCTCGCCCATGGCGGCGACCTGACATTGCTGGATGGGGAGGGCGGCGCGCGGTTCGAAGCGATGCTGCCGATCGCACCGCAGGGCTGAGGAAAAACAGACCCGCGCCGCCCAGGCAGGCGGCGCGGGCCAGGCACCGCAATTCAGGCCATCAGCACCTTGTCGACGGCGATCCGGAACTTCTCCATATCCGCCGCCGAGCCGACGGTGACCCGCGACATCATCGGATAGGCGGTCCAGGAACGGCCGATCTGGACGTTCTGGGCGAGCAAGGCCGCCATCATCTCCTTGGGCGCGCGCCCCTTCCACTCGGTCATGAACATGTTGGCATGGCTGCCCGGGAGCACCTTGAGCCCACGGTTCTGGAGATGGGCGATGGTCTTCTCGCGCACCGCGATCATCTCGTCGCGCCGCGCCTTGATCTCGGCGGCGAGCGGGATCGAGGCGGTGCCGCAGGCCACTGCGGTCATCGGCAGCATGTTGGTCACCTGCATGCCGTCATAGCGCATCATCTTGTCGTGCAGCGCCGGTGCCGCGAAGGTGAGGCCCAGCCGCATGCCGGCCATGCCGAACAGCTTGGAGAAGGTGCGCATCACCAGCACGTCGTCGCGGGCGGTGACCAGCTTGGCGGCATTGGGGGCGTCAGCGAAGTGGATATAGGCCTCGTCGACGATCAGCACCGCGTCCTTGGGCTTGTTCTCCGCCAGCCAGACGATGTCGGCGATCGGGGTCAGCGTGCCGGTCGGGTTGTTGGGCGAGCAGACATAATAGAGCCCGGCGTTGGGGTCCGCCGCCAGCATCGCCTTGACGTCGTGCTGGTATTGCGGCCCGAGCGGCGCCTTGGTGACCTTTGCGCCGATCCATGCGGCGGTGCGCCAGATCTGCTCATAGGTGGGATCGGCGGTGACGATGCCGCGCGTCGGCGAGGCGAAGGTGACGGCGGCGCGGTTGAGCGGGTCGCTCGAGCCGGGCCAAGCCTTGATGTGCGTGGCGGGCAAGCCCTCTACCGCCGAGACGGCGGCGAACAGCTGCTCGTGCTCGCCGTTCGGCTCGTAGCGATTGCCTTCGGTGACGATCTTCATCGCCGCCGCGGCACCTGCGGGCAGCGGGCCGGTCCAGCATTCGTTGGAGCCGATGCGGACCGCGCCGATCACCGCCTTGGCCGATTGCTGGGCGAAGGCGGGCGCCGCGCGGCCGAGCGCGACCGTGCCGCCGAGCAGGGCGGCGATGCGCCCCATGTCACGGCGCGAATAGCCGCGGCCGCGCAGGTCCTCGGCGACTTCCGGCTTCTTGAGCGTTTCGAGGATGGTCATGTCGTGGGTCTCCCTGTTTCGATCGAGACGCGCGTCAGAACTTCAGCGCATTGTGGAACATCACCAGCGCGATGACGATGAGGTAAATGCCGAATACCCGTTTCAGCATGGCTGGTTGTAAAGCGTGGGCCGCCGCGACTCCCAGCGGGGCGGTGAGCATCGACATCGAGGCGATGGCGACCGTCGCGGGCAGGTTGACGAAGCCGAGCGATCCCCAGGGCAGTCCCGGCTCGCGCAAGCCGATGATCGCGAAGCCGATCGCGCTGGGCACGGCGATCAGCGTGCCGATGCCGCTCGCGGTGCCCACCGCGCGGTGGATCGAGCGGCCGCACAGCGTCATCACCATGATCGCGATCGTGCCGCCGCCGATGCCGAGCAGCGACGAGAAGGTGCCGAGCCCCCCGGCGATGGCGACGCGGGTGACGCCCCCGGGCATGTGGTCGCTGATCACCCGGTTGCCGAGCTTGGGCACCAGGAAGTTGACCGACATCAGCAGCACGCCGCTGGCGAAGACCATGGTCAGCACCCGGCCGTCGACATGGCTGGCGAGCAGCACGCCGACGCCGTCGCCCAGCACCACCCAGGGCGCCCAGGTCTTGAGGATCTCGAAATCGACCGAGCCGCGCTTGTGGTGGCTCAGCACCGATCGGATCGAGGTGATGATGATCGTCGCGGCGGACGTGCCGATCGCGACATGGGCGTACTGGCTATGCTCACCGCCGAGCAGCGGCAGCATCAGCAGCAGGGCGGGGACGACGACGAAGCCGCCGCCGATGCCGAACACGCCGCCGGCGAAACCGGCAGCGAGCCCGGCGACCAGCAGGCCCAGCAGGGGGATCAGCCAGTCCATGGATGAGGTAAGCAAAGGACATCACTCCCGGTTTATGTTCTCGCACGCGACAGGACTGGCCGAGGGCGGTGCCCCCGGCCGGCAGAGCTTCAGAATTTCAGGCTGATCCGGCCGTAATAATATCCGCCGTTGATCCCGTAGGGCGAAATGGTGGGGTAGAGGTTGGACGAATAGCCGCGCGAGCCGGCGGCGAGCTGGGCCGAGCGGATATTCTCGAACGAGCGCTCGGTCGGGTAATGGTTGAACAGGTTGTTCGCGCCGACCGAGAGCTTGAGCCCTTCCGTGATCTTCACGCTGCCTTCGAGATCGGTGATGAAGGCAGCATTGACCGGCACCTGGAGATCGGCACCCTTGAGCGGGCTGTTGCCCGGGGTCGATTCCAGCGCATAGACCTTGGAGTAGTAGCTCTCGCGGAAGTTCAGGCTGAACCGTCCGGATTCCCAGAAGGCGCCCAGCGTTGCGCGGAACTTGGGCGTGCTGTTCTCCAGCTCGATGATCGAGTAATTGTTGATCAGCGCCGATAGCGCCGGATTGGCCTTGTTGACGTAGAGCGCCGAGGGCAGCGATGCGATGCTTTTGACCTTGTTGTCGTTGTAATTGGCCGAGAGCGTCCAGTTCACCTTCCCGATCGGGCTGTCCATGTCGTAGCTGGCGACGAAGTCGATGCCGCGGGTGCGCATCTTGGCGCCGTTGACGAAGGTCTGGACCGAGACGGTGCCGTCGATGTTGCGCTCGCCGTTGACGTCGGTGAGCACATAGCTGGGGATGGTGCCGCCCAGCGCGGTGGCGACGGCGTTGTAGACGGCCTGCTGGTTGTAGGTATTGAAGATGTCCGCGTTGTAAACGACGCAGTTCGCCTTGTTGGAGCCGGCATAGCCCTGCGGGCAAAATTTGCCGTTGAAGCCGTAGAAGGTGCTCGAGATCAGGATGCGGTCGCGGATCTCGATCCAATAGGCGTCGAGCGTGACGTTGACGTGCGGGCTGGGCGTGAAGACGAAGCCTGCGCTGAAGTTGGTCGACTTCTCCGGCTTGAGGCCGCCGAAGCCCAGCGCCTTGGCACCCGGCGAGTTGGCCGGCAGCACGCCCGATACGCTGTTCGGGCCGACATTGATGCCCGAATAGAAGCCCTCGGCCAGCGTCGGCGCGCGGAACCCGGTGGAGACGGTGCCGCGGATCGCGATCGCTTTGGTGATGTCGTAGCGGCTGGTCAGCTTGAAGACGGTGGTGTCGCCGAAATCGCTGTAATGTTCGTGGCGGACCGCGCCGTCGATCAGCCATGCATCGACCGGCTTCACGCTGATGTCGAGATATTGCGAGAAGTTGGTGCGGCTGTGGTTGCCGGCATCGTTCGGGCTGTAGCCGAAGAAGGACTGGGCGCCCGAGCCGTAATAGGAGGCCGGGTCCCCCGAGACGATGCCATAGGTCTCGCGACGGTATTCGAGGCCGCCGGCGACGTTGAGCGGCTCTGCCAGCCCGATGTCGAAGGGATGGGTGAGGTCGAGCGTGCTCGTCCACTGGCTGGCCTTGAAGTCGCCATTGTGGAACTCGGTCGGGGTGAAGCCGGTGTCCTTGTAGAGCGCGGCGTTGGCCGAGTTCTGGACGTACACGCCGACGAAATCGTCCCCATAGGTGGAGGCGATGTCGAAGGTGGTGGCGCCGATGCTGCCGCGAAAGCCGCCGGTAACGGCATAGTCGGTCTCGGAGATCGCCTCGAGCGGCTGGAAGCCGTTGGGGTAGAGCGGCGTGCCCGCCTTGCTGACCACCACGTCCGGCGTGCGGACATTCTCATAGGCGCGCGCGTTCTTATGGCCGTAGCTGCCGAAGGTGTAGAATTCGAAGCCGCCGAAATCATAGCCGGCATTGACCATCACCGAGCTCTGATCGACTTCCGGGTCGCCGAGGATGCGGTTGGTGTACGGGTAGTAGGGCAGGTTCTTGATGCCCGGATAGAGCGTCAGGTACTTGGTGGCGTTGGCGTTGTTACCATAGACCTGCGGGTTGACGTCGCCGCGGAAGCTGAAGCCCTTGTGCTTCTTCTCGGCGGTGATGTTCACATACGCATTCTCGATCGGTGCGAAGCCGATATTGCCGGAGAAGGCGTAGGTCTTGCCGCCTTGGTCGTAATAGCGGCCGCCGGTGACATCGATCATGCCGCCGTGGTCGGCCTTTTTCTGGATGATGTTGATCACGCCCGCGATCGCATCGGTGCCGTACTGCGCGGCGGCACCGTCCTGCAGCACTTCGATATGGTCGATCGAGTCGGGCAGGATGAAGCTGATGTCCGGCGCGGCGCTGCCGCCATAGGGACCGCCGGCGACCGAGACGTTGGCGGTGCCGTGGCGGCGCTTGCCGTTGAGCAGGACCAGCGTGTGGTTGGGGCTGAGGCCGCGCAGCTTCATCTGGAGGTTGTGCGCCTGGAGATCGCTGCCGAACGCCTGGGCCTGCACGCTCGGCAGGTTCTGGGCGAGCGCCTGGATCAGGTCGGGCTGGCCGGTGCGGGAGAGGTCCGCCGCGCTCAGCAGTTGGATCGGCGCGGGGCTGTCCGCGGCGCGCAGGCCGGTGACGCGGGTGCCGGTGACGATGATGTCGTCGCCCTGTGCCGCGGGCGCCGCGCTGTCCTGCGCGAAGGCGGGTGTGGCGGCGAGCGCCAGGGTGATGGCCAGAACCGTGAACGATGCCGTTTCGCGAAATTGCATTCGATCGTGCCCCCCGAAGGCTGATGGTTGTCGTTCGTTCCTCGTGCGGTCTGTTCTTCTTTCTCGTTCGCTGGGTGTCGGCCCGGCTGAGGACATGGCTGTCCGTTCCCCGAGCCGCGGCTTCGCGAACGGGGTTGGTCGTCCCAACACGGGTACGCAGGTGCCGCGGCGCCCTGGGGCGCGGCCGCACGTCTTCATGCCGTGCTCCCCTGCGGGGGCGCGGCGACGTCACATCAAAACAGGTTCGAACCGGGCCCGCGCAAATCGTCGGGACGAATAGTGGGAGGACAGAGAAACTATCGCTTCTGTCATCCTGAACACGTCATCCCGGCATGCTGCTGCTTTGTCCGGATCGCACGGATCTTGGCAGCGTGTCGTCTCAATTATTCGATAGGAGTCAGGCCATATCGGTCACAAGAGCATGACCGTGTTTGCGATGCCATCTGCATAGGCGGCGCCGAAGCGCCGCCCGGAAATCGATAGTCGGTCATTTGATCACCCTATTATTGATCAAAGCACCGATACAGACATCCGACCCCTGACATTTTTCTTTCTTGCACTCAGGATGCTATCCCCGGGACGCACGGTGTCAATGCGCGAATGACGTATGTCGTAACGTTTCTGTCGCATATACGACACATAGCCCGCTCCATCCCTGGAACGGGCTATCTGCTTTTACGAATTCGGGAAAATCAGTGCGCGGCGCTGGTATCCACCTTGCCGCGCGGGCGGGGCGTGAACCAGATGATCCCGGCCGCGAACACGAAGATGATCGCCGACAGCAGGAACACATGGGTCGTCGCCAGCGTCAGGCTTTCCTGGCTGACCACCCGTTCCACGGCGGCGCGCACCTGCCCGATCGAGAAGCCCTGCGCGGTCAGTGCGCTCATCGTCGGATCGGTGTTCAGCCGCGACACGATCTCGCTGCGCGCGATGCGCGAGCTGTCGTCCCAGATGCTGGTCGAGATCGAGGTGCCGATCGCGCCCGCCATCGTCCGCAGGAAGCTCATCACGCCCGCCGCCGACGCGGTTTCCTCCGGCAGCACCGATCCCAGCGCGAGCGTGGTCAGCGGGATGAAGAAGAAGGGCATGCCAAAGCCTTGCAGGAACTGCGGGAAGGCGAAGGTCCAGAAGCCCGCCTGGCTGTTCCAGTAGACGCGCAGCAGTGCCGACAGGCCCAGCCAGAGGATGCCGAACGATACCAGCAGCCGCGGATCGACCTTGTTCGACAGCTTGGCCACCACCGGCGACATGAACACCGCCGCCACGCCCGAAAAGGCAGTGGCATAGCCGGCATAGGTCGCGGTGTAGCCCTGGCTCGACTGAAGCCATTGCGGGATGATCACCGCCGAAGCGAAGAAGGTCGCGAAGGCGAAGCTCAGCGAGATTACCGATACGGTGAACCCGCGGTGGCGGAACACCCGCAGGTCGACGACCGGGTTCTTCTCGGTAATCTCCCAGGCCAGGAAGACGAGGAAGCCGATCGCGGCGATCACGCCCAGCCACACGATCGTCGGATCGTTGAACCAGTCATGCTCGCGGCCAAGGTCGAGCATGATCTGCAGCGCGGCGATCCACAGGATCAGCAGCCACAGGCCGCCCTGATCCACGGATAGCTTCTGCGTCGGTGTCTCGGCCTTGGTGAGCAGCCGCATCGCGCCGAAGGCGCACAGCGCGGCGACGGGGATGTTGATGAAGAAGATCCAGTGCCACGACCAGTTGTCGCTGATCGTGCCGCCTGCGATCGGGCCGAGGATCGGCGCGACGACCGTGGTCATCGCCCAAAGGCCCATCGCCTGGGCATGCTGTTCGGGCTTGAAGATGCGCAGCAGCAGCGTCTGGGTGAGCGGCATCAGCGGACCGCCGCACAGCCCCTGGCCGATCCGGCAGGCGACCAGCATGCCGAGCGTCGTCGACATGCCGCACAGCACCGAGAAGATGCCGAAGCCGATCACGCCGAAGATGAACACCCGCACCACGCCGAACCGGCCGGCAAGCCAGCCGGTGAGCGGCACGCAGACCGCCTCGGCGACGGCATAGGAGGTAATGATCCAGGTACCCTGGCTCGAAGAGATGCCCAGGCTGCCGGCGATGTGCGGCACCGAGACATTGGCGATGGTGGTGTCGAGCACCACCATGAAGTTGGTCAACGCCAGCACCACGCCGGCGAGGATCAGCGAGGGCCCCTCCAGGAAGCCCCCGCGCTGCATCTGGCCGCTCATGGCAGGCAATCCTTACTTGGCCGAGGTATCGATCTCGGCATCCATCGACAGGCCGACGCGAAGCGGATGCGCTTGCAGCTCCTTCGGATCGAGCGCGACGCGCACCGGCAGGCGCTGGACCACCTTGATCCAGTTGCCGGTCGCGTTCTGCGCCGGGATCAGCGCAAAGGACGACCCGGTGCCGCCCGAGAAGCCGATCACCCGGCCGTGATACTTCACGTCGCCGCCATACAGGTCGGAGGTCAGCTCCACCGGCTGGCCGACCTTCACGCGGGTCAGCTGGCCTTCCTTGAAGTTGGCGTCGACATAGAGCTGGTTGAGCGGAACGATCAGCATCAACTGGGCGCCCGGCGCGACGCGCTGGCCGACCTGGACGTTGCGCCGCGTGACCACGCCGTCGAACGGCGCGCGGATCACAGTGCGGGCAAGGTCGAGCTTGGCCTGATCCACCTTGGCGCGTGCGGCGAGCACTTCCGGCGCCGTGGTCGCGGTAGCGCCGTTGACCAGCGCCTGGTTCGCCGCCAGCTGTCCGCTGGCCGCGACGCGGGTCGAGTTCGCCTGGGCGAGGCCGGCCTTGGCGAGTTCGAGATTGGCGCGCGCCGCGGCGAACGCGTTGGTCGCGGAGGTCAGTTCCTCGCCCGAAACCGCGCCGTTGGGCGCGAGCTTCTGACGGCGGGACAAGTCGATGCGCGCCTTCTCGAAATCGGCCTGCGCCGCGGTTACCTGCGCACGGGCGCGGGCGATGTCGGCCTCGCGCGCCTGAACCTGCGCGGCCAGCGCTTCGCTGGTTGCCGAAGTCTGGCCGAACTGGCGGGTGGCGCGGGCAAGATCGGCCTCGGCCTGCGCCAGCGCGATCTTCGCGTCGCTGTCGTCGATCTGGACGAGCACGTCGCCCTTCTTCACCGCCTGGGTATCGGCCACCGCGACGCGCAGCACCTGGCCGCCGGTCATCGGGGTGATGCTGGCACTGTCAGCGCCGACATAGGCGTTGTCGGTCGACACATAATGGCTGCCAACGGCCATGTAATAGCCGCCATAGCCGAGGCCGGCGACCAGCACGAGGCCGCCGACGCCGAGCATCAGGCGCTTGCGCAGGTTCTTGCGCCGGCTGGCATCCATGTCCGTGCTGGCAGGTGCCTGGGAAGGTTCGTTGCGGTCGGCAGCGTCGCCACGTGCGGAGTGGATGGCGGGTTCTGCATCAGCCATGGGTCTTGACCTCGGAAGCGGCGGCAGCGGCCGCGTTGTTGGTAGAAAAGCCTCCGCCAAGGGCGCGGACGAGCTGGACATCGAGCGCAAACGCACGAGCTTCCAGTCCGGCAACGATCTGGCGGTTCTGCAACACCCTCTCCTCGGCGGTCAGAACATCGAGAAACCGCGACAGCCCGCCTTGATAGCGTTGCTGGGCGATCGAATAGGCCTGTTCGGAATCCTCCAGCGCCTGGCGGCTCTGGGCCAGGCGCGTGGCCAGCGCCTTCTGGCTGGTCACCGCATCCGCCACGTCATGATAGGCGCTGGTGACGCTGTTGTCGTAATTGGCAACCGCCTCGTCATAGGTGGCGCGGGCGCGGGCATATTGGCCGCGCAGCTCGCCGCCGTGGAAGATCGGCAGGCTGATCGCGGGGCCGGCCTGGAACACCGAAGCGCCATTGCCCTTGACAAGGTTGTCAAGGCCAAGCGCGCCATAGCCGGCGAGCGCGCTCAGGCGGATCGAGGGATAGAAGTCGGCACGCGCTGCCTTGATGCGGCTGGCAGCGGCTTCGACGCGCGCGCGGGCGGCGGCGATATCCGGGCGGCGACCGATCAGATCGGTGGTCACGTCCGCCGGGATACCGCGCGCTTCGGTCGGCGCGGCGGGCAGGGCGATGCTCAGGCCGCGATCGGGACCCTGGCCGAGCAGCGCTGCGATGCGGTTGCGGGTGAGGCCGATATCCTCGTCGATTGCGGCGAGCTGCGCGCGGGCCGCGGGAACGGCCGAGGCCGCCTGCTTCTCTTCGGCGCGTGTTTCGAGACCATTGGTCACGCGGTCGGTGACCAGCTTCTGCGTCGCGAGGCGAACCTCCAGTGCGCGCTCCTGCACCCGGCGGTCGGCCGCAAGGCGGGCGAGGTCGGCATAGGCCGCGGCGATGTTGGTCGAGAGCGCGAGGCGCGCCTGTTCCAGTTCCAGCCGTGCGGCTTCTGCCTCGGAGGTGGCGGCGGCGAGCTGCGCGCGGTTCTTGCCCCAGAGGTCGAGGTCGAAAGCCAGGTTCAGCGTGCCGTACCCGATCGTCTGCACGTTCGACGGGATGTTGATCGGCAGGCTGTCGCCGGTGTTGATCTGGTTCGCTGCGGCCGAGGCGCTGGCGTCGACGCGCGGCAGGCGGGCGGCACCTACCTGAACGGCATAGGCCTGGGCCGAGCGCAGCCGGGCCGCGGCAGCCGCGAGGTTCGGCGCACCGCGGAAAGCCTCGTCCATCAAAGCGCTGAGCTGGGGATCATTGTAGGCCGTCCACCAGTTAGTGACGGGCCATTGCGCCTGCGTCTGGGCCGCACCGGCGAGCGTCTGGCTGGCGGCATAGCTGTCCGCCGCGCGCACTTCCGGGCGGGCGCCGAGGTTCGGCACCGGCGCGCACGCCGCCAGCGCCGAGGCGGCAGCAGCGGACAGCAACAAGGGCCTTGTTGGGAAACGACTCATCATGGTCTGGAAAAACCGTACTATTGGGTACGAGTTCCAGATGGAGAGCGGTTCCGCTCTTGTCAATAGAAAATCGTACCCTATAGTACGGTTATGGAAATGCTAACCCCCAAATGTCTCGGCAAGCGCGAGGCGCGGAAGCAGGATCGGCGCGCCGCCATCCTCGCGATCGCCAAACGCCACTTCATGGAGCAGGGCTATGCCGGCGTCTCCATGTCGGCAATTGCGGCCGAGCTGGGCGGCTCCAAGGGCACCTTGTGGAGCTATTTCGCGTCCAAGGAAGAATTGTTCGACGCGTGCCTGGACGAAGTGACGCGTGAATATCGCGAGCAGGTGATGCAGCTGCTGGTCCCCTCGGACAATTTGCAGGCGACGCTGTGCGCGTTCATCCGCAGCTTGTTGCGCAAGGTAACCTCGCGGGACGCGATCCGGCTGCACCGCGTAATCCATGCCGAGGTCGACCGCTCGCCGGAGATGGGCCAGATCTTCTTTCGCCGCGGACCTCAGCGGACCCGCGAACTCGTTGCCGCGCATCTGGAGGATGCGATGCACAAGGGCCAGCTTCGCAAGTCTGATCCGCTCAAGGCGGCGTTCGCGCTGACCAGCCTGTGCATGGGATCGCAGCAGCGCGCGATGCTGGGCCACCAGTTCAGCGACGCTGAGATCGAGGAAGAGACCGATTACATCGTCGATCTCTTCCTGCGGGCATTTGCGCCGGAGCCGGCAGCCGCATAGGCTTGCCCAAAGGGGTGAGGGGCATGTGGGCACCGACTAACAACCGTCATCGCCGCGCGCTTCATGCTGGCGTTGCCGTCGCCGCGCTGCTGATCGCGGGGTGTAGCGCCGATCCGCCGGCACCGCCGCCGCCGTCGCTCGCCTATGCGGGTCTGCCGGTCAGCGGCAGCCTTGCGGATGCCAGGCGCGCGGGCTTCGACAATTGCCTGGAGATAGACGGCGGCCATGTACGCTGCCGTCGCTCGGGCGTGATGCTGCTGGGCGAAGGACCCTATGAGGCGGCGCTGGACCTGACCGGCGGCGGCGGCGCGAGCGGCTTCCGCCAGATCACCCTCTGGCATGACCGCGATCAGTCGGCGGTGCTCAAGGTCGGCGAGGCGCTCAAGAAAAAGGGCTGGGCATTCAGCTATACCGGCGAAGGTGGCCGCGGCGACCAGATGATCCTCACCCAAAAGGGCGCGCCGGTGCATTTCTCGATCGACCTCAGCTATTGGGGCAAGCGCCGGGTGCGGATCCTGCCCGAATAGGGTGATCCTGCCGGCCCATCGCTTCGGCGCGAAACCATTGTCGCCTCGTCGCGGGCGTAATAACCGGTCGGCATGACGATTTCCTCGCTCCGTATCGCCTTGCTCGCCGTGGTGCTGCCGGCATCCGCTCTTGCCGCCACCGGGCAGGACGACGAGGTCGACCCCGCCAAGATCGACGTGCGGGACGCGATCGCATGCCGCCTCGATGCGCCGACCTATAACAGCTTCGCCATGGCTGCGGCGGGCGACGACGCGGTCGCTGCCAAGCGCGGCTGGAAGCCGGTGAAGTCGAGCAACTTCCTGCTCAAGGAATATGAACTGCCCGCGCCGATTGTCGTGGCCGGAACGTACAGCACGCGCCGTATCGCCTTTACGTCGAGCGGCATCCTGGCGATCCTCGACGAGCCCGATCCCGCGGTCGTCGCCCGCAAGGAGAAGATCGAGAACGCGATGGGTCCCGACGGAGTGGTCGACGCTCTGGTGGCGTCGGGCAAGGTGACGCGGTCGCAGGCCGAGGCCGAGATCAAGTTCCGCAAGTTTCTCGGCGAACGCGTGATGAGCGACGTCACCGATCCGCCCGACGGCGATCATTTCCGCATGCGCACCCGCATCGCGCTCAACGTATCCAACGTCACCTCGCATCCGGGCAAGACGCTGTACGGCTGCTCGTACAAGATGGAGATGCTCGACAAGGACGGGAACCCGCTATGATCGGAATGCTGCTCGCGCTCGCCGCGGCGGCGACGCCGGTGCAGGAGGGCGCCGACGTCTTTATCGGCACGCTGGAACTGGACGGCGCCGCCCTAATCCTGCGGCGCTGCGACCTGGCCGAGAACCGCTATGCGCTGGTTGAGGCGCCGGGCGGTCACGTGCTGGACGCGCTCCGCAAGGCCAAGCTCCCCGCCTATGGTGAGGTGATCGGGCGCTATGCGGAGGGCAAGGACGCGGGCTCGATATTGCAGGTCGAGCGGGTCGAGGGACTCACGCCGGGCAAGAACTGTCACCTGTCGGACGCGCTTGGCGGCTAGCGCCGGACCCCACCTGCCCATAGCGCCCACCAGCAGAGCAACGGCTGCACGAACAGCCGCGGTGCATGATAGGCCCAGCCGAGCCCCGTGCAGGTCGAAAGGTCCTGCACCGCGTGCTGGAGGTTCGCCGGGAACACGCACAGCGCGTAGAGCGCCAGCATCACGCCCGCGAGCTTGCGCAGCCGCGCGGTAAGCAGCGCCAGCGCCCCCGCGATCTCGCACAGCCCGGTGCCCGCGATGACCAGCGCCGGATAGGGTACCCAGACCGGCGTGATGTGCAGGAACGGGCGCGGCACCATCAGGTGCAGCACGCCCGCCAGCAGATAGAGGCACGCCAGCGTAATCCGCGCGCGGCGGCGCAATCGCGTCTCGTTCGGCGTGCCCATGCCCTTACGCCTGTTGGAGCAGCCGCTCCTTGGCGATCTTCTCGCGCCACACCAGCGGGCCGGTGTGGTGGACGCTCTCGCCGGTGGCATCCACTGCGACGGTGACCGGCATGTCCTTCACGTCGAACTCGTAGATCGCTTCCATGCCGAGATCCTCGAAGCCGACGACGCGCGCGCCCTTGATCGCGCGGGCGACGAGATAGGCCGCACCGCCCACCGCCATCAGATAGGCGGCCTTGTGGTTGCGGATCGCCTCGATCGCCACCTGGCCGCGCTCGGCCTTGCCGACCATCGCGATCAGCCCGGTCTGCGCCAGCATCATCTCGGTGAACTTGTCCATGCGGGTCGCGGTGGTGGGGCCGGCGGGGCCGACCACCTCGTCGCGCACCGGATCGACCGGGCCGACATAATAGATCACCCGGCCCTTGAAATCGACCGGCAGTTCCTCGCCGCGCGACAGCATGTCCTGAATGCGCTTGTGCGCGGCGTCGCGGCCGGTGAGCATCTTGCCGTTAAGCAGCAGCCGGTCGCCCGGCTTCCAGCTCGCCACCACTTCCGGGGTCAGCGTGTCGAGATCGACGCGGATCGATTCCTTCGAGGGCGTCCATTCCACCTTGGGCCATTCGTCGAGGCTCGGCGGGTCGAGATAGACCGGGCCGCTGCCGTCGAGGCTGAAATGCGCGTGGCGGGTGGCGGCGCAGTTCGGGATCATCGCGATCGGCTTGGACGCAGCGTGCGTCGGATAATCGAGGATCTTCACGTCGAGGATCGTCGCCAGGCCGCCCAGGCCCTGCGCGCCGATACCGAGCGCGTTGACCTTGTCGAAAATCTCGATGCGGAGCCGCTCGATATCGTTCTGCGGGCCCCGCTGCTTGAGCTGGGCCATGTCGATATCACCCATCAGCGACTTCTTGGCGAGCGTCACGGCCTTTTCGGCGGTGCCGCCGATGCCGATGCCGAGCATGCCCGGCGGGCACCAGCCGGCGCCCATCTTCGGGACCATCTCCAGTACCCAGTCGACGATGGAATCGCTAGGGTTGAGCATCGCGAACTTGGACTTGTTCTCGGAGCCGCCGCCCTTGGCCGCCAGCTCGACATGGACATGGTCGCCGGGGACCATCTCGACGTTGAGCACGCAGGGCGTATTGTCCTTGGTGTTGACGCGGCTGAACGCCGGGTCGCGCAGGATCGAGGCGCGCAGGCGGTTTTCGGGGTGGAGATAGGCGCGGCGCACGCCTTCATCGACCACGTCCTGCAGCGAGCGCTCGCTGTCCAGCACGCACTTCTGGCCCCATTGGATGAACACGGTGACGATGCCGGTGTCCTGGCAGATTGGGCGATGCCCTTCCGCGCACATGCGGCTGTTGGTGAGGATCTGGGCGATGGCGTCCTTGGCGGCGGGGCCCTGCTCGGCCTCATAGGCGTCGCCCAGCGCGCGGATATAATCCATCGGGTGATAGTAGGAGATGTACTGGAGCGCGTCGGCGACGCTCTCGATCAGATCGGCTTCCTTGATGAGGACGGTCATGGATCCTGCCTGCAGAAAATGGGGCCCGGTGCGGGCGTCACCGTTTCTCTATAGGCCAAGTTGCGGCAGGACTAGGCCCTCGCGGTGATCCCGGGCAGCAGGCCCAGCGCAGGTCGGGCATACCAATACCCCTGGTGGTAGCGCACGCCGAGGTCGCGCAGCACGGCTGCCTCCTCTGCGGTCTCGATACCCTCGGCGATCAGCAGCGTCTCGAGTTCGTTGCACAGGCCCACCATGGCGCGCACGATCGCCCGGCGACGCGGGTCTATGTCGATGCCTCGAACCAGCACCATGTCGAGCTTCACTTCGTCGGGTGCGAAGCGGGCGAACAGGTCGAGACCCGAATGGCCGGCGCCGAAATCATCCACCGCGACCTTGAAGCCTATCTGCTTGTAGGAATCAATGATCGTCGCGACGTGATCGGGATCGGCGATCAGCTGGTTCTCGGTGAACTCGAAGATCAGGCGATCGAGCGGCATCGCCACGGCGCGCGCGGTCTGGAGCGTCAGCTGAATGCAGGCGACGGGCGAATAGACTGCGTTGGGCAAGAAGTTGATCGAGAGGCGGGCGTCGCTGTCCATCAGTCCGGCCGCCATGGCGGTTTCGATCGCCTTGACCCGGCACGCCTGATCGAAGGCATAGCGGTTGGCGTCGGTCACCTGCGACAGCACGCCATAGGCGCTCGAGCCATCGACGCCGCGTACCAGTGCCTCATAGGCGAAGGGCGTGCCGGTTTCGACATCGACGATCGGCTGAAATGCCATCGCGAACGGGATGTCGAAGTCGACCCCGTCCCGGCACCCCGTGCAGATTTTCCGCATTTCCATTCCCTTTTATAGGATGCCGGCACTAGCTTGGCGTCGAAATGGTCGCGGTAACAGCGTGTTAGCTCAGTTTCGCGCGGCGCGAAGCAGTTCGCTCACCAGCGGGTTGGGGAAGCGGCGCTCGAGCGTGACGGCGTAGAAGCTCTCGGTAACCTGCGGCAATTGATCGAATTCGACGAGGCTGCCGGCCGCCAGCTCGTCGCGCACCACGATCGGCGGCAGTACCGCCAGCCCGACGCCTTCGCGCGCCAGCAGACGCATCAGCGCCATATCGTCCACCTCGGCGGCGATCTGCGGGCGAACGCCCAGCGTCGCGGCGAGCGCATCGAAGGCGGCGCGGACGCTGCTCTCCAGCGTCGGCAGCACCAGCGGCTGGGTCGCGAGCAGGGCGGCGAGGCTGGTGTCCCCGGCGATGCCCGGCCGGCCGATCAGGCTCACCCGCTGCTCGGCGATCTTGTGCGCGAGATAGGGGGTGATCGCGTCGCGGGCCGGGGGGCGGTTGGCGAGCACCACGTCCAGTTGGAGCGCGGCGAGCGCCTGCATCAGTTCCGCCGCGCTGCCCGAGCGCAGGACGAGCTCGACATCGGCGCGGTGGAGCAGCGGCTGGACGAAGCCGATCTGGAAGTTGCGCGACAGCGTGGCCAGCGCGCCGATCCGAACCGCCTGGCGGGCGCGGCCGGTCTCGCGCAGCACGTCGAGCAGTTCGTCGCCGGTCGCGAAGATTGAGTCCGCATGGTCTAGCGCGATGCGGCCCGCTTCGGTGAGCACCAGCCGGCGACCTTCGCGCTCGAACAGGGCATGGCCCAGCCGCTCCTCCAGCTTGCGGATCTGGGTGGACAGCGCTGACTGGGATACCGCCATCCGTTCGGCGGTTCGGGTGAGGTTCCCGTCATGTGCCACCGCCCAGAAATAGCGGAGATGGTTGTAGTTCAGGTCGCGCATTCGTTCTTTTTAAAAGATCGTAATGCGCCAAACAATGAATTTTATCGGATCGTTCCGCAGGCCTAACGCTCGCCCGAGACAGACAGGAGGTCGGGTGTGAGCATGTGGTGGTTGGCGAATATGGGGCCGGGGCTCCTTGCCGCGGCGGCGGTCGCGGCGGGTGCAGGGCGGCAGTTTCGGCCGGGATGGACGCGGCAGGTTGTGCCACTGGCGGCGCTTGCCGCGTTGGCCGCGGCCCTCGGGCTGGCAGCCTGGACCGCATGGATCGGGCCGCGCACTCTTGCGCTTGCGGGCGCCGAGGCGCTGGTCGCGACCCGACTGGACGTGGTGAGCATGATCATGCTGGTGCTGGTCGCCTTTGTCGGCTGGGTGGTGGTGCGCTTCGCCGCGACCTATCTCGACGGCGAGGCCCGGCAGGGTCGCTTCCTGGCCTGGTTGGCGGTGACGCTGGCGAGCGTGATGCTGCTGGTGACCGCGGGCACGCTGCCGCAGCTGGTCTTCGCCTGGATCGCGACGGGGCAGGGGCTGCGCCACCTGCTGCTCTTCTACCCCGAACGCGCCGCGGCCCGCCGTGCCGCCCGCAAGAAGGCGCTGAGCACCGGGCTTGCCGACGTGCTGCTGATAGGTTCGGCGGTATTGCTGTGGAGGGCGGCCGGCACGACGGACATCGCCCAGCTGCTCGCGACCGCGCGCGCTGGCACCGCTCCCGAAGCCATGGCGCTCGCCGCCTTGGGGATCGGCGTCGCCGCGATGCTCAAGTCCGCCCAGTTCCCGCTGCACGGCTGGCTGACCGAAGTGATGGAAGCGCCTACGCCGGTTTCGGCACTGCTCCATGCGGGGGTAATCAATGCCGGCGGTTTTCTGCTGATCCGCCTCGCCGACGTGATGCTCGCCTCGCCGGCGGCGCTGGCGCTGCTCGCGGTGCTCGGCGGCTTCACCGCGCTGTTCGGCAGCCTCGTGCTGCCCACCCAGCCGGCGATCAAGACCCAGCTCGCCTGGTCGACCGTCGCCCAGATGGGCTTCATGGTGATGCAGTGCGGGCTGGGCCTGTTCTACCTCGCGCTGCTGCACATCGTCGCCCACTCGCTCTACAAGGCGCATGCCTTCCTGTCCTCGGGCGGCGCAGTCGAACGGATCGCGGCGGCGCGGCGGCTGGGCCCCGTCGCCAAGCCGGACGGCATGACGGTCGCGCTGGCGATGCTGGGCGCGGCGATCCTCTACGGCGCGCTCGCGATCGGCTTCGGCGCCTGGACCAAGCCGCCCCAGGCGGTGGCGCTCGGCGCGATCCTGGTGTTCGGCGTCGCCTATCTGATCGTGCAAGGCATGAGCCCCGCCGCGCCGCGACCGCTGCTCCAGCGCACCCTGGGCTTCGCGATCCTCGCCACGACCGCGTACTTCCTGCTGCACGCTGCGGCCGAGCGGCTGACCGCCGGCACGCTACCGTCGGTGCCGGCGCCGGGGCCGTTCCAGTGGGCGCTGCTCGCGGTCGCGCTGGTCGCGTTCGGCGGCATTGCGGTGGCGCAGGCGATGCTGCCGCTGTGGTGCGACCATCCCGCCGCGCAGCGCCTGCGCACGCATCTCTCCCACGGTTTCTATGTCAACGCGCTGCTCGATCGGGTGATCGGCGGCCGGCTTCTCGGAAAGGCTTGATCCCATGTATCGCAGTGCCGACCCGCAATCGCATGCACCGCAGCCCAGCTATGTCGGGCTGCTCCTCGAAGCCGCCGAACAGGCCGCGCGCGCCATCCCCCCGCTCTGGCCGCTGGCGACCAGCGTCGCGGTCAATCCCTTCCTCGGCCATACCGGCCGCAGCCTCGCCCAGGCCTCGGCCTGGCTGGCACGGAGCGGGGGCGCCCGGGCGACCATGCCGCGCGCGTGGTACCGCGCCCGGATCGCGGAAAGCGCGATCTACGAGAGCGACCTGTACGCTGCCTGGGCGGCAACGCCGCCAGCCGAGCGCCCTCCGGCCTTCGAGCGGATGCTGGTCGAGATCGGCGAGGACGCCGCTGAACCCGTAGCGCTGCCGACGCTTGCTGCACTGGCTGCAGTGTCCGGTGGAGTCGATTGGCCGTCGGTAGTCGGAGACCAGATCGGTGGCTGGGCGGGGAGCTATTTCGATGCTGGGCAGGCCTTGTGGGCGGCACCGCAGCGCCTGGGCGCCTATGCCGGCTGGCGGGCGCAGGCCGGTCTCGACCGTACGCCGGAGATCTTCGGCCTGACGGGTTTCCGCGCCTTCGTCGCTGCCGCGCCCGAAACCGCGAGCGACGCCATTGCGGTCAGCGCGGCGCGGCTGGGGCTGCGGGCGGATGCGGCGGCGCGCTATTTCGAGCGGCTGCTGATGGATATGGGTGGCTGGGCGCAGTTCGCCCGCTATCGTCGCTGGCAGGCCGAGCTGGCGGATGGCGCCGACGACACGCTGATCGATCTGCTCGCAGTGCGGCTGGTGTGGGAGGCCGCGCTGTGGGAACTCGGCGGCGCGCGGCTCCGTGCCCGCTGGGCCGAGGCGGTGCCGCACTATGAAGCGCCCGCTCGGCCGGGGCAGGACAGCTGCATCGACGCGATCCTCCAGCACGCGGCCGAACTGGCCGAGCAGCGCCGGCTCGCCGAACGGCTGCACGCGCCGGTCAACACCGCAGCGACGACGACGCCGATCGCACAGATGGCGTTCTGCATCGATGTCCGTTCGGAGCCGATCCGCGCCGCGATCGAGCGGGTGGCGCCGGGCATTCGGACCAAAGGCTTTGCCGGCTTCTTTGGCGTCGCCACCGCGCACCGGCCGCATGGTGCGTGCGCGGGGGAGGCGCGGCTGCCGGTGCTGCTGCGGCCGGGCCTGGCCAGCGACGATGGCGGCGACCCGCATCTGGAAGCGCTCGACCATGCCAATGCCCGCGGCGACAGAGCGTGGGGCCGGTTCAAGCAGGCAGCGGTCTCTTCCTTCGCCTTCGTGGAATCGGCGGGACTGGTCTATGCGGCGAAGTTGCTCAAGGGTGCGCTCCGCATCGGCAGCACGAAGGCGGCGAAGGGCAAGCCGCGCTTCCACCCGCCCTTGCCGCACCCCGACGCCGTCGATGCCGCGGAGCGGATCCTACGAGCCATGTCGCTGACCGGCGACTTTGCGCCGCTGCTGATCCTGGTGGGGCATGGCGCAGGCGTGACCAACAACCTCCACGCCAGTGCGCTCCAGTGTGGCGCGTGCGGCGGCCATGCCGGGGACGTGAATGCGCGGCTGCTCGCGGGACTGCTCAACGATCCGGTCGTCCGCGGCGGACTGGCGACACGCGGCATCGTGATCCCTGCCGAAACGGTGGCGATCGGCGGTCTGCACGATACCACCAGCGACCGTATCCGGCTATTTGCCGAGGATGCCGATGTGCCCGCGCTGTTGCTCGCCGAGGTAGAGCAGGCGCTGGGCCGCGCCTCGATGGAGGCGGCGATCGCCCGTGCGGCCAACCTGCCGCGGGCGGAAGGCGCCGCGCAGATCGCCGCGCGTGGTCGCGACTGGGCGGAGGTGCGGCCTGAATGGGGCTTGGCCGGCTGCAGCGCCTTCATCGCTGCGCCGCGCGGGCGGACGGCGGGGCGCGCTCTCGGCGGGCGGGCGTTCCTCCATGACTATGACTGGCGGGCCGATGCCGATCTTTCGGTGCTCGAACTGATCCTCACCGCGCCGGTGGTGGTGGCGAGCTGGATCAGCCTGCAATATTATGGCTCCAGCGTCGCGCCGGCGGTGTTCGGCGCAGGCAACAAGTTGCTCCACAATGCCGTGGGCGGGATCGGCGTTCTCGAAGGCAATGGCGGGACGCTGCGCGGCGGGCTGCCCTGGCAGTCGGTCCACGACGGCGAGAAGCTGGTGCACGATCCATTGCGGCTGACGGTGGTCGTCGAGGCGCCGACGGACGCGATCGGCGACGTGCTTGCCCGGCACGACGGGGTACGCGCGCTGTTCGACAATCACTGGCTGCACCTGCTGGCGATCGACGAGAGCGGCAGGATCGCGTGGCGCTACGCCGGTGGCTTGAACTGGAAACCCTTCGCGCAGGAGGCCTGAAGATGCGGATCGAGATCGCACCGCCCCGGCGCGCGGCGGAGCCCGAAGTGGAGATCGCCGCCATCGACCGCCGCATCGCCTGGGTGCTGGCGCACCCAGGCACCAGCCCCTGGCTGCGAGCGGCGCTGGCGGCGTCCCTGGACGAGGATCCGGTAACGGTCGCCAACGACGTCGAGATGCTGCGCCACTTGCTGCTGCCGCGCAGCACGGCGCATGCCGTTCTTGCCGCTGCGACGCCAAGGTGACGGGAAAGACCGTAGGCGAACGGGCAAGAATTGTGCTTCACTGCGAAGCTGTATGGACCTGAAGGCAGCCTCCGGTTTCGAACAGCAGATCAGCCTGCGCCAGCTCCGCTATGTGGTCGCGCTGGGCAGCGAGGCGAGCTTCACCCGCGCCGCCGTGGCATGCGGGGTGAGCCAGCCGTCGCTGTCGCAGGCGATCCGCCAGCTGGAGGAGGCGCTGGGGGCGCCGTTGGTCGAGCGGGGTGCGCGCGCATTCCTTACCCCGCTCGGCCGCGAAGTGGCGGAGCGGGCCCGCCGCATCCTGCTGGAGGTGCGCGATCTCGGCGAATTGGTGGGGGCGGGGGCCGGGGCCGGGGACGCGGCGCTGCTCGGCACGATCCGGCTCGGCGTGACGCCCACCATCGGGGCCTATCTGCTGCCGCGACTCGTCGCGCGGCTGCACCAGCAATTCCACGACCTGCGCGTGCACGTGCGCGAGAATCCGCCGGCCGCATTGGTGGAAGGGCTGGCGGCCGGCACCCATGACGTGATCCTCGCCCAGCTGCCGCTGCAGGCGCCCGGCGCGCAGGTCGAGCGACTGTTCCGCGAGCCGCTGCACCTCGCGATGGCCGCCGATCACCCACTGGCTTCGCGCGACATGATCGGCCGCGAGGATCTGGCGGGGCAGGACCTGCTGACCCTCCAGCGCGGCTATCGCCTGGCCGAACAGACCATCGCGATCGCCGAAGAAGCGGGTGCGCGGGTACGCGAGGAATATGAAGGCACCAGCCTCGATGCGATCCGCCAGATGGCGGGCATGGGCATGGGGCTGGCGGTGTTGCCCGAACTTTATGTGCGGCAGGAGATCCGCACCGGGGACGATGTAGTGGCGCGGCCGTTCCGCGGCGGGCGGCACTATCGCGAGATGGGGCTGCTGTGGCGCAGCGGGGTGGCGCGCGCCGCAGCCTATAAGAGACTGGCGCAGGAGCTTGTCGCCTGCGTCGAGGACATAGGTATTTCCTATCGATGATATAGTCGTGCTGCCATTGTGCTTATGGCGAGCGGCGCACACGTCATCGACCCGGAAGGGAGAAGGTGGAGCGATGGCGAAACAGAAGATCGGCTGGGCGCAGGTGCGCGGCTGGCTGAGCGAGGTGATCGGCCCCGATGGCGGCTATCTGCGGCTGGCGATGGTATATGGCATTGCCATCAGCCTGCTCTCGCTGGCCACGCCGATCTCGGTGCAGCTGCTGATCAACAGCGTTGCCAAGATCGCGCTGCCCGCGCCGCTGATCACGCTTTCCGCGCTGCTGTTCACGCTGCTGCTGATCGTGGTGATCCTCGCAGCGCTGCGCGTCCACATCATGGCGCTGTTCGAGCGGCGGCTGTTCGCGCGGACCATGGCGGAAATCACCATCCGCGCGGTGCATGCCCGCAACCCCTTCTTCGCCGATGCCCGCCGCGTCGACCTGTTCAATCGCTATTTCGACCTCATGACGGTGCAGAAGAGCGTGCCCAGCCTAGTCATCGGCGGCTTCACCATCCTGCTGCAATCGGTGGTCGGGCTGGTGGTCACCAGCTTCTACCATCCGTTTTTCCTCGGCTTCAATGTGATCCTGATCGCGCTGGTATGGCTGATCTGGCAGCTCTGGTCGCCGGGCGCGATCCGTTCGGCGGTGGCGCTCAGCCATGCCAAGCATGATGCCGCGCGCTGGCTGGAGGGGCTGGGCACCTCCAACGGCTTCTACAAGTCCAGCCGGCACCTCGACTTCGCGATGGACGGGTCGGAATCCATGACCGCCGCCTATGTCGCCGCGCATCGCCGCCACTTCCGCTTCAGCTTCACCCAGACCTGCGCCTATCTGCTGCTCTATGCCACCGCGAGCGCCGCGCTGCTGGCGATGGGCGGCTGGCTGATCCTGCAGGGGCAGCTGTCGATCGGCCAGCTCGTCGCCGCCGAGCTGATCTTGTCCGGCGTCTTCTACGGCCTCGGCCAGCTCGGCACCTATCTCGACGCCTTCTACGACATGGTCGCCGCGGCCGAGGAAGTGTCGCTGCTCTACGCGATCCCGCACGAGACCCACAGCCGTAGCAGCGAAGCGCCCGGCAACGGCGAGGTTCGGCTGCGCGAGGTGCACGCCGGCGACGCCAGCATCGACATGACCATCCCCGCGGCCGCGCAGCTGGTGGTGGTGGGTGCCCCGACGATGGACAGCCGCCTGGCCATGCTGCTCAAGCGTAATCTCCAGCCCGACCGCGGCCTGGTGATGGTGGGAGGCGTCGATCTCGAGGCGCTCGACGTCTATCGGCTTCGCTCGGACGTGATCGTGCTCGATCGGCCGACGATCGTCGAGATTAGCATCCGCGATTATCTGGGTCTGGCCGGCGCCGGCATCCCGGCGGGGAAGGTGCTGGACGCGCTGGCATTGGTCGGGCTCGACGCGCGGATCGGGCAGTTGCCGGAAGGCATGGAGACGCCGCTCGCCGCCTCGGGCTATCCGCTGTCGATCGGTGAGCTGATGGCGCTCAAGCTGGCCAATGCGCTGCTGGCGCGGCCGAAAGTGCTGCTGCTCGGGCCGCTGTACGACCTGATGCCGCCGCAGCGGCTGACGGCCGCGCTCGATGCGCTCCGCGAGGCGGGAACCACCGTGCTCCTCTTCACCGGCCGACCCGAGGCGATCCGCCGCGACGGCTATCTGTGGCTGGGCAAGAACACCCAGGCGCGTTTCGACACGCTCGACCAGCTCCGTGCCACCCTCGACGCGCAGGAGGCAGGCAATGCCCTTCAGGCCTGACCATATCGGCCATTTCCCGACGCTCGCCACCATGCGCCCGCCGCGCATCGCCCGCGCGATCGCGTGGATGATCGTCATCGCCGTGGCGCTGATCGGCGTGACCATGGTGTACGTCCCCTGGGTGCAGACCGCGCCGGGCCGGGGGCAGGTGGTCGCCCTCGATCCGCACGACCGGGTGCAGTCGGTCACCGCGCTGGTGCCGGGCCGGGTCGAGCGCTGGTTCGTCACCGACGGACAGGCGGTGAAGAAGGGCGATCCGATCGCCAAGATCTCGGACAACGACCCCGCCTTGCTCGACCGCCTCGCCGCCGAGCGCGACCAGGTGCTGGCGGAGATTTCCTCGATCGAAAGCGCTCGCGCGGTCGCCTCGATCGACGTGAACCGCGCCCGCACCTTGTTCAACGAAGGGCTCGCGGCACGCCGCGACTATGAACAGGCGCAGATCCGCGTCGCCGATCAGGGCGCCAAGCTCGCGGAATCGCGCGCCAAACTGAACCGGATCGAGGTGTCGCTCAACCGCCAGGCGGTGCAGATCGTGCGCGCCCCGCGCGACGGCCGCATCCAGACGCTCAACGCTGCCGCGGGCGCGACATTGGTCAGCGCCGGCACCGAGCTGGCGACGCTGGCGCCCGAGGGCAGCACCGAACGTGTCGTTGAGCTGATGGTCGACGGGCGCGACATTGCGCTGGTCCGCCCGGGCCGCCGCGTGCGGCTGGAATTCGAGGGCTGGCCCGCGATCCAGCTCAGCGGCTGGCCGTCCATGGCCTGGGGACTGTTCGACGGGCGGGTGCGCTCGGTGGATCCCTCGGCCATGCCTGATGGCCTGTTCCGCGTGCTGATCGAGCCGATGCCGGGCACGCTCGCCTGGCCGGGCGACCGTTTCGTCCGCCTCGGCGCCAAGGTGCGCGGCTGGGTGCAGGGCGAGACCGTGCCCGTCGGCTACGAACTCTGGCGCCAGCTCAACGACTTCCCGCTCGAATTCGGCGCTGCGTCCGACAAGTCGGGCGAGGAGAAGAGCATGGACGTCTACAAGAAGAAAAAGAAATGATCCGGCTGCTGATCGCTCTCTGTGCCCTGGCACTCGCGGTGCCCGCCGCGGCGCAGGGGCCGCTCACCCTCGACCAGGTGCTGCGCTCCTCGGCGCAGAACGCGCCGCAGATCATCGAGGCGCTGGCCAAGCAGCGTCAGGCCGAGGGCAAGGCGCTGAGCGCCGAGGGCGCCTTCGACGTGGTGTTCGACGTCGATGCGCAGACGCGCGCCTTCGGCTATTATGACGGGTCGGTGGTAGAGGCGAAGGCCAGCCGCGCGCTCGATAACAATGGCGGCGGGCTCTATGCCGGCTATCGCCTCTCCAGGGGCAAGTTCCCGGTCTATGAGGACAAAGCCTATACCAATCAGCTCGGCGAGTTTAAAGTCGGCGCGGTGTTCTCGCTGCTGCGCGACCGGGTGACCGACGAGCGGCGCACCAAGCTGCGGCTCGCGGATCAGGATGTCGACGTCGCCCGGCTGGAGCGGGAAATGGTCGCGATCGGCGTGCAGCGCCGCGCAATGGGCGCCTACCAGGCCTGGGCGATCGCCGGGCTGCGGCTCAAGGCATATCGCGACCTGCTGGCGCTGTCCGAGAAGCGGCGCTCGCAGCTGGCGCGGCAGGTGCAGCTGGGCGCGCGGCCGCAGATCCTGATCACCGAGAACGACCAGAATCTCGCCCGCAGGCGTTCGCTGGTCGCGCAGGCGGAGCAGAAGCTGGCGGAAACGGCCAACGCGCTGTCCTTCTTCTGGCGCGATGCGAACGGCATACCGCTGGTACCCGCGACCGAGCAGCTGCCCGATGCGCTGCCCGAACTGGCGATCGCGCCGCGCAAGGCCGGGCCGGTCCTGCGGCCAGACTTGAAGACGGTACTGGTGCGGATCGACCAGTCGCTTGCCCGGCTGAACCTTGCCGAGAACGACCTGAAGCCGCGGCTGGATGCCCGGGCGGAACTGGGCAAGGACGTCGGCGCGATCGGCCTGGGCGGCCCTTCGCGCACGCCCGCCGAAGCGATCGTCGGCGTCAAATTCTCGGTGCCGCTCGAACGGCGCAGCGCCCGCGGCCGCATCGCCGAGGCCAAGGCCGAGATCGACGGGCTGCGTACCCGGCACCGCATGCTCGAGGAGCAGATCGCAATCGAAGTGAAGGGTATCGCGATCGGCATCGAGGGTGCCGACAAGGTCGCCGATCTCGCTGCGCAGGAGGCAGATCTGGCGGGCAAGATGGCGGTAGCCGAGCAGCGTCGCTTCGACATGGGCGCCAGCGACTTCTTCCTGATCAACCAGCGCGAGGAAAGCGCGACCGACGCGCGCCTTCGCGCGCTCGATGCTCGCTACCAGGCACTGGTGGCGCGGGCCGATCTCGCCGCCGCGACGGCCGATCGGAGCGTCCTGGGGATGTAACGTCCGGACACTTGTCCGGCGCCGGAAGGTGCGGTTTCGTTACGGCGGCGACGTCTTGTTGCCGTATCGTTACCGAGAGTGCCCCTTTGCCGAACTGCCGCGCGACCGATCCCATTCTGGTTCTTCCTTCGCAGGCGACGTTCCGATGATCCCGGCGTCGCTTCTTCTGCCACCGGCGGCGCCTGCCTTGGTCGCGGCGATCGCCGGCCAGCAGGCGCAGCAGAGCGGGACGGCCGCTGCTGCCGCCGTCACCCAGGGGGCATCCGCGGCGCCATCGAGCGGGGACGCCGCGGACGAGCCGGAAATCCTCGTCTCCGTGCGGGCGGGCAGGGCGCCGGACGATCCGTTCGAGAGGGTCAACGCGCTCTCCTTTTCTGTGACCAACCAAATCGATGACGCGCTGACCGCACCGGCGGCACGGACCTATGCGCATGTGGTGCCGAAGCCCGTGCGATCGGGTCTGCGCAACGTCTTCCGCAACCTGCGCGAGCCGGTGGTGTTCGCGAACTATCTGCTCCAGCTGAAGCCGGGCAAGGCGGCCGAGACCGCCGGCCGCTTCGCGATCAACACGACGCTTGGGCTTGGCGGTACGATCGACATGGCCAAGCGGTGCCCGTTCAACCTGCCGCTGCGGGTGAACGGTTTTTCGGACACGCTGGGCTATTATGGCGTGAAGCCGGGGCCGTTCCTGTTCGTCCCCATTGCCGGGCCCACGACCGTGCGCGACGTGGCGGGCGGCCTGGTCGACTTTTCGCCTCGCCCTACATGATCGGCGGGCCCTCTCGCTCGCGATCCTATGTGGTCGGAGCCGCTGCCGTTCGCATCCTTGATCGCGGGGACCAGAAGGAGGAGATGCTGCGCGCCGTCCGCGAGCACGACGATCCCTATGCTGCCCGCCGCGCGCTGTATCTCGAACGGCAGCGCGAGCGGGTGGCGGCGCTCCACGGCGAGGGGCCGCCGGCGCCCCTTCCGCATCGCTGCCGACGCAGGGAGGTCAGCCGGTAACTTCCTTGGCGATCTGCCGCACCGTTTCCTTGATCACCCCGCCGCGCCCGGCATCGCCCTTGAGCATCGAGGAGATGAAGCCCTTGGCCTGCGCGAAGGTGAGGTGCGGGGGGAAGGGGGCGACGTCGGGATCGGTCTTCACCTCCAGCACCACCGGGCGGCCGGCGCGCAGTGCCGCGTCCCAGGCGTCGCCCAGTGCCTCGGGGGTGTCGACATGGATGCCCTGCAGACCGATCAGCTCGGCGAAGCGGGCATAGGGCACGTCCGGAATGTCCTGCGTGGTCGGGAAGCGGGGATTGCCCTCCATTACTCGCTGCTCCCAGGTGACCTCGTTGAGGTCCTCGTTGTTGAACACGCAGACGATGAAGCGCGGATCGGCCCAGCGCTGCCAATATTTGGCGACGGTGATCAGCTCGGCCATGTTGTTCATCTGCATCGCGCCATCGCCGACCAGCGCCACTACCGGTCGATCGGGATGGGCGAACTTGGCGCCGATCGCATAGGGCACCGCCGCGCCCATCGAGGCGAGCCCGCCCGACAGCGAAGCGCGCTGCCCCGCCTTCACGCGATAGTCGCGCGCATACCAGTTGGCGCAGGAGCCGGAATCGGAGGTGACGATCGCATTCGAGGGCAGCCGCGGCGACATTTCCCAGACGACCCGCTGCGGATTGACCGGGTTCGCCTCGGCCATGGCGCGCTCCTCAATCGTTTTCCACCATTTGGTGACTTCGTGAGCGATGCCTTCCTGCCAGCTGCGGTCTTCCTTGCGCTTGAGCAGCGGGAGCAGCGCCTTTAGCGTCTCGAGTGCGCCGCCGTGCAGGTTGCATTCCACCGGGTAGCGCAGGCCAAGCATCCCCGGATCGATGTCGATCTGCACCGCGCGGGCCTGGCCTTCCTTGGGCAGGAATTCGGCCCAGGGGAAACCGGTGCCGATCATCAGCAGCGTGTCGCAGCCCGTCATCATGTCCGACGAAGGCTTGGTGCCGAGCAGGCCTATCGCGCCGGTGACGAAGGGCAGGTCGTCGGCCAGCACGTCCTTGCCGAGCAGCGCCTTGGCCACACCCGCGCCGAGCTGCTCGGCGATCTCGATTACCTCCGCCTCGGCGCCGCGCGCGCCCGCACCGATGAGGATCGCGACCTTCTGCCCGGCATCGAGGATCTCCGCCGCCTGCGCCAGCGCGCTGGCTGGCGGCACGATCTGCGGGCGGACATAGCCGGGGCCGGAGCGGGTGAAGCCGTGCTGGAGCGGCGGATCCTGATAGGGCTCGTCCTGCACGTCCTTGGGCAGCACGATCGCAGTCACGTCGCGGTTGGCCGTCGCGATGCGGATCGCGCGATCGGTGACGTGGCGCAGCTGGGCGGGCGCGGAGACCTCCTGCACATAGCCGCACACGTCGGCGAACAGCCGATCGAGGTTGAGCTCCTGCTGGTAGTTGGCGCCGCGCACGGTCGTCTCGGCCTGGCCGGCGATCGCGAGCAGCGGGACATGGTCGAGCTTGGCATCGTACATGCCGGTGATCAGGTGGGTCGCGCCCGGTCCGCCGGTGGAGAGGCACACGCCTAGTTCGCCGGTGAACTTGGCATGGGCGGAAGCCATGAACGCGGCCATTTCCTCGTGCCGCACCTGGATGAACTCGATGCCGTCACCCTCGGCTTCCGCCCGTTGCAGGGCGCCAAGCACGCCGTTGATGCCGTCGCCCGAATAGCCATAGATCCGCGTCACGCCCCAGGCCTTGAGCCGCTCCACGAAAAAGTCGCTGGTCCGCTTCGCCATCTGCCGTCTCCTGAAGTTTTCGGGGTAACTGATGGGGAAGGGGATGGTTCAGGGGCAATTCCCCCACAAAGGTAAGCGCGCTTGAAGTGAGATGGCGCCAGCGCCTCCAAAACCATCGTCATTCCCGCGAAGGCGGGAATCCATTCGCCTGTGCGACCGGGGAAAGAGCTGTGGCACCAGCGCCAATGGATCCCCGCCTTCGCGGGGATGACGGTGCATTTCTGTCTGACGCGACAGCGCTTTCTGGCCGGGCAGGAGCGGGATGGTCTTGCCGTCAGGGTTGCAGGGCAATGGCAAAGCCGGGTACCTGCTTGCCCATCTATCCCTTTGAGATCGCTTATGTCGCCCAGCCAGCGCAGTCGAAAGCCCTCGCTTCCCCTCTATGCGGGGCTTGCCGCCCTGCTAGTGCTGCCGTTCGGCGCCGATACGGTGCTGCCGCTCGGGACGGCGACTTGGGCGGGCTATATCCTGCCGACGGTGATTGCCTACACGGCGGGGCGGCCGGTGGTGCCGCTGATCGTCGCGGCGCTGGCGACGCTGCTCAACTTCGCGGGGTTCACGCTGGCGCCGCCGGGTGTCGATCCGCAGGTGGTGCTGGTCAACCGCATCCTGGGCTCCACGATCATCTGGATCCTCGCGGGCATCGGCTTCGCCTTCATCCGCAACCGGTTGGCGATCCGGCGCGAGGAATGGCTGCAATCGGGGCAGGTCGGCCTGGCCAAGGCTGTGGCGGGCGAGCTGCCGCTCGACGAACTCTCCACGGCGGCGCTGCGCTTCCTCGCCGACTACACGGGCGCGCAGGCCGGCGCGATCTTCGTGCGCGATCCCAGCGGCGCGGGCTTCCGCCGCCGCGGCACCTATGCCGTGCCCGCCGACGCGCCGCTGCCCGAATGGGTCAAGCCGGGCGAGGGCCTGCTCGGTCAGGCGATCGCCGATCGTCGCCAGTTCGTGCTGGAGCAGGTACCGGAGGGCTATCTCTATTACGGCTCGGGGCTCGGCCAGGCGCAGCCGCGCACCCTGGTAATCGGTGTCACCGAAGCCGATGGCGAGATCAACGGCGTGCTCGAACTTGGCTTTCCCGGCGCGGTCGATCCGCAGGTCCAGGCGCTGCTGGAGCGGATCAGTGGGCAGCTCGGCGTATCGATCCGGTCCGGCAAGTACCGCGCGCGGCTGCGCGCGCTGCTCGAGGAGACCCAGAAGCAGGCCGAGGAGCTGCAGGTGCAGAGCGAGGAGCTGCGCACCAACAATGACGAGCTGGAGACGCAGAGCCGCCAGCTGCAGGACACCGCCGCCCGGCTGGAGGCGCAGCAGTCCGCGCTGGAGCAGAGCAATGCCGAGCTCGAGGCGCAGACCCGCGCGCTGGAGCTGCAGCGCGACGAGCTCGCCCGCGCGCAGGGTTCGCTGGAGCAGCAGGCCGCGGATCTGGAGCAGGCGAGCCGCTACAAGTCCGAATTCCTCGCCAATATGAGCCACGAGCTGCGCACCCCGCTCAACTCGCTGCTGATCATGGCCCGGCTGCTGGCGGAGAACCGCGCGGGCAATCTCAGCCCCGAGCAGGTTCGCCATGCCGAGACGATCGAGACCTCGGGCAACGACCTGCTCACGCTTATCAACGACATTCTCGACATCTCGAAGATCGAGGCTGGCAAGCTGGAATTGCAGCCGCGACGGGTCCGCATCGCGCCGGTGCTCGACAAGCTGAAGGCGGTGTTCGGCGCCTCAGCCACCACCAAGGGGCTGGCGTTCCGGGTCGAGCAGGCGGCGGGCGCACCGGGCGAGATCGAGACGGATCCGCAGCGGCTGGAGCAGGTGCTCAAGAACTTCCTGTCGAATGCGATCAAGTTCACCGCAAAGGGCGAAGTGTCGCTCGGCGTCTTCCAGCGGCCCGACGGGCGGATCGCCTTCACGGTGCGCGACACCGGTGTCGGCATCCCCTCCGAGCAGCAGCAGGTGATCTTCGAGGCCTTCCGCCAGGCCGACGGCACCGTGAGCCGGAAATATGGCGGCACCGGCCTCGGTCTGTCGATCTCGCGCGAGCTGGCGCGGTTGCTCGGCGGCGAAATCGCGGTGGAGAGCATGCCGGGCGAGGGAAGTGCCTTCACGCTGATCCTGCCCGAGGCCTATGACCCCGCGCTGGTCCAGGCAGCCGCACCGCCGCCGAGCCCGAGCCCGGCGCCGGTCAAGCCGCAGCCTTCCAATCCCAAGCCGGGCCGCCGCCGCAGCGCCGAGCCGTGCGAGGACGATCGCGAAAAGCTGTCGGGCGATTCCCGCGTGATCCTGATCGTGGAGGACGATCCGATCTTCGCGCGCATCCTCTGCGACATCGCGCATGATCTTGGCTTCCAGTGCCTGATCGCCGGCACCGCGGACGAGGGTGCGCTGCTCGCGCGGCAATATGTGCCCAACGCCGTGATTCTCGACATGAACCTGCCGGACCATACCGGCCTGTCGGTGCTCGACCGGATCAAGCGCGACGTGCGGACTCGACACATCCCGGTGCACGTCGTCTCGGTCGACGACGACAGCCAGGCGGCGCTGTCGAGCGGCGCGGTCGGCTATCTGTTCAAGCCGGTGAAGCGCGAGCAGCTGGTCGACATGCTCGAAGGCCTCGAGGCCAGGATGTCGCAGCGCATGCGCCGCGTGCTGGTGGTGGAAGACGACGCCCAGCAGGCGGAGAGCGTCAAGGCACTGCTCGCCTCGCGCGAGGTGGAGACGGTGCAGGCGCATTCGGCCGCGCAGACCTTCGAGCGGCTGGGCCAGGAGACGTTCGACTGCATGGTGCTCGATCTCAACCTGCCCGACGCCTCGGGCCTCGACCTGCTCGACCGGCTGAGCGAGGATGACAGCGTCGGCTTCCCGCCGGTGATCGTCTATACCGGCCGCGACCTCAGCCCCGACGAAGAGCTGCGTCTCCGCAAATATTCCAAGTCGATCATCGTCAAGGGCGCCAAGTCGCCCGAGCGGCTGCTCGACGAGGTGACGCTGTTCCTCCACCAGGTCGTCTCCGAGCTGCCCGAGCCGCAGCAGGCGTTGATCGCCAAGGCGCTGGGCCGCGACGCGGCGCTGGAAGGTCGCTCGATCCTGGTGGTCGAGGACGACATCCGGAACGTTTATGCGCTCACGAGCATTTTCGAGCCGCATGGGGTCAAGGTTCGTATCGCCCGCAACGGCCGCGAGGCGCTGCACGCGCTCGACGAATCCGCGCGCCATCTCTCCGACCCGGTCGATCTTGTGCTGATGGACGTGATGATGCCCGAGATGGACGGCCTCACCGCCACGCGCGAGATCCGCAAGCAGCCCTGGGGCAAGACGCTGCCGATCCTGATGCTTACCGCCAAGGCGATGGCCCGCGACCAGCAGGAATGCCTCGACGCCGGCGCCAACGACTATCTCGCCAAGCCGCTCGACATCGACAAGCTGCTCAGCCTGGTGCGGGTGTGGATGCCGCGGTGATCGACGACGTTGTTCCGCCGCATGCGGAGATCGAGCTGGACCTGCTGCTCGAGGCGATCTGGCGGCATTATCAGTATGACTTTCGCGGCTATTCGCGCACCTCGCTGCACAAGCGGATGGAGCGTGCCTGCCAGCGGCTGGCGTGTGAAAGCTTCTCGCAGCTCCAGCACCGGCTGCTGCGCGAGCCGGCGGTGTTCGCCGAGCTGATGGGCTTCCTCACCATCCAGGTGAGCGAAATGTTCCGGGATCCGGGCTATTTCAGGGCGCTGCGGGAGAAGGTGGTGCCGCACCTGCGCACCTGGCCCTCGCTCAAGGTGTGGATTGCGGGCTGCGCCAATGGCGAGGAATTCTACTCGCTTGCGATCCTGTTCCGCGAAGAAGGCCTGGAGGACCGGACGATCTTCTATTGTACCGACATCAGCCCGGCGGCGCTGGCCAAGGCCGAGGCCGGCATTTTCGATCTTGGCCGGATCCCGCAATTTACCGAGAATCATCGGCTATCCGGCGGACATAGTTCGCTTTCCGATTACTATACTGCGGCCTATGGTGGCGCGGTGTTCGACAAGAGCCTCCGCGCCCGCGCCGTCTTCGCGGAACATAGCCTCGCCACCGATCAGGTGTTTGCCGAGGCGCAGCTGGTGTCCAGCCGCAACGTGCTGATCTATTTCGATCGCGAGCTTCAGGATCGCGCGCTTGGCCTGTTCGGCGACACGCTCGTGCGCGGCGGCTTCCTCGGGCTGGGCGCGCGCGAGACGCTGCGCTTTTCGCGCCATGCCGAGGCTTTCGCGGATTTCGATCCCGGCGAGCGCCTCTACCGGCGCACCAGCGTCGGACTCCGGGTGATGGCCGATGCGTGATCCGGTAAAGGTCCTCGCCGTCGACGACGTGCCCGAAAACCTGATTGCGCTGCAGGCACTGCTGGCGGAGCAGGAGGGGGTGGAACTGCTCACCGCCGCCTCGGGCATGGAGGCGCTGGAGCTGCTGCTGGTGCACGATGTCGCGCTGGCTCTGCTCGACGTGCAGATGCCCGGCATGGACGGGTTCGAGCTCGCCGAGCTGATGCGCGGCACCGAGCGTACCCGCCGCGTGCCGATCATCTTCCTGACTGCGGTCGCCACCGATGAGCGCCGCCGTTTCCGCGGCTTCGAGACCGGGGCGGTGGACTATCTGCTCAAGCCCGTCGATCCGCAGATCGTGCGCAACAAGGTGGAGATCTTCGTCGAGCTGGCGGCGCAGCGGCAGGAGATCGCCCGCCAGCGCGACCGCCATGCCGCGGCGCTGGCCCGGCTCAAGGCGCATCGCGACAATTCGCCGCTGGCGATTGTCGAATTCGACGCCGAGCAGCGGATCATCGCCTGGTCTGCGGGTGCCGAGCGGATGTTCGGCTGGCGGTCGGTCGAGGTCTCCGGCCTGCGCCCGTCCGAACTCGAATGGCTCGATGCCGAGCATGCCGCGCGCTTTGACGCGATGATTGGCGGGATGATCGCCGGCGAGCATGTCCGCGACATGCGGCCGCTGCGCATGCGCACGGCGGTGGGCGTGACACTCGATTGCGAAGTCTATGGCTCGGCGCTGCTCGCACCCGACGGGTCGTTGCTCTCTGTCAACACCCAGATCCTCGACGTCACCGATCGGGTACGTGCCGAGGAAACCCAACAGCTGCTGATCGGCGAGCTCAACCACCGGGTGAAGAACACGCTCGCCTCGGTGCAGGCGATCGCCACCCAGACGCTGCGCCATTCTTCCGGCCCGTCGGATTTCGCCCCGACCTTCATCGGCCGGATCCATTCGCTGGCACGTGCCCATTCGCTGCTCAGCAGCACCACCTGGCAGGGCGCGAGCCTGCAAGAGCTGATCGAAGGCCAGCTCCAGACCGGCACGATCGATCCGGAGCGGTTTGATACCGGTGGACCGATGGTCGAATTAGCGCCGGAGCCCGCGCTGCATCTCGCGCTGGTGCTCCACGAGCTGGCGACCAACGCGCACAAATATGGTGCGTTGTCCGTGCCCGAGGGCCGGGTGGGGCTCCACTGGGGCGTGCGCGGCGGCATGCTCGAACTAGACTGGGAGGAAAGCGGCGGCCCGGCGGCGGCACCGCCGACGCGGCGCGGCTTCGGCACCGCGCTGATCGAGCGCAGCCTGAAGGCCGAGGGCGGCAGCGCGGTGCCCAGCTATAGCGAGGGCGGCGTCGCTTGGAAGCTGTCGATCCCCTATGCCAGCGCGGTACGATTGCGTGAGGAGCCGCGCGCCGCGCGCAAGGCGATCCCGGCGCTGCCGGCGGGCGGCGGCGCGGCGCTGGTCGGCAAGCGGGTGCTGATCGTCGAAGACGAGCCGCTGGTGACACTCGAACTCGCCACGATCCTGGGCGATGCCGGGATGGCGGTGGCGGGCGTGGCCGCCACGGCGAGCGATGCGATGGCGGCAATCGCCGACACACCGGTCGACGCCGTGCTGCTGGACGGCAATCTCCAGGGCGCGCTGGTCGATGATGTGGCGGCGGCGCTGGTAGCGCGCGACATCCCGTTCCTGTTCGTCAGCGGCTATGGCCGCGATCATCTTCCGATCGGGCTCGACACCGTGACCGTGATCGAGAAGCCGTTCGATGCCCGCACGATCGCCGCGGCGCTCCACCAGTTGCTGGTACGCGCCGCGGTGCGCGATCCGGCCTAGGCCGAATCGCGGACGATCAGTTCGGGCAGCATCGCCACCGAGCCGACATTCTGCCGGGCGATCCGCGCCAGCAGCAGCTCCACCAGCAGGTTGGCGCCGTAGACCACGTCCTGGCGGATCGTAGTCAGTGCGGGCGTAGTGTAGCCGGCTAGCAGGATGTCGTCATAGCCGATCACCGCCACATCCTCGGGCACGCGCAGGCCACGCTCGGCGAGCGCCCGCATCGCACTCATCGCGATCACATCGGACGCGGCGAGAATGCCGTCCGGAGCGGGATTCGTCGCGAGATAGGCGGTCATCTCGCGATAGGCGTCTTCCATCGTCAGGTGGATCGGCACCACCATGTCGGTGACGCCCTCCGCCTCGGCGATCGCCGCATGGAAACCCTTGTAGCGATCGGAAAATTCCGGCGCTTCCGGGTTGCCGAGAAAGGCGAGCTTCTTGCAGCCGCGGGCGATCAGATGGCGCGCCGCGAGCTCGCCGCCGGTGACGTTGTCGGTGCCGACGGTGATCTGGTCCGAGCCCAGCCGCGCAGCACCCCACACGACCATGCGCTGATAGCTGCCTGCCACGCGCTCGATCGCCTCCAGCTGGTCCGACTGGCCGATCAGGATGATCCCGTCGACTCGACCCGAGGCGATGATGTCGTCCAGCCAGCGCGGGCCCTGCGGCACCACGCGCGACAGGAACAGGTCGTAGCCGCGCTTGGTCAGTGCATCGGCAAGCCCGCCCAGCAGCCCCATGAAGAAGGGATCGGACAGCGCCTGGTCGACCTCGTGACCTAAGGGCACCACCACGCCGATCGCGCCGGTACGCTGCTTGCGCAGCGCACTGGCGGTCTGATTTAGGCGGAAGCCATGTTCCTGCGCGAGCGCCACGATGCGCTCGCGCGTACCTCGCGCCACGCGGGGATGGTTGGAAAGGGCTCTCGAGGCAGTCGAAACCGACACCCCCGCGATTTTTGCCAGCTCGACCAAGCCCACTGACTTCAACTGTCCCGCCCCCCAACGCGTTATTCTGTCAGCGCTGACAGTATCGCGTCCTAATCGATTTGGGAAACCTTAACATTGGTAAACGGTGGTTCCGACCAACCATCGCTACCATTTTCGATCCTTCCGGCGAGACGACGACGGTAACCGGGGACAGCCGGATCGGTGAGGACGAGGTCGTACCAGCCACCGGTAACCGTTAGCGTTACCTTGGTTTCGCCCACGCCGATCGGGCGCAAGTTGCTGTGCCGCGGCCATTCCGAGGTTAGTCCTTGCGGTGCCTCGATCAGCAGCGACGGCGCGGTGCCGCGACGCTGCTGCCAGCGCACCGCACCGGCATGGGCAGCGCCCTGGCCGGCAAAATGGCGGTGGAACCCGTTCGGACCCAGCAGCCAGAGATCGTAGCGGCTTTCCGAGTCGAGCGGCCATTCCGCCTCGATGGTGCCGCCCTGCTTGAGCGTGTAGCGACGCGGCACGGCGTCGAGCCGCAGCCGGTCGTAGACATGCACGACGGCGGGCGCGCCCATGCACTCGATACGCAAAACGATGCGGCTTGAATCGAGCGCGGCTTCGTTCACCTCCAGCCTATAGGGTAGCGCGCGGGCCCGGCGGATGCCCGGCTCCTGCGCCGGTGCCTGGCCGGCGGCGACGGGCGCGCTGGGCTCGGGCTGGCCGGAGAGTGCGGCGGCCCGGGTGGCGAGGTCGCGCGGATCGGGCAGCACCGGCCCGATCTTGCGATTGGGGCTGCGGAAGTCGAACGCGCTGGTCAGGTCGCCGCACACTGCACGTCTCCAGGCGGAGATATTGGGCTCCTGCACCCCGAACCGCGTCTCCAGGAAGCGGATGACGGAAGTGTGATCAAAGACTTGCGAGTTCACCCAGCCGCCGCGGCTCCACGGCGAGACGACATAGCAAGGCACACGCGGGCCAAGGCCATAGGGCCGGCCGATCAGCTCCGGGCGCTCCGCCTTGTCGTCGGCGACGCTGGGGATCTGGTGATAGTCGTTGGACGTGTCGACCTGCGAGGCGCCGAGGAAGCCGCCTGCCACCGCCGGATCGCGCGAGGGCGGCCCGGGCGGGGGGACATGATCGAAAAAGCCGTCATTCTCGTCGAAATTGACGATCAGCACGGTGCGCGCCCAGACCTCCGGATTGGCGGTCAGCGCGTCGATCACCGCCGCGGTATAGGCCGCGCCCTGGGCCGGGCTGGAGGGGGCAGGGTGTTCGCTGCCCTTGGCATCGGCGATGATCCAGGAGACCTGGGGCAGCTTGCCAGCGAGCACGTCGGCGCGCAGCTGGTCGAGGCCATGGGTGGTCAGCGCGCGATCGTACAGCGGCGATCCCGGCTGCGCCTCGCGATAAGCGGCGAACCCAACCAGGGGGTTGTCAGTGAAATTGTCCGCCATGTCCTGGTAGATGCGCCAGTCGATCCCGGCTGCCTGAAGCCGTTCGGGATAGGTGGTCCAGCGGTAGGAATCGGGGTGGCCGCCCTTGGTCGCCAGCTCGTCATGCGAGTTGCCGATCGCCGGGCCGCCCAGCATGCCGCTGGGATCGTTGGTGCCGGTCCACAGGAAAAGGCGGTTGGTGTTGGTGCCGGTATGGACCGCGCAGTGATAGGCGTCGCAAATAGTGAAGCTCTCGGCGAGCGCGAACTGGAATTCCAGGTCCTCGCGGGTAAAATAGCCCATCGCACGATCGGTCTTGGCGGCGGCCCAGCGCTGCATGCGCCCTTGATCCCAGGCCGCCTGCGCATCGGGCCAGCTGTGCGGGGTGCTCGCCACCCGCATCAGCTCGAAATGCTCCTTGGTGGAAAGATGGAACGGCGCGACCAGCCGGCCGTCGGCGGCTTCCTGCGCGAACACGCTGCGGCCGTTCGGCAGCGGCACCGTCAGCGGATCGCCGAAGCCGCGCACGCCCTTCAGCGTGCCGAAATAGTGATCGAAGCTGCGGTTCTCCTGCATCAGGATCACGACATGCGCGACATCGGCGATGGTGCCGCTGCGGACGTCCGCCGGGATCGCTGCCGCCCGGGCGATCGACGCGGGCAACGCCGATGCCACTGCCGCCTGCGCCCCCGCAGCCAGAAACCGCCGCCGTGTCGTGCCCCCGTTCGTCATCGCGTCCCCAACCTCCATGTCACCAAAACGATACCTGCGGGCGGGTGCAGCAACGGGATGACGAATTGATGACGGTTTTCAGACGGCCGGCAGGAAAAGGTCGTCAAATGCCCGATCGTGCGTTTCAGTCTCGTAGCCATGCGCCGCACGCCAGCCTGCATCGAAGCAGGTCGAGCCATAGCGACGGCCGTCATCGCAGAGCAGGGTCACGATAGAGCCAGTCTGGCCGGCGGCACGCATCTCACGGATCAGCGTCGCGCACGCCCAGATGTTGGTGCCGGTCGAAACGCCACACGGCCGCCCGAGCACCCGGCTTATCCGCAGCGCGGCCGCGAGGCTCGCGGCGTCCGGCACGGTAATCATCCGATCGATCACGTCGGGCAGGAAAGAAGGCTCGAGCTGGAGTCGGCCGATGCCTTCCACGCAGGACGGTGCGCCGTCGACGGTGGTGACGCCGCGGTCGACATAGTGGCGGTGGAACACCGACGCCTCGGGGTCGGCGACACACAATCGGGTCACCAGCCGGCGATACCGCAGATAGCGGCCGATCGTCGCCGAGGTGCCGCCCGTGCCCGCGCCGCAGACGATGTGGGTGGGGATGGGATGCGCTTCCTGCGCCATCTGCTCGAAGATTGACTGCGCGATGTTGTTGTTGCCGCGCCAGTCGGTCGCGCGCTCGGCGTAGGTGAACTGGTCCATGAAGTGGCCGCCCAGCTCGGTCGCGAGCCGCTGCGCCTCGGCGCGGACCGAGCGGGGATCGTCCACTTCGTGACAGCGCCCGCCGTGGAATTCGATCGCCTCGATCTTCTCGGGCGAGGTGCCGCGCGGCAGCACCGCTACGAAGGGCAGCCCGATCATCTTCGCGAAATAGGCTTCGGACACCGCGGTCGAGCCGCTCGATGCCTCGACGATCGTCGTCTTGGGGCCGATCCAGCCGTTGCACAGCGCGTAGAGGAACAGCGAGCGGCCCAGCCTGTGCTTGAGGCTGCCGGTCGGGTGGCTCGATTCGTCTTTCAGGTACAGCGTGATGCCCGGTGCGCCCGGCAGCTCGACGCGGACCAGATGGGTGTCGGCGGAGCGGTTGAACTCGGCGTCGATGGTGCGGACGGCGTCGTCCACCCAGGCGCGGTCGCAGCGGGTGGGGCGGGGCAGGGCAGCGGCGGTCATGGCGGGCGCCTTTAGCCCTTCGATCGCAGGCGCGTCGACTCCGGAAGCGCCGCTTGTCCTGCGTTGTCCTGATCTGCGCGAACGCGGCTTGGTGGCAATCGGTGTAGCGTCGACGGCCGAGCAACGGAGTGCCGCCCATGCCAAGTCCCGATGATCGCAGCTATTTCCAGCGCCGCGCACGTGCCGAGCTGGCGATCGCCTGCACCTGCGAGGACAATGCCGCCGCGCTCGCGCATTTCCGGCTGGCCGACGAGTACGAGCGGCGCGTGCGCGCCATGGCCGCGCGGATGCCCGTCGCTGCGGCGACTTCGTCCCGCGGATCCTGATCTATCCCGCGAGCAGGGCCTTGCGGAAGACCGGGATCGCCGCTTCCGGCATCGGGCGCCCGCGAGCCGCCGTCGTTGCAGCGCCGTGGCGGAGGCGCACCGTGCCCCCCCGCCATTCCAGGACGCCGTCGCGCCGCATCGCCTGGACGGTTCGATTTACATGGACGCTGGTGAGGCCCAGCGCATCGGCCAGCATCTCCTGGGTGAGCGGCATCGGGAAGCTTTCCGGCCCCGCGCGCCCGGCGAGGAGCAGGCGCTCGTGGATTTCGGAGAGCCAGTCCTGGACGCGTTCATAGGCGCTCATCCGGCCGAGCCGGGCGATCTGGCGCAGCAGATAGATTTCGTCGAGCGCGGCGCTGGCCGCATAGGCTTCGCGAAGGCCCTCGTCTTCGGCGGCAGGGGCGGGGCACAGGACTGCGTCGCACAGGGCGGTAATCGTGCTTGGCGCGACAGGCTGGAACGTGCGGGCATCCTGGATCACGTCGCCCGGCAGCAGAAAGCTGAGAATCTGGCGGCGGCCGTCGCTGAACAGCTGCACGCGCCCCAGCCAGCCGTCGAGGACGAGGAGCGGCCCCGGCGTGCGCTGTCCCGCCACGATCAGGTCGCGGGTGGCGCGGACCCGCTGGGGAAACTCCGCCGCCTGCCGGAGGGCACGACGCTCGGCATCGCTGAGCGATGCGAGCGCGCCTAGTCGACTTGACGCAGATGCGTCCGCCGCCTGAGGGGGAGTTGTCAGCATAATCTTCGGCCAACGCGTACGGCGTGGGCAAAGTTCAGAATAAACTGCTTAACAAGGATCAGTAAATCAGTGCTTTCTCGGGGATTGTGATCCGGCATTCGACCCCGCCTGGAAGTAAACGAAAGTAGGGCGGGTTCGGGCAATATGACGCGAGCGCCATTTCGATCAGTTTTCGACCGAAACCCGATTGCGGTCGTTCCGCCGGCCCGAGGACCGCGACGCCGCGTTCCTGCCAGACGACGTCGACGCCGGCATGGGTATGCTCCCAATGCACACGCAGGCGCTGGTCTCGCCCGCCGCTAAGTGCGCCGAACTTGATTGCGTTGCAGGTGAGCTCATGCAGGACGAACGTCAGCAGCCGCGCCGCAGCCGGTTCGAGCAGGACGCCCGGGCCGGCGATCACGATGCCCTCTGCGTCACCGAACTGGAAGGGGATCAACGCGTCCCGGACCAGCATTTCCATATCGACGGCCGAGGCCGTCGCCCCGATCTTGTCCGCGCTCCGCAAGGCGTCCATACGCCCATCCAGATGTGCGCGCGCATCTGCGGCGTCGCCCTGGTACGGCAACGCGTGGTGCGCCTCTACCAGCGCGTAGAGCGTCGCCAGCACCGCGTCCGGGCTTGCATCCGGAACCAGCACATTCGGGGCTGGATCCGAAAGCTCCTGGTGCTGCTTCAGTGTGAAAACGTTTGCAGAACATGCCGTGGGCTGCGTCACCCGGTACCTTCCTCTCGCCAGCGGGGTGGCCCGTGCGGTGCCACGCCCGAGGGGATGCGGCAGAGTGGGACGCGGCTTTGTTGGACGTAGACCGCGCGCTGACGAAAGGAACTACGGCATTAAGGGCAGGGTAGATGCGTCGGAAACGTGGAACCCGTTGATTTTATTCTGCGGCTACCTCAAGCGCTGCGGGTTGCGGCAGGGGTACATCCATGGCCTGCGCGAACCAGGCGCAGGTCCGTTCCAGCCCCTCCGCAAGCGAAACCCGCGGCTCCCAGCCGAGCAGCGCACGAGCACGCGCAATGTCCGGCTTGCGACGTCGGGGGTCGTCCGTGGGGAGCGGATGATATTCAATAGCAACTTCGCTGCCAGTGAATCCGGCTACGCTTTCGGCCAGTTCGCCTACGGTGATTTCGTGGGGATTTCCGAGATTTATCGGTTCCATCCCGGTGATATCGCTATTCATTAGCAGGATTAGGCCTCGTACCAGATCGGAGACGTAGCAGAAGCTGCGGGTCTGGCTGCCGTCGCCGTAGAGCGTCAGCGGCTTGCCCGAGAGCGCCTGCACGATCAGGTTCGAGACAACCCGGCCATCGTCGAAATGCATGTGCGGACCATAGGTGTTGAAGATCCGCGCCACGCGAACCTCTGCCCGCCCGCTGCGACAAAAGTCGTAGGTGAGTGCCTCGGCGGCACGCTTTCCTTCGTCATAGCAGGCGCGCGGCCCGGTGCAGCTCACCCAGCCGCGATACTCCTCGCGCTGCGGATGCATCTCCGGATCGCCATACACCTCCGAAGTGGATGTCAGCAGGAACCGCGCGCCCGCCTGCGACGCCAGTCGTAAAAGACGATCGGTACCAACCACATTGGTTAGCATCGTGTGCTCAGGATCAACCTGATATTGTGGCGGCGACGCGGCACATGCGAGGTTGTAGATCTGTTTGAAACGATGCGCACGTTCCAGAATGATTGCCGGCAGTTCGTCAACGATGTCGCCGCGGACGAACTCGAAGCCTGGGCGGCCCTCCAGTCCGCGCAGGTTGGACAGGTTCGAGGTCTGGAGACTGTCGAGGCACACCACCTGCTCGCCGCGGTCGAGCAGCTCGGCGCAAAGGTGCGAGCCGATGAAGCCGGCGCCCCCGGCGACCAGGATCAGCGACTTCTCGTTATCGTTGTTCATCGGGGCATTCCTCTCCCGGCGCGTACCGTGGGGCCGCGCTCTGGCTTCATTGAGATGGGCTTCGAGTTCGGCGGCGCGGTGCGCGGCGTCGTGGCCTTCGAACAGACGGCGTCGCGCGGCCGTGCCGATCGCTTCGGCATCACGGTTGAGGGCCGCGATCGCGTCCTCGGTGGTATCGGCGAGCAGAATCTCGTCGCCGGGCACGAACAGGCTTTCGATGCCCTCCCACCGGTCGGACAGGATCGGCGTGCCGCACGCGGCCGCCTCGAACAGTCGCACCGAGGGCGACCAGCCCGCCGCGATCATGTCGGCGCGGGTGACGTTCAGCGTCATCCGCGAGGCGGAATAGAAGCCGGGATGCTCGGCGGGCGGCAGATGCTCGATCCGCTCGACATTGGCCGGCCAGTCGATGCTGTCGGGATATTGCGGGCCGGCGACGGCGAAGCGCTTCTCCGGGCAGCGACGGGCGGGTTCCAGCAACAGCTTATCCAGCGTCGGCTGGCGATCGGGGCTGTAGGTGCCGAGATAGGTGAGATCCCACCGCTTGGGGACATCGAGTGGGCGATAGGCGGCGGTATCCACCGAGCAGTAGAGCGCGCGGGCAGCGGGGCTGCCGAGTTCGCGCTCGATCCTATCCAGCGTCGGGCCGCCGGTGAAGCTGAGATAGACGTCGTAGCCAGGGATCAGCGCCGGGGTGAGATACTCGAATTCGCCGCGCGCCAGCTTGGCGAGGGTGACCGGCGTGTCGATGTCGTAAAAGGCGGTGACGCCCTTCGCCGTACCCTTGACGAACTGGCCGACTTCCACGCCATCCGGCACATAGGAGCCTACCATCACAGCATCGGCCTCGGCGATCGCGTCGCGCCAGTCGTCGAGATCGGCAAGCGTGCGGTAATATTCCAGCCGGCAGAAATCCGGATCGACCAGATCGCGGTGCGCACCGGCGTACCAGGGCACTTCCCGCTCCAGGAACAACACGTCATGTCCCCGTGCGGTGAAGGCGCGGAGCAAGGCGCGGAAGGTGGTGGCATGGCCATTGCCCCAGGAGGAGCCGAGGCTGAGGCCGAGGACGATCAGCTTCATGCCGCTTTCCTTTCGCGGGGTTGGTGCGACTTGAGGATCGCATCGACCTGCGCACCGCGGAGGTCATAGCTGTGTTCGGCGAGCACGCGGGCCTTGGCTGCCTCGCCGATCGCGCGGGCGCGCTCGGGGGTGAGGGTGGCGAGATGCTCGGCCACGTCCTGGCCGTCGCGGGCGACCAGCACTTCGGCGTCGGGCTTGAGGAACAGCTCGATGCCTTCCCAGGCGTCGGTGATCAGGCAGGCGGCGGCGCCGGCGGCCTCGAACACGCGGGTGGCGGGGGAGAAGCCGATCGCTGCCATCGAATCCCGCGCGACGTTGAGCACCGCTTGCGGCGTGCAGTTGAAGGCGTTGTGGTCCGCGGTGCCGACATGGCCAATCGCGCGCACATTCGCCGGCAGCCCCTTGTCGTGCCAGCCATTGCCGCCGAGCAGGAAGCGGCGATCCGGTGCCACAGACGCGGCGCGGAGGAAGAATTCCTCGATCCGTGCCTCGCGATCGGGCAGCCGGTTGGCGAGCAGGGCCAGGTCCGCGGTGAATCGCGGGTCAGTGGGGGCGGGGTGGTGCGTCTCTGGATCGAGCGCGTTGTACACCGGGATGCACTCCCGGGCGCCCATTGCGGTATAGGCGTCGATCACCGGCGGCCCGCCACCATAGGTGAGCACCAGGTCGATCTCCGGCAGCATGGCGCGGACCGGATGCGTAGGATCGCTGCGCATCTCGTCGAGCGTCGCTGCGGCATCGACGTCCCAGAAAATGCGAAGCGCGTCGGGACGCGGCGCGGTGCGCATCGCTTCGATCAGTTCGCGGTCGAACACGCCGACGCCGCTGGCTTTCACCACCACATCTGCATGTCGCGCTTCCGCCAACACGCTGCGCAGGCCCTCGTCGGTGGCCGGATAGACGACGACCTTGGCCCATGCGGGGGGATCGATGTCGCGGTGCTGCTGGCGCTCGAAGGCGTCGGGTTCGTAGAAGGAGATGTCGTAGCCGCGCGCGGCCAGCGCCTTGAGGATGCCGCGATAATAGGTCGCGGCACCGTTCCAGTAGGAGGAGAGCAGGCTGGATCCGTAGAATGCGATCTTCATGCGGCGTCCTTGGCAAAATGAGGGCGGGCGAGACCGGCGACGATGGCGAGCAGTTCGTCGACGCGGTGCGCGCAGCTGTGGCGGGTGCGGATCGTCTCGAGGCCGTTGGCGACGAGCGATGCGCGGAGATCGGCATCGTTGCGCAACGCCGTGAGGTGACGGGTCATCTCCGCGCCATCACGGGCGACCAGATAATCGGTGCCCGGCCGGAACAGATGTTCGGCGTCGTCCCAAGGCGCGGAGACCAGCGGGATGCCGCAGGCCAGCGCCTCGAACACGCGGATCGTGGGGATGCCCGGCAGGATCGTCGCGTAATAGCGCCGCGGCACGTGCACCGTTGCGAGGTGGCCGGCGAAGATCTCCGGCGCGCGCGCATTGGGTGCCCAGCCATGATAGCGCGCGCCGTGCCGGGCGAGCATCGCCTTGGCTTCCTCCGGATAGCGGACGCCGTAGATGTCGAGCGGCAGGCTGGCCTCGGCGGCGGGGCGGAACAGATACTGCTCCAATTCCTCGGTACGCTCGCCGTCGCCCCAGTTGCCGATCCAGACCAGGCCCTCGCGCGCACCTTCCTGCGCCGGGGGCTGGAAGCGGCGCAGATCGGCGGCTTCGTGCCACGTCCAGACGCGGTTGCCCCAGCCCCAGCCGCGATAGACCTCGGCCAGCGTCTCCCCGAAGGCGAGCACGCCGTCATAGTCGTTCAGGTCATAGGCCTGCATCGCCGCGGGCTCGCTGACGGCGCGGTGATGGGTGTCGTGGAACAGCAGCGTGAACCGGCCGCCCATCGCCCGCGCATGGCCGATGCGGGAAACCAGCTTGGGATCATTCCACTCATGAACGATCACCAGATCGGCGTTCCCGATCATTTCGGCCGGCGTGCACATCGGCGTGTAGGTGTGGGAATGCAGCTCAGGATAGGCGTCGCGATAGGGCGCCAGGCCAGTCTGGCCATGATCGGCGAGCAGGTTGGTGAGGCTCCAGGCGTCCTCCGGCTCCCACACCTTCACCTCATGGCCGCGGGCGATCAGTTCGCTGAGCACGCCGCGCAGGAAATGGGCATTGCCATGGTTCCAGCACGAGGCGAGCGAATGGGTGAAATAGACGATCTTCATGCCGCGACCTTTCCGGCGGGCGCGCGCTCCGCGAGGAGCTGGCGGTAGAGGGGGAGCATGGCGTCGGCCATGCGGGCGGGCGTGTAGCGGCGCGCTCGCTCGGCAGCGGCGTCGCCCAGGCTGCGGCGCAAAGCGAGATCGCCGATCAGTCGCTCGATGGCTGCGCGGTAGGCGGTGGCGTCGCGGGGCGGCACGAACAGGGCGGCGCCTTCCCAAAGCTCGCGAAAGACGGGGATGTCGGCCAGCACCAGCGCGCATCCGGCAGCCGCTGCCTCCAGCACGGAAAGCCCGAACGGCTCGAAACAGGCGGCGGAAACGAAGACCGGGCGCGCGGCCAGACGCTGCGCCAATGCAGCGCTGTCCAGCTGGCCGAGCAGATGCAGGTTCTCCAGCCGCACGGTTTCGCCGTGGGGGCCGGTCGCGGCACCGGCGGCATGGAAGGGTACCGAGAGCTGCCCCGCCACCTTGTCGAGCAGTTCGGCGCCCTTCACCGAGTCCCATAGCCGGCCGACGGTCAGCACGCAGTCCTGCGCGGGTTCGTGCTGGGGCGTCACCAGCGGCGTCCGGCCGTTGTGCACGACGGTCGGCCGGACGGGCAGGCCGTAATAGTCCCGCACGACTTCGGCATAGCCGGCAGAAGGGGCAACGACCCGATCGGCCGCGCGCAGGCCTTGCTCGGTCAGCGCCCGGTGCCAGGCAAAGTTCGGGTCGAGGGGCACGCCGGGGCGGCCATGTTGCCACCAAGTGGAGACACAGCCATGCGTCACCGCCACCATGGGCACGCCCGGGTCCGCCGAAGCTCCCAGCGTGGGCATGTTGAGCTGTACGAGATCAACACCGTGCAGCCGTGCCAGGCCGCCGATCTCCGCACCCGCCGCAAGCACCGGGGCAGGGCCGTCGCTCAGCCAATCGAGCGGCAGTCCCGTCTCCAGGAACGTGACCTTGGGGATGGCGTGCGCCTCTGCCCGCTGCGCATCGCTGGGCGCCGGCCCGAGCTGGACCAGCACCGTTTCGACCCCGTGTTCAGCCAGCGCTCCGGCAAGGTCGATGCTGTACTGCCACACGCCACCGACCGCGTCGGTGGTGAGCAGCAGTCGCAGCGGCACCGCCATGGTCACAGCGCGGCCGTCGCCAGGCGCTCGCGCTGCACCGCGCGACCGATCGTCAGACCGCGCTCTTCGCCGAGCCAGCGCGCGAGGGCGCTCACGCCATCCTGCCATCCGGTCGGCGCGCCGAGGCCCAGTGCCGCGCGCGCCTTGCTGGTGTCCGCTACGAAATAGCGCTGGTCGCCCGCGCGCCAGTCGTCGAAATGCAGGTCGAGCGGGCGGCCGGTGATCGTCTCGACGTGCGCGAGCAGGGTGCGCAGGCTCACCGCATTGGCGGGGCCGCCGCCGAGATTGAAGGCCTGGCCCGATACTCGATCGATCTGTCGCCACGCGGCGACATAGGCATCCACGGCGTCCGCCACGTCGAGAATGTCGCGAACCTGATGGCCATCGCCATAGAGAGTGATCGGCGCGCCTTCGAGCGCCCGGATCAGGAAATGCGCGACCCAGCCCTGGTCCTCGGTGCCCATCTGGCGCTGGCCGTAGATGCAGCTCATCCGCAGCACCGCGGTCGGCAAGCCGTAGCTGCGGGCATAGTCGAGCACATATTGGTCGGCCGCGCCCTTGGAGCAGCCATAGGGCGTGTGAAAGTCGAGCGGCCGCGCTTCGCCAATGCCGCGCGCGTGCACGTCGCGGTCGACGGGCTCATAACCATTGTCGCCCAGCGCGAAGTCCAGATCGGCGAGATCGCCGTATACCTTGTTGGTCGAGGCGAAGATCACCGGCGGCGGGGTGGCAGCGGTGCGGGCGGCTTCGAGCAGCGCGAAGGTCGAGGCGATGTTGACCTCGAAATCGGCGGTGGGATCGGTGAGGCTAGTGGTCACCGCCACCTGCGCGGCGAAATGGAACACCGCGCGGGCGGAGCGTACTGCCTCCACCAGCTTGGTCGTCTCGCGGATGTCGGCGATCAGGGGGCGAATGCGGTCGCCGTGCCGCGCCTGCAGCCAGGCGAGGTTCCGCTCGACGCCGGGGCGGCGCAGCGCGTCGTAGATCACCACCGTCTCGCCCTGGCGCGCCAGTCGATCGGCGAGGTTCGATCCGATGAACCCGGCGCCGCCGGTGATCAGGATCGGCCGTTCGTCACCGCCGTTCATGCGACGAGGCCCCGCTTCTCGAGCTCGGCGCGCGCTTGGGCCACGCGGTCCTCGGCGGTTTGTTGCTGTACCCAATCGGCGAGTTCGGCCAAGCCGGCCTCGAAATCCTGCCGCGCCTCGAAGCCGAGCTTCTCGCGGGCGAGGCTGGTGTCGCAGAAGCAGTGGCGGATATCGCCGACGCGGGTCTTGCCGACGATTTCCGGTGCGGCATCGTTGCGACCCATGGCGCGGGCGAGCGCCTCGGCGACCTGCGTCACCGAGCGATCGTCGCCCGAGCCGATGTTGAAGGTCTGGCCGGCGGCCTGGGGCAGGGTGAGCGCATCGGCAAAGGCACGGGCGACGTCGCTGACATGTACGAAGTCGCGGCGCTGCTCGCCATCCTCGAAGATCATCGGGCGCTGGCCGTTGAGCAGCCGCGAGGCGAAGATCGCCAGCACGCCGGTATAGGGGTTCGACAGCGCCTGGCCGGGGCCATAGACGTTGAACAGCCGCAGGCACGCGGTCTCGATGCCGTAGGGCGCGCCCATGATGTGGGTGGTGCGCTCCTGCACATATTTGTTGAGCGCGTAGATCGAGGCGAGGCTCGGCCGCTTCCATTCGGGCGTGGCGACCGGCTCCAGCGGACGGCCCTGCGCGTCGAGCGGATTCCATTGCTGCTGGCCGTCGCGTACGATGCCGCGTTCGGCATTCTCGACGAGCTTGCCGTCGGCATCGCGGTACAGGCCTTCGCCATAGATGCTCATCGACGAGGCGGTGACCACGCGGCGCACGGGCGTGTCGATCAGCCGCTCGAACAGCACGGCGGTGCCGACATCGTTGGTAGAGGTGTAGCGCTCGACTTCGTACATCGACTGGCCGACGCCGACTTCGGCGGCGAGGTGGATGACGCTGTCCACGCCCTGCAGCGCGCGGGCGACGGCATCGCCGTCGCGCACGTCGGCACGGATCAGCTCGACGTCAGCATCCAGTGCTTCGGGGCGCTCGCGGTCGCCATGGACCTGCTCCAGCATGGAATCGAGCACGCGAACCTGATGCCCTCTGCGAAGCAATTCTGCCGAAACCTGGCATCCGATGAACCCCGCGCCGCCCGTTACGAGCACCTTTTCCGCCATGTCGATGCTTTCCTGCATGTAAAACTAACTTGGGTAAGTCATGACAAAATGATGATTTGCTAGAGAAACCATCCGTCGGTGAAACAAACAGCTTCTTCTTCATCTTTGTTCCCAGTGATCATGGTGTAACGAGTAGATTTAACTTGTTGAATATAGGAATATGATCTAGGTTAATTGGAACCAATGCGGCAGAGCAGTTGTTACGGAAGCATCTAAGTTGATGCTCATAGGCTGCAAACCTGCTGATGACTGCAAAAGTACATTTGATCCGGCACGGCGCGCATGAAGATGTCGGTCAGGTGCTCAGCGGTCGCAGCGCAAGGTCGCCGCTGTCCGCTGCGGGGCATGCGCAGGCGCAGTGGCTTGCTGCCCATTTCGCCCGCGAGGAGTCGATCGCGGCGATCCACGCCAGCCCGCGCGAGCGCACCCGCGCCACCGCAGAAATCATCGGCGGCCGGATCGGCGTGCGGGCCCAGGTGGTGGAGGCGCTCGACGAGGTGGATTTCGGCGCCTGGACCGGCCGGAGCTTCGACGAACTGGAACGCGATCCGGAGTGGCGCGAATGGAACCGGCAACGCTCGGCCGTTCGTCCGCCCAATGGCGAGAAGATGGCGGAGGCGACCGCCCGCGCCGTAGGCCATCTCGATGCGCTGGTACAACGCGGCTGGAACGGGACGCTGCTCTGCGTCAGCCACTGCGACATCATCCGGGGCGTGATCGCCCATTATCTCGGGCTAGGCCTCGATCGCCTGCTCGCCTTTGACGTGGACCCCGGCTCGGTCAGCACGCTGCTGATCGGCAAGTGGGGAGCGCGTCTGCTCAAGCTCAACGGGGGACAGGAATGAAAAACTCAGCAACGGCGCGCACCGTGCCGGCGGACGATCTGCGTGCGCGCATCGATGCCCTGGGGCCATGGTTCCAGAATATCCGCATCCAGGGCGTGGAGACTGCCCCCGAGCATTTTCTGGGGGATTATCCCGCCTTCAAGTTCGCTCGCTTTGCCGATGCGCTGCCCGCCGATCTTGAGGGGCGCTCGGTCCTGGATATCGGCTGCAATGCCGGCTTCTACGCGTTCGAGATGAAGCGCCGCGGGGCTGGGGAGGTGCTCGGCATCGACAGCGACGAGCGCTATCTGGCGCAGGCCCGTTTTGCGGCAGAGGCGCTGGGCTTCGACGATGTGCGCTTCGAGAACCGCTCGGTCTATGATGTCGCCGCGCTCGGGCGGCGGTTCGACATCGTGATCTTCATGGGCGTGCTCTATCATCTGCGCCACCCGCTGCTGGCGCTGGACCTGATCCGCGAGCATGTCGCTGGCGAATATATGCTATTCCAGACGATGCAGCAGGGGGCGGACCACGTCGCCGAGGTGCCGGAGGATCATCCCTTCCACATGCCCGGCACCTTCGATCCGCCGGCCTATTTCAACGATCCGGGTTACCCCAAGCTGCACTTCATCGAGCGCCAGTTCGCTAACGACTGGACCAACTGGTGGGCGCCGAACGCGGCCGCGAGCCAGGCGATGCTGCGAGCTGCCGGCTTCGCGATCGAGGCGAATCCGGAATCCGAAGTCTATTGGTGCCGCGTCGCCGACGTGCCCTACGCGCAATATGGTCCCGCCGCGGTCTATCCGGCACACGGAGACGCCGCATGATCGAAGCGGCGATGCTCTGGAATGAGCCTAACAACAAGTCGCACTGGGATCCGGCGATCGATCCCGACTGGTCGATGTTCGCGCAGCATGTGATCGCGGCGGGCAACGCCATCCGCGCGGTGAATCCGACGCTGCCCCGCGTACTCGGCGGCATGTCCCCGATCGACCCGCACTGGTTGCGTCGCATGGAAGCGCATGGTGCGCTCGATGCCGTCGACGTGGTGGCGGTGCACGGCTTCCCGCTCGACTGGAACCTGTGGCCGCTCTCCGCCTGGCCGGACAAGATTGCCGAGATACAGGCGGTTACCGACAAGCCGGTGTGGGTTACCGAGGTGGGCGTCAGCTCGTTCGGCGCCGAGGAAGTGCAGGAATTCGGCCTGCGGCGCACGGTGGAGCTGCTGCGTGGCAGGGCCGAGCGCGTCTTCTGGTATTCGCTGTTCGACTTGCCGACCAGCTGGGGCGCCGAAACTCGCCATCGCGAGGCCGAGGGTTCCTCCTATTACCGCCATTTCTACCTCGGGCTGATCCGCGAGGACGGCACCCCGAAGCCGGCGCTCGACGTCTATGCCGAGCACGCTGCCGAGGTGGGGCTGATGCAGTGGTTCCACTTCCATGATCCCCGGCTCGACGAGGCGGTGGCATGGATGAAGCGGCTGGGCACCCGCCGCATCCGCACCGGGCTCAGCTGGGCGGACAGCTTCCGCGAGAACGCGGTCGACTGGTTCGACCGGCAGATGGAAGCGCTGGCGGACTTCGACGTCACCGTCACTTTCTGCTTCACGCCCGAGCATCTCGGCATCGCCCCGCACCACACCAGCCCGGCGCGCGATCCGCAGGCGTTCGCCGATTTCTGCGCCTGGATGATCGATCGCTATGCCGGTACCGCCACCGTGGCGGCACCCGCCGCGCCGGTGACGCTGGCGACCAGCCAGCCCGAGCTCAACCCTTTGCTGTTCAACCGCGACGAGCGTCTCGCCGCCGAGAGGAGGTCCGCCTGATGCTGTCCCCAGACCGCCATGCCATCAATGTCGCGCTCGTGGGGGTCGGCAACTGCGCCAGCTCGCTCGTGCAGGGCATCGAGCATTACCGCGCCGGCGCCAACGATATGGTCGGGCTGATGCACCCGGAGCTGGGCGGCTATGCCCCCAGCGACATCCGCGTCGTCGCCGCTTGGGACGTGGATCGTCGCAAGGTGGGGCAGGACGTCGCCGAAGCGATCTTCGCCAAGCCCAATTGCACCGCGGTGTTCTGCGAGGAAGTGCGGCATACCGGCGCCAAGGTGCGGATGGGCAGGGTGCTGGACGGGGTTGCCGATCACATGGCGGACTATGCACCGGAGCGCACCTTCCTGCTCGGCGACGGCGCGGAGCCCAGCAAGGACGAGATCGTGCAGGCACTGCGCGAGACAAACACGCATGTGCTGATGAACTATCTGCCGGTCGGATCGCAGGCGGCGACCGAATTCTATGCCGAATGCGCGCTCGAAGCCGGGGTCGCGTTCGTCAACAACATCCCGGTGTTCATCGCCAGCAATCCCGAATGGGCGGCGCGCTTTGACGCGGCGGGCGTGCCGATCATCGGCGACGACATCAAGGCGCAGCTGGGCGCGACCATCGTCCACCGCGTGCTGACCGACCTGTTCCGCAAGCGCGGGGTGAAGCTGGAGCGGACCTACCAGCTCAATACCGGCGGCAACACCGACTTTCTGAACATGCTCAACCGTTCCCGGCTGGCCTCGAAGAAGGAGTCGAAGACCGAGGCGGTGCAGTCGGTCGCCGAGGCCCGGCTGGAGGACGAGAACATCCATGTCGGCCCCAGCGACTATGTCGCTTGGCAGAACGACAACAAAATCTGCTTCCTGCGCATGGAAGGCCAGATGTTCGGCGGCGTGCCGATGAACCTGGAACTCCGCCTGTCCGTGGAGGACAGCCCGAACAGCGCCGGGGTGGCGATCGACATGATCCGTTGCGCCAAGCTCGCCCAGGATCGCGGGCTGGGCGGGGCGATCCTGCCGGCCGCGGCGTGGTTCTGCAAGCACCCGCCCGAGCAGATGCCCGATGACGACGCGTATGCGGCGGTGGAAGCGTTCATCGCGGGTAATTGAGGTGGGATCCTCAGTCGATCCCCTTTTCCTTGCGGCTTTCATCGAGCGCGTCGAGCACCTGGACCGGCTCCACATCCGCGTGGATCTCCGCGAAACCGGGATCGTCCGGCCGGATGTCGAGCTTGTCGGCGATCCGCTCGACCAGCCTGGCCAGCTTGGTCAGCTCGTGCTCGGTGAGCAGGCTGACATGCAGGTCGAGGTCGGCGCGCCGGTCTGCCATCGCCGCCATGCGGTTCTGGCTGATCAGCACGAAGGTCGAGAGGAAGATCGCCTCCACCGACGCGACCATCGCCAGCGCCACGAAGGTGGGGTCGAAGCGCGGCACTACCGGCAGCACCCCCAGATTTATCGAAATCCAGAGCCCGAAGAGGACCAGATGCAGCACCACGAACGTCATCGATCCCGTGAAGCGGGTGATCCGATCCGCCACCTTGTCACTGAGCGGTGCGCGCAAGGCGTCCTCGCGCTGCCGCGCCGTGAGGTCTTCGATGTTCTGGCGGAGCGTGGCGCCCATGCCCTGGCGTGGTTCGATCATCGTTCGACAACATCGCGTCAAATCAATTGGTTGCACGGAGAAAACGCATGATGCGCGCGGCGATCCTCGAAGGTCCGGAACAGATCCGGATCGAGACCGCGACGCTCCCCGCGCCGGGCCCGGGCGAGGTGCGCATCCGGCTGGAGGGCTGCGGCGTCTGCGCGTCCAATGTCGAACCGTGGCAGGGCCAGCCCTGGAGCCAGTTTCCCGGCGATCCCGGCGAGCTCGGCCATGAGGGCTGGGGCGAGATCGACGTCGTGGGCGAGGGCGTGGAGGGGCTGATGCCCGGCGACCGGGTCGCCTCGCTCTCCTTCCGCAGCTTCGCCGATTACGACGTGGCCAAGGCCGACATGGTCGTGAAGCTGCCCGACAGCCTCTCCGGCCAGCCCTTTCCCGGCGAGCCCCTGGGCTGCGCGTTCAACATCTTCCGCCGCAGCGACATTCGCGAACGCCAGACGGTGGCGATCATCGGCATCGGCTTTCTCGGCGCGGTGCTCACCAAGCTGGCGAGCGATGCCGGCGCGCGGGTGATCGCGATCTCGCGGCGCCGGGAGTCGCTGGATCTCGCCCGGCACTATGGTGCTGCCGAGACCATCCCGATGAACGACCATTATGCGATCATCGATACCGTGAAGGCGCTCACCGGCGAAGCGATGTGCGCGCGGGTGATCGAGGCGGTGGGCAAGCAATGGCCACTCGATCTGGCGGGCGAGCTGGTCGGGTTCGGGGGCAAGCTGGTGGTGGCGGGCTATCATCAGGACGGGCCGCGCCAGGTGAACATGCAGGGCTGGAACTGGAAGGGTATCGACGTGATCAACGCCCACGAGCGCGACCCCGAAGTGCAGATGCAGGGCCTGCGCGAGGCGGTGGATGCGGTGGCGAGCGGGCGGCTTGATCCGACGCCGCTCTATACCCATCGCTATGCGCTGGAGGAACTTGGCGAAGCGCTGGCGGCGACCCGCGACAAGCCCGAGCATTTCGTCAAGGCATTGGTGATGCTGCGATGAGGCCGCGCGTGGGATTTCTCGGCACCGGCTGGATCGGCCGCCACCGGATGGAGGCGATGCTCGCCACCGGTGCGATCGAGGCGGCTGCCTTCGCGGATCCTTCGCCCGAGGGGGCCGAACAGGCGCGGGCGCTGGCGCCGGACGCGAAGGCGGTCGACGGGCTGGAGGCGATGCTGGCGCTGGGGCTCGACGGCATCGTCATCGCGACGCCCAGCGCTCTCCATGCCGAACAGAGCATCCGCGCGCTGGAGGCGCGCGTCGCGGTGTTCTGCCAGAAGCCGCTCGGCCGCACCGCTGCCGAGGTGGAGACCGTGATCGCCGCGGCGCGCACTGCCGATCGGTTGCTTGGTGTCGATCTGTCGTACCGGTACACCGAGGGCATGCACGCGATCGCCGAACTGGTGCGGAGCGGGGCACTCGGCCATGTCTTCGCGGTCGATCTGGTTTTCCACAACGCCTATGGTCCGGACAAGCCGTGGTTCTATGATCCCGCGCAGTCGGGCGGCGGCTGCGTGATCGACCTGGGCGTGCATCTGGTGGACCTGGCGCTGTGGACGCTCGGTTTTCCCGCCGTCGACGGCGTCACGGCGTCGCTTCGCGCAAAGGGGCAGCTGCTCGGCGCGATGCAGGTGGAGGACTATGCCACCGCTGCGTTCCGGGCGGGCGATACCGACGTCCGGCTCGCCTGCTCGTGGCGGGTGCATGCCGGCACGGACGCGGAAATCTCCGCGGTGTTCTACGGCACGGAGGGCGGGGCGGCGCTGCGCAACGTCGGCGGCAGCTTCTACGACTTCGTCGCGGAGCGGTTTACCGGCACGTCCAAGACGGTGCTGGCGAGCCCGCCGGACGCTTGGGGCGGCCGGGCGGCTGCAGCCTGGGCGGAGCAACTGGCCCGCTCGCCCAGGTTCGACGCCGAGGCCGAGCATTTCGCCAAGTCGGCCGAGGTGCTGGATCGGATCTACGGGCGCTGAAGCCATTACTTCCTCCCGCTTCTTCTAATTCCCCTCCCGCTTGCGGGAGGGGTTAGGGGAGGGTGCGACGTGTTGGTTCTTTCTGCACCGGCATAGCCCGCTACCCTCACACACCCTCCCCCAGCCCCTCCCGCAAGCGAGAGGGGAGTTGCGGTCGGTATCTGCCGAACCGTGCCTAACCCACGTTACCGTCAACAAAATTTGCAACCCGTGCCCGCCCCGGTGGTTACCTTCTGCACCTCCCCCAAGTGCAGGAGACTGGATCATGGCCACCCCGCCGAACGATCCCGAGGTGCGTGACGAACAGCGCGACCCCGGTTCGACCGAGACCAACCCCGCCGCCACATCGACCCCGGCACCGGCCGAGGGCGACGACGATCTTCCCCCGAAGCTGCCCGGTTCGCCGCAGGGCTGACCCCGCCAACGGAGGCATTATGGCCGACACGATGAACCGCGCGTCGCACGACGACGCGCCGCTGAGTACTGCCAACAACGAACGCCAGGCGATCGACGAGGCCACGGATGGCCTGATCGTCCAGCGCGGCGACAAGCTCGTCGCGCGTGCGGTGACGATCAACCGCCCCCGCGCCGAACTTTACGCCTTCTGGCGCGACTTCAGCAATTTGCCGCCGATCCTCGACAATGTCGTGCGGATCGACGTGCTCGACAGCGAGCGTAGCCACTGGGTGGTGAAATCTCCCGGCGGCGGCACCGTCGAATGGGATTCGCGCATCACCGAGGACCGCGAGGGCGAACTGATCGCCTGGGCTTCCGAGGAGGGCGCAGACATCCCGAATAGCGGCCGGATCGAGTTCCGCGATGCCGGCGCCCGCGGCACCGTGGTCGTCGCGACGATCAACTACGACCAGCCCTTCGGCACCCTGGGCCGCGTCCTCTCCCGCATCTTCCAGCGCGAGCCGAAGATGCAGGCGCAGCGCGACCTGCGCCGCTTCAAGCAACTCATGGAAACCGGCGAGATCGCAACCTCGTCCCGCACCAAGCAACAGCTCGAGGAGGAGCGGAACTGATGCGCGCACTCACTTGGCACGGCAAGCACGACGTCCGCGTGGACTCGGTGCCCGACCCCGAGATCCTCAACCCCCGCGATGCGATCATCAAGATCACCTCGACCGCGATCTGCGGCTCCGACCTTCACCTGTATGACGGCTTCATCCCGACGATGATGGCCGGCGACATCCTCGGCCACGAGTTCATGGGCGAGGTGGTCGAGGTCGGCGCGGGCTCGACGCTCAAGAAGGGCCAGCGGGTGGTGGTGCCGTTCACCATTGCCTGCGGTTCCTGCTATCACTGCGGCAAGCACCAATATTCGGGCTGCGAGAACGGGCTGCCCGCGGACAACCAGGATCTTGGCCAGGAAATGTACGGCCAGCCGATGGGCTCGCTGTTCGGCTATAGCCACCTCACCGGCGGCTATGCCGGCGGGCAGGCGGAATATGTCCGCGTGCCGTTCAGCGATGTCGGCCCGATCGTGATCCCCGACGGCATCGAGGACGACAAGGTGCTGTTCCTGTCCGACATCCTGCCGACCGGCTGGATGGCGGCGGAAAATGCCGAGATCGAGCCCGGCGACACGGTTGCGGTGTGGGGCTGCGGCCCGGTCGGCCTCTTCGCAGTGCAATCGGCCTTCCTGATGGGCGCCGAACGCGTCATCGCGATCGACCATTTCCCGCGCCGCCTCGAACTCGCCCGCCGCTTCGGCGCCGAGACGATCAACTTCGAGGAAACCGACACCGCGGCCGCGCTGTTCGAGATGACCGGCGGCATCGGCCCGGATGCGGTGATCGACAGCGTCGGCCTGGAGGCGCACGGCTTCTTCGTCGACAATGTGCTCGACCAGATCAAGAAGTCGACCTTCCTCGGCACCGATCGCATCCACTCGATCCGCCAGGCGATCCTCGCCTGCCGCAAGGGCGGGCGCGTCTCAATGCCCGCTGTCTATGGCGGCTTCGTCGACAAGTTCCCGCTCGGCGCGCTGATGGAGAAGGGGCTTACGCTCAAGACCGGCCAGACTCATGTCCAGCATTACATGCCCGGGCTGCTCAATGCGATCCTGGAAGACAAGATCGATACGACCTTCCTGATCAGCCACACCCTGCCGCTGGAGCAGGCGCCGCAGGGCTACAAGATGTTCCACGACAACCAGAACGAAGTGACCAAGGTCGTGCTGAAGCCCGGCATGGCGCTGGCAGCCGAATAAGGAGGCGCGGAAAATGGCAGACAAATTTGCGATCGTGACCGGTGCCTCGAGCGGCATCGGCCTGGAACTGGCGCGGCTCGCGGCACGCGACGGCTATGACCTGCTGGTCGTGGCGGACACCCCGCTGGTCGATGCCGCGGCCGCGCTGAAGGGCGAGGGCGTCGAGGTGCAGTCGGTGGAGACCGACCTGTCGACCATCGAGGGCGTCGACCGGCTGCTGACGGCCGCGGGTGGCCGGCGGATCGACCTGCTCTGCGCCAATGCCGGTCATGGTCTCGGCGGTGGCTTCCTCGACCAGGAAGTCTCCGAGTGGCGACACGTGATCGACACCAACATCACCGGCACCGTCTATCTGCTCCAGAAGGTGCTGCGGCAGATGCGCGATGCGGGCGAGGGCAAGGTGTTGATCACCGGCTCGATCGCCGGCTGGATACCGGGCAGCTTCCAGGCGGTCTATAACGGCTCCAAGGCGTTCGTGGACAATTTTGCGGCGGCGATCCGCAACGAACTGAAGGACGTGAAGGGCATCACCATCACCACCTTGCTCCCTGGCCCGGTCGAGACCGAGTTCTTCGAACGCGCCGGTATGATGGACACCAAGGTCGGCCAGAGCGAGAGCAAATCTGATCCCGCCGATGTCGCCAAGGACGGCTGGACGGCGCTGATGAAGGGCACCGACAACATCGTCTCCGGCCTGTCCAACAAGCTGCAGGTCGCCGGCGCCGGCGTGCTGCCGCAGTCGGTCACCGCCGAGCAGCACCGCAAGATCGCCGAGCCCGGCAGCGGCGAGTGAAGCGAACGGTCGGGCAGTTGCCAGCCCGGCCCCGATGATGCCATGGCATCCCTCTCAAAACGGGAGAGGGGTGCCATGCGTCTTAGGTCGCTGTTGTTCGTGCCGGGCGATCGGCCGGAGCGCTTTGCCAAGGCGGCGGCGAGCGGCGCCGATGCGCTGATCCTCGATCTCGAGGATTCGGTGCTCGCCGAGCGCAAGGGCTTCGCCCGCGATGCCATCGCCGAATGGCTCGCAGAAACCTCCGAAACGGCGTGTTTCGTCCGCGTCAATCCGCTAGGCACCCCGGCGCTTGCGGAGGACCTGGCGGCCATCGCGACGTGCCGTCCGGCGGGGCTCGTGCTCCCCAAGGCCGACGGTGCCGCTGCGATCCGCAGCCTTGTGGCGCTGGTCGCCCAGGCAGGCGCGGCGTGCCCCCCGATCCTCCCGATCGCCACCGAGACGCCGGCCGCACTGTTCCACCTCGGCAGCTATGGCGAGGTCGCTCCCCATCTTGCCGGGCTCACCTGGGGGGCGGAGGACCTGCCGGCCGCGATCGGCGCAGCCAGCGCGCGCGAAGAAGACGGCGGCTACACCGCGCCCTTCGCAATGGTCCGCTCGCTGGCACTGTTCGCGGCCCATGCCGCGGGTGTCGCGGCGATCGAGACGGTTTATCCCGACATTGCCGACATCGAAGGGCTTTCGGCCTATGTCGCGCGCGGCCGGCGCGACGGGTTCACCGGCATGCTGGCGATTCACCCGGCGCAGATCGAGGCGATCAACGGCGGCTTCACGCCCAGCGCGGCCGAAATCGCCGCTGCCGAGGATATCGTACAGGCGTTTCGCGCCCATCCGGCGGCGGGGGCACTGCGGCTGAACGGACGCATGATCGACCGCCCGCATCTCGAACAGGCACGGCGCCTGTTAGCGCGCGCGGAATAGACGCGCCCTTCTCGATAGGGGCGATGTAACCCGTTTCAGTCCAACAGCTTGCTGCGCTGCAATAGCGTTTGGAAGGATGTTGCACTAATGAAAGCGAATTACAGGCTGTAACCTCTAAAACACACCGGCGGACAAAATCAAACCTGTCGGACAGCTTCGTGTTTCCAACATTGACAATGTTGTGACCGATGGTAGCGATATCGCCGTCGCGAAAGCATCGGGGCGTTCGCAACAAAAACGGTTTCCGACGATCAAAGTCGGCAGAGGAGGGGACATGAAGAGCGTATCGCGTTCGACTATATGGTCGCGCTCGGCTTCCATGATGGCAGTGGCTGCCTGCATGGTCTTGCCAACGATTGCACAAGCACAGACCGACAGCGTTGCCACGGCAGCGCCGCAGCAAGAGGGCGGGCAGGGCGAAGAAATCGTCGTCACCGGTATTCGCGCCTCGCTGGAACGGTCGATCGCGATCAAGCGCGAAGCACCGGGTATCGTCGACGCGATCTCGGCGGAAGACATCGGCAAGTTCCCGGATACCAACCTGGCGGAATCGCTCCAGCGCATTCCGGGCGTGTCGATCAACCGCACCAACGGTGAAGGTTCGCAGGTCACGGTGCGCGGCTTCGGCCCGCAGTACAACCTCGTGACGCTGAACGGCCGCCAGCTCGCCTCGGCGGCGATCTCGGTGGTGGGCGGCGACCAAAATGCCGACGGCGCGCAGGGCACCACCCGCTCGTTCGACTTCTCGAACCTCGCGACCGAAGGCGTCCGCACGCTCGAAGTGTACAAGACCGGCCGCGCTGCGGTGCCGTCGGGCGGCATCGGCGCGACGATCAACGTCGTCACCCGCCGTCCGCTCGACAGCGGCAGCAAGCCGGGCTTCAACGGCAGCGTCGGCGCCAAGGCCGTGTACGACACCAGCGTCGACGGCTGCCTGGACTGCGGCGCGAAGGTCACCCCGGAATTCTCCGGCGTGGTCGGCTGGAGCGATGCGGACCAGCGCTTCGGCGTCGAGCTGTTCGGCAGCTACCAGAAGCGTAACTTCACCTCGATCGCGGCGACGTCGAACGACTGGAACATCGTTCCGTACAGCAGCTTCGTGACCGGCGGCTTCACCCGCAACAACACGGTGTGCCCGGCCGGCCAGACGACGCTCAGCTCGACCTGCACGATCGTCAAGGGCGTGCCCAGCAATCCCAACCAGCTGGTCGCGATCCCCAATGACAGCCGCTACCACTATGCCGAAGGCAGCCGCGAGCGCATCAACGGCCAGGCCGTGGTGCAGTTCAAGCCGACCGACGCCCTCACGCTGACCGCCGATGCGCTCTACGCGCAGAACCGCCAGCGCGAGACCCGTTCGGATCTGTCCAACTGGTTCAGCCGTCCGTTCGACGAAGTGCATTTCGACGGCAACACGACGGTAGCCACCGCGAATTATCTCCACGAGACGATCAACGGCTTCAAGGACGAGGGTTTCGAAGCGCAGTCGCGCGCCCAGAAGAACAAGCTCACCGATTTCGGCCTCAACGCCGAATGGCAGATGGCGAGCAACCTCTCGCTGCGCCTCGACGGCCACATCTCCAAGTCGTCGAGCCTGCCGGACAATCCGAACGGCGTCAGCTCGACGCTGGTCGGCATGGGCGCCAACGTCGTCGCCGCGCACTCGGTCGACTATAGCGGTGCCGGCATTCCGAAGCAGGACATCACGCTCGGCTCGGTCCCGCTCGACCTGACCTCGTTCGGCAGCCAGATCGGCCGTACCAACAAGTCGACCCAGGAGCAGCTGGTTCGCGAAGTCCGTGCCGATTTCGGCTGGGACCTCGGCGGCGACAGCAAGTTCGAGTTCGGCGCCAACTACCGCAAGACGGACATGCGCCAGACCTTCGTCAGCACCCAGCAGACGCTGGGCGACTGGGGTATCGCCAATCCGGGCGACGTCCAGCGGCTGGCGCCGGGCCTCGTCAAGTCGTTCTGCCTCGAGTGCAAGTTCGACAAGTATGATCCGGGCTCGGATCCGGACTCGAAGATCGCCTTCCGTGGCGACGCCGCGAAGCTCTACCCGATCCTGTCGTCCTATTATGCGGGTCGCGGCAACGCGGTCGGCATCACCGGCAACAACAACAACCGGGTCAAGGAAGACATCTGGGCGGCCTATGGCCAGCTGACCTGGAAGGGCGAAGTGGGCAGTGCGCCGGCACGCCTGGTCGCTGGCGTCCGCTACGAGCACACCAAGTCGCGTTCGATCTCGCTCGTGTCGATCCCGACCGCGATCGACTGGGTTTCGGACAACGACTTCACGGTGGTGGTCGGCAACAACGCCAGCCCGCTCGACCAGACCGGCAGCTACGACAACATCCTGCCGCAGATCGACTTCCAGGTCGAATTGAAGCGCAACCTGCTCGCCCGCGTGTCGTACAGCAAGACGATCGCGCGGCCGAACTACAACAACCTGTTCACCGCCACCACGGTGGGCGGCCCGCCGCGCCCAACCAACAATGGCGGTATCCCCAGCGCATCGACCGGCAACGCCCGCCTGTCGCCGCTGATCTCGGATAACTTCGACGCGTCGTTCGAATGGTATTTCAAGCCGGACAGCTACGTCTCGGTGGCCTTCTTCGACAAGCGGGTGCACAACTTCGTCGGCAACGGCCAGTTCACCTCGGCGCTGTTCGGCCTGCGCGATCCGAGCTCGGGCGCGGCAGGCAGCCGGTCGGGCCAGGCGAAGGCAGCGCTCAACGGGCTGGGTGCGGACATCAGCGACGTGAACCTGTTCGTCATGTCGTCGCTGATCGCCAATCGCGGCTCGGTCGCGGCGGCGACCACCGAGTTCCAGGCAAACTACAACGCCTCGACCCGCGCGCTCGACGACAACTACGTCAAGGCGATCAACAACCAGTTTGATCTCCGTGGCAACTCGGCCGATCCGCTGTACCAGTTCCAGGTGACCCAGCCGATCAACAACAAGGATGCCGAGATCTACGGCGTCGAGTTGGCCGGCCAGTACTTCCTCGGCAACACCGGCTTCGGTGTGGCGGCGGCGTACACGCTGGTGCGCGGCGACGTGGGCTTCAACCTGGGTGCCGATCCGGGCCAGGACCAGTTCGCGCTGCTCGGCCTGAGCGACACGTTCAGCACCACGCTGATCTACGACAAGAACGGTATCTCGGCCCGTCTCGCCTATAACTGGCGCGACAAGTATCTGTCGGGCATCAACCGCCAGGGCTCGCGCAACCCCGAGTTCACCGCGCCCTTCGGTCAGCTCGACATGAACGTGAGCTACGAGATCACGCCGCAGATCGCGCTCTCGCTGGAAGGCATCAACCTGACCAAGGCGAGCGTGCGGACCTATGCCCGCGACATCAGCGAGCTGTGGTTCGCCCAAGAACTCGACCGCCGCTTCCTGGCAGGCGTGCGCTTCAAGTTCTGAGCTACCGCGCATCCGCGCGAGTGGAGAGGGAGGGTCGCTGCCCCGTGCAGCGGCCCTTTCCTTTATGTGCGCAGGCGGCAGATGGTTGAGGGGGCCGCGGCTTTGCGCCATGGTCCTGCCGAACCGGGCGCGAGGCCCGGAATGATGGATGTACTCGAATGACGAACCCGGTCGCGCTGGACAATGTCCTTCACCAGGACCTGCGCGTCGCCTTCCGCCACGGTGCGGAATTCGGCGATGCCGCCAATCAGATCCTGATCTTCCCCACAGAGTTCGAGGCGGTGCAGCGCGAATTCCCGATCCTGTTCCGCGAGGCGGAAGGCGAGGGGCTGCAGGCGGTGGCGCTTACCGGTTTCGACCTTGACGAAAACTTGTTCTTCGACGGCGCGCGCTGGACCAGCCGCTACGTGCCCGCACTCCAGCAGCGCGGGCCCTTCTCGATCGGCATTCCCGCGGACGGGGCCGATGCCGAGGAAGGGCCGACCGTGCATGTCGACCTCGACGATCCCCGTGTCGGCACCGAGGCGGGCGAGCTCCTGTTCCTGCCCCAGGGCGGCGCGAGCCGCTATCTGGAGCATGTCTCGCGCGTGCTGGGGCGGATTCATGGCGGCATCGGTGCGGCCGCACCGGTTTATACACTGTTCCAGGAATTCGATCTGCTCGAGCGCAACGTCATCGAGGTGACGCTCCACGACGAGCAGCGGTACCGGATCGACGGGTTCCAGATGCTCTCGCGGGAGCGGCTGGCGGCGCTGGCGCCGGAGGCGATCGAGCGGCTGCACAGCGCCAACGTGCTGGGCCTCGCCTATCTGGTCGCCGCTTCGCTCGGCAACATCAGCGCGCTGATCGAGCGCAAGAACGCCGGCGCGGCGCGGTGAACATCCTCGCGGGCACGGCACCCGCGGTGCGGGTGATCGAGGGCATCGCCCCCGACGCGATCCCGTTCGACCAGTTGATGGCCGATCAGGCGCCGGTGCTCCTGAAGGGCATCGCCGCCGACTGGCCGCTGGTCCGCGCGGGCCTTGTCTCTGCCGATGCGGCCATGGACCTGCTGCAGCGCTTCGACGCAGGTCGCCCGGTGGTGACGTTCAGCGGCGCCCCGGAGATCCAGGGCCGCTTCTTCTACGACGAGAGCGTCACCGGGCTGAACTTCACCGGCCGCCGCGAGCCGCTGACGCCGCTGCTCGACGCGATGCGCACCACCATCGGGGATCCGGACGCGCCTAGCGTCTATGTCGGCTCCACCGATCTCGACGAGTATCTGCCGGGCTTCCGCGCCGAGAACGATCTCGTGCTGGATCACCCCATGTTCGCCCAGCATCTGGCGAGCATCTGGATCGGCAACCGCACCACGGCCACCTGCCACTACGACATGTCGCACAATCTGGCGGTGTGTGCGGTGGGTCGCCGCCGCTTCACCCTGTTTCCGCCCGACCAGATCGCCAATCTCTATCCCGGCCCGCTCGAGCCGACGCCGGGCGGGCAGGTGGTGAGCATGGTCGATTTTGCCGCGCCCGATTTCGATCGCCACCCCGGTTTCCGGTCGGCGATGGCGACGGCGCAGGTGGCCGAGATGGAAGCCGGCGACCTCCTCTTCTATCCGGCCATGTGGTGGCACCATGTCGAGGCGCTGGCGCCGTTCAACGTGCTGGTAAATTATTGGTGGAACACCAGTCCGGCTTGGCTCGATACGCCCCAGCTCACCTTGCTCCACGGGCTGCTCAGCTTGCGCGACCGCCCGGCCCCCGAGAAACAGGCCTGGAAGGCGCTGTTCGACTATTATGTGTTCGGTGATCCCGAACTGCCCGCGGAGCACCTGCCGGAGGCGGCGCGCGGGCCGCTGGGGCCGATCGATATGACGGCCGCGCGACGGTTGCGCGCGCAGCTGCTCCACCGCCTCAATCGCTGAGATTCATTCGCAGCTGCGCAGATAGTCGATGGAATCCGTCGACCCGCCGCCAAATGGTTAATTTTTCAGCCAAGCTGATGGCTTGCCACGACAAATCGACGGAACTGCCGCGTCAGCCTGCAGTTCGGAGGCTGCCATGTTGCGGGCATGATCCATGCGGCCGTTCCTGGCGAGTTGTACCCTGTTCAGGAGATTTCCGGATGATTAAAGGCGCTTTGAGCGCGGCAGCCCTGGTTGCGGGCCTGTCGCTCACCCCCGTCGCGGCACAGGCCGCTACGGTTATCGGCGGCGCGACCGCCATCGATCTGACCGCGACCAGCACGTTCAATTCGCTCGGCTACAAGGTTTCGACCTACGGCACCGCCAGCGCCTTCAAGATCGGCAACGATCTCGTTGCCGCCTTCCTCATCACCGGTGGCTCGCGGAATGATTCGACCGGCGCGACGATCATCGACCATGCCGGTTCGGGCCTGAAATTCTCGCTGGGCCGCAACACGCTCAGCATCGGCAATTTCGAGATCGACACCGCCGCCGGCCTCGTCCGCGGCAGCGCCTCGGCCAATGGGTTCACCCTCGGCGACAACCTTTCGCTGTTCAACCTCGGCGCGGGTTCGGTGCTGACGCTGACCGACGAGGCCGCGGCCGCATTCCGCACCACGCTCGGCACCCCGGGCCTTGCCGGCGCGACGATCGGCACGGCAACCCCGGTCGCGGTGTTCGGCCCGAGCGGCGTGCCCGAGCCGGCCAGCTGGGGCCTGATGATCGCGGGCGTGGGCTTTGTCGGCGCCTCGCTGCGCCGCCGGGCGCGGAGCGCGGCACGCCTCGCCGCCGCCTGAGCTTCGGAGCGAAAACGGAAACGGCCGGGAGATTGCTCTCCCGGCCGTTTTCTTTTGCGGCGCTGAACGGCCCTTAGAAGTTCGCCCAGTCGTCCGCGCCCGCCGCAGCCATAGAAGCGGCGGGGAGGGGCTTCACCGGCGAGACATAGCCACCGCCGTTGCTGCGGGGCGCCTCGCGCTTGGGCTGGGCTTGCTGCACCTGCCGCGGCGGTGCCGCACGCTGTCCGCCCACCTCGAACTGGTGCGCGGAATCGCTGAGGCTGGTGACCTCGGCGTTGAGATTGCGCGCGGCGGCGGAGGTCTGCTCCACCATCGCGGCGTTCTGCTGGGTGCTGTGGTCCATCGTCTGCACCGCCGCGGCGATCTGCGAGATCGCGGTGGCCTGGGCCTGGTTGTCGCTGGCCATCGCGCTGACCAGCTGGTGGACTTCGGCAGTCGCGGTGGAGATGGTGTCGAGCGCGCCTTCAACCTGCTGGACGGTCTGCACCGCCTCGACAATGTCCTTCTGCGTCGCGCTCAGCTGGTCTCGGGCGCGGCTGGCTTCCTCTTCCGAGCGCATCGCCAGCTGCGAGACGAGGTCGGCCACCACGGCGAAGCCGCGGCCGGCCTCGCCGGCACGGCCGGCCTCGACGGCGGCGTTCATCGCGAGAACGCGGGTCTGGAACGCGATCTTGTCGAGGCCTTCGATCACGCTGTCGATGCCCTTGGCGCCTTCGGAGACGCGGGTCATCGCCTGCACCGCGGTGTCGGTGATCGCGCGACCGTCGTTAACGGTCTGTATCGCACCGTTGGTGCGCTGGACGGTGGTGTCCGCGGCGCGGGCGGTCGCCTTCAGCCGCTGGTCCATCTGGGTCACGGCCGCAGCCGTCTGCTCGAGGCTGGCGGCATTGGCTTCGGTGCGCTTGGCCAGGTCTTCGGAGGCGGTCGCGATCTCGCTCGACCCGGTGCGGATCGTCGTGGCGCTTTCGAGCACCTGGGCGATCAGCGCGCGCAGATTGGCGACGGCGCGGTTGAAGTTGGACTTTACCGGTTCGAATTCCGGCGCCACCGCGACATCGATCGTGGCGGTGAGGTTGCCGTGCGACAGCGCATCGAGGCGGCTATCGAGCGCTTCGAGCAGGCGGGCCTGCTCGGCATCGGCCGCCGCCTTGGCCTGCTGGGTCGACTGCAGGCCGATCGCATTCTCGCGGAATACCTCGACGGTGCGCGCCATGGTGCCCAGTTCGTCGCCGCGATCGGTGCCCGGCACCGCGCGCCGGAGGTCGCCGCCGGCGACTGCCTGCATGGCAGCCTGCAGCGCGTTGAGCGGATCGGTGATGCCCACACGCGCGACGAGATAGCCGGTGCCCATGGCGAGCAGCAGCGAGACCACGTTGATCACGACCAGCGTCCACACGGTCGACTCGCCGGCCGCCTGCAGGTTGCGCGAGGTTTCGGCTGCGGCCTTCACCCGTTCATTGTTGAAGCTGGAGAGGCGCTGCGAAATCGCCTGGACGTCGGGGTCGACCTCGCGCAGCAGCGCCAGCGCGGCTGCGTCCTCGTTGCGCAGGCCGAGCTGGATGGCGGCCTGGGTCTTGTCCTGCAGCGTTTCGATCTTGGCGCGAACCTCGTCGAGCACCGGCTTAGCGGACGGGTCTTCCTGTTCGATCTGGCCGAGCAGCGCCTTGGCCTGGGTGTAATTGTCCTTTTCCTCGCCCTGGGTTTCCCGCGCCATCGCGCTGTTGCCGTCATAGGCGACGGCGCGATAGCCGGCATAGGCCATCGCTTCGAGCAGGCGGTTGAGCCGGGCGGTGTGGGCGGTGCTGGGCAGCTTGCCCAGCGTGAGTTCGGAATAATCGCGATTGGCGCGATTGAGGCTGCTGGCGCTGATCGCACTGACGACCAGCGTCACGAGGCTGATCAAGGCGATCACCGCCAGGATTTTGACGGGCACGCGCACGCGCGCGAGTAACTGTTTCATCCCTAGAATCCCCCGCGCCCCGGCGTTGGATGCACCGGTGGCAAGTCCTCCATTATAGAATCCCCGCGCGATGCAGGGGTGGCGCGGCGCCATAAATGTGCTCGGTAACCTGCTGGCGCGAAGGCAGGCTTTGGAACCGGATCAGGTGCTGATCGGTCCGTCGCCGCCCCACCTGGCCTCGCATCGCCTATAATGCGGAGCGAGGCGCCCGCGGCGGCGCCGGGGGAAGGTGTGCGCGTGGTACGACTGGCATTGGTGATGATCGCCCGGAACGAAGCGCGTGCGATTGCGCGGGCGCTCGAAAGCGCGCGTCCCCATGTCGACAGCATGATCCTGCTCGACACCGGCTCGACGGACGAGACGGTGGCGATCGCCGAGCGCTGCGGCGCGACGGTCCATAATTTCGCCTGGTGCGACGATTTTGCCGCGGCCCGCAACGCCGCGCTCGACCATTCGGATGCCGACTGGAACCTGGTGCTCGATGCCGATGAATGGCTCGATGGCGGGTTCGAGGCGCTGTCGCCCGCGGCGCTGCCGTCCGCACAATCGGCACCGGCGGCGTTCATCGGCTGCCCACAGCTGCGGAACGAAGGAACGAGCAGTGTCGCGCGGCGCTTCCTTCCGCGCCTCCTGCCGCGTGGCGTGCGCTATGTCGGACGGATCCATGAACAGCCGGTGTCGCCGCTGCCGCTGGTGCCGTGTGCGTTGCGGATCGGGCACGATGGCTATGCCGAAGCGCAGCTCGCCGCCAAGCACGGCCGCAATCTCGCGCTGCTGCAAGCGGCACTCGCCGAGGCGCCGGAGGATTGCTACCTCTGGTACCAGCTGGGGCGCGAGCATCTCGTTCGCGGTGCAGCCGAGGCGGCGGTCGAGCCGCTGCAGACGGCCTATCGCCTGACGCCGCCCGCCGCGACCTATCGGCATGCCGTGGTGCTGTCGAATATCCGCGCGCTGAAGGAAGCGGGCCGGCTCCACGATGCGCTGGCGCTGGTCGACGCCGAGCAGACCGCCTGGCCGAAATCGCCCGATTTCTACTTCGCCGTGGCGGACCTCTATCTCGAATGGGCGAGCCATGCTCCGGAACTCGCCATCGACGAGCTGTTGCCGGTGGTGGAGGGGGCTTGGCTGCGCTGCCTGGAGATCGGCGAGCAGCCGCTGCTCGACGGGTCGGTGATCGGGTGCGGCAGCTACCTCGCGGCCGGCAACCTGGCGATGTTCTACGAGCGGCTCGGGATCCTGGACCAGGCCGAACGCTATGCCGCGCTCGAACGCGAGCTGCTCGCTGCCGCCTGAACCCGAAGAGCGCGGTCGGCGTCGTTGATCGCGCACCTTGATACCGGTATCAGCACTGCCTGTCGGACGGATCGGCACGAGACAGGGAAACAGAGCGATGGCGGAGCAAGCGGCAGTCGATCAAATCGCTGAAGCGTTTGTGGCCGCACGCCGCGCGCGCACGGGCTTCGCCGACTATCCGGGGGCGATGCCGGAAACGCTCGACGCAGCCTATGCCATCCAGGCGCGGGCCATCGATCTGTTCGACAAGCCGATTGCGGGGTGGAAGGTGGGCCGCGTGCCCGATGCGCTGGTCGCGCGCCATGGCGTCAATCGCCTGTCGGGGCCGATCTTCGCCGACAGCGTGGTGTGGGCGGCACCGGGCGATACCCCCGAAATGCCCATGTTCCGTGGCGGCTTCGGCGCGGCGGAGGCGGAGTATCTGCTCCGGCTCGGTGCGCTCCCCGAGAGCTTCGACCGCGCCTGGACCAACGAGGCGGTGCTACCCTACATCGATGAAGTGCGCGTGGGCATCGAGATCGCCGGCTCACCTTTCGCAGGCATCAACCGGCACGGCCCCGCCGTCACCATTTCCGACTTCGGCAACAACAATGGTCTCCTGATCGGATACCGTATATCTTCTAGGGAGGATTTCCTTCGCTGGCCGGTGTCGCTAACGATTGACGGGGAGGTCGCTGGAACCGGCACTGCGAGCGCGATGCTCGACGGACCGATCGGAGCGGTGCGCTTCCTGTTCGAACGCGCGAGCCAAGGGCTGCCCCTGGCGGCAGGTCAGTGGCTATCGACCGGCGCTGTCACCGGCGTCCACCCGGTTCGGCCGGGGCAGAAGGTCGAGGCGCGGTTCGGGCCGGCGCTGTGCGTGCAGTGCTCGATCGGGATCGCCTGATTCCGGGACGGCGGAGTGGGATTGGAGAGTTGATGGCGAGCAAGGGCGAAGCCGCGGTACGTGGCGCCGTGGAACGGGTGGGGCGGTATCGCTGGGTGATTTGCGGGCTGCTGTTCGCGGCCACCATCATCAATTACATCGATCGCCAGATGATCGGCGTCCTCAAGCCCACGCTGATGGCCGACCTGCACTGGACCGAGCAGGACTTTGCCGGGGTCATCATCTGGTTCCAGTTCGCCTATGCCGTGGGCTACATCCTGTTCGGCAAGATCGTCGACCAGGTCGGCGCGCGCGTCGGCTACACCATCGCCTTCGTCGTCTGGCAGGTGGCGCACATCTTCCACGGTGCGGCCCACAACATCACCCAGTTCGCCATCGCCCGCTTCGCGCTGGGCATCGGCGAATCCGGCAACTTCCCCGCGGGCATCAAGGCGGTGACCGAGTGGTTCCCGGCCAAGGAACGCGCCTTCGCGATCGGCGTGTTCAATGCCGGCGCGAATATCGGCGCGGTGCTCACCCCGCTGGTCATCCCCTACATGGTGATCGCCTGGGGCTGGCGCTCGGCCTTCGTCATCACCGGCGTGGTCAGCTTCGTCTGGCTGATCGCCTGGTGGATGCTCTACCGCACCCCACGCGAGCACCCCAAGGTCACCGAGGGGGAACTCGCCTGGATCGAGCAGGACCCCGCCGACAAGGTGCAGAAGCTCGGCTACGGCTCGGTGCTCCTGAAGCGCGAGACCTGGGCCTATGCGCTCGGCAAGTTCTTCATCGATCCCGTCTGGTGGTTCTTCCTGTTCTGGCTGCCCGGCTATCTGTTCGAGCGCTACCAGCTCGACCTCAAGACCTTCGGCCTGCCGCTCGCCGCGATCTACCTCGTGTCCGACATGGGGAGCGTCGCCGGCGGCTGGCTCTCCTCGCGGCTGATGCGCGCAGGGTATAGCGCCAATGTCGCGCGCAAGCTGACGATGCTGGTCTGCGCCTTCGCGGTGCTGCCGGTGCTGTTCGCGGAATCGCTGAGCAGCGTCTGGCTGGCGGTGGCTGTGATCGGCATCGCGACCGCGGCGCACCAGGCCTTCTCCGCCAACCTCTATGCGCTGCCGGCGGACATGTTCCCGCGCGGCGCGGTGGGTTCGGTGATCGGCATCGGCGGCACCGTCGGCGCGGTCGGCGGCATCCTGATGTCCTTCTATGCCGGCGAAGTGCTGGCGCGGATCGGCAGCTACTGGCCGCTCTTCGCGGTGGCCGGCAGCGCCTATTTCGTCGCGCTCGCCTGCGTGCATTTCCTGTCGCCGCGGCTCGCCCGTGTCGACATGGACGCCTGATCCAACTTCCAACGTTCCGGAGTACCCGATGGCCAAGCCGCTGAAGCTCGATCCCGACCGGCTGTTGCCGGCCGAGGGGCGCACCCGTGAAATCGCGCGCGAACTCTACCGTGAAGTGGCCGAGCTGCCGATCATCAGCCCGCACGGCCATACCGATGCGAGCTGGTTCTCGACCAACGCCAACTGGTCGAACGCGACCGAGCTGCTGCTCTCGCCCGACCATTATATCTACCGCACGCTCTACTCGCAGGGCGTGTCGCTCGACGCGCTGTGCGTGCCGAGCAAGGCGGGCATGCCCGCCACCGATCCGCGCGCGGCGTGGCGCACCTTCGCCGAGCATCTCTACCTGTTCCGCGGCACGCCCTCGGCGATGTGGCTGGGGCATGTGTTCGGCGAGGTGTTCGGCTTCGACGTCGCGCTCGACGGCGAGACGGCGGATTTCTACTACGACACGATCAACGCCAAGCTGGCGAGCGACGACTTCCGCCCGCGCGCGCTGTTCGATCGCTTCAACATCGAGTTCCTCGCCACCACCGAGGGCCCACAGGACGATCTGTCCGCGCACCACGCCGTGCAGGCCTCGGGCTGGCCGGGCCGCGTCGTGACGACCTACCGCCCGGACGCGGTGATCGACGTCGAGCATGAGCAGTTCCACGGTGCGCTCAAGATCTTCGCCGAGAAGACCGGCGAGGACGTGTACAGCTGGGACGGCTATCTCGCCGCGCACGCCAAGCGCCGCGCCGACTTCCGCGCCGCCGGTGCCACCGCGACCGACCATGGCCACCCGACCGCGCGCACGGCGAACCTCAGCAAGGCCGAAGCCGCCGCGCTGTTCGCGCGTGTCCTCGGCAGCGACTGGACTCCGGCCGATGCCGAGCTGTTCCGCGCGCAGATGCTCACCGAAATGGCGGCGATGAGCGTCGAGGACGGGATGGTGATGCAGATCCACCCGGGCAGCTTCCGCAACCATAATGGCGGCCTGTTCGCCAGCCATGGCCGCGACAAGGGCGCCGACATTCCGATGGCGACGGACTATGTCCATGGCCTGAAGCCGCTGCTCGATCGCTTCGGCACCTCGACCGATCTGTCGATCATCCTCTTCACGCTCGATGAGACGGTCTACGCGCGCGAGCTGGCGCCGCTCGCCGGCCATTATCCGTGCCTCAAGCTGGGCCCCGCCTGGTGGTTCCACGACAGCCCCGAGGGCATGCGCCGCTTCCGCGAGCAGGTGACCGAGACGGCGGGCTTCTACAACACCGTCGGCTTCAACGACGACACCCGCGCCTTCCTCTCGATCCCGGCGCGCCACGACGTCGCGCGGCGGATCGACTGCGGCTTCCTGGCGCAGCTGGTCGCCGAGGGGCGGCTGCTCGACTGGGAGGCGGCGGAACTCGCGTTCGAGCTCACCAACGGGCTTGTTCGCAAGGCCTACAAGCTGGATAGAGCCTGATAGACACCGGTAGCATAAGCACCGCGCGAGGGAGACAGACGATGTTCGACCGCACCTATTACGCCACGCACCCGGACATGATGGACTGCGTGTCGAACGAGGAACTGCGCGACCGCTATCTGATCTCCGGCCTGTTCCGGGAAGGCGAATGCGTGCTCAACTACACCCATGCCGATCGCTTCGTGATCGGCGGGGTGCAGGTAGGCAGCGCCCCGGTGAAGCTGCCCGACCAGTCCGAGCCGCCCTCGGCGGCCGGGCATCCCTTCCTCGAACGGCGCGAACTCGCGATCGTCAATGTCGGCGCGATCGAGGGCACGGTGACCGTCGACGGCGAGGTCTTCACGCTGGGCAACAAGGACTGCCTGTACGTGACGATGGGCTCGAAGGACGTGACCTTCGCAGGGGAGGGCGCGCGCTACTATCTGGCGTCGTGCCCGGCGCACAAGGCGTTCACTACCCGGAAGCTCGGCATTGCGGACGCCAATGCACTGGAGCGCGGCAGCCTGGCCGAGTCCAACGAGCGGACGATCTACCAGCTGGTTATCCCCGGCGTATGCGACAGCGCGCAGCTGGTGATGGGGCTGACCGTGCTCAAGCCGGGCAGCGTGTGGAACACCATGCCGCCCCACGTCCATGAGCGTCGCAGCGAGATCTATTTCTATTTCGAGCTCGACGATCTGGAGAAGGATCGCGTGATGCACTTCATGGGCGAGGGCGAGGCCACCCGCCACATCGTCATGGCCAACGAAGAGGCGGTGATCAGCCCGCCCTGGTCGATCCATATGGGGGCGGGCACCAAGGCCTATGCCTTTATCTGGGCGATGGCGGGCGAGAACCAGGATTACACCGACATGCAGGTGCTGGATATCTGCCAGCTGGTGTGACGTCTTGAAGCCCCTTCGCCTCAGCCAGCGCTGCCCTCCCGCTTGCGGGAGGGGCTGGGGGAGGGGAGGATAGCGTCTCGCTTCTACATTCAGGCCCTCTCCCGACCCCTCCCGCAAGCGGGAGGGGAGCGCGAGTGGAGAGGGAGAGGGATCCCAAGAT
>NZ_CAJYHX010000025.1 GCF_913774285.1 uncultured Sphingomonas sp. | reverse complement strand
CGACAGCAGCCAGTGCGAAAATCGATTCCTGGGCGCTACCGCCGATCAAGCGATGGGGGCCGCCAATGCCCGCTTTCGGCCCTAGCGGTCGTTCCCACCCGCCGATGGGAACGGCTTAAATTGGTCGCAACGTGCCGGGAGCGATGCGCCCGTGATGGTGGCCGACGGATATCCCAAAGGAAGGTGGAAAGGCTGAGTCTGGCGTGCGAATCAGACACTCGCCAGCGTTTCGCCAGCTGCGGATATCAACGCCGCGGGGCCCTAGAACAATCCGTGAAAGTCCGCCGATTTCCAGCTACGGTTTTGCAGTGAATTTGCAGTAAGTTGCACGTTAGTGCAGACATTTAGTAGCTAAGCCTTTGAAAAGGCTGGTGACCCCTACGGGACTCGAACCCGTGTTTTCGCCGTGAGAGGGCGCTTTCTCAGCACGGGGTAGAAGCCTTTGTTGGAAAGTTTGCGCAGCAGCTCTTATGATGCAGATGGCAATTGCCAATATTCTCGAAAGGAACCGGGTTCGAGAATGGCGAGCAGCACGATTTTGTACGATCGGCTCAATCCAATCGCATGTGTCGTCAACCCGCATGGCCGATCAGAACCGCGCCTGTTGCAACTACCAGGCAGGCCGTAATCCGATAGCGGCTTAGGCTTTCGCGAAGGAAGATGCGTCCAATCACGGCGGCGAAGACGACGCTTGTCTCGCGCAGTGCCGACACTGGTCCCATCGCGCTACGAGCCATGGCGAAGATGACGATGCCGTACGCCAGAAGCGAGGCAAGCCCACCACCAGCCGCTACCAGCATCTCCTGTCGCCCGCGCACCAGGGTGCGGGCATCGCGCAGCATGATGTAGCTCGCCGGCGCGAGCAGGCCCCACGACAGGCACATCCATACGGTGTAGCCCAGCGGTGCGCCTGACAACCGGACGCCCAGCCCGTCGGTCACGCTGTAGGCGCCGATGAAGCAGCCGGTTCCTAGCGCGAAGAGCAAGGTTTTTCGCCCGATGGCTCGGCCTTGGAAGGCCAGTGCGACGATCCCGCCCGATACCAGCAGCACGCCCGTCAGGCTGAGTACGTCGGGCAGCTCGCGCGCGAAGATTGCCGCGCCGAGCGAAACCAAAAGCGGCGAGGCCCCGCGCGCGATCGGGTAGGTCTGCCCGAGATCGCCTTCCCGGTAGGTCCGTACAAGGAAGAGGTTGTATCCGGTATGGAGCAGCGCTGACAAGGCAACGCAGCCCCAACTCGCCCTTGCGGGAACCGGTAAGAAGGGGGCCATCAGGGCACAGGCAATTGCGATGGCGATGCACATGACCGTCATCGACCAGAGCCGGTCGCCGCCTCCGCGCAGAAGGGCGTTCCAGCTCGCATGGAGGACCGCAGCGACCAGAACGATCAGGCTGATACCAATGGACATGAGGGTCCTCGGCTAGCCGCATACCCAAGCGCCGCGCATTACCGCATCGCTTTCGTTCGCGCGGTGAGCTTGTTGCCGTCCGGATCCCGGAGATAGGCAACAAAGACACCGTTCGGGCGCTCGCACGGTGGCGTTTCTATGGAGGTGCCACCATGCGCGGTGCCGGCCTCGTGCCATGCGCGGACATGGTCCGCGCTCAGGGCGGCAATGCCGATCGTTCCGCCATTGGCCGCCGTCGCCGGGTGGCCGTCGATTGGTCGGGTGATCATCAATCTTCCACCGTCGTGTTCGTAGATGAGCCGGCCTCTCTCGTCTTTCTCGCCCGATTTGCCGCCCAGCGCCGCAAAAGTTGCGTCATAGAAGGCTCTGGATCGTGCCAGGTCGTTGCTACCGATCATGATGTGCGTGAACATATGTTCTCCCAAGATTCGCTTTTAAAACAGGGAATTATAGGTGGCTTTTTCGCTGCTTCGTCCGAGCGGCGTCAAGTACTAGAATGGTCGGCGGATAGCTCCGCCGACCCAGGAGGAACCTTATTGCCGGCTATCCTGATAGGCTTCTTCGGGACGGACCCGGCTAAGCGTCGTCACTTCGATGAAGTAGCCGCCTTTTGCCCGGAAATAGAAGCACCAAGCGCCGTGCGCATCGCGCGGCGCCTGAGTTTTCCATCCGTCCACGCGCAAGCGGGCATGCATGGCATCCACAGCATCGCGGGTCTCTTGAATGAAGCCTATATGCAGTATGTCGAGCTGTTTGGGGTAGTCGAAGCCGTCGAGTTTGTTTTCGAAGTGATTGATGATCAATACCAGCCCGTCGTCATCCTGCAAGATCGCCATCTTTGTGCCGCGCACAACGAGCGTGCGCAGTCCGAAATACTGCTCGAACATCGCTCGATCAGCTTCGACTTCATGGCTGTATAGGTTGAGGTGGTTCAGCTTCATGGTCATGCCTTTCCGTTGGTTAGACGGACACGAGCCGATCGCGGTCAGACAACAACGACCGGCCACGCACGAGGTGCACCCTCGCTGTGTCCGGCCATGGCCAAGAGCGGCGTGACCGCTCAAGCGTGACTGTCTCGGGGAGACCGCAGGTTGTCACCATACCTGCATCGCTGTCTTTTTAGGCGCCTTGCAATTTAGAGGGCTTAGTCTGAGCGTCAAGCCGGAGACGGGTCTTGCGCTAAGCAACCTCCGGCCAGGTCGCCGACGCTTCCGAGGTTTAGGCGATCCGCGCCGGGGGCCACTTCCCAAGATATGGCATCGAGCAAACATGGCGTTACACATACATGCCCCCAGAGATGTCATTCTTCCCACCCGCCTCCCAGCGCGAGGAAGAGATCGATCTGTCGATCGACGACACTGGCGCGGGCGCGGGACAAACTTGCCTGGGCATCGGCGTACCCGGCCTGTGCGTTCAGGACGTCGAGGAAGGGCGTGCGGCCGAATCGCTGGAGCCTGTCGGCATCACGGCTGGCACGAAATGCGGCATCTGCCGCTCGTTCCAGATCCCGCAGCCGGTCCGTCGCCCGGGCATATGCCGATAGCGCCGTCTCGGTCTGTTGCAGCGCGACCAGCACGGCGCCATCGAAGCCCGCCAGCGCAGCGTCGGCATCGGCACCAGCCTGGGCGATCCGGGCACGGACCGCTTTCCTGTTCGGGAACGACCACGACACGAGCGGGCCCAGGCTGAACCCGAACGAAGTCGATCCCAAAGCGCGGCCTACCGAAGCAGCCGTGCCTACCGATCCGCCGATGCTGACCCTCGGGTAAAGCTCGGCCTCCGCGATGCCGATGCCCGCAGTGGTCGCCGCGAGCAAGCGCTCGGCCCTTCGCACGTCCGGGCGACGCCGGAGCAGCATCGCACCGTCCCCGACGGGGATCGGCCGCGCAAGCGCCGGGATCGCGGCGCAGGCCTCGAGTTCGCGTGGATAGTCGGAAGGCGTCCGGCCCATCAGCGCGGCCAGTTCGAACAACGCGGCCTTTCGGTCGGCAAGGATGTCCGGGAGGGCTGCCTCACTGGCGAAGGCGGCGGCGCGTGCCCGGTCGATATCGAAGCGCGTCCCGCGTCCCCAGCGCGCCGTGCGCAACGCCACTGCCAAGGTCGCGCGCTGGATCGCGGCGATGTGCTGCGCCGCTGCCAAGGCCACGCCATCGGTGCAGACCCGTGCATAATTCCGGGCAATGGCTGCCGCGACCACGACGCGCACCTGATCGCGCGCCGCCACCGCCACTTCTGTTTGCGCCGAAGCAGCCTCGATCCCGCGCTGGATGCCGCCCGCGAGATCGAGCGGGTAGCTGGCATCGAAGCCGAGCGCGTAGCTGAACGGCGCCGGCAGGGAGGCAGTAGGGCCGCCAATCCGACCGCCCGATGCCTGGCCGCTCAGGCCGGTGGTTATAGTCCGCTCGGCGGCGGCTTCGCGAAAGATTGCGCTCGCGCGGCGGAGATTTGCATTGGCAGCGCGCAGATCAGTGTTGGCGGCCAGCGCCTCCTCGACATAGCCGTCGAGCCGGGGATCGCCGTAGAGCCGCCACCAGCGCGGCGGCAACGCGGCCTGCGACACGCTCCTATCATCGATTTCCAGAAACGGTGCCGCCGCTTCGGGTCGGTTGACGATCGAGGCCTGGGGGATGCGATAGTCCGGCCCGGCGACACAGCCGGCGAGGAGCAGGGCGGGGAGGGTGGTGACGACGCGCTTCACGACCGCCGCCCTCCTGCCGGCGCGGCGAGGGCGGGAAGGAGCTCCACGGTCGCCGTTCGTCCCGCGATCAGGCGGGTGCCGGCAGGCACCCGGTCGATATGCACGCGAACGGGAATGCGCTGGGCAAGTCGAACCCAGGAGAAAGTCGGTGCGACCTTCGGCAGCAGATTGCCTGTATTGTCGCGCTGATCGTCGGCGATCGCGGCGGCGATGCTCTCAACATGCCCAGCGATCTCGCCATCCTCTCCCATCAATCGGACGCGCGCACGGTCGCCGATCGCCACCCGGCGCAGCTTGGTCTCTTCGAAATAGCCCTCGACCCGCAGTGAGGCCGTGTCGACCAACGCCATCGCCTGCGCGCCCGCGGCAAGATAGTCGCCGGGGTGGATGTCTAGGTTGGTGACGATGCCCGCCACGGTGGCGCGGATTTCGGTCCGCTCGATATCGACCTTGGCGACATTGCGGTCGGCGATGGCGCGGGTCAGCGCGGCCTCCGAGGTCCGGACCCTGGCGGCGCTCTGTTCGCGCGCCTCGGTCGCGACGAGGTCGCCCAACGCGACGTCGCGGCGCGCCTCCTTGCGCGCCTGTTCGAGCTGCGCCCGCGCCTCTGCAATGGCGGCGTCCGCGCGCTCGATTGTCGCGGCAAGACGCGGCCGGTCGAGCACTATCAGGAGTTGCCCGGGCCGGACGGTCTGATTGTCGCGAACCGTCACCTGCGTCACCAGCCCGCCGACGTCGGTCGAGACGCGAACGACATCTGCGCGGATGCGGCCGTCGCGCGTCCAGGGAGTCTGTTGGTGCCGGTCCCAGAGCTGCCAGCCGACCAGCGCGGCAATAGCGACGACGGCAAGCGTGATGCCGTAGCGCGCGAGGACGGAGAGAATGGATTTCATAACAAGGATCCGGTCACAGGGTGGCCCGCAGGAGCAGGCCGCAGAGGAGGAGGAACACGGCGATCTCGGTGAGCGCCGGCCAGGCGAGGCGGCGCGACAGGCCGGTGACGGCGAAGAGCCGCAGCAGGAGTATTGTCGCGATCAGGGCTAGGCAGGCGAGCGCCAGCAGTCCCGGTACCAGGACGCCGGCAATGTCGAGGTCGCGGATCATGCCGCGCGCTTCGGATCGGTTGCGGCTGCGGCAGTTAGCGCAAAGCGGAGGTCGAGCAGCGGATCGAGCAGCCGCCACCTGTCTTCGTCCGCGTCGGCCGCGACACGCGCGATCAGCGTTTTGAGGCGCTGGTCCAATGCAGCGAGCGCGTCGGCATTGTCATCGCGCCCGTCTGCTACGCTCTCGGCGAGCGCCCCGAGCAGTTCCCGCGCCTGCTGGTCGATGGCGCCGACGGCAGGGGCCAGCGCGCGACGCAGCCCGGCGACCGCATGCCCGATGCGGAGATGGCGCAGCATCGCGTCGAGCGTGTCGGGGCGCGAGCGCCTCGACGCGGCAAGCCGCGGCAGGAGGAGGGCGGTGCGGTCGACCATCAGGCTTGTCCAGCCCGCCTCGGCTGGGCCATGGCCGCGTGCGCGCCGGGCGACGTCGCGGCCGCTCAGCCGCAGCAGGCGGTCGATCGCCGCATCGGCGGGCAAGGTCTGGAGCAGGGTCATGCTTGCCGCCCCGAACGCGGTTGCCACGAACAACGCCACGCTGCCGTTGAGCGCATCGGCAAAATCGCCGCTATACTGTGCACCCAGCCCGGAGAGGATCGGGATCGTTAGCGTGATGCCCAGCGCCATATAGGCCGTGGCCGGCCGCGCCTGCAGCGATCCGCCCCAGAGGAAGGCGGGGGCGAGCACGGCGACCAGCGTTGGGAAAGCCGTGACGCGCGGCAGGATGACGAAGCTGTAGGCTAGACTCAGTATCACGCCGTAGAGCGAGCCCAGCATGTATTTGCGCACATTGGGCGCAGGCGCGTCGACATTGCCGAAGAGCGCGCAGGTAACGCCCAGCACCGATACCGCCAGCCCGCCGTCCGGCCAGGCCGACCAGATCCAGAACAAGCAGCCGGTCAGGATGCCGAGGGTCGCGCCGGTTGCAGCACGTGCGGCCATGAGCGGGTCGCGGTGATGGACATAGCCCGTTGCTGACATGTCACTGAACCGCAGTGTGCAATTTCGAGCCAGACGGGTGTTCGCGAACTCGCGCCCCAGCAGGTCACCCTCGTGGAGCAGCCCGACCAGTTCGGCGAGGTGGCCGGCGAGATTGCCGGTCTGCAGCCGTCCCTCTTGCGCCGGTTCGGCATAGGCCTCCGCTCGTAGCTGATGCGCGCGGTCGATCAGATGGCGGGCGGTGGCGTCCGACTCCGGCGAGGGCGCAGCGTCGATCCACTGGCCGATGGCATGCATCAGCGCCGCTAGCGCTTCGTCGTTGTGCATCGCTGCCAGCCGGGCCTCGATCTCCGTCGCCAGCGGGAGCAGCCGCGCCACCCGATCGTGGAGGTGCCGCAGCGTCGTACTGCTTGGGCGGGCGATCGCCGGGTCGTAGGGGAGATGCGTCGCCAGCCCGTTCAGGGCGAGCAGATCGAGGGCCAGCCGGTGGCGGTCGGCGCGCTGTCGCGGGTCCGTTTCGCCGCGCAGCGCGTCGCCGGCCAAGCGCCGTGCATCGCGCAGCGTCGCTGTCGCCTTGGCCAGGAAGTGGCCCGTCATCGGCCGAGGCAGCACGAAACGGTGGATCAGCACGGCACAGAGAATGCCAAGCCCGATTTGCTGCACGCGGACCAGCGCGGTGTCGAAGATCGCGTCCGGCTCGGCGACGCCGGGAAAGCCGATCAGGCTGGCGGTATAGCCGGCCAGCACGAAGGCATAGGCGCGCGGCGTGCGGTCGAGCAGCGACAGGAACAGGCAGAAGCCGATCCAGCCGGCCAGCACCAGGCTGCAAATGATCGGTTCGCCGACAAATGTCGGGAGGATCACCACCGTCGCCGCGGCGCCGACCAGCGTGCCGGCCATGCGATAGACGCCACGGCTGACCGACGCACCGGCCGAGCCTTGTGAGACCAGATAGGCCGTAATGATCGCCCAGGACGGGCGGGGAAGCCCGATGCGCAGGGCGATGTAATAGGCCAGCATCGCCGCCGCGAAGGTCTTGGCGGAGAACAGCAGCGCCTCCGCATCCGCTCGCAATGCTGGCGTGCGCAGGAAGGTGCCGATCGGCGGCAGCGTCAGACGCGGCCCGACCCAACCGTAAGTGTGAAACAGCCAGATACCCATTGGCTTGTTGATAATGATTCTTAGATAGTTATAAATTCGGTATCCTGACAATCAGTCCCTGAATTCGGTCAATCGCATGCTGTCCCCGCAACCCGCCATCGCCGCCTTCGATCCTGACGCGGTCGACCGGCCTGCGATTGCCCGCAATCTCGATTTTGCGGACTATGCCGCAGAGGTGCCCGCGCATGTGCACCGTAAGGGGCAGATGATCCTGGCGCTGCATGGTGCGGTCACTTGCACCGCGGACGACCAGCTCTGGATCGTACCGCCGAACTGCGGAGTCTGGATTCCGGGGGGCACGCCCCACAGTGCCCGCGCCACGCTCAACGCGCGGCTGAGCTATCTGTTCGTCGAGCCGGGGGGGGCAAGCCTGCCGGACCATTGCTGCGCGTTGTCGATATCCCCGATGATCCGCGCGATGATCGATCGACTGACCGAGGAAGGCGCCAGCTATCCGCCGGACGGCCATGCCGCACGGCTGGCGCGCGTGCTGCTCGATGAATTGGCCGAGATGCCGCACGAACGGTTCAACCTGCCGGTTTCGACCAACCCGAAAATCCGGGCCATTGCCGATGCACTAATGTCCAACCCGTCGGACCGCGCTACACAGGCGGAATGGGCGAAGCGCATGGCGTTGGGCGAACGGTCATTGTCACGGCTTATGATCCGCGAAACCGGTCTCACCTTCGGTCGCTGGCGCCAACAGCTGCATCTGATCATCGCGCTTCGGGAGCTGGCAGGAGGGGCATCCGTGCAAGGCGTGGCTGCGGATCTGGGCTATGAGTCCGTCAACGCGTTCATCACCATGTTCCAGAAGGCGTTGGGCAGTACGCCCTCGCGCTTCTTCGCCGGAAGGCGGCAGAATCGGGCTTAATCTTCAAGATCACGGAGCGGACCAAGATTCTGGCGGGAGGATAGGTCCAACGTGCGCCTTCGGCCACGTGCGTCCGCACGTGCATATTTGACGTATATTTGACAAGTTTGCTGCTGAGCCAGCTAAGCCATTGAAAACTGGCGCACCCGACAGGATTCGAACCTGTGGCCTCTGCCTTCGGAGCGCGCGCTATAGAGCCGGACATCCGCTCGAATGCTCAACGATGGAAGGTAGGCGGGCATCAGCAGAAGCATTCTTCCGGAGCGCAGCCGGTCGGAGCGATCCTGTTGTAGCTGCTTGGCCCGGAAAACAACGCTCATTCATCGGACGCTGCGCCGCGAATTGCACCGGAGCAGTAGCGAACGGCACCAGAAGGCTACTGATGCGCCAGACCGGAAAGGCGGAATGTAGCGGCTGAACCCGCACAGGCTGAACTGGCAGGCGGAGGCCCGCATGACTCCCACCAAACTGCTCATTGGACAGATCCTGATCGTGCTCGTCATCGTACTGGCGGGCGTATGGTTTGCGACGCAGTGGGTAGCCGCAGAACTGGCGTATCAGCCCGAGCTGGGCAGACCCTGGTTTGTCGCCTTCGGGCGTCCGTTCTATCGGCCATGGGCATTGTTCGGCTGGTGGTTCTCGTTCGAGGCCTACGCCCCGACAATCTTCGAAGAAGCTGGCGCAATCGCGGCGACGAGTGGCCTGATCGGATGCGGGGCAGCAATCTTCGGATCCCTCTGGCGTGCCCGTCAGCGGCGCCATGTCACGACTTACGGCTCCGCCCGCTGGGCGAGCTTTCAAGACATTCGCGCCGCTGGGCTTGTCACGGAGGCCGGTGTGTTTCTCGGCCGCGTGGGCCGGCAGTACCTACGCCATGACGGCCCCGAGCATGTCATGGCGTTCGCGCCGACCCGGAGCGGCAAGGGCGTGGGCCTCGTCATACCCTCGCTTCTTGGCTGGACCGGCTCGGCGGTCGTCCACGACATCAAGGGCGAGAACTGGCAGCTGACAGCTGGCTGGCGCCAGCGTTTCTCACATTGCCTCCTGTTCAATCCGACGGATGCGCGATCGGCGCGGTACAATCCGCTGCTCGAGGTCCGTCGCGGCAAGGATGAGGTGCGCGACGTCCAGAACATCGCCGACATCCTGGTCGATCCCGAAGGAGCGCTGGAGCGCCGGAATCATTGGGAGAAGACCAGTCATTCGCTGCTGGTCGGCGCGATCCTTCATGTCCTCTACGCCGAGCAGGAGAAGACGCTGGCCCGCGTCGCGTCCTTCCTTTCCGATCCGCAGCGCAAGTTCACCGACACGCTGGACCGGATGATGACCACCAATCATCTCGGCACGCCTGAAGCGCCCGCCGTCCATCCGGTGGTCGCATCGGCGGCACGCGAGGTGCTGAACAAGTCCGAGAACGAACGCTCCGGCGTGCTGTCGACCGCCATGTCATTTCTCGGACTCTACCGCGATCCGACGGTCGCGGCCGTCACTTCGCGCTGCGACTGGCGCATCGCCGACCTGGTCGAAGCCGAGGCGCCGGTGTCGCTCTACCTGGTGGTGCCGCCCTCGGACATTAGCCGCACTAAGCCGCTGATCCGTCTCGTCCTCAACCAGATCGGTCGACGCCTAACCGAGCATCTGGAAGCCGAGAAGGGCGCCAAGACCGGTAGCCGCCACAAGCTGCTGATGATGCTCGACGAGTTCCCGGCGTTGGGGCGCCTCGACTTTTTCGAGACCAGCCTGGCGTTCCTCGCCGGCTACGGCGTCCGCGCCTTCCTGATCGCCCAGAGCCTCAACCAGATCGAAAAGGCATATGGCGAGCACAATGCCATCCTCGACAATTGCCATGTCCGCATCGCCTTCGCGACCAACGACGATCGGACGGCAAAGCGCATTTCTGATGCCCTCGGCACCTCCACCGAGCAACGCGCGATGCGCAACTATGCCGGGCATCGGCTGGCACCCTGGCTCGCCCATGTCATGGTCAGCCGGCAGGAGACGGCGCGGGCGCTGCTGACGCCCGGCGAGGTCATGCAGCTGCCGCCAACGGACGAGCTTGTGCTGGTGGCGGGCACGCCGCCGATCCGCGCCACCAAGCTGCGCTACTATAAGGACGCCGTCTTCAAGGCCCGCATCCTGCCGCCGCCCGTGCTCGGTGCTGGCGATTATGCCGATCGGCCTGCGCCGCGGGCAAATGACTGGGCCGGCGTCGTCCGTGAGACGGATACGCGCCTCGCAGAAGGTGCGCCAGAGCAGCGCGAGAATGAGGATGGCGGGCTCGAGCAGGCGCGTCATCCCGGGCAGGAGCTTCCAGCCAAGCCGGCCGCCGAACCCACGCCAACCGAGGTATTGGGGCTCGGCCAGGACGAGGACGATCCTGCCGCCGACCAGCGTGCCATGGACCGGGCCGGCGCCTCCGGCATCGCGCGCGCCGTCTTCGCGATGGACGCAGGTGCGGATGGTGCCGGCGGGCATCGGGCCGGCGACCTGCAGGTGGAGCTGTGACCATGGTCGAGAAGGTCCGCCATCAGCTCTTCCTGCCAAAGCCGCTCAGCGATCGGCTGGAGGCGCTCGCCGCAAAGCCGGGTGCGTCGAAGTCGGCGATCCTGGCGGATGCCGTGACTGCCTGGCTCAATCGGCGCGGCGTCTCGGAACTGGAGGAGCGCTTCGGCCTGCGGCTGGACCGGATGACGACAGCCATCGGCAGGATCGAGCGGAACGAGCATGTCCTGCTCGAGACCCTGGCACTGTTCGTCCGCTACGAACTCGCCATCCACGCGCCTCTTGCCGAGAGCGACCAGGCGGGGCGTGCCATGGGGGCGAAGCGGTTCGAGGCGTTCGTCACCCAGGTCGGCCGGCAGGTCGCCGCTGGGCGCAGGACGATCGGCGGCTCGGAGCCCGGCCAGTGACCGCCGGCGTCTCCGGCGATAGGCGGCGCGCAATGCTGCGTACGGCCATGGGCCCGGCGATCGCCGCAGCGCTCGCCGATCCGCGCGTCACCGAGATCATGGTCAACCCCGACGGCGCGCTCCGGCTGGACCGGTTGGGGGAGGGGCGTTCCGACACGGGGCTACGCATGGAGGCCGCGCAGGTCGAACGGATCATCCGGCTTGTCGCCGCGCATGCGCGCGCCGAGGTGCACGGCGATGCTCCCATCGTGTCGGCCGAGCTTCCGGCCCACGAGGAAGGGCGGGCAGGGGAGCGGTTCGAGGGCGTGTTGCCGCCGGTGTCGACCGCGCCATGCTTCTCGATCCGCAAGCCGGCCGAGCGCCTCTATCGGCTCGACGACTATGTTGCCGATGGCGTCATGAGCCGGCTGGCTGCCGACCGACTGAAAGCCTGCGTCCTCCTCCGCCACAACATCCTGATCGCCGGCGGGACCAGTTCAGGCAAGACCACGCTCGCCAATGCGCTGCTAGCCGAAATGGCGTGCCTCGACGAGCGCATTCTCCTGATCGAAGACACGCGCGAGCTGCAGAGCCCGGCAGCCGATACGGTCGCGCTGCGCACACGGTCCGGCGTCGTGACCATGGCAGACCTGGTCCGCTCGACCCTCCGGCTGCGCCCCGATCGCATCATCGTCGGCGAGGTCCGTGGGCCCGAGGCGCTCGACATGCTCAAAGCGTGGAACACCGGTCATCCCGGCGGCATCGCCACGGTCCACGCCAACAGCGCGCTGTCCGCGCTCACCCGCATCGAAGGCCTGGTGCAGGAGGCGGTGATCACCGTGCCGCGCCAACTCATCGCCGAGGCGATCGACGTCATCGTGTTCGTATCCGGCTGCGGTCTCGACCGCCGCGTCTCGCAGGTCGCCCGCGTTGCCGGGCTCGACCCGGACACCGGCAGCTACGCGCTCGCCGACCTTCTCTTGCCCCCCAGCCCCGAAGGAGATTGATCATGCAATTAGCCAGGATCCCTGCACGCCGCGCGCGCCTCGTCGAGCTTGCCGCCATCGGCATCGCATTTGCCACCTCGGCCCATGCCGCGGGGTCGGGGATGCCGTGGGAGGAACCGCTCCAGCAGGTGCTCGAGTCTGTCCAGGGGCCGGTCGCCAAGATCGTTGCCGTCATCGTCATCATCACGACCGGCCTGTCGCTGGCGTTCGGCGAGAGCAGCGGCGGCTTCCGGCGGCTTATCCAGATCGTGTTCGGGCTGTCGATCGCGTTTGCCGCCTCGAGCTTCTTCCTTAGCTTCTTCAGCTTTGGCGGGGGAGCGCTGGTCGCATGAGCGGCACCGGCCAGCACCTGCCGGGCTTCGAGGCGCCGATCCATGCGAGCCTGGGCTCGCCGATCCTGCTCGCCGGGGCCCCGCGCGGGATCGCGATCGTCAATGGGACGGTCGCGGCGGCGGTCGGCCTTGGGCTTCAGCAGTGGCTGGCGGGGCTAGCGCTCTGGGCGGTCGGGCACAGCATCGCCGTGTTCGCGGCGCGGCGAGACCCGGACTTCGCGCCCGTCCTGCTTCGCCACCTTCGGCAGAAGGGATATTTCGCGTGCTGAACCTCGCCGAATATTGCCGCCGCGCGGATAGGCTGGCCGATCATCTTCCCTGGGCGGCGCTGGTCGCGCCCGGCGTCGTCCTCAACAAGGATGGCAGCTTCCAGCGTACCTTCCGCTTCCGCGGACCCGATCTCGAGTCCGCCACCGAGGCCGAGCTGATCTCGGCCTGCGCGCGCGCCAACAATGTGCTCAAGCGGTTCGGCAGCCGCTGGGCCCTGTTCTTCAATGCCGAGCGGCGCGAGGCCGCCGCCTATCCCGACAGCGATTTCCCCGACGCCGCATCCTGGCTGGTCGACCAGGAGCGCCGCGCGGCATTCATGGGGGAAGGCGCCAATTTCGAAAGCCGCTACCACCTGACCCTCGTCTGGCTTCCGGCGCCTGACAGCGCCGAGGCCGCCGGACGGTCGCTGGTCGAGCGGCCCGACGCCGGGGCGGGGCGGGACTGGCGCGGGGCGCTGGCGCACTTCATCGCCGAGACCGACCGTGCGCTCGACCTGTTCGCGAGCTTCATGCCCGAGGTTCATGCGCTCGATGACAGCGAGACACTGACCTTCCTGCACGGCACGATCTCGACGCGGCAAAAGGCGGTCGCGGTGCCGGACACGCCGATCTACCTAGACGCGTTGCTCGCCGATACGCCGCTGACCGGCGGGCTGGAGCCGCGATTGGGCGACCATCATCTCCGTACCCTGACCATCCTTGGTTTCCCGAGCATGAGCCGGCCGGGCATCCTTGATGCCCTCAACCACCAGGACTTCGCCTATCGCTGGGTCACGCGCTTCCTCGCCTTGGACAAGGGCGACGCCACCAAGGCGCTGACCAAAATCCGTCGGCAGTGGTTCAACAAGCGCAAGTCGGTCACCGCGCTTCTGCGGGAGGTGATGTACAACCAGCCATCGCAGCTGCTCGACAGCGATGCCGACAACAAGCTGGTGGATGCCGATCTGGCGCTGCAGGTGCTGGGCGGCGACCATGTCGCCTTTGGCTACCTGACCACCACGATCACGGTGATGGACAGTGATCGCGCACAAGTCGAGGACAAGGTCCGGCAGGTCGAGCGGATCGTGGGCGGGCTCGGCTTCACCTGCATCCGCGAGGGCGTCAACGCCGTCGAGGCCTGGCTCTCGTCGCTGCCGGGGCAGGTCTACGCCAATGTCCGCCAGCCGCTCGTTCATACGCTGAACCTTGCCCATCTGATGCCGCTGTCGTCGGTCTGGGCGGGGCCGAGCCGCAATGCGCATCTGGACGGTCCGCCGCTGCTCCACGCCAGCACCGCCGGATCAACGCCGTTCCGGCTGTCGACCCATGTCGGCGATGTCGGTCACATGCTGGTGGTCGGACCTACCGGTGCCGGCAAGTCGGTGCTGCTGGCGCTGATCGCCCTGCAGTTCCGCCGCTACGCCGACGCGCAGGTCTATATCTTCGACAAGGGCTTCTCGGCCCGCGCCGCCGTGCTGGCGATGGGTGGCGCCCACCATGCGCTGGGGATGGGCGCCGATGCGGGGCACACGCTGGCCTTCCAGCCGCTCCGCGGGATCGAGGATGCCGCCGAGCGGAGCTGGGCCGCCGAATGGATCGCGGCGCTGCTCGCGCACGAGAAGGTGCTGGTCACGCCCGAGGTCAAGGACGCGGTCTGGTCGGCGCTCGGCAGCCTTGCCTCGGCGCCGGTGGAAGAGCGTACCCTGACCGGGCTGGTGCTGCTGCTCCAGTCGAACGCGCTGCGCACCGCGCTTAGCGCCTATACGCTCGAAGGTGCCTATGGCCGGCTGCTGGACGCAGCCGAGCAGCAGTTCGCTTTCGCCGATGTCCAGTGTTTCGAGACCGAGGCGCTGATGGGGCAGGCCGGCGTGATCGCGCCGGTGCTGACCTACCTGTTCCACCGCCTGGAGGAGCGCTTCGACGGTCGGCCGACGTTGCTGATCCTCGACGAGGCCTGGATCTTCCTCGACCATCCCCTGTTCGCCGCACGCATCCGCGAATGGCTGAAGGTGCTACGCAAGAAGAATGTCGCCGTGCTGTTCGCGACCCAGAGCCTTGCCGACATTGCGTCGAGCAGCATCGCGCCCGCCATCCTCGAAAGCTGTCCGCAGCGCATCCTGCTGCCCAACGACCGAGCGCTCGAGCCGCAGAGCCGCGAGGCCTATGTGCGGTTCGGGCTCAACCAGCGGCAGATCGAGCTGGTCAGCCGCGCGACGCCGAAGCGCCACTATTACCTGCAGTCCGCGCGCGGCAACAGCCTGTTCGAGCTGGGGCTGGGCCCGATCGCGCTGGCCCTGTGCGGCGCCTCCGATGCTGCGACACAGGCCCGCATCGACGCGATGCTCGCCGAGGGCGGGCACGCCGACTTCGCCGCGCACTTCCTCGCCGATCGCGGCCTCGACTGGGCCGCCGAGCTCCTCGCTACCTTCCCCGACCCTCAAGACAAGGAGTGATGTGATGCGTATCCGCACCCGCAAATATCTGGTCGCGAGCGCCCTGGGCGTCGGCACGGCCGGATCGCTCGCCATGGCGCTGACCTGCACGCCGGCCCGCGCGCAGTTCACCGTGTTCGATCCCAGCAACTACAGCCAGAACCTCCTCACTGCCGCGCGCACCCTCCAACAGATCAAAAACCAGATCCAGTCGCTCCAGAACGAAGCGACGATGCTGATCAACCAGGCCAAGAACCTGACCCGGATCGACTTCCCCGAGCTCCAGGCGCTCACCCAGACGCTGCAGCAGGTCGACCGGCTGATGGGGCAGGCGCAAGCCATCCAGTTCCGCGTGTCCGGGCTCGACCAGCAGTTCCGCCAGCTCTTCCCGCAGAGCTTCTCGGCGGCGCTCCGGACCAACGAGCAGGTCGTCGCCGCGCGTGCCCGCCTCGATACCGCCATGTCGGCCTATCAGCAGACGATGACCGTCCAGGCGCAGGTGACCGAGAATGTCACGGCCGATGCCCAGGCGCTGAGCGGGATCGTTGCCAAGAGCCAGGGCGCGGAGGGTGCGCTCCAGGCGCAGCAGGCGACCAACCAGCTGCTCGCGCTCGCCGCCAAGCAGCAGTTCCAGATCCAGAACATGATGGCCGCGCAGTACCGCGCCGAGGCGATCGAGCATGCGCGCCGCGCCCAGGCCGAGATCGACGCGCGCGCGGCAACCCGCAGGTTCCTCGGCTCCGGCTCGGCCTACACCCCCAGGTAGCGCCGCCGGCCAGGGCGGCGGCGGTCTTGCCTCCCGCCGTCGTCCGCCGCGGGGCGGGGCTCTCACCCCCGGTCCCGTCTCGCGGCACTCCTCCAGCGCAGGACATCGCCACCGTGAACGACCTCAACGTCATCGATCGCTTCCTGGCTGCCTTCACCCGCTACATCGACAGCGGGTTCGGTCTGCTGGGCGGGGATATCCGCTTCCTTACCGCGACCCTGATCGGCATCGACATCACGCTGGCTGGCCTGTTCTGGGCGATGGGCGGCGAGGACAATGTCATCGGCCGCTTCCTGCGCAAGATCCTCTACATCGGCGCGTTCGCGTTCATCCTGAACAGCTTCTCGACGCTTGCCGACATCATCTTCCGCTCGTTCGCGCAGGCCGGGCTGACCGCCGGCGGGGGCACGCTGTCCGCCGAGGATCTGCTCAAGCCCGGTCGTCTCGCCGGCACGGGCTTCGCCGCCGCATGGCCGTTGCTCGACCAGGTGTCGCAGCTGATGGGCTTCACGACCTTCTTCGACAACTTCCTGACGATCGCGGTGCTGCTGTTCGCCTGGGCGGTCGTGATCCTGACCTTCTTCCTGCTCGCCGTGCAGATGTTCGTCACGATCGTCGAGTTCAAGCTGACCTCGCTCGCCGGCTTCCTCCTCGTGCCCTTCGCGCTTTGGAACCGCACCAGCTTCCTCGCCGAGCGGGTGCTCGGCAATGTCGTCTCGTCGGGCATCAAGGTGATGGTGCTCGCCGTCATCGTCGGCATCGGCGCCAATTTCTTCAGCGAGTTCACCAGCGCGCTGCAGGGGCAGGAGCCCGATATCGGCCAGGCGATGAGCCTGATGCTCGCCAGCCTGACGCTCTTCGGGCTGGGCATCTTCGGACCCGGAATCGCTTCGGGCCTCGTGTCCGGTGCGCCGCAGCTCGGCGCGGGCGCGGCGCTTGGCACCACGGTCGGCGCGGCCGGCATGGCAATGCTTGCCGGCGGTGCTGCCGTCGGCGGTGCCCGCATGTTGGGCGGTGCCGCGCTGGGGGCCGTCCGCGCAGGTACCGCGATGGGATCGGCTGCTTCCACGGCATACACGCTGGGCAAGGAGACGGCAGCAGCGCCGACCATGTCGGCGGGGCTGGGCGGGGTGGCTCGCGCCGCCGGCAATGCCGCACGCGCGCGGGCCTCCAGCGCGCTTGGCCTGGGCGAGGCGGCCTCACGCGGCCGCCAGGCAGCCTGGAACGCGCTCAATCGCACGGGCGGCGATACCGGCTCGCAGTCCGCCGCCGAAGAAGCCGTGCCCGCATGGGCCCACGCCATGCAGCGCCAGCAGACCACCCGTCATCACCGCCAGGTCGCCTTGCACGCTCTTCAGCAGGGCGATCGCGGCGGCGCTTCCGCAACCCCAGACATCAAGGAAAGGGACTAGCCGATGGTCTTCCGACGCGCCGTCCAGCGCTATGGACGAACCCCCGAGCCCGAGACGCCGTACCAGCGCGCCGGGCAGCTCTGGGACGAGCGGATCGGCTCGGCCCGCGTGCAGGCGCGGAACTGGCGGCTGATGGCGTTCGGATGCCTTGCGCTCGCCACCGGTCTTTCGGGTGCGCTCGCCTGGCAGTCGGCGCAGAGCCGGGTGACGCCCTATGTCGTCGAAGTCGATCGGCTGGGAGAGGCGCGTGCCGTCACCGAGGCCGAGGCCGGGTACCGCCCGACCGACCCGCAGATCGCCTGGCACCTGTCCCGCTTCATCGCCAATGTCCGTGGCCGCTCACTCGATCCGGTGCTGGTGCGTCGGAACTGGCTGGACGCCTATGACTTCGCCACCAAGCGCGGCGCACAATTCCTCGGCGACTATGCCCGCGCGGCCGATCCGTTCGGGGCGATCGGCGAGAAGACGGTAACGGTGCAGGTCACCAGCGTGGTGCGGGCATCCGATCGCTCGTTCCAGGTCAAATGGGCCGAGACCGCGTTTGAACGCGGCGCCAAGGCCGGCACGTCACGCTGGACGGCTATCCTGACCGTCGCGATCACCCCGCCCAAGGATGCCGACACGCTCCGCCGCAATCCGCTCGGTGTCTATGTCGATGCGATCGACTGGAGCCGGGAACTGGACGCGCCGGCCGCCCCGAAGCCGGCAGCCACGCCGATGCTCCCGCCGTCCGCTCCCGTCTCAGCGCCGACCAGTTTCCCAGTCGATCCCGCTGCCCCGGCGCAGCCCAGCACGGATGTCCAATCATGAAGCGCTTGCTCGCCCTATCGGCGGCTTCCCTCGCCATGGTATCCGCCTCGGCGGAGCATGCGCCGCCGCCTCCGGTCAAACCGATCCCTGCGCCGTCCGCCACAGCGTCCTCGCCTGCCAAGCCGCCGGCCAGCAAGCATCTGCGGAAGTCCGTGAGCCCCGGCGCCGCGCGCGTCGCTGCAGCCAATCGCGCAGCTACCCAGCAGCCGCAGGCCCAGGGCTTCGTCAACGCGGTGCAGGTCTATCCCTTCAGCGAGGGCATGATCTATCAGGTCTATACGGCGCCGGGTGCCGTGACCGACCTTGCCTTGCAGTCTGGCGAGAACCTCGTCGCTGTCGCGGCAGGCGATACGGTACGCTGGGTCATCGGCGACACCACCAGCGGAAGCGGAACCGACAAGCGCACGCATATCCTCGTGAAGCCCTCTGCGAGCGGCCTTGCCACCAACCTCGTGATCACCACCGATCGCCGCAGCTACCATCTCCAGCTTACGGCAACGTCCCGGACCGCAATGGCCGCCCTGTCCTGGACCTATCCTGCCGACCAGCTGATCGCGCTCCGGCAGAAGGAAGCCCAGGTGGCGGCGACAGCCCCGATCGCTGCGAGCCTGTCGGTCGACAGCCTGCACTTCAACTATACGGTGACTGGCGACAGCCCGGCCTGGCGCCCGCTCCGCGCCTTCGACGACGGGCGACAGACCTTCGTCGAGTTCCCGGCGAGCATCGCGGTCGGCGAGGCACCGCCGCTGTTCGTGATCGGGGCTACGGGGGAGGCCGAGCTGGTCAACTACCGGATGCGCGGTCGCTTCTATGTCGTCGATCGGATCTTCGACCGGGCCGAATTGCGGCTCGGCACCGGCAAGCAGCAGGTCGTCCGCATCGATCGGGTCGCCGAGGTCGCGGCGCCGAAAGGCAAGCGCTCATGAGCGAGGATGCCGTCCCGCCACCTCCGAAGCTCGACCCGGAGTCGCTGTCCATCCGGGTCAAGCCTCCGCGCGCCATCCGGTTCCGGCGCGGCGTGATCATCGCTATCGCGGCACTTGGTTCGGTCGCCCTTGTCGCCGTGGCATGGAGTGCTTTGGGATCGCGCCTGCGACTGGCGGCAGCCGAGCGGAAGGAGCTGTCGCAACCAAGCAGACAGCCGCCGCCCGATACCTTGAACCGCCTGCCCGCAAGTTATGGTGATGTTCCAAAGCTCGGGCCGCCGCTACCGGGCGACCTGGGGCGCCCAATCCTTGAGCGCCAGCGCCGCATGGCGGCCGAGGGGGAAGTAGATAGCGGTAGTGGGGCAGAGCGGGCGGTGGCGCAGGCCGCGACCCAGGAACGCGAGCGGCAGCTTGCCGAGCTGAAAGCAGCACGCGCATCGGGACTGCTGGTGCAGAACCAGAGCAGGCCATCGGCGCCGGTGTCAGCGGAGATCGCTGCTCCGCCGACACCCGTGACCACGGAAGGGCCAACGCCGGCACTCGATCCGGAGCGCGATCCCAATGCGCAGAGCCGCAAGGCCCAGTTCATTGCCACGCTCGATCCGTCGGCGGACACCAATCCGCACAGGCTGCAAGCCGCGCCGTCGCCGTATCTCCTGTCGGCCGGCAGTGTGATCCCGGCGAGTCTGATGTCCGGTCTCCGGTCCGATCTGCCGGGTTTGGTGACGGCACAGGTGACGGCGAACGTGTTCGATAGTCCCACCGGGCGCATTCTGCTCATCCCGCAAGGCGCGCGGCTGGTTGGCAGCTATGATTCCGTAATAGCCTTCGGGCAGAAGCGTGCGCTGGTCATTTGGCAGCGCATCCTGCTGCCGGACGGCAGCTCGCTCCGGATCGACAACGTGCCGGCGACCGACGCCTCGGGCTATTCCGGCCTGCAGGACAAGGTGGACTTCCACACCTGGACGCTGCTCAAGGGGGTCGCGCTGTCGACCCTGCTCGGCGTGGGCTCGGAGCTGACGATTTCCGGTGACAGCGATCTTGTCCGGGCGATCCGGCAGTCAACGCAGCAGAATGTCGCGCGTGCGGGCGACCAACTCACCTCGCGTAATCTCAACATCCAGCCGACGCTGACAGTTCGCCCCGGCACGAATGTGCTGCTCGTGGTCCACAAGGACCTGATCCTCGCGCCCTGGCGCGAATAGGAGGCCGACATGCCTGACCTGAAACTCGCAAAGCTGCCGGATCGAAAGCCCGTCAAGCTGGCGATCCTCATCACGCCCGACCTGCACCAGCGGCTGCGGGACTATGCTGCGCTATATGCCGAAACTTATGGGCAGAAGGAGGCGGTGACCGATTTGATCCCGGCCATGCTCGCGTCCTTCCTCGATAGCGACCGTAGTTTTGCAAGGGTGCGGGGAGCAGGCCGATGACACGCGCGACGGGCTGGAGTGCTTCCCTTACAGCACCTTCTATGTCTTCGCGCGGGCCAGCGCGGAGTCTTTCGACGCGGTGATATGTTTCCATATCTTTTGACGAATTTTTGGTACCTAAACGGACAAACTCAGTTGACGCGAAGGATCAATTATGATCTCTATACGTATCATTGAGCGCAAGCATGATATGTTTTAGGATCATTGTGGAAGCGTCATCAACATTCCTGCAGGAAATGGGGCAGCGATTGCGTGAAGTCAGGCGGACTGCCGGACTGACGCAGGAACAGGTCGCCGATTTGGCTGGCATCTCGCGGCCTCGCTATCGGGATATCGAAACTGGGGTTGCCGCTGCCCGAGCTACGACGCTGATGAATGTTGCGCGTGCTCTTGGGCTTGAGGTGATGCTGGTGCCACAGGCGATGGTACCCGCTGTCCGCGCATTGCTGCAGCCTCAGCACGACGACGACCTGCCTGCTTTCGTTCCCCAGGAGGATTGAAGGTGACGCAGGTTCCGCAGACCACCCAGTCGCTGGACGTCTTTCTGAACGCGATGAAGGTTGGTGTAATCGTCCGGACGTCGGGCGACTTTAACGCGTTTAGTTTTGATCCCGCCTATCGGGCTACCGGCGGATTCCCGGTCCTCAGCCTGTCTTTCCGCGCGGCGGCAGGGGGGCTGCGGAAGGATCCGAAGCCCTTGGCCGGTGCGCTGCCTGCCTTCTTCGCGAATCTGCTTCCCGAGGACAAACTGCGGGATGCGATGGAAAGGCATCATGCCGGGGCTGTCCGCCCGGGCAATGATTTCGACCTTCTGGCGGCCCTCGGCACCGACCTCCCGGGCGCGGTTCGGGTAATCCCCAGCGAAGGCTCCAACGTCGCACGTCCGGAGGCCGTAGAGAACAAGCCCAAGGCGCGCTTTTCGCTTGCCGGCGTGCAGATGAAGCTGTCGGTGATGAAGAACACCGGCAAGGGAGGCGGCCTGACCATCCCGCTCGAAGATGGGCAGGGCCAGTATATTGCCAAGTTCCCGTCGACCGCATTTCCGGGCGTCTCCGAAAACGAGTTCGCCAACCTGGCGTTGGCGGCAGCCATCGGCATGGACGTGCCAGCGCGCGAACTGGTCGACAAATCGGATTTCGACGGGATCCCGGAAGACTTCGATACCATGGCCGAGGGCAAGGTCCTGCTGATCCGGCGCTTCGACCGTGCGCCATCGGGCGAAAGGATCCACATCGAGGATTTCGCCCAGGTGTTCGGTGCCTATCCGTCGCGGAAATACGATGCCGCGGCCTATCACGATATCGCCGCGGCCTTAGGTGTAGCGATCTCTCCGCCGGCCGCGCTCGAATTCGTCCGCCGGCTGGTCCTGGCCGTGATCACCGGCAATGGCGATATGCATCTTAAGAACTGGTCGCTCATCTATCCCGGAGACGGCAACCTTCCCGCGCTGGCGCCAATCTACGACGTGCTGTCGACCGTCCCTTATATTCCAGCGGACACTCTGGCGCTGTCGCTCGGTGGCGAACGTTCGTTCAAGGCGTTGACGGCAGATCGCTGGAAGGTCTTCGCAAATCGCGCGCGCCTCCCCGAACCGGCGGTTCTCGAAGCCGTGGTGGAGACGGTGGCTTGCGTCCATGCGCACTGGTGGAAGTTGCCGGAGCGTGAGGTTGTTCCGTTGAACGTCCTTGAGCGCATCGATGCGCATGTCAGGGCGATGACCCCGATCCTCGAGGGATGCGGCAAGCGCTGATCCACTTCGCCCGGCATGCGATGCGATCAGGCGACCGGCGCCGCTTAGAAATCGCTATGCCGGAACATGTATGACCGGCGCTGAATAATTGACCCTGATCGCCCGAAAAGCGTGCCGCGAATCACGTCCAAAAAGTACCAAAGGGGTTCAAGGGGCGAGGGTTCGTGTCCGGGTTTCGGACCAGGTTTTTTGGTGGGCCACGAAGGGGCCACGGATTGCTAGTCCTGCCAGAGCCCACGCTTTTCTGCGGGTTACAGCGTCCGATGTGAGTCCTGTAAGCGCACCAGTACATCTAGAGAACATCGCTAGAAAACCGCGGAAAACTGCGATAAAATGGGCCTAACGTGGTCCCATATTTTCTCATTATGTTCCGCTGTGGCCCACTCAAAAGAGGCCACGATCATGGGGCCACGAACGCTTCAGGAGCCGTGGCCCCATGCTTGCCGTGGTCCAGATTCCAGCGCTGTAGCCGGCAGCCAGGCCCTTCAACGTTTCCGACTCGGACGGGCTCTACTGCCTCGTTCAGCCCTTTGACGCCCTGCCCCGGCGATACCGCTATCAATGCTGCGGGATCCAGCGGAAGCTGTCGCTCGGCAGCTTCCCCCCCCCCCACGCATCGCTATAACAGCCTCGGCAGGCGGAACGGGGCGAAGGCCCAGCTCGACAACGGATCGATTCGGTCGAGGAGAGGCGGCGGCAGCGTGTCCAATCGGAAGTGGCAGCTAAGACCACCTTCAAGGTTGTCGCCAATGACTATATCAAAGAGATGGAGCGATAGGGGACGTCGGCGGCTACCCTCAATAAGGCGCGTTGATCTCCGGGACTTTTAGCAGGCATCGCCCGACGGCCGATCGCGGCGGTAACCCCGCACGAGTTTCTCGACGTGCTGAAACGGGGCAAGCGCCGAGGTCCCGCCAATGGTATTATTCGCGCAAGATGCGCGCCGTTGGTGTGTGATCCCGACCAAGACGCGTCGTTCGCCAATTGCGCTTCCAACGACAGCTTCTGCCAGAAGCTGCCGCTCGATCGGCCTGAGATCGTCAGGGGGCAAGCGACCGGCTGGGGAACATCGTCACGGCACCAATCGTCGCGCTTGTCGTTCCGCTTTGTAAGGGCTTTCCACCGGAGGATCGGGATGTCGCTCATCGTGAACGGAGCGAGGGTATCGGCACCCGCCGATCCTCGCACGTCATTACTCGACCTGCTGCGAGAGGAACTGCACCTCACCGGCACCAAGAAAGGTTGCAACCAGGGCGCATGCGGCGCTTGCACGGTGCTGGTGGATGGCGAGCGCGTTCTCGCCTGCCTCACGCTGGCGGTGCAGGTGGACGGCCGCGAGGTTACCACGATCGAGGGACTGGCAGGCGCGGACGCGCTTCACCCGCTGCAGGTCGCTTTCATCGAGCATGACGGGTTCCAGTGCGGCTATTGCACGCCGGGGCAGATCTGTTCGGCGATGGGCATGGCGGCGGAGGCGGCGCGGGGCGTCCCCAGCCATGTGTCGGCCGACCTCGCTGCCGAGGTGACGCTGTCTCGCGAGGAGATCCAGGAGCGCATGAGCGGCAATCTGTGCCGCTGCGGCGCGCATAACGGGATCATCGATGCGATCCGCGCGACGCTCGCGGCGGAGGTGCCGGCATGACGCCCTTCACCTATCTGCGGGCAACCGACGCGTCCGAAGCCGTGCGCTTGGGTGCCGACGCCGGCACCGCCTTTCTCGGCGGCGGTACCAACTTGGTGGACCTGCTGCGCGAAACGGTTGCGCGTCCCGAAAGACTGGTGGATGTGAGCGCGCTTCCCGCGACGATCGAGGAAACAGACGCTGGCGGCCTGATGATCGGGGCGGCGGTTCGCAACACGGCGCTTGCCGAGCATCGCGCGGTGCGGACACGCTATCCGATGCTGGCGCGGGCGATCCTGGCCGGCGCATCGGCGCAGATCCGCAACATGGCGACCATGGGCGGCAATCTGCTGCAGCGGACCCGCTGCACCTATTTCTACGACAGCGATGGATCCCGCTGTAACAAGCGACTGCCCGGATCGGGCTGCGACGCACGCGAGGGGTTCAACCGGATCCATGCGGTGCTGGGCGCTTCCGAAGCATGCGTGGCCACGCACCCGTCGGACATGTGTGTGGCCCTGGCCGCGCTGGACGCCATCGTGCACGTGACAGGGCCTGCGGGACCGCGCAGCATTGCGTTCGGTGATCTGCATCGTCTCCCCGGCGACGCACCCGACCGGGATACAACCCTCACGCAGGGCGAACTGATCCAGGCCGTCGAACTGCCGCCGCTCGATTTCGGGGGCACGTCGACCTACCGGAAGGTACGCGACCGGGCGAGCTATGCCTTTGCGCTGATCTCCGTCGCGGCGGCGCTCAGGCGTGACGGGGATCGCATCGCTGACGTGCGGATCGCGTTCGGTGGCGTCGCTCACAAGCCTTGGCGCGCCACGAAGGCGGAAGCGGCACTCCGCGGGGCGCCGGCAACGCATCAGACCTTTCTGGATGCGGCTGCGCTGGAGTTCGAAGAGGCCAGGCCGCTCCGCGACAACGCGTTCAAGCCGGCGCTGGCCGGGCGCACCCTCGCGGCGGTGTTGCAGGCGCTTGCATCGGGAGAGACGACGTGAGCATCGTCGAGAATGCCAAGCAGGCCGCGCAGGGCCTGGTGCAAAGCGCGATGGAGCGGCTGGTGCCGCTTGCGCCCGACAGCTGGATGCCCGGCGGGGTGCCCGATCCGCTGATCGCCCGCAAGCACGGCGCGATCGGCAAGCCGGTGTCGCGCCTGGACGGCGCGCTCAAGGTGACGGGGACCGCCGGTTTCGCGGCCGAGCATCGTTTCGAGAACATGGTCTATGCCGCGCTTGTCTACGCCACCATCGCGCGCGGCCGCATCGCCGCGATCGACAGCGCTGCGGCGGAGGCGGCGCCGGGCGTGGTACTGGTGATGACGCATCGAAATGCACCGCGCATGGCGCCGCCGCCCGCCTTTGGCTCGTCGCCTACGGGTGTCGGCCCCGCGGACCTGCCGGTGCTGCAGGATGATCGCGTGCATTGGAACGGGCAGCCGATCGCCGGCGTGCTCGCCGAAACGCAGGAGCAGGCCGATCACGCCGTCACCTTGCTGCAGGTCACCTACGAGACCGAGGCAGCGACCACCGCGCTTGCCGACGCCAAGGCCAAGGGGATCGAGCAGGCGGTCTTCATGGGCCATCCGCTGCTGAACGAAGTCGGGGACGCGGAAGCGGCCTTCGCGGCGGCGCTGCACAAGGTTGACCAGGTCTATCGCACGCCGCGGCACAACCATAATCCGATCGAGCCCCACGCGGCGACGATGGCGTGGAACGGCGACACGCTGACCATCCACGATGCCAGCCAGATGGTAAGCCAGCAGGCGCAGACGCTGGCCGACGTGTTCGGGCTGGAGACCGAGCAGGTCCGGCTCACCTCGCCCTATGTCGGCGGCGGCTTCGGCAGCAAGGGGCTGTGGCACCACCAGATCATTGGTGCTGCGGCGGCGCGGCTTTCCGGCCGGCCGGTCCGCATCGCACTTTCCCGCGAGGGTGTGTACCGCGTGGTCGGCGGACGGTCGCTGACCGAGCAGCGCGTGGCCCTCGGCGCACGTGCCGACGGAACGCTGGAGGCACTGATCCACACCGGCCTGTCGGTGATGACGCCGCACAACAACATGCCCGAGCCGTTCATCCTCGGCAGCCAGGCCGCCTATGCGTCGCCCAATATCCTGCTCAAGGTGGAGGTCACGCGGATGCACACGCTCGCCAACACCTTCATGCGCGCGCCGGGCGAGGCAGTGGGCACCTTCGCGCTCGAATCGGCGATCGACGAGCTTGCCGAGCAGCTGGGCATCGACCCTGTCGAACTGCGCCTGCGCAACGAGCCGGAGAAGGACCCCGTCAACGGCCGACCCTTCTCCTCGCGCCACATCGCCGAGGCATGGCGCAGCGGCGCCGAACGCTTCGGATGGGCCGATCGTCCGGCGGTCGGCACGCGCCGGGAAGGCGAGTGGCGCATCGGCCTGGGCTGCGCGACCGGCACCTATCCCTATTACCGGATGCCGGGCGCCGAGGCCCGGATTACCTTGTCGCGCGACGGCGAGGCGGTGCGCGCCAAGGTGGAGGTCGCCGCCGCCGAGATGGGCATGGGCACGGCCACTACCACCGCGCTGGTGGCGGCCGAGCGGCTCGGCCTCGCCATCGAGCAGGTCGAAGTCGTGTACGGCGATTCCGCTATTCCCGGCGCGATCATGGCGGGCGGCTCGCAGCAGACCGCGGCGATCGGCGCGGCGGTGATTGCGGCGCACGGCGAACTGGTCGGCGAACTGCTCAAGCTGGCCGGCAACGACTCGCCGCTTGCCGGTCTGTCGGCGCAGGAAGTCGGTTGCGACGATGGCGGCCTTGCCGCGCTGGCCGATCCCAGCCGCCGAGAGCGCTATGCCTCCATTCTCGAACGAGCGCAGCGGGATGGCATCACCGTCACCAAGGCGGGATCGATGCCGCTGGAGACGATGCATTGGTCGATGCATTCGCACAGCGCGCTGTTCTGCGAGGTCGCCGTCAACGCCGTCACGGGCGAGACCCGGGTGCGGCGCTTCCTGGGCTCGTTCGACTGCGGCCGCATCCTCAATCCGAAGACCGCGGCCAGCCAGTTCCGCGGCGGCATCATCATGGGGCTCGGCATGGCGTTGATGGAGGAAACCCAGTTCGACGAACGCAAGGGCCGCATCATGAATCCCAGCCTGGCGGAATATCATGTGCCGGTGCATCTCGACGTGCCGGAAATCGACGTGATCTGGACCGACATTCCCGATCCCCACACCCCGATGGGCGCGCATGGGGTGGGCGAAATCGGTATCACCGGCGTGGCGGCCGCGGTAGCGAACGCGATCTACAACGCGACCGGCAGGCGCGTTCGGGACCTGCCGATAACCCTGGACAAGCTGCTGTGACACCGGCTTCTTCGCAAGGGCGCGCGGCATGAAGCAGTTGGTTGCTTTCGATCTCGACGGGACGCTCGCCGAAAGCAAGCAGCCGCTCGAGCCGTCCATGGCCGCGTGCCTGAAGGCGTTGCTCGACATCGCAATGGTGGCGGTGATCTCCGGCGGGGACTGGAAGCAGTTTCAAAGGCAGGTGATCGCGCGCTTGCCGGAAGGTACGAAGCTGGAGCGGCTGTTCATCATGCCGACCACTGGCGCCAAGCTGTACCGCTTTGCCAAAGGCGGTTGGCGGCAGATCTACGCCGAATCCTTCACGGCTGACGAACGCACCCGGATTTTGACGGCGTTGGAGCGTGCCGTTGCCGATGCGGGACTGAAACCGGAGCGGCTATGGGGGCCCCAGATAGAGGATCGCGGTACCCAGATCACCTTCTCGGCGCTCGGGCAGGAGGCGCCGGTCGACGCGAAGAAGCGGTGGGACCCCGATCAGGTGAAGCGAACTGCGCTGCAAAGCAAGCTCGCGGCGCAATTGCCGGGTTTCTCGATCCGAATCGGTGGCACGACCTCGCTCGACATCACCCGCGACGGGGTCGACAAGGCATATGCCATCGATCGCCTCGTCGAACATGCAGCAGTCCCGAGGGAGTCGATCCTGTTCTTCGGAGACGCCATCTATCCCGGCGGCAATGACGATCCGGTGCGGGCCGCAGGCATCGACAGCGTGGGTGTGCGAGACCCGGCGGAAACTGCCACGGCCTTGCAGGCGCTGATCGCCTGGAGTCGAAAGGATTAGAAGGCAGGCCGGCGGCTAATGGGCGCTCCACCTCGGTGAGGCATAAGCCTGTAGCATCGGCGCGAACGTCGGCAGGGCGAGTTGGCTCATGCAATAGCGCCGATGCGTTCGAGATAGGTCCGGTGTGGCTCGGCCAGTGCCAATGCGCGGCCCAGCGCCTCCCGCATCCGGCCAAATGCGCCTTCCAGTTCGCCGTCCGTGAAATGGTCGGCAAGCGGATCATGGCGCTGGGGCAGCAGGTCGAACCCTGCGTACATCGACAGCCAGCTCGGATCGCGGAACGACTCCCATTCATAGCGGGCGAACACGCCGCGGCTGCGGAACAGCTGCACCTTGTGCGCGAGTTCCTCCGGCAGCGGGTTCGCGCGGCATGCATCCCATAGCGGCTCGCCGGTGCGCCCGTTCGCCCAGTAATGGAGCAGCAGGAAGTCGCGGATGCGCGCATATTCGAGGGCAGTGATCCGGTTGAACTCGTCCGCGAGTTCCGGCGCGAAGCCGCGATCGGGCATCAAGTTGCCGAGCCGCTCCACGCCCGACTGGATCAGCGTGAGGCTCGTGGATTCCAGTGGCTCAAGAAAGCCTGCCGCAAGCCCTAGCGCAACGACGTTCTTCTCCCAGACGCGCGCCCGATGCCCGGTGGTGAAGCGCAGGAAGTTCGGCTCGGCCAGCGCCTCGCCTTCCAGCCGCCCGCGCAGCACGGCCTGGGCCTCGTCGTCGGAGAGGTGTGCGCTGGCATAGACATAGCCATTGCCGACGCGGTGCTGCAGCGGGATGCGCCATTGCCACCCCGCCGCCAGTGCGGTGCTGCGCGTATAGGGGGTGAAGGCGTCCCCGTGCGCACAGGGCATCGCCACCGCGCGGTCGCACGGCAGCAAATGGCTCCAGTCTATAGTGGGCACACCCAGCGTCCCGCTGAGCAAGAGGCTGCGAAAGCCGGTGCAGTCGAGGAACAGGTCCGCCTCGATGCGGTTGCCGTCCTGCAGCGTCACCGCGGTGAGGAAGCCGCTCTCGCCGTCCTGATCGACGGTCGCGACGGTGCCCTCAATGTGGCGCACACCCCGTCCGGTAGCCACGCGCGCCAGAAAGCGGGCAAACAGTCCCGCGTCGAAATGCACCGCCCAGTCGAAGATGCCGAGATCGTTGGGCGGGTTCTCGGCCGGCGGCATGATCAGTCCGCGCATCGCCATTTGGGTGGCGAGGCAATAGTCGGCGAGCGGCGTCTGGTCGCCGGCGGCGCGACGCTTCAGCCAGTAATGGTGGAACCCCACGCCGCGCGACGCGATCCCGTAGAGCCCGAAAGGGTGGAAGAAGCTGTCGCCCGGCCGCGCCCAGTCGCGGAACTCGATGCCCAGCTTGGCGGTGCCCTTCGCCTCGCGCAGCACCTCCGCTTCGCTGACACCGATCGCGCGGAAATAGTCGCGAACCGCCGGCACCGTCGCCTCGCCGACGCCGACGGTGCGGATGTCGGGGCTCTCCAGCAGGGTGATCGTCACCGGCTGGCGATCGAGCAGCCGCTCGAGCAGGGCAGCCGCCATCCAGCCGGCGGTGCCGCCGCCGACGATCAGGATCGAGCGAATGGGTTGTCCGGCTTCGCGCATCTTCTTTTCCTAGGGCCAAGCCGCGTTCGGCGGAAGCACTCGGAACAAGCGACGCCCCGGCCCGCACGGGACCGAGGCGCCTCAGAGATGAGGATCAGAACTTCGCGCGCACGCCGGCCATGAAGCGCCGCTCGTAGATATTGTTGTATGCGCGCTCGTCCGGATAGACGATGTAGTATTTCTCATATTCGCCGGTCAGGTTCTGCCCCTGGCCGTAGATCGTCACATTGGGCGTGATGTCGTAGCTGATCGACGCGTCGACATAATTGGTCGGTGCCTGGTAGAGTTCGGAGCCGCTCAGGCCGTTGACGAAGTTCGACTGCACGGCGCGCTTGGAGCGGTAGTTCCACGCGACGCGCGCCTGGAGGCCGTGCGCCTGATAATAGAGCGCGGCGTTGGCCTGGTACTTCGAGTTGTCCTGGAACGGAATCTCCTGCCCGGCCAGATCCTTGTCGCCCGTCGTCGAAGGCGAATAGGTGAAGTTCAGGTCATAGCCGAAATCGCGCGCGAAGCTCGGCATGAAGCCGATATCGCCCAGCGACTGCTTCCACGACGCCTCGATACCCTTCAGCGTACCGCCGGCGCCCTGGACCAGCGTGTTGATCGGCACCGTCCGGTTGCGCACCACGCCGTCATTGTCGGGCAGGTCGCTGCGGTAGATGATGCCGTTCTGGATGAAGCTCTGCACGTCGATGTAGAAGGCCGCGAGGCTGATCATCGAGGCGCGGCCGATATAATATTCGACCGAGGCATCGAGATTGTCCGCGCGCCACGGATCCAGCTGCGGATTGCCCGCCTGGCTGCCGCCGGTGACGCGGAACAGGCCCGTCGAGGTGTCGATCGCATAGCCCGGGGTCAGGCCTCCGCCCCACTGGTCGAGGTTGAGCAGCGTCATCGTCCGGGCATAGGCAAGGCGCAGGCGCAGCTTCGGCGTGAAGTCGAAGGCCAGGTTGAACGCCGGCAGCAGATCGGTGAACTCGCGCTGGGTGCGCAGGTCGCCGCCGTCCTGGTTCGACAAACCATAGGGCAGCGGGCCGCCCACCACGTTCTGGCGAATGTCGAGCTTGGTGTTGATCACGCGCAGGCCGCCATTGCCGCGCACCGTGATGCCGCCCAGCTCCAGGTCCTTGAAGTTCAGCTGGAAATAGCCGGACCACTGCTTAATGCCGACATCGTAGGAAGCGCCCGGATTCAGGTGCTCCTGCTCGTTCGGATAGAAGCCGTTCTGGAACGCCGCGGCATTGTCCATCGTGTGCGGGTCGAGGACATAAACCGCCGGCAGGCCGCTGCCCGGCAGGTTGTACGGCTTCACCTGGCCGTTGAACACCGGATCGGTCGCCTTGCGGGTGAGGCCGGCGGTATAGAAGCGCGTGCCGTCGCCCGCCGAGCAGGTGGAGTCGTTGACCGAGACGTCGAACGCTTTCCACTTGACCAGACAGCCGGCGGCATTGCTCGCGCCCTGGCCCGCATAGACCGGCGCGACGCGCTCGAACTGGTAATTGTCGACCGAGCGATCGCTGTAGCGAATGCCGCCGGTGATGTTGAACGTGTCGCTGATGTCATATTCGGCATCGAAGCGACCGACCTTCAGATCCGCCCGGCGCCGATAATTGTCCTCCGACGACATCGTCTTCAGCGCATAATTGGCCGCGTTGCCGAGCAGCGAGGTCAGCTGGGTCGGCAGGGTGAAGCTGGGCTCGTCGCCGGTATAGTCGACGGTGGCGCGCAGCGAGTTGAGGCCGGCCAGCGTGTTCACCGTATAGCCGCCGGGATTGAAGGCGCGGTCCCCGCCGATCGCCGCCGGGTAATGGCCGATGCCGCCCGGCTGCCACTGGATGCCGTTGCTTACGCTGAACTGGAGGTAGCTCTGGTCCTGGTTCTGCGTGGCCTTGCCATAGAGGCCGCGCAGCGTTGCGCGGAACTTGCCGCCATTGTCGAATTTCAGTTCGGCATTGTAGTTCTGCGATTCCGACTTCCACCGATATGTCTCGGAATAGGAGTCGAAGTTGCCGAGATCGTACTGGTACACCTGCGTCGTGTTGACGTGATAGCCGCCCGAGGTCGCGCCGGTATCCTGCGACTTCAGCGGCACGAACTCCGCCGCCTGCCAGTTCACATTCTGCATCTGGATGCCGGCGGTGCGGTTATACTGGGTCTGGCGGGTGTAGAAGCCGTCGGCGGTGAAGCTCAGCGCGTCGTTGAGCTTTGCCTGGAACGAGCCGTTCACACCCAGCCGCTGGCGCTGGGTGATGCGGTTCCAGGCGGTGAAGCCCTGCGGCACGATGAACGTGTCGTTCGCGTCACCGTCGCCGTTGACGTCGATTCCCCCGGCGACCGGCGTGCCGCGCGGACGCGTGGTGGCGGTGCAGCCAGGCGCCTGGGGCGAGAAGCCGCCGCAGCTCGTGGCATCGGCCAGTCCCTCGTTATGCAGCGCGGCGCCATAGCCTTCCTGGATGCCATTATGCGAATTAGAAAGCTTCAGGTCCGAATAAGCGGCAGAAACGATGAAGCCGACGCGGTCGTTCTGCCAGCCGACCAGGCCGTTGACATTGGGATCCCAGCTCTTGGTCTTGTCGCCATAGGAGCCCTCGGCGGTCGCGGCGAGCGTGAGGCCGCGCTTCAGGTCGAACGGGCGGCGGGTGCGCAGGTTGACCGTGCCGGTGATGCCGGCATTGAGCAGGTCCGCCGTGGTCGACTTGATCACGTCCGCGCCCGAGAAGAGCTGCGACGGAATGTCGTTGAAATTCGGCTGGATCGTCGTGATGGAATTGGCGCCGAGATAGGCTTCGCCGTTGAGCAGCGTCGTCACCTGCGGCAGGCCGCGGATGTTGATCGCCGCGCCCTCGCCTGCATCGCGGCGGATCTGCACGCCGGTGATGCGCTGGAGCGAGTCGGAGATGGTTACGTCGGGCAGCTTGCCGATGTCCTCCGCCGAGATCGCATCGACCACCGACGATGCTTCGCGCTTCACTTCGATCGCGCGGGCCTGCGAAGCGCGGATGCCGGTGACAACGATCTCGCCCTCTTGTCCGGCAGCGCTGTCAGCGGTTGAAGCGCTGTCCTGCGCAAATGCCGTTCCGCTAGCGGCAAGGCAGAGAAAGGAAGCTGCACAAAGCAGATGGCTGCGACGGAGGCGGAACGACTGCACCATGTCTCGAACTCCCAGGCAATGGGAGGCAGTGGCGGGATACCTTTGCAGGTATGCAACCTTTTCCTCCCCGTCCGGACGGCTTTTGCCGTCTCGGGCTTCATCTGAAATGAAAGTAGCGACGCGGTCAACTTAAATAATTTAACTTTTCTTTTTGATTGGCGCAGGTCGGCGAAAGGCGGGCTCCCTATCGCTTGGCTGATGCGCTGGCGGAGGGGCTTCGGGTGGGAACGCAAGGCCGCACCGGCCGCGGGCATTGCGGCGGAAGAAATTGTGCACTCCGGCGTCGGAAAGACGAGCGTCGTACGGGGTATGCGTGCGCCTGCACTGCTCCGGATCAGCCCGATGGTCGGTGCTGATGACCGAAGGCGACCTTAACACCAAGCGCCAGGATTTCGCATGTACCCTGGACGCGGTAGTCAGTCTGTTCGCATCGATGAATGCCGTCCAGGCGCGCAATGCTCCCAATGCGCGCTCGGCCCGGCGGCGCCGCTCCCGATGGCGGCCTTACCGAGCGAGGCCGCATTGGTCTCCACATCCCGGAGAAGGCGCAAGCCCGGCGTTCGTGAAGCGCCGGGATCGCTTTGTCATCCTCGCTTCAAACCTGCCAGCGAGAGCACTGCTCCGTCCGGGAGAATGACGCTGGGCCTTTCCAGGACATCCAGTAGATCCGCAGCGGAGATCTGATCCGCGTCTGTCGAGCAGCGTGCTTCCTGGATCGCATCTCCGATCGCGGCCGCCATGGCAGCGCACTCCACGAGTCCTTGCACGAACGGCCGGCTGCCCAGCAAAAAGGGAAGCGCGCAAAGATGCACGCGCTCCAGCGAGGAGTCCTGCCCACGCATCGTGAGGTCGCCTGCAGGATTGAGGCCGCTGCTCCATGCCTGATCCGCTTCCAGCGCGCTGGCACATAGCTGAAGGCGCAGGGTCGGGAACGGGAAGTGGTTCAGCGCGGCCGTCTGCGATCCGCGGGCGTCGAGGAGTTCGTCGAACGTACCGGTCCAGTTCGGAGACAGGACCAGACAGGTGCCATCCTGCTGCGGCGCGATGTCATATGCGTCGCCCAGCGCCTGCGCCTCGAGGTAGCCGGCATCGTGCAACGCCAGGATCCGTTCGATCGAAAGGTGCGGAACGGCTGCATAATTGTCGGTAAACACACGCTTCAGGCCCCGATGGAAGCGGGCGAGATCGGTTCCCGACAGCGACGGGATCACCGTGGCGAACACCTCGTGTGCCTTCAGGATCGCAATGCGCCAGAAGGGAGTGTCGTGGTGCGCATGCCAGTGCCGCACGTCGGCCAGATTTTCGCGGGCATAATCCCAGGCATTGCTTGAATGTCGGGCGGCGAAGTAGCGATCCGTGAAATCATCGGCAGTCGCTTCGGCAAGACCGAAATGCGCGGCCCAATCGGGCGCTCCCTTTCTCAGCACCGCAACGAACTGGGCGAACAGCCTGTCCAGATCTCCGTCTTCGGCCCGCAATACTGCGGCCGCAGTCTCGGGCGTGAACCCCTCCAAGCTGGGGAGGGGATGGGGGAACCAATAATCCGCTTCCGGCAACAGGCCGTTCCGGCTGAGCAAGGTTGCCCGCCACGGGCGCTCGGCCACATAGGTCAGTGTATCACCGTGCCGGACGAACGTGCCGCGCGCCGTGGCGATCGCGGTCACCATGTCGATCGCCGACAGAGACGAGCCCAGCACCCCGAAGCGTTCGGTCTGCCGAGGCCGTCCAAGGGCTGCCGTGGTCTCCCCGGTGCGGGTGGTTGCCGCGATCGGGCCATAGCCCGTCGCCACGATCAGCCGGTCGAACTGGTCCTGCACGATGCGGCCGTTTGTGCCCCGCCAGTCGACCCGACAGCCCTTCGGCATCGCGACGACGTCCACCACTTCGGCGTGCCGCTGCACACAAACCGGCACCGGGCTGCCGGCGACAATCATGGCGAATTGATCGGCGAGCCAGGCACCCAGGGCCACCCGCGGAAAGAAGGCGCGGTCGTCGCTGGCGCACGTGCGGATGCCCCAGGCATCAAGCTTGTCGGGAGGCTGCCGCACTGCCCACGCGTTGAGGCTTTCGATCAGCGGCGGGATTTCGATCCCGGCGATGTTCGACAGCGCATGGGGCGCATTGAGATGCTCCGCGTAGGCGAGGCCTGGGCCCAGTGCGTCGCTGCTTTCGAACATGACGATCTCGCGCGCGACGGCGCTGCGGAGCAGGGCGTGCAGCACATAGGTGCCGGTGGCGCCGGCACCGACGATCGCGATGCGCTCGCCCGGGTCGTGGCGATCCTTGGTATGGATACGAAAAGCCTCTATTCGCGCTTTGCGCTTCGAAGGGTTGCTGGAACGCTGCTCACAGTTGGGAGGTTCCTGCACCAACGTGCAGGTCGTGTGCGCCATCGGAACGCAAGCATGAAGGATAAAGGATGAAGCTCTACCTCGTGGAAATCGGAGGCATGCGAGACGGCAATCTGTTCGAGTGTCACGAGGTCCATGCGCTGGTCGCGTCCAGCGAGGAGCAGCTGATTCTCGAATGCCAGGTTCGCTTTGCCGGCGCGATGCGTGCCGCCCATCTCGACGGGTGGATAGAATTGGAGCTAGAAAATCTCACCGAGGACAGTCGGCGAGACGGGACATCGTTCTTCATCGCGGAGCTTGGACGCAATTCAACGCGCGCAATGCGCGAAGAGCATGACTATCGCTTCCTGAGCGCGGGAAGCCTGCGGGAGGCGGTGCAGGCTGCGCGCCAGGGGGCGCCGGGATGGCACGTCGATGCGTGCGTCAACCTCGATGACCTCGCGCGGAAAGCCGGATATGCGCTGCGCCGCGATCTGTTCGGCGCGGTGCCGGCGCCTCGGTCGCAAGCGCGATATCTCCGCTTTCTGGAACCGCGGTCGGAAGTGTCTGTGCCAGCGCGTTGACGTCGGTTCGTCATCCAGGACGAGCCTGTCCGTCACACCTGCGCAGTCTCAGCAAAGGCAGGGCCGGCGAAGAGGAACTTGACCTATGTCAGTCCGTTGAATGCAGGCTGTTTCAACCGACCTGCCGAAAGGAATTACCGTGGGTGAACTCACCGACAAGATCAACGCTGCCGGCAACAAGATCGTTGGCAACGTCAAGGAAGCGATCGGGAAGGCGACCGACAACGACAAGCTCGTCGCCGAAGGCGAGGCGCAGCAGCTCAAGGGCACCGCGCAGGACGTGAAGGGCAGCGTCAAGGGCGCGCTCGGCGACGATATCTGAGACGTTCCGACAGCCGCATGCGCTGCGGGCGCCTGCGGCGGCACGCGGCCGAGGCTGTTTCAGCAGCAATGCCACGTCCTTGATGCATCGGTCGTGCGATTTGGAAGAGATTGTTCCGCAAATGACCGACAGCCTGGAGGGTGATGGCGGCCCGGACGAGACCGTACGGGCCTCGGCGATCCGCAGTTTCGGACTGGCCGATCTGATCGGCAGTGCCGAGCTCACGCGGATCACCGATTTCGCGTCGGCACTGTGCGAGGCCCCGATCGCGCTGGTGAGCATCGTCGAGGGCGATCGGCAATGGTTTCCGGTGCGAACCGGCCTGGAGGTTGCCGAGACCCCGCGAGAGACGTCGTTCTGCGCCCATGCGATGCGCGGCACGGACATCATGGTCGTACCCGATGCGACGCTAGACTCGCGCTTCCATGAGAACCCGCTGGTGACGGGAGAGCCGTGCATCCGCTTCTACGCCGGCGCGCCGCTGGTGTCGGAGGAGGGGGGGCGGCTCGGCGCGCTGTGCGTCATCGACCGCGCCCCGCGCACGGGCTTGACCGACGTGCAGCAGGAGGGCCTGCGCGTCCTGGCCGCGAACGTCATGGCATTGCTCGGCGCCCGACGCGCTTCGCGCCGCACCGACCGCGAATTGGAGGAGCGGGAAGCGAAATTCCGGATTCTGGCGGACGCAATGCCGCAGATGGTCTGGTCGACGCGCCCGGACGGATTCCACGATTATTACAATGCCCAGTGGTATGCGTTCACGGGCGTGCCGTCCGGCTCCACCGACGGGGAAGGATGGAACGGCATGTTCCATCCTGACGACCAGCCCAGGGCGTGGTCCGCGTGGCGGCATTCGCTGGAGACCGGCGAGCCGTACGAGATCGAATATCGATTGAAGCATGCCGATGGTGTCTATCGCTGGGTGCTTGGCCGGGCGCTGCCGATCCGCGACCGCGGCGGCGCGATCACGCGCTGGTTCGGCACGTGTACCGATATCCACGACCAGAAGATGATCCAAGTGCAGCGCGAAATCGTCGCGCATGAGCTCAGCCACCGGATCAAGAACATTTTCTCGGTGATCAGCGGTCTGATCAGCTTCTCGACCCGGCACCATCCGGAGATGGCCGAGGTCGCGAATGATCTGCGCGAGCGGATTCTGGCGCTGGGTCGTGCCCATGACTTCGTGCGCCCTCACAGCGAGGCATCCAAGCCGAGCGCCGTGCAGGATAGCCTGACGGGCATGCTGGGCAACTTGCTGGAAGCCTATGCGGGTCGCATCACGATCGTGGGCGACGACGCCATCATCGACGACCGCTCCGCCACGCCGCTGGCGCTTCTATTTCACGAGCTTGCGACCAATGCGGCCAAATATGGCTCGCTTTCGGCCAGCGACGGCGAAGTTGAAATCGAGATCGCGGCCGATGGCGCACGCATCCATCTTGAGTGGCGCGAGCGCGGCGGGCCTCCCGTCGCGGTACCCGCGCAGGAAGGCTTCGGCACCAAGCTGATCGAGCTTAGCGCCATTCGGCAGCTGGGCGGGCAGATCGAGCGGAATTGGTCCGTGGAAGGCTTGCGACTGCACCTCTCGCTGCCTGCCTCCGCGCTGAACCGCGTGCCGCAGCCCCCTACAGCCTGATGATATCTTGATGGGCGACGGGCGGTGCTTCCAACTGCGCTGCGATCGCTACTGCCGATCGAATCGCGTCTTCGGAGAAAGGCTTGCGGATGCAGCCGATCGCGGTCGGCGCAGGTTTCACGATCTGGCTGGGGTTGGCCGTGACGTAGACAATCCGCACGCCGAAGCGTTCCGCCAGTTGTTCTGCCAGGACCGGCCCGGTCGGCCCATCCCGCAGGTTTAGGTCGACAAAAGCCACTTCCGCCGACGCGGCCGCAGCGAGCGCCTCCCGCTGATCGGCGGCAATGCCGACCACCGTGTAGCCGGCATCCTGCAGGATCCGCTCTATCTCCATGGCAATGAAGATTTCGTCCTCGACGATCAGCACCGACTTCATATTGCAAACCTCACCCGGGACACAATGCCACGAGAGCTTCCGCGTTCCCCATCCTCAGCGGGTCATCCGTTTTCTTCCGTGGAGAAATATGTCTTTGATCAGGTGTTTGAACCGTAGAATTTCGGCGCTTCATCGATCTGGATGCAACGCGGGCTGAAGGGTCTCGGGGCTGTCAATCCCGCGGTCGATGGCGGATGCGCGCCGCCCCGAGCAGCGGGTGCTGATCTGGATGCTCTGGGACAAGGTGAGGCTGGAGCGCGTGAGGCCTGTCAGCGCCAGTACCGCCCTGAGTCGAAGAATACGATCCGTATCAGTGGATTGCATCGCGATTACCTTGCGTTGTCAAAAGGGGTTGATGATTGTTCCCGGCGCTCCCCCTGACATCGGGACTGGCCTTGGACAACCTGTTGAACGTCGCACGTCGGCGCCTGGGCTACGAGCATGATGAAACAACCAGCTATGCCTCCGAGCCATGGCGAGTCCCTGGACGTTGCTTAACCCTCTTTGGAAAGGCATAGCCACAGGCACTATTCGGCTCGGAGGACCCATGGCGCTGGTGAAGAAATCGACGTTGAGCGCCCGCGCCGAGGACCGTGCCCGACAAGCCGCCGACGGGCCTCAATCCTCTCCATCTGCGGTGCCTCCCGCTTCGCGAGCGACACGCAAAGCGCGACGCCCTGCCAATGCGGTGGACGGCATGGACCAAGCGGTTCAGGAGCTTGCGAGCGGGATCGCCGAAGCCGCCGCCGCCGCCAGTGAACTGCAGCGCTCCGCGGATCACATCGCGAGCAGTGCGGAGGAGGCTGCGGGTGCGGCGTATGAGTCGCTGGGGCTTATCACTTCCCTCAATGCCAGTTTCCGCGATGCCAGCGGGCGGGCCGATGCGGCGCGGCACAAGATCGAAGCGGTACAAACGGCCTTCTTGGACGTCGGCGGCCAGATTGAAGCTTCCGTCGCAGCGATCGAGTTGAATGCGCAGCGGCAGCTGTCTACCGTCGATGCGGTCATCGCGTTGGAAATGGTCGCAGGCGAGATCGCTGACATCGGTGTCGGCGTCGCCGATCTTTCCGATCAGACCAGCCTTCTTGCGCTCAACGCGACGATCGAGGCCGCGCGTGCAGGCGAAGCCGGCAACGGGTTCGCCGTCGTCGCCGATGAAGTCCGGGCGCTCGCGGAGACCTCGGAAGCGGGTGCCGGCGACGTCCGGCAATTGGCCGAAGGCGTTGCCATCGCGGTAAAAGATATTGCCGAGCGGATGCGTGCCGCTTCCCGCCTCGCAAATGCGGAGGCTGCTGCGGGGCGCGAGGTCGTATCACGCCTGCGGGATGCGCGCGATGCATTGGCAGGCGTGCGTGCGACGACGCAGGAAATCGTGCAGGCGTCGATGGAGGCGGAGAGCGCAGCCCGCGAGGCGGAACGCGGCGCCGAGCAGATTGCCAGTGCGGCCGAGGAACAGTCAGCGGCAACCGCGCAGGCGCAGCAGGCGCTCGAGCAGCAGAGCGCCTCCCTGGAGCAAAGCCAGCAGACGGCAGATGCCCTTGGCGACCTGGTGCAGGCGCTGCAAGCCAATGGAAGCGATGCAGCCGCCGTCGATCAGGTGGCGGCAGCTGCGGAAGAACTGAGCGCGACCGTGCAGGAGTTGTCGGGAGCGTCCGGCGAGGTCCAGGTTGCGCTCGAACAGATCGCGCGTGGCACGCAGATCCAGGCCGCATCGACCATGGAGGCCGATACCGCCATGGGCCAGATCGAGAAATCGGCGGCGGTGCTGCGCGCCGGCGCCTCCGCGGCGGCCGAACGGATCGCAGGCATCGTGTCGAGTGTCCAAGAGCATGGCGATACGATCGGTCGGCTGGTGGCCGGGGTAGAAGACGGGCTTTCGGAAGTTCGCGGCGTGATGGACGCTCTTGCGTCGCTGCGCGGCAGTGCGCGCGAGATCGAGAAGATCATCGGGCAGCTGGCCCTTATTTCGGTCCAGACCAACATGCTTGCTGTCAGCGGTGCGGTCGAGGCGACACGCGCCGGCGAAGCGGGGCACGGCTTCGCGTTGGTGGCGGGCGACATTCGCAAGCTGGCGCGCGATTCCGCCGCCAGCGCCGAGCGCGCGACCGATATCGTCCGCACCATCCAGGAGCAGGTCGCCACGGCGCGCCGGGACCTGGAGCAGGTCGTCGGCGCGGCGGAGGTCGAGATCGGCCGCAACCGGGCCGTGCTGGATCGATTCCGGTCGGTCGCGGACGAATTGCAGCAGGTCGGCGGCGTCAGCGACGCGGTGCTTGCCGCGGCCGATGACGTGCTTCGATCCGTGCGCGAAATTCGCAGTGGCACGCGTCAGATCGCCGACGCGGCGGAACTGGCGAATGCCGCAGCAGGCGAGGCGGGCACCGCGGCGCGACAGCAGGCGCAGGGTGCGGAGACACTCGCTGCGGCCATCGAAGAAATCGCCCAGATCGCCGCCGCACTCAGCCAGAAGGCTGGCTGACGATCATGGCGGAGATCGCCGAAGCGGCCGAGAACGTCCTGATGCTGCGCGTCGCCGGACAAAGCCTCTCGCTTCCGACGACCATCGTTCGCGAGGTCACCCGTATGCCCAGGGTGACGCGCGTGCCCCATGGCCCTTCGGCGCTGCTGGGCTTGGCCAATATCCGGGGCAAGGTCGTGCCCGTGCTCTCGCTGGCCGCGATGACCGGGCGACCGGGCGGCAGCGAGCAGCGCGTGATCATCGTGGAAGACGGCGATCTGTTTGCCCTCGCCGTCGACCGGGCGGACCAGTTGGCGCGCGCGGAAGACGCCGCCGATACGACGGCGCTGGACGCCGCTGCGCTGATCGCCGCCAGCATCACGCCGCGCGCGGCCCGGCGGGCGCCGGGTGTGGGGGGGGCGGACCGGCAGGAAACCGGCGCCACGGCCGCCGACACGGTGGCGCTGGTCGTTTTCACACTGGCCGAGCAGGCATTCGCCCTGCCGCTCGGTGCGATCGACGAAGTGCTGCGCGTGCCTGCGGAGGTCGCCCGCATGCCCCATGCGGATCCGGTAGTGGTCGGCAGCATCACCGTCCGCGGAGAACTGCTGCCGGTGCTGTCGCTCGGGGCGCTTCTCGCGATGCCGGTGGGCGACGCGGCAGCACGTTCCCGCATCGTGGTGGCGCGGATCGGCGGGAGCCGCGTGGGCCTGCTCGTGGACGCGGTGCGCGGTATCGAGCGCGTACCGGAAACCGCGATCGATCCGGTGCCTCAGGTGCTGACCCGCGGCAGCGCCGAGGCACGCATCCAGGCGATCTGCCGCGTCGATGACGGGCGCAAGCTCGTGTCCGTGCTGGCTGCCGAGCATTTGCTCCGCCCCGACATCACGGCACGTCTCACGCAGGGTAGCGCTGCAGTAAATCCCGGCGAGGCGGCGGTGGATACGACCGGTGCGCAGTTCCTGCTGTTTCGGATCGGCGACGGCGTCTTCGCGGTGCCGATCGACGCGGTGGACGAAGTCGTGGCGCTTCCCGGCAGGCTCGCCCGCCTCCCTAAGGCGCCCTCCTTCGTGAAGGGGGTGATGAGCCTTCGCGGCGCGGCGGTGCCGGTGATCGATCAGGCCGAACGCTTCGGCGAGATAGCCCGCCCAGGACTGCGGCGACGGGTCATCATCGTCCGCGTCGGCGAGGTTCGCGCCGGCTTTGCGGTCGATGCTGCCTCCGAGATCGTCCGCATTGCATCGGATGCCCTCCAGCCGGCGCCTGACCTCGACACCGAAGGAACGCGGCTTTTCAAACACGTCGCGCGTCTATCCGAACGGGAGGAAATCGTGCTGATCGTCTCGCCGCGCGAACTGCTCGACGGTGCCGAACAGGACCTGTTGCGAGGCATGGCCGGCGCATCGTGATCAAGCTGCTGATCGTCGACGACTCGCCGCTCATGCGCCGACTGCTCGTCGACATTTTCATGGATGCCGGCGACTTCGAGGTCGAGGTCGCACGCAGCGGGGCCGAAGCGCTGCAGCGCCTTGCGGCTTTCGCGCCCGACGTGATCACGCTCGACATCCATATGCCCGGCATGGATGGCCTGGCCTGCCTCGATCGCATCATGATCGAGCGGCCCTGCCCGGTGGTGATGGTCTCGTCGCTGACCGCCGAGGGTGCGGATGTGACCCTGCAGGCGATCGAACTGGGCGCGGTCGATTTCATCGCCAAGCCGCGGGGAGCGCTTTCGCTCGAGATCGAGTCCGTCATTCCCGCGCTTCTGGACAAGGTCCGTACCGCGGCCGCCATCCGCATCTCGCGCGCAACCCGGCTGCGTGAGCGTGTGCAAGCGCGGACGCGTGTCAAACCGAGCACGGTTGCATCGGCCCGATCGAAGGCGGTCCGCCGGAGTGCCGCCGCCGGACCGCTGCCCGCCGAGGGCCTCGTGCTGGTCGGCTGCTCGACCGGAGGTCCCCCCGCGCTCGACGTTTTGCTGGATGGCCTGCCGGCCGATTTCCCCTGGCCCGTGCTCGTCGCCCAGCACATGCCCGCCACCTTCACCGGTCCCCTTGCGCGGCGGCTGGACAAGATGTGCGCGCTCACCGTCAGCGAAGTGGCGCGATCGACCGTGCTCGAACCGGGAAACGTCTATGTCGGTCGCGGCGACGCGGACCTGATCGTCACCCGTCGCGCCGGCAGCCTTGCGGCAGCGGCCGCGCCCAGCAGTGCCGACCATTTCTGGCATCCCAGCGTCGATCGCATGGTCCAAAGTGCTATGGCGCACCTGTCGCCGGATCAACTAGTCGGCGTGCTGATGACCGGCATGGGAAATGACGGGGCTGCCGCCCTGACGGAACTGAAGGCGCGCGGCGGTACCACGCTTGCCGAATCCAGCGATACCGCCGTCGTCTGGGGTATGCCGGGAGCGCTGGTTGCGGCCGAAGGGGCTTCCATCGTCGCGCCGCTCGACAGTCTGGCCGCCGAACTGATTGCGTTGTTCGCGCGATGACCAGGCGCGATCTGGTCGCCAGCGCTCCGTTGCCGGCACTGACAGGGGACGAAATGCAGCGGGTCGGCGCGCTGCTGTATCGCTGGACCGGGATGATCTTCGGCGCCAACAAGCGCTATTATATCGAACGCCGCATCGGCGCGCGGATGGTACGCGCCGGCTTCGAGGACGTGCAGGGCTATCTCGGCTTCGCGGAGACCGACGGGCCGGAACGGGAAGCGTTGATCAACGCCTTCACGATCAACGAAACCTATTTCTACCGGGAGGATCATCAGCTTGCTGCGCTGGCACGCGAGATCCTGCCCGCGCTGGCCCGCGAGCGTCGCCCGGGCGATTTGATCCGCATCTGGTCGATGCCGTGCTCGACCGGCGAGGAGGCCTATTCGATCGCGATCTGGCTGCTCGAACACTGGCCGCTCGTTGACGCCTACAATATCGAGATCGTCGGATCGGATCTCGATACCGCCGCGATCCAACTCGCACGCGCCGGACGCTACGGTACTCGCGCGCTGGCGCGGCTGCCCAAGGACGTCGTCGATCGCTATTTCGAGCCGGAGCACGGCCACCGCCGGAAAATCATCGACGACCTTCGCGAGTCCGTGCGCTTCGTTCCGGCCAATATCGTGGACCGGACGACGCTGACCGGGCTTGGCCGGTTCGACGTGATCCTGTGCCGTAACCTGCTGATCTATTTCGACGATGAGTCGCGGTTGTTGGCGGCTGCGAACCTGTTCGAGAGCCTCAACCCCGGCGGGTTCGTCTGCCTGGGGCACAGCGAGTCGATGGCACGCATCACCGATCGTTTCGCCATGGCTCGCCTTGAGAACGCAATCGTCTATCGTAGACCGTAATGGACGAGTTGCTGGAACATTTCCTGATCGAAGGACGCGATCTGGTGGCTGCCGCGTCGGCTGCCCTGGCTTCGCTGGCGCACGATCCCGCAGACGCGACGGCGATCGACGCAGCCTTCCGCGCGATCCACACGCTCAAGGGCTCGGTCGCGATCTTCCCGATGGCGGCGGCGGAACGCACGCTCCATGCCGCCGAAGATGTCCTGGAACGCGCTCGCAAGGAGGGGGCGGCCATCGACGCCAAGGCCGGCGCCGCGCTGGTGGCCTGTCTCGACGCGGTGGACCGCTGGATCGACGAGGTCGAAACCACCGGTGCCTTGTCGGACGAGGCCGGCGCCCTCGCGGCGAACCTCATCGGCGATTTGCCCGGGCACGCGCGTCCGGGGCCTTCCGCAGTTGGCGGGCAGACGCCGGAATGGGCAAGGCAGCTGGCCGCACATGCCGACGGTCCGGCGACGGCGTTTCGCTACACGCCCGATGCGGACTGCTTCTTCCGCGGCGATGATCCCCTGGCCGTCGCCGCCGCGATACCCGATCTCCTCTGGCTGGATGTTAGGCCTGCAGCGGAGGCCTGGCCGAGCCTCGAGGCGCTCGATCCATTCCGGTGCATCTCCATCCTGGAAGGCGTGAGCGGGGCACCCATCGAGGCACTTCAGGGCGCCTTCCGTCTGGTGCGCGACCAGGTCGAATTGCATCCTGTCGCACCAGAGACGAGGCCCGCCCAGGCACGCGAAGCGGGAGCGACACCCATCATCCGGGTCGATGCGGCCCGGGTCGACGCGCTGGCGGACGGCGTCTCCGAACTGCTCGTTGCCGTTCATGCGCTGGCGCCGCTTTCGCGGGAAGCAGAACAAGTCGATCCGCAACTCGCCGCGAAGATCCGGGCGACCCAGGGTGCCGTGGAGCGGGCGGCGGCCGAACTGCGGCGCGGGGTCCACGCCATTCGTCTGGTGCCGCTTGCGCCGGTATTCCGCCGCTTTCCCCGCATGGTCCGGGAGGTCGCCGCGGGGCTGGGCAAATCGGTGACCTTCGCCACCAAGGGCGAAACGCTGGAGGTCGACAAGCAGATCGCGGAAGGCCTGTACGAGCCGCTGCTGCACCTGCTCCGGAACGCCATCGATCACGGCATCGAAATCGCTGCGCAGCGAAGTGCCGCGGGCAAGGCGCCGGAGGGGCGCATTACCCTGGCGGCCGCGCACGAGGGAGACGCGATAGTGATCGACCTCGTCGACGACGGCGCCGGCATCGATCCCGCCAGGATGCGGGAGATGGCCGTAACCCGCGGGCTGCTCGATCCAGAGACGGCCGGGCGACTGGAGGATGCGGAGGCACGGCGGCTGATCTTCGCCCCCGGCTTCTCCACGGCGGGGCGGGTCACCGAAGTGTCGGGCCGGGGCGTTGGCATGGATGCCGTTCGGGCAGCGGTCGAGAAGCTTCGCGGGACGATCGTGGTCGATAGCACGCCGGGCCAAGGAACCCGCTTCCGGCTTCGCTTTCCTGCCAACGCGCTCACGACGCAGCTCCTCGTCGTCGAGGCGGCAGGCGAGCGCTATGGCGTGCCGTTCGAGCAGATCGTGGAAACGGTCCGGCTCGACGCGGCGGCGCTGATGCCCGTTGGCGAGGGCATGGCCTGCGTTCTGCGTGGGCAGACCGTGCCGGTACTGAGCCTGGCCCGATTGCTGGAGGGCCGCGAGGTTCGCACGTCCGTCGCGAGGTTGCTGGTCACGCGCGCGTCGGGTGAAACCGTCGCGTTGCGCGTGGATGGGTTTGGCGACCGCATGGAGGCTGCCGTGCGGACGCCCAGCGGGCTCCTCGCGGGGGTGCGCGGCATCGGCGGAACCACCCTGTTGGGGGATGGCGGCGTTCTGCTCGTCCTGGATCTGGGGGAGCTCGCAGCGTGACCGTTCGACTGGCCGGAGATGTGATCTACCTCGAAGGCCGATGCCTCGCCGAGGACGCCGACACGCTTCTGGTGTATCTGCAGGAATGCCCCAAAAGACATATCGACCTCTCTGGGGTGGAGCGGCTTCATCTGGCAGCATTGCAGATACTGATCGTGGCGAAGCCTGAGATCCGCGCTGCACCGCCGGCGGACAGCTTCGCTGCCCGCCACCTGATTGATCTGCTTCTATGACAACCTCCACCCGCGGTGGTAAGATCGTTTCGGGGTTGGCTCCGTGGGGGTATGCCGGCTCGAATTTCGGAGTTTTGCATGCCGGTTACCGTGTTGATTGTCGACGACAGCAAGCTGGCGCGCATTGTCGCGGGGAAAGCGCTGGCCGAGATCAAACCTGACTGGCAGAAGGTCGAGGCGAGCGGCGGCAACGAGGCGCTGCGGGTGATCGACGCGCAAGCGATCGACGTGGCGCTCATCGACTTCAACATGCCGGAGATGGACGGGCTGGAGCTCGCCGCGGCGATCCGTGCGCGGCGGTCGGAGATGCCCCTGGCGATCATCACGGCCAACGTGCAGGACGAGATCATCGCACGCGCCCGCGACGTGAACGCGGCGTTCGTCGCCAAGCCGGTGACGGCGGAAAGCATCGAGCCATTTCTTTCGGGCGCGGCGCTGCGGCTGCGGATGGCGAAGGCGTGACTTCGGATAATGTGGTGCTCGGCGAGCTCGAACGGGACGCGCTCACCGAAATCGTGAACATCGGCGTCAGCCGGGCCGCGTCGAATCTCCGCAAGATGATCGGCGATCAGGTAAGCCTGTCGGTTCCCTCGATCGACGTGCTGAGCCAGCACCGGGCCGCCCGGCTGATCGGGGAACGCGAGGATTCGGATCTCGTGGCGGTGCGCCAGGATTTCAGCGGACCCTTCGCGGGCAGAGCGCTGCTGATCTTCCCGGAAAGCAACAGCCTGGAGCTTGCGCGCGCCGTGACGGGAGATGCGCTCACTGGCGCGGATCTGGTGGAAATGGAAACCGAGGCGCTCACCGAAACCGGTAACGTCATCCTGAATTCCTGCCTCGCTACCATGGCCAACATGCTGAAGCGGTCGCTGACGATGACCATCCCCGAAGTGCTGCGCGGAGACAGCGCGACATTGTTCGAAGTGAAGGGCGACACCGCATCGGATGGCTTGGTGCTCTTCCTTTATATCGATTTCGCGGTGCGGAAGCGCGATATTCGCGGCTACATCGCCATGATCATGGGTCTTCCGTCGCTTGAAACGATCAAGGCGCTGCTTGGCGAGTTCATCGAGCGGGTTGTTGGAAATGACGCGTGAATCGCCCTTCTCTGGCACCGGACAGGCGCACGCCTTCATGGCTGCTGTCGGCGCCAGCGGTAGCTGGGACTGGGACATCGCTGCCGATACGCTGCGCGTCGATTCAGCCTTTGCGGAACTATATGGGCTAGACGCGGAGGCAGCTGACTCGGCGCTGCCGACGTCCACCTTCTTCAAGGCCATTCACAGCGCGGACCGGCCGCGCATCCGCATCGCCATCGCCGGCATCCTGGCGGGCGCGGAGCATTTCTCCAAGGAGTTCCGCGTCACCGCACCGGACGGATCGACGCTGTGGATGCACGGGCGCGGCCAGCTGCATCTCGATGCGGACGACGAGCCGCTGCGATTCACGGGGCTTTTCATCGACGTCACCGAGCGGAAGCGCACCGAGGAGCGGCTGCGCATCGCACAGTCCGCGGGCGGCGTCGGCACGTTCGAATATATCGACGGCTTCGCCACGGCCGCGGTCTCGGCGGAGTTCTGCCAGTTGCTTGGCCTGCAGCCCGCAACCGCGCTTCCGGTCAACACGATCAACGCAGTGCTGGCCGCCGGCGAGCCGCCGCTGCTTCCGCCGCCCGGCAGCGTGTTGATCGAGGACACGCTGGAGGGCGTGTTCGGCGTCGTGCGCCACGATGACGGCAGGCGCCGCTGGATCGCGCGGCGCGGCGAGGTGCTGCGCGAAGGATCGGGCTACCGGCTGATCGGTGTCATCTATGACGTGACCGAGGCGAAGGACCAGGAAGCGCGCCTGCGCGAACTGGCAGAGACGCTGGAGATGCGCGTCCAGCAGGAAGTGGCGGAGCACCGGCAGACCGAAGATGCGTTGCGCCAGGCGCAGAAGATGGAAGCCGTCGGCCAGCTGACCGGAGGAATCGCCCACGACTTCAACAATCTGCTCACGGTCATCATCGGTAATGTCGACGCTGCCGTGCGGCGCATGGGCGACGCGGGAGATCCGCGGGTGCGGCGGTCGCTGGAGCATGCGCTGAAGGGCGCCGAACGCGCCGCCGCGCTGACTCAGCGTCTGCTTGCCTTCTCGCGGCGACAGCCCCTTGAGCCGAAAACCATCGATGTCGGGCATGTGCTGGCTGGCATGTCGGATCTGCTCTTGCGCTCGATTCCTGAAACGATCGTGGTGCGGATCGTTGCCGATCCCGGCATCTGGGCCGTCGAGGTGGATCCGCACCAGCTCGAAAACGTCATCCTCAACCTGGCGGTGAACGCCCGGGATGCCATGCCTGCGGGCGGCACGCTCACCATCAAGGCGGAGAACATCGAACGGCACGAGCCGTTGTCGGACGATTGCCCGCCCGGATCCTATGTGGCGATTTCCGTCACCGACACCGGCACCGGCATGTCACCGGAGACGATGGCCAAGGTCTTCGACCCGTTCTTCACGACCAAGGAAGTGGGCAAGGGCACGGGTCTCGGGCTGTCGATGGTATACGGCTTCGTCAAGCAGTCCGGCGGACATATCTCCATCGCGTCCACGGAAGGAAAAGGGACGACCTTCTGCGTATATCTCGCGCGTCAGGCGCAGGGGGCGGTGATCGAGCTGGTGAGCGACGACGGCGCGCCGGGGGCAGGCCGTGCCGACGAGACGATCCTCGTGGTCGAGGATGATGAGGATGTCCGGGACTATACGGCAGGCATCCTGCGCGAGCTGGGGTACCGCGTGATCGAAGCCGACGACGGCGCGGCTGCCATCACGCTGCTGGGGCGCGACGATCTGGCGATCTCGATGCTGCTGACCGACGTCGTCATGCCCAAGATGTCCGGTCGCGAGCTCGCGGACCGTGCCCATCGTCTACGCCCGGGCCTTCGGGTGCTGTTCGCGTCGGGATATCCGAGCGACGTCATGCTGCACGACGGTCGGTTGGCGCCGACGGTGGACCTGATCGCCAAGCCCTTCACCTATGCCGGGCTCGCAACCAAGGTGCGCGAGCTGCTCGATCAGCGAACGTACGCGCTCGAACAGGAAGCGCAGAAGCCCAACGCTGCCGTATCGGTCCAGCGCATCGAGCCGTAACCGCTTCCGGTTTTCGGCGTCGCGACACACCCGGGGGATTGCGGCGCACCGCTGGGCCTGGCCGGCTCCGGAACCCCGGCAGCGACGTGAACCGGTGCGAGACCGACAACGTCGTGGAACGGTTTCCTTTCCGAAACGTTCTTGCGGGGACGAGGAAACAGGGTGGGGTTAACCATGCAAAAGGCGGACATGAGCGGTTCGAGCACTACGGCGCTCACCGACGAGGAATTCAAGGACCAGCTGCAGAAGGTCATCCCGCACCTCCGGGCCTTCGGACGGGGCTTGTGCGGTAATCGCGATACGACGGATGATCTCGTCCAGGAGACCATGCTCAAGGCATGGTCCGCGCGCAGCCGGTTTCAGGCGGGCACCAATTTCAAGGCATGGGCCTTCACCATCTTGCGCAACCTCTATTTCAGCCAGACGCGGCGCAAGCGCTTCGTGGGCGAGTGGAATGACCTCGTGGCGGATCGCGTCCTGGCCGCGCCGGCCAGCCAGGACAAGACGGTGGAGCTTCGCGACCTGATGCGGGCGCTCCAGCAGCTAACCCCCGACCAGCGCGAGGCGATCATATTGGTTGCCGCAGCGGGCATGTCCTATGAGGAGGTGGCCGAGGTTACCGGGGTGATGCTGGGCACGGTCAAAAGCCGCGTCTCGCGGGCGCGGCTCGCGCTCGAGACCCTGATGAACGAGGGCATCCTCAATACGAAGCGCCAGGATTTCGACAGCACCGAGGGGGCGGTGATCAGTCTCCTTGCGTCGCTGAAGGCCATCCAGGCGCGCCACGCGCCCAAGCCGTGCCCGGCAGCGGCGGCACCGCTTCCCATCGCGGCCTGAGCGAGCGCATCCCGCATCGGCCGCCACGTACCCGCGGACGGGTGCGATCCTGGCGTTTCTTGAGGGCTGGGATCCGCCGTCTCCACTGCTTCGAACATTGCTGTTGCGGGGCTGCTGACACGTTATTGGTGCGGTTGCGGCTGGAAGTCGCTTTCAGCGGAACGTATGATCGCGCGACGAAGCGGGCAGCGCCGACAACGACCACCATCGGGTGAATCGGGGTTGTGAACGCGTGGTGCATCGTGCAGTACCCGGCCTCGGGTGTTCGCGAAAAGCATTGCGCGGGCAGGTTCTCACGTTGGTCGGGCCGCCAACGGAGAATTGTCATGCCCGGAGCATAGGCTTGCCTGATCCAAACAGCGGACTCTCTGTCTTCCTCCCCCGGGACGTGGAAACCGCCCGGTGCGCCGAACCTTTCGGCTGTCTTGATCGCGTGCAGCGATCAGAATGCCGGCGCGCTTCGCAGACTTGCGGGTGCCATGGCCTGGTCCGGCGCTTTGGTTGAGGGGGAAGCGCCGATGCTATTGCTGGTCCTGATCTGCCTGCCGTTCCTGGCGGTCGTCGCGATCGCGGCGGCGCGCGATGCGACCCGGGCGGTCCACCTGTGGATCGCCGCGGCGAGCAGCGCGGGAGGACTGGCCCTGTTGCTGTCGCAGGCGCCTGCCGCCCTTTCCGGCCGCACCCCGCGGCTTACGATCCCCTGGCTGCCGGTGCTCGGTCTCGACGTCAGCCTGTGGCTCGATCCGTTGGCGCTGCTGTTTGCCGGCCTGATCCTTGGGATCGGGCTGCTCGTTATCGTCTACGCGCAGGGCTATCTGAAGAAGACGGAGTCCACGGCGCGCTTCCTGTCGTTCCTGATGCTGTTCCAGGGAGCCATGGTCGGCATCGCCTTGTCACGCAACGTGCTGTTGATGCTGGTGTTCTGGGAACTGACCAGCCTTGCCTCGTTCCTGCTGATCGGCTTCTGGCGCGACAAGGCGGAGGCGCGTCAGGGCGCGCGGATGGCGCTGACAATTACCGGCGGCGGTGGTCTTGCGCTGATCGCGGGCATGGTGCTGCTGGGCAAGGCGGCGGGCAGCTACGACCTCGCGACGATTCTGGCGCGGGCGGACATGGTGCAGGCCTCGCCGCTGTACGTGCCGATGCTGATCCTGATCTTCGCCGGCGCGTTCACCAAATCGGCGCAGTTTCCGTTCCATTTCTGGCTGCCGCACGCGATGGCGGCGCCGACGCCGGTCAGCGCCTATCTGCATTCGGCAACGATGGTGAAGGTGGGCGTGTTCCTGCTGGCGCGGCTGTGGCCGGTGCTGGCGGGCAGCGATCCTTGGTTCGGGATCGTCACCACGGTGGGCTTGGCGACGATGCTGTTCGGCGCCGGCGTCGCCCTGTTCCGCAGCGATCTCAAGGCGATCCTTGCCTATTCGACGATCAGTCAACTGGGGCTGATGGTGATGCTGCTGGGCTTCGGCACGGTCGCGGCGGTGACGGCGGCGATCTTCCACATCCTGAACCATGCCGCGTTCAAGGCGGCGCTGTTCATGCATGCCGGCATCCTCGACCATGAAACGGGCACGCGTGATATCCGGCGGCTGGGCGGGCTGGCGGCGATCATGCCGCTCACCGCGACGCTGGGGGTGCTGGCGGCGGCGGCGATGGCGGGCCTGCCGCCGCTGGGCGGGTTCATCTCGAAGGAAATGATGCTCGAGGAGAGTGCGCACACGCGGGTTGCCGGGCAGGCGCTGCTCGTGCCGGTGCTCGCCACGATCGCCGCGCTGCTCTCGGCGGCCTATTCGCTGCGCTACGCCGTCGCGCTGCATTTCGGCAAGCGCCGCACCGGCGACGTCGCGGCACCGCACGATCCCGGCGCGCTGCTGCTCGGCCCGCCTGCGCTACTGGCCGGCCTGGCGCTCGCGCTGGGATTGATGCCGATGACGCTGGCCGGTCCGCTGGTCGCGGCCGCCAGCCGCGCGGTGACCGGCGGGACGTCACCCGAACTGCATCTGGCGCTGTGGCACGGGCTCAATCCGGCGCTGCTGATGAGCCTGGGCGCGGTCGCGGCGGCAGTGCTGCTGCTGATCCGCTATCGTGGAGTTGCGGCAGTCGTCGCGCGCCTGCCGTCGGCCGACGCCAAGCGGCTGTTTGAGGGCGGGATGGCGCACGCTGTTGCTGGCCTGCGACGGTTGTCCAGTGCCATTCACGTGACATCGCTGCAGCGCTATCTGCTGGTGCTGTTCGTCGTGGCGCTGGCGCTCGGCATCGATGCCGGGCTGAGATACGGAGTCACTGCAGGCGACCGCGCGACCACGCCCGCGTCGCCCGTCGCCATTGTCGCGTGGATCGCGCTGATCGCCGCGGTCGTCGCCGTCGTCGCCGTGGATCGGCGACGCTTTCTGGCGCTGATCTTCATCAGCGTGATCGGCATCGTGATGGCGCTGGCCTTCATCCACCTGTCCGCGCCCGATCTGGCGCTGACCCAGATTTCGGTCGAGGTCGTCACGATCCTGCTGATGCTGCTGGCACTCCACCTGCTGCCGGGCAGCCCGCCCCGCCTTTCGGGCGTGTCGCGGCGGCTGCGCGACGGCGCGATCGCGGTGGCTGCCGGGCTGGGCAGCGGGTGGCTGGCCTGGGCGGTGATGACGCGGCCCGAGCGCCCCGGCATCGCCCGTTTCCACTGGGACAACAGCTATGCGGGCGGGGGCGGCACCAATGTCGTCAATGTCACCCTGGTCGATTTCCGCGCCTTCGACACGCTGGGCGAGATCATCGTGCTCGGCATCGCGGGGCTGGCGATCTATGCGCTGCTCGAACCCGCCGCGCGCGGGGTTGCCGGGCGCCGGCTGCGCGCGTGGCGATCGAGCGACACCCACTCGCCCGAACGGCATCCGATGATGTTCGTGATGGCGACACGGCTCTTGCTGCCCCTGGCGCTGCTGGTCGGCAGCTACATCTTTCTGCGCGGCCATAACCAGCCGGGCGGCGGATTCATCGCCGCGCTGATCTTCTCGATCGCGATCCTGCTGCAATATCTCGCCTCGGGCTTCGACTGGACCGATGAACGCCGCAAGTTCGGCGAGCACGCGCTGATCGGCACGGGCGTGCTGATCGCCGCGGCTACCGGGCTGGGCGCGCTGGTATTCGGCGCGCCGTTCCTGTCGAGCAGCTTCGGCTATTTCCACCTGCCGTTGATCGGCGAGTTCGAGCTGGCCACCGCGACGCTGTTCGACCTGGGCGTCGCGAGCGTCGTCGTGGGGGCGGTGATGATGGCGCTGGCCCAGCTCGCCCATGTCGCGCAGCGCGCCGCCAAGGCAGAGGGGGAGGACCGCGCATGAGCCTGGAGTTTCTGGTCGCGTCCGCGATTGCCGTGCTGATTGCCGGCGGCGTCTATCTGGCCCTGCGTGGGCGGACCTTCCAGGTCGTGCTGGGGCTGACCTTGCTGTCCTATGCGATCAACCTGTTCCTGTTCGCGACCGGCCGGCTGATCGTCGACAAGCCCCCGCTCTACGCCAAGGGCGTGGTCGAGCATGCCGATCCGCTGCCGCAGGCGCTGGTGCTGACCGCGATCGTGATCACCTTCGGGATGACCGCGCTGACCGTCATCCTGTCCTTGCGGAGCTTCCTGGAAAGCGGGACGGACCAGGTCGACGGCAACCCCGATCCCGACCGCGAGGGGGAGGCGGCGGCATGACCCTGCTCGATCACCTCCCGATCGCGCCGATCGTCATCCCCGCCGTCATCGCCCCGGTCACAATGCTGATGATGCGGCGGCGGCGCATCTTCAGCCTCTATCTGTCGCTGGGCGGCTGCCTGGCGATGCTGGCCGCCGCGCTCGCCTTGTTCGGTATCACGCAGGACGATGCGATCCGCAGCTATGCGCTGGGCGCCTGGCCCGCGCCGTTCGGGATCGTGCTGGTGGTCGATCGGCTGGCGGCGCTGATGCTGGTGCTCGCCGCGGTCCTCGCGCTCCCGGTGCTGGGCCATGCGATCGTCACCGGGGCGGATCGGAAGGGATGGCATTTCCATCCGATGTTCCATTTCCAGCTGCTGGGGCTGAACGGCGCGTTCCTCACCGGCGACCTGTTCAACCTGTTCGTCTTTTTCGAGGTGCTGCTGATCGCTTCCTACGGCCTGATGCTGCATGGGCAGGGGGGGCTGCGGCTGAAGGCGGGTGTCGCCTATGTGGTGGTCAACATCGTCGGTTCGGCGCTCTTCCTGATCGCGCTGGGGCTGCTCTACGGGCTGACCGCGACGCTCAACATGGCCGATCTCGCGGTCAAGGTCGCGCGCCTGGGCGCGGCGGACCAGGGGCTGCTGCGCATCGCCGGTTTGCTGCTGATGGCGGTCTTCGCGCTGAAGGCGGCGGTGGTGCCGATCCATCTGTGGATGCCGCGTACCTATGCCGCGACGATGCCGGTGGTCGCCGCCCTGTTCGCGATCATGACCAAGGTCGGCGTCTATGCGATGATCCGCACCGTGCCGCTGATCTTCGGGGCGCAGGCGGGCGCGGCGGCGTGGGTGCCGGCGCCCTATCTGCTTCCCGCCGCGATGCTGGGCGCGATCCTCGGCTTTGTCGGCGTGGTTGCGGCACGCGGGATGCGGGAACAGGCGGCCTTCGCGGTGCTCGCCTCCACAGGGACGCTGTTGATGGCGGTTTCGGTCTGGCGCGAGGCGGCGCTGGCCGCCGCGCTCTACTATCTGCTCCAGGCGACGCTGGCGGGTGCGGCGCTGTTCCTCGTCGCCGACGTGACGATACGCCGCAGGGGGCAATATGCCGACGCGATCGTGCCCAGTCCGGCCTTTGCGGGACGGGATGCTGCGGCCCTGCTGTACATGACCGCCGCGATCGCCGCGGCCGGCCTGCCGCCGCTCGCCGGGTTCGTCGGCAAGCTGCTGATCCTCGATGCCAGCTTCGCGATGCCGGGCTGGCCGGCGATCTGGGCGACCATCCTCGGCTCCACGCTGATCGGCGTGATCGGTTTCTCGCGCGCCGGATCGACCTTGTTCTGGAAGACCTCGCCGCCGAGCACAGACCCCGTGGCCAGCGTCGCACGGACGCGTGCGGACCATGTCGCACCGATCACGCTGCTGGCGATCCTGGCGCTGCTGACGGTCGCGGCGGGATGGGTGACCGACCAGACCCGCGCGACCGCGCGGCAGATCGTGAGCCCCGAGCGGTACGTCGCCGCCGTGCTGGGAGCCGTACGATGAGGGGCCTGCTGCCGCACCCCGCCCTGTCGGCGATGCTGCTGATCGTCTGGCTGCTGATGGCGAATAGCATCACCGTCGGCGGTATCGTGGTCGGCACGATCTTCGCGCTGATCCTGCCGAAATTCACCCAGCCTTTCTGGCCCGACCGGCCCCGGATTCGCTTCGGGCGGGCGTTCCTCGCCTATCTCGCCATCGTCCTGTTCGACATCGTGGTCGCCAATTTCCAGATCGCGTGGCTGATCCTGTTCCGCCGAAACCGGGATCTGCGTGCGCGGTGGCTGGTCATTCCCGTCGACCTGACGACGCCCGAGGCGATCACGCTGCTGGCGGGCACGATCAGCCTCACGCCGGGCACGGTTTCGTCGGACGTGTCGGCCGATGGGCGCTTCCTGCTGGTCCATGCGCTCGACGTCGGCGACGAAGCGGCGGAAGTCGCACGGATCAAGGCGCGCTACGAGGCGCGGTTGCAGCGGGTGTTCGCATGATCGGGGTGGCGCTCCATATCGCCGCGGCCGGCATCGCGCTCGCGCTGCTGCTGAACGGTTGGCGCCTCCTGCGTGGGCCGGCGCTCGGCGACCGGATCGTCGCGCTCGACACCATGGTCATCAACGCGATCGCGCTGATCGTCCTGATCGGCATGATCGGGGGGAGCGACACCTATTTCGAGGCGGCGCTGCTCCTCGCGATGGTGGGCTTCGTCAGCACGATCGCCTATTGCAAATTCGTCCTGCGCGGAGACATCGTCGAATGAAGATCCTCATCGATAGCGTCATCGTCGGGCTGGTGCTGCTCGGCGCGGCCTTCACCCTGATCGGCAGCTGGGGGCTGGTGCGCCTGCCCTCGACGATGGAGCGGCTGCACGGCCCCACCAAGGCGACGACGCTCGGGCTGGGGGCGCTGCTGCTCGCCTCGGTCGTCTATTTCCAGGCGCGGCTCGGCGTCTGGACCGCGCACGAACTGCTGATCTCGCTGTTCCTGTTCATCACTGCCCCGATCTCCGCGAACATGATCGCGAAGGTGCACCTGCACCGTGTTCACACCGGGGCGATCAACGAGCCCGACAGCATCGCCGGCCCGCCGCCGAAACCGGGCGGCGAGGGCGACTGGGCGACGTTCGAATCGCCCAGGCGGGGCACGCCTGCCTCCACCGCGAACACCTGATCGCGGCCGGCCGTGCGCATCGCCTCCCGTCCTTCGCCGTATCATCTCTACCGGCGCAGTCGCACGCCCGCGTGGCTGGCGCTGTCCTGGCGCGCCTTGCTGGCCGTCGCTCTGATCGGCGTCGCGTTGGCGGTCCACTGGTTCGATCGGGACGGCCTGCGCCAATCCTCGGGCGCGCCGGTGACCTTCGCCGACATTCTCTACTTCACGATGATTACCGTCACGACCGTCGGCTATGGCGATATCGTGCCGGTGACCCAGCAGGCGCGGCTGTTCGATACCTTCCTCGTCACGCCGATCCGCCTGTTCGTGTGGCTGATCTTTCTGGGAACGGCCTATGACTTTCTGCTCAAGCGTGTTTGGGAGCGATGGCGCATGTCGGTGATCCAGAAGCAGCTTCGCAACCATGTCGTCATCGCGGGGTTCGGCAACAGCGGTTCGGAAGCGGCAAGCGAGCTGATCCGGCGGGGTGCGCACCCGGATACGATCGTCGTCATCGACGAGAATGCGGGCGCGCTGCGCAATGCGGAGGCGCTGGGCGTTGCCGTCATGGAAGGCAACGCAACCCGCGATGCCGCCCTGAAGGCGGTCCGGCTCGGCGCCGCGCGGGCCCTGATCGTCGCCGCGGGGCGTGACGATACCTCGATCCTGATCGCCCTCACGGCACGCCGCATTGCTCCGACGCTGCCGATCAGCGTGGTAATCCGCTCGCAGGACAACGAGGCGATCGCCCGGCAGGCGGGGGCGAATACGGTGATCAATCCGGCGAGCTTCGCCGGACTGATGCTCGCCGGATCGACCCAGGGCGAGCATCTGGCCGACTATATGGCCGATCTTGCCGCCGCCGATGGGCGGGTCGCCTTGCGCGAACGCAGCGTTACCGATGCCGAGGTCGGGAAGGCGCTGCGGGATATCGCGACGGGGCTGGGGCATCGCATCTATCGCGGCGACTCCGTGATCGGCTTCTGGGAAGCCGAGGCGGCCCGGCTTCAGCCGGGCGACGTGATCCTCGAAGTCGTTGCCGTGAATGGCCGCAATGACGAAGGCGACGCCTGAGCATGATCTTTGTGGCGGACGCACGGGCGGTAGGATTGCGCGGTACCGCTTCGCCATCCCGGATGCGTGGCGCCTAGGGTGCCGAGGGGGCGTAGGCGCACAGGTCGCGGAGGATCGAATGTCGCGACGGCTGCCAGCCGAGCGCCTGCCGCGCTCCCGCCAGCGGCCGTTCCACCACCTTGCCCCCGGCACCCGTCCCCAGGCTTGCGGCACACGCGATTTCGATCAAGGTCACGGGCGTGCGATGGGCACCGTTGAAGATGGAGGCTGCCGGCGCATTCTCGAGCGCCAGCAGACAGAGGTCGGCGAGATCGTCGACATGCACACACGTCCAGTGGTTGCGACCATTGCCGACGTAGCGCGCCGCGCCTTGTTCCTCAGCCGCGTGCTACATCGTCATCCTAGTCCACGCGCGATCGCCATAATCCCAGGCTGGACGAACGACGACGGGCGTGAACCCCATCGGCTGCGGCGCCCGCTACCTCTTCTACCAGCGGCACACGAAATCGCACCAGATCTAGCGGGCCGAGGGGCGTGGCCTCGGCCGGCACTGCACTGCTAGGAAGCGTCTGCGGAAAGTGCCGGTTAGGGCTGCCATACCGGCCGGTGAGACGGGTCTAGCTTTCGGTCGAGAAAATGCGCGGCGCTGATGAAGGCCAGGTGCGTCAGCGCTTGGGGAAAGTTGCCAAGCGCCAGTCCGCGAATATCGGTCTCTTCGGCGAACAGGCCGAGATCGTTGCCGTAGGCGACTCCCTTGGCGAGGAGCATCTGCGCATCGTCGAGCCGACCCGCGCGGGCAAGGCACTCCGCATACCAGAAGGTGCAGGTGGTGAAGGCGCCCTCCGGCCCTGCCAGGCCGTCGTCACTGCGGTAGCGGTAGACGAGCCCATCGTCGCAGAGCTGTGCGCCGATCGCCTCCAGCGTCTTGAGCCAGACCGGATCGGTCGACGACACGAAGCGCACCAGCGGCAGCATCAGCAGGGCCGCGTCGAGTGCGGTGCCGCCGCGCTCCTGCACGAAATAGCCATGCTCCGGGTGGCGGAAATTCTTCCAGACATCGTCGACGATGGCATCACGCGCCTCCGCCCAGGCTACCAGCGGCGCGGGCAGCGACCGTTTCTTGGCGAGCCGGATGGCCCGATCGAGCGCGACCCAGCACATCACGCGCGAATGGAGGAAATGGCGGGGCGCAGAGCGCATTTCCCAGATGCCTGCATCGGGCTCCTGCCAATGCTCGATTACATGCTCGACAAGCCGGCAGACATGCTGCCAGCCCTCGTGCGGAATGGCAGGCCCGTATTTGTTGGAGAGATAGGCGCTGTCGAGGAGCGCGCCGAAGATGTCGAGCTGCGTCTGTTCGCGCGCGGCATTGCCGATCCGCACGGGGCGACTGTCCGCATAGCCGCGGAGATGCGGGAGCTCCTGCTCGTCACCCGCATCCTCTCCGTCGAGCGCGTACAGTATCTGGAGCGCGTTTCCGCGGCCCGACGCAAGGATGCGCGCGCCGACCCAGCGATAGAAGTGCTCCGCCTCTTCCGTGAAGCCCAGCCGCAGAAAGGCGTAGACAGTGAAGGAGGCATCGCGAATCCAGGTCGCGCGATAATCCCAGTTGCGTTCGCCGCCCTCGGCTTCGGGCAGGGAGAAGGTCGCTGCAGCCGCGATCGAGCCGTGGCGGGCGGAGGTCAGCAGCTTCAGCGTCAGCGCCGAACGCAGAACCTGTTCGCGCCAGCGACCCTTATAGGTCGCCTTGCCCGACCAGGATCGCCATTCCTGGGTAGTGGCCGTGATCTGTGCCAGAACCGCAGCGTCGTCGGGTCGCGGCATCCCCTCGTCGCCGAGCACGAGCCAGGCACTTTCGCCCTTGGACAGGGTGAAGCGCGCGCCGGCGCCGCCATGCTGCCGATCGAGCGGCACGGAGGCGAAGAGGCAGAGCGACAGATGCTGTCCGGAGAAGCGAACCCCGCCTTCGATATGGGCGACCTCCGGCACTTCGCGGGCATAGTCGAAACGGGGGGTACAGCGCATGGCGAACGCCACCGTGCCGCTGGTCACCGTCACCCGGCGGATCAGGCAGCGCGCATCGTTTTTGGCGCGGCGGCGGGCCTCCGGCTGAGGCATCAGATCGACAACCTCGGCGCTGCCCTCCGCTCCCATCCAGCGGGTCAGCAGCACGTTCGTATCGGGCACATAGAGGTGAAGGTGGCGCGGCTGGTCGATCTCCGGCTCGATCGAGAATGCGCCGCCGCGTTCGCCGTCCAGCAGGTCGGCGAAGATCGTCGGGCTGTCGAGCGAAGGCCAGCAGAGATAATCGATCGTGCCGTCGCGCGCGACCAGCGCCGCGGTCTCCAGGTCGCCGATGATGCCATGCTCGCCGATCGTTCGACGGGGCTCAGCCATTGTCGCGGAATTCCGGATAAAGCGACATGCCGCCGTCGACGAACAGCGTGGTGCCGGTCACATAATCCGCCGCGTCCGAGGCCAGCCAGACGACCGCGCGAGCTACGTCCTCGGGCTCGCCGATGCGGCCATAGGGGATCAGTCGCAGCAGCCTGGCCAGCGCTTCCTGGCTGTCCCATGCTTCCTTGTTGATCGGGGTGCGGATCGCGCCCGGCGCGACGGCATTCACCCGAATCCCGTCGCCGGCGACTTCCTGCGCGAGCGAGCGGGTCAGCATGCGCACGCCGCCCTTGGCCGAGGCGTAGTTGATGTGTCCTGCCCAGGGGATGATCTCGTGCACCGAGCTCATCGCGACGATCACGCCGGCGCTGCGGGCGGGCCGCGCCTGGGCGGGCTGCGCGCGGAAGCGCTTCACCGCCTCGCGCGCGCAGAGGAACTGGCCGGTGAGGTTGATGCCGATGACCGTGTTCCAGTCTTCCAGCGACATGTCGGCGATCGCCGCATCCTTCTGCACGCCGGAGTTGGAGACGAGCAGGTCGATGCGGCCGAAGGCGGCGGCAGCTTCGTCGAAGAGGCGGATCACCTCCGCCTCCTCCGACACATCGGCCTGTACCGCGATCGCGCGGCCGCCCTGGGCAATGATCCGATCCACCAGCGCCTCAGCGGGTTCTGCCTGGGCGTGATAGTTCACCGCCACGGCAGCGCCGGCTGCCGCCACGGCTTCGGCAACCGCAAGGCCGATGCCAGAGCTCGCACCGGTGACGATCGCGGCATGGCCCGCGAGAGAAGCGTTGGTCGGCTGCATGAGAAATGTCTCCAGAATGTCGCGGCTGTGCAGAAGCGCGCCCGACAACGCACCGCCGGGCGCAATGGCTATCGAGAAAATTGCTGGCGGTGCGCGAGAAGGAAATCGGTGAAGTCGTGCGGCGGCGTGCCGGTGAGGCGCTGGATCTCGAAGGTCGGGTCGATATCGTGATGCCCGGCGACGACGTCGGCGAATTGCACGACCAGACCCTTCGCCATCCAGGGCGAGTTGCCGGTCAGGCGCATCAGCCCCCAGAACAGCGGGGAGGGCAGGTCCAGATAGCGAACCTTGTGGCCGAGGACCTTCGACAGGCGCGCCGCCGCTTCCTTCATGTCCAGCGTCTCCGGGCCGGTCAGGAAATAGGTCGCGCCGTCGTGGCCCGCCTGGGTCAGCACGGCGGCTGCCACGCGTGCGATGTCGCGCGTGTCGACCCAGGAGACCGATCCCTTGCCGGCGACCTGAGGCAGGAATCCCTTGGCGATCGGGTCCTTGAACCACAGGAAGTTCTGCATGAAGGCGGTGGGCTTGAGGATAGTCCAGCCGATGCCGGAGGCGCGGAGATGGTGGTCGATCAGCGCGTGCGCCCTTGCCCAAGGCACCGGCGAGCGCACATTGCTGTCGGAGGCGGAGATCTTGACGATCCGGCCGACGCCGGCCTTCCTGGCGGCATCGATCGCCGCGGTTTCCTGCGTCAGCTGCTGCTGCGTGGGCGGTGTGATGAGAAACATCGTATCGATTCCCTGCATCGCCGCCGCCAGCGTTTCCGGCCGGTCGAAATCGCCGAGCACGGCATCCATGCCCTGCCGGCGCAGGCGTTCGACCTGTTCTTGTTTGCGGCACAGGGCGCGGAATGGCGTGCCGGCTTCCTTGAGCAGGCGGCATACTTCACCACCGATGCCGCCGGTGGCACCTGATACCAGGATCATGACAGCGTCTCCTTTTTACGCGTGGGGGTCGGGCGCGCGCGGGGGCACGGCGCGGTCGAGCCAGTCCGCGAGAATGGCGTTCATCGCTTCCAGGGTCTGGACGGCGTCGCGGATTCGGGCGCGACCGATGCGGTCGGCGATTTCCTTGTCGAGCGGGGCGACCGCCTGCTCGGCGCCGATGACGGCGGCAATCCCGGCCTCCGTCAGCACGATGAGCTTCGCCCGGCGGTGGTGCGGATTGTCCTGGAATTCGACCAGCCCGCGCGCCGCCAGCAAGTCGACGATGCGCTGCACCGCCTGCCGGGTCAGGCCCATGTTGCGCGCGATCGAGGCGGTCGGAAGCGGCACGGGCGAGTAGCGCAGCGCTCCCAGCACCTGCCACCACGCGCTGGTGAGGCCGAGATGGGCAACCAGTTCGTTACCGGTGCCGATCAACCTGCCGCTGGTTGCGAAGACGGCGAGGGCGAGCTCGCGTACGTGCGTTTCCTGGTTCGACATTGGACAACATGTGGTTGAGTGGACAACATGCTGTCAAAACCGGCGCGGCGCGCAATGGTTCCGCGGCCAGCGCCGCAACGTCGGGCCAGGAGGATTTCGATTCGAAGCTCGCCGCCGGCGCCTCCTAGGCGGGCATTGGGCCGGGCTGGGGCGGATCGGGTGCTGCGTCGAGCAGCCCCATCGAGCGCGCGACGGCATCCTGAAGCGCTTCGACGATCTGGAATGCGGCGTACGGCCAGACAAAGGCCGGCTGCAGGCCGATATCCGTGCTGCGCCACGGCGCGTTCTCGACAAGGAGATAGGGAATGTTGCGCTCCATCAGCGATGGCGGCAAGGGCAATTCCCGGTCCCGCAGCCAGTCAGCGGCGAGAACGATCGCCGCCGGCGGCGAGGGGAAGGCATCGGCCCATGCCTGCAATTCCGCCTCGCTGGCGAAGGGGCCTATGGTGCGCAGGCCGAACATCGAGAGTGTCTGCGCAAGGTAAGCGGCGCAAAAGCTCTGCTGCGTGGCGAGCAGGATCGTCGCGTTCTGGAAAAATGGTTGGGGCGCCCACATGCTCGCCTCCTTCCTGTTGCAACCAGAACATCCGCCAGAGTCGTAAGATCCAGGCGATCCTATTGATCTGCATCTAACCGGAAGCGTCGGCGCAGGCATGTGCCGGCAACTGTGCCAGGCTCGATGCGAGCTCGTCCTTGCGGAACGGCTTGATCAGCCGCGGCAGGTTCGGGTCCACGCCCTCGGTTTCGGCATAGCCCGAGACCAGCAACACCGGCACGTCCGGCCGCGCCGTGCGGACCATCCGCGCGAGATCTGTTCCGGTGATGCCGGGCATCAGGTGATCGGTCAGGAGGACGTCGAACGCCACGTCGTTGGCGACGAACTGCATCGCCTCTTCGCCCGACGCTGCCTCGATGACGGCATAGCCCATTTCGGTGAGCATGTCGGCGGTGCTCATCCGCACCAGTTCCTCGTCGTCGACCAGCAGCGCGACGCCGCGCGCTGCGGGCGCGAGGCTTTGGGCACCGGTCTGTTCTTCTGGCTTCGGCGCCACCTCGCTCTGCGGCAACCACAGCTCGATCGTGGTGCCTCGGCCCGGCTGGCTCTGGATCGTCAATGCGCCACCGAGCTGGGAAGCGAGGCCGTGGACCATCGACAGGCCGAGCCCGGTGCCCTTGCCAACGCCCTTGGTGGAGAAGAACGGCTCGATCGCCCGCGCCAGGGTTGCATCGTCCATGCCTGCGCCGGTATCGGCCACCGAGAGCTTGACGTAGGCGCCGGGCTTCAGCCCCGAACGATGCGCGCGGCCGACCTTCGCCGCCGCCGCGGCGATACGGAGCACGCCGCCCCCCGGCATCGCGTCGCGCGCGTTCACCGCGAGGTTGAGCAGCGCCATTTCCAGCTGGTTCGGATCGGCCTTGGCGAAGGGCAGGTCGTCTTCGGCCTGCAGCACGACCTCGATCTGCGGACCGGTCGTGCTCGAGACGAGCTCGCCCATGCCCTGCACCAGCCTGGCAATATCGACGGCGACGGGCTGCAGGGGTTGGCGCCGGGCGAAAGCGAGCAGGCGCTGGACGAGCGTCCTGGCGCGCTCGGCCGACTGCACCGCGCCGGCGATAAGACGCTGCTCGCGCTCGTTGCCGATGCCTCGGCGCTGCAGCATGTCGAGCGAGCCGACGATCGGAGTCAGCAGGTTGTTGAAGTCGTGCGCCACACCCCCGGTGAGCTGGCCCATCGCCTCCATCTTCTGGCTCTGGCGCAGCGCCTCCTCGGCCTCTGCCAGCCGGTGCTGTTCGGCGATCCGCTGCGTCACATCATAGACGAACTGATATGCCCCAATGCGCGCGCCGCTGGCATCCCGCAGCACATTGAACTTCATCTCGTAGAAGCGGCGGTCCAGGCTGGGATCGCCGAATTCGCCGATCGCGGTGAACTCCTCGCCACCCAACGCGCGCGCCCATAGCGCTTGTGCGGCGGCCTGGTGCGCCGGCTTGTCGGCAAAAAGATCGAGCATCGAGGCCCCGACCCTGGGCCGGGTGCCGTAGATCCGCTCGAATTCGTCCGCCGCCGCGCGGTTGACCGCGAGCCAACGAAAATCTGCATCGACCACCTGGACGAAGGCATCCGTGCCTTCGACCAGATCCGCGAGCAGCTTACGCTCCGCCAGCGCCGCGGCCACGCGACGCTCGAGCGTTTCGTTGAGCTCGCGAAGCTGGTCCTCGGCAGTGGCGCGCTCGATCGCGGCCTTTACGCGCTCGCCGATCTCGCGGAACAGTGCTTCCTCCGCCGGCGTCCAGCTGCGCGGCGTGGTGCTCTGCATCGCCAGCACGCTCACCCAGTGCGCGTCCTCGAACAGCACGACGTCGAGATAGGCGCCGACCTCTCTCGCCAGCAGCCCGCCGCGCGCATCCTCGCCAAGCCGCGGATCGGTGCGGACATCGTCGATCCGGACGACCGGGTTCTCGTGATAGGCGCGCAGCAGCGGTTCGCCGAACGCGGCCAGCTCGTGCTCGCCCACGATCGAGGCAACGCCCCGCGTGAAGTCCCGCTCGACCTTCATCAGGCTGCCGAAGAACTCGGCATAGAAGACGCGGCTGAGCCCATATTGCTCGCCGATGTGCTGCGCGGCGGCCGAGGCGATGTCGAGCGGCGACTTCAGGGCGCGCAGCGTATCGGACAGCGAAAGGAGGAACGCCTGGCGCGCCTGGCTTTCGCGCAGTTCCGCCTGCGCCGTCACCCGTTCGATCCCGTCGGCTGCCTGGCGTGCCAGCACGTCGAAAAGCTTCAAGTCGCGTTCCGATGGCATGTGCGGCCGCTTCCAATGGGTCGACAACATGCCGAGCGGCTTGCCCGAGCGCGACAGGAGCGGGGTCGTCTGCACCGCGCGCATGCCCGTCCAGCGATACGCCTTCAGGTCGCCGCTCTCTTCGGCCAGACCCGAATCCTCCACGTCCGGCACGATCACGCGCTGACCTGTTCCCAGCGCGATGCCGCAGGTGCTGCCCGAGGTCGCGCCGACGGTTTGCCAATAGGCGGCCGAGCGCGGGTCGTATCCCCGGTGCGCCAGCAGGTCGAGGTCTCCCGACGCGTTCAGCATCTGGATGCTGGCGCATTCCGAACCCATCAGTTCGGTAGCGGCGGTCAGGATCGCATCGTACACCGACTGCGGCGATTCATCGCGGATCAGGCGGGTGCTGACTTCCTGCAGGCGCCCCAATGCCTCGACCTCGGCAGCGAGCGCTTCCTGGGCCTGGGTGCGTTCGATGATGTCGGCCGCCTGGCGGGCGAGCTGCACGATGATCGCCTCGTCATCCTCGTCGAATTCCGATCCGTCCTGCTTGTCGGAAAGCTGGATGAGGCCGAGGTTGCGACCGTCCCGTCCGACGAGGGGTACTGCCAGCCAGCCGCGCATCGGCGGGTGATCCTGCGCGTGCGCGCCGAAGCCGCGCCACCGGGGATGCGCCTCCAGTTCGGCCTGGGTGAGCCGCAACGGACGATTGGTCTCGCAGACCAGCGCATAGATGCCGGAGCCGTCCGCCGGCGTGGCATAGGTGCGCCACCCGGCATATTTCCCGCTGAGATCGATGTAGGGGATGATCTGCGCCCAATCCTCGCCTTGGGTCAGGCTGACGACCGCCTGATGTGCGCCGATGATTCTGCGTGCTGCACGGGTGATTTCGTCGAGCGTCGCCTCCAGCGTGGGCGCGGCCGTCACCGCATTGGCGGTCTCGGCAAGGCCCTGGAGTTGTTCGGAACGCCGGCGCAGATGCGCCTCGGCCGCATGTTCGGCGGTGCGATCGCGGAAGATCTTCAGATATCCGCCACCGGGCTGGTCGAGCCGCATGGTAAGCCCGGAGCCCCAGAAACGGCTGCCGTCCTTGCGCATGTGCCAGCGTTCGTTGAGCGATCGGCCGTCGCTTGCCGCTCTGTTCAGCTCGTGATCGGGCGCGCCAGCGGCGCGGTCTTCGGGCGTGAAGAGGAGCGCCCCCGGCCTGCCGAGGATGTCCGCTTCCTCGAAGCCGGTGATGCGGGCCGCACCCGTATTCCAGCTCGTGACGCGGCCATCCGGATCGACCGAAGCGATCGCGAAGTCCTCGGCGCCTTCGACGATCTGCCGGTAGCGACCTTCGCTTTCGCGCACGCGCTGTTCCGCGGCCAGCCGATCCGACATGTCGACGGTGACGACGAGGAGATTGCTCGAGCGTGCGTCTGCGTCGAGGCGCGAGACGCGGCTGTTGGCCCAGACGACGCTGCCATCGGGCCGCACGTAGCGCTTGTCGACCGACGTTGCCTTTCCCGTTCGCAGGGTATCGGCGATGGCCTCGAGGCTTGGCTCCAGGGACTCGGGATGGGTGACGTCGGCGATCGTCATGCCGTGCAATGCGTCCGCCCCGCGCCCCAGGAGGCGGCACAGTTCCTCGTTGACCCGCAGGAACCGGCCGTCCGGATTTACTTCGGACAGTCCGACGGTGGCACCGGCGAAGATCGCCGCCAGCCGCGCGTCGCTGGCGCGCTGCGCCTCCTCCGCCCGCTTCTGGTCGCCGATGTCGCGAAAATAGACCGAGAGGCCGCCGTTTGCGGTCGGATGGATGTCGATGCCGACCCAGCGCTGCAGGATTGGCGACACGGTTTCGAGCCGCACCGGCACGCGATCGGCCATCGCGCGAAGATGTTCTTCATAAGCCTTGCTGCCGACGGCTTGCGGGAACGCCGTCCAATAGTGCTTGCCGAGAAGATCGGTGGCGGCACGCCCCCACCATTCCTGGGCCTTGCTGTTGACATAGGTGAACCGCCAATCGCCATCGACGGCGTAGAAGGCATCCGAGATGCTCTCGAGAACCTCCGCGGCGCGGTCGCGCTCGGCCTGCAGCCGATGCTGGGTCGCGACGTGCCCGGTCGTCTCCGCGACGATCGCGAGCACGCCTGCGGGCTGGTCGTCCTCGCCGAGTACCGGCGAATAATCGAGGTTCAGGAACGCCCGCTCGGGCAGGCCGGGCCGGTCCAGGCAGATCTCTTCGTCGCGGTAGGCGAGGCGGCCGCCTGCGAGTCCGGCCCGTAAGCCCGCGTCGTTGAAGCGCGCGATCGCCGGCCAGCCGTCCCCGATCCTGGCGCCGAGCAGGGCCGGGTGCCGCCCCCCGGCCAGGGCAGCATAGGCGTCGTTGTAGAGCGTGATGCCCTCCGTGCCCCAGAACAACGCCATGGGGGCGGGGGACAGCAACGTGATCCCGAGCGCCGTCTTGAGGCTTTCGGACCAGCTGCCGATCGGGCCGACGGCCGTCCCCGCCCAGTCATGCTCCGCGATCTGGCGGGCGAGCGCACCGTCGAACCTCAGCAGGCTTTCGATGAAGCGTTCCGCCCGAGCTTCGGCCACGATTCATCTTCTCCCGCTTAACTGAATGAAAATCCGAAAAAAACCTGTAGCGACGGATCCGCTCCAGTCCAGTGCCGGAGCGCCCCTGGAGGCGCCGTTTGTTCAGCATGGATAGGGCGCGAGGACAAGCGCTGCGACCTCTTCCGCGAGGATGCGGCGCGTCCCTGGCGGCCGATGTCCACCAAATGAAGAAAATGCGGCTCAGGATGCACGATTTTCGCCGCCAAGTGGCTGCGATCCTTGCAAGTTTCATAGGTCGACCCGATATGGTTGGCCTTGTTCAACAACAGAAAGGAGGTGGTCGAATGTCTCATTGTCTCACGCCGCTGAAGACGGAATCCATGAGCATGGCGAACCTCGTCGAGGCGAGCCGCTACTGACCTCCCGGCCTTCAGTGGCAGGCAATGGAAGGGCCGCTCCAGCGATGGGGCGGCCCTTCGTGTTTCCCGCTGACGGCGCTTGCCGGGCGGGAACCTTGGGGGAGGCGATGCGCTCGGTTCGTCTACCCGCCGCGATCACGGATCGCCGACCCTGTTCTCCTGGCGCCGAGGTGCGACATGCCGATCAAAGCCGTTCTGTTCGACATCGACGGCACGCTCGTGGACAGCAACGCCTTTCACATCGCGGCCTGGCAGGAGGCATTCGCGACGATCGGCAAGGCCTTCGATGCGGACACGATCCACGATCAGATCGGCAAGGGAGCGGACATGCTGGTCCCGACACTGCTGCCGGATATCGACGAGGATGCCCAGGACAAGCTCGGCAAGGTGCATGGGGAGGTCTTCAAAGCCAAGTTCCTCGCCCGGGTCGAACCCTTCGCCGATGCGCGCGCGATCCTCGCGCGCGTGCAGGCGGAAGGGCTGCGGGCAGTGCTCGCCTCGTCGGCCTCGAAGGCCGAGCTCGACCATTATGTCGATCTGCTCGATGCGCGTCAGCTGATTTCGGAGACAACCAGCGCCGACGACGTCGCGCGGACCAAACCCGCTCCGGACATCTTCGCGACTGCGCTCGCGAAGGTAGCGCCGCTGGGGCCGGATGAGGTGCTGGTAGTGGGGGACACCCCCTATGACATCGAGGCGGCGTGCAGATGCGGCATCGCTGCCATCGGCGTGCGCTCGGGCGGATTTGCCGACGACGCGTTGATCGATGCGGGCGCGGTGGCGCTGTACGACGACGTGGCGCACCTCCTGCGCGACTATGCGCAGTCGCCGCTCGCCCGCTGATCTGCCCATTCGCGCCGCGTACGGTCCGAACGCCGCGCTGGAAGAAGGATAGGATCTTGGCCACCGCTGTACCCACCGACGCCATCCTCCAGCTCGGCCTGATGGAAGACGAGGCGATCGACCTCGACGCGGCCGCGCTGCAATTGGCGGCACTGGATCATCCCGACGTGGATCTCGGCCCCTATGTCGGCCAGCTCAACGCCTATACCGAAAGGCTGGCGACGGCGGGCGGTGATGCGGAGACCGTCGAGGACCGCGCGCAGGCGCTGGCCGACGTGATGGCGACGACTTTCGGCTTCAGCGGAGACCAGACCCGCTATGACGACCCCGCCAATGCCGATCTCATCCGCGTCATCGATCGCAGGCGCGGCCTGCCGGTGAGCCTGACCATCCTGTATGTCGCCGCCGCCCGGCGGCTTGGCTGGCGCGTGGATCCGCTGAACACGCCCGGCCATGTCCTCGCCCGGGTGGGCGCCGAGACCGAAGCGGTGCTGATCGATCCGTTCAACGACGGGCGCATCGTGGCGGCGGACGATCTCGCTGCCCTGCTGCGGGGCGTTCTGGGGCCAGCTGTGGTGCCCACGATCGAGCATGTCACGCCGATGTCGAACCGATCGGTCCTGGTGCGGCTGCTGATGAACCAGGCGAGCCGCGCCGAAGCTGCGGACGATGCCGCGCGCGCGCTGACGCTGTACGACCGGATGACCGTGATCGCACCGGACCACGGGCAAGGTTGGTGGGAGCGTGCCCGCCTGTTGCTGCTGGCGGGAGAGATCGGCGGCGCCCGCTCCAGCCTCAGCGCCATGCTGGAAATCACTCGCGACCCAGCGCTGCGCACGCATATATGCTCGGCGCTGGATTCGCTCAGCGGGCGCGAGTAAAACTGCCTGGGGGCAGCGCACTGGGCGGAGCGCAGATCGACGTCGTGGTGTCGGACCATATACTGCCGGCGGCGGCGGCCTGAGCCCGCCGTTCCCGCAACGCACAGGACGCGCTGCGAAAGGTAGCGACGGGCCGGCTGGAGGGCCGGCGCCGTGACCCGGCGCCGCAGTGCCTAGCGGGCGGCCCAGCGAATGGCGTTGGTGAGGATACGCCGATAGTTGGGATCGTCATAGGCTTCCGGCGAATGGCCGAGCGCCGAATAGAAAACCCGCCCCTTGGTCGAAGGGTTGACCCAGATGACGGGATGCACCCCCATCGCCAGCTTGGCGCCCGGCCGATAGCTGGCCTCGTCGATCCGGGCGAGCACCGTCATGCCGCGCGCGGCCGGGTTCGAATCGAAGGAATACCATTCGTCGACCAGGGACCAGGGCAGTTTCACGCCGGCCATCGCAGGATGGTCCGGCTTGTCGACCAGGACCTTTGCAGGCTGGAGGTGATCGGCGCCGCCCGGATGCCCGATGAATGTGGTGCCGATCACCGTCTGGACGTACCAGGGATCGGTATGGCTGTTGTCGCCCGCCGCATGCAGTGCCACGACGCCGCCGCCCCGCGCGACGAACCGCGCAAAGGCGGCGCGCTGCTCGGATGTGAGGAATTCGCCGCTCGCGCTGTTGAGCACGACGACGGAGAAGTGGCGTAATTGGTCGTCGTTGAAAACCGCGCCATTCTCGGTGACGTAGCTCGCGCGGCCCAGGCCCTTGGCGATATCGGCAAGCACCTGGTTCGAGTGCGGGATATGCTCAAGATGCCGCCAGCCGTTGGTTTTCGAGACGATCAGGACTGCGTGCTGCAACCCCTGCGGCAAGATGGGCGCGACGGAATCCAGCGTCGGCTTGGGCAGATGCGGATCCGGCACGGTCTGCGCCATGGTGAAAAGCGCCAATACCGCCAATATTTTACGCATCCATTCTCTCCCGCCTCGGCCATTGCCAGGGCCGACACCCTGCGGGATGGAAACCGCTTCGTTCAAGCCTAAAGGGCAATGTTCAGGGTGCACGAGATCAGATCAGGGCAGATTTCGACGCTTAACGCGGAGGCGCGCGCTGCTGAGGACGGGCACGCGCCAAGATCCCGTCGTTCGGCCGCTCTCGCAGTTCATGCAGAGGTGGAAATTCGAGCCTCGCGGCGATCGGAAGCGAGAAGGTCGATAAAGGCGCGCAGGGGTGCAGGAACGAAACGGCTGGAGAAGTACAGCCTAGGCCCTTCGAATGCTGGCCACCATTGCGGCAAGATCGGTAGCAGCGAACCATCGGCGATGTAGGGCGCGAGCCAGTTTTCGAAAGTTCCGATGATGCCGTGTCCGGCACATGCGGCGGCAATGGCTGCGGGTGCCGCATCGACCCCGATGATCAGTCGGCCGGGCGGGTCGATCGTGATCGATTGCTGGTCTCGCTCGAACTCCCAGGCGACCAGCGCGCCACTCGAAAAGCGGAGCCGGATCGCCTCATGCGCCATCAGGGCGCGTGGATTCTCGGGCGCGGGACGACGCGCCAGGTAGGAGGGCGCGGCGGCATAGGCGAGCGCCTGCGCCTTCGGCCCGATCGGCACGGCGATCATGTCCTTCGCCAGGTGCTCGCCATAGCGGATGCCCGCGTCGCACCCGGCCGCCACGATGTCGACCAGCCGGTCCTCCACCACGATCTCGACGCGGACCTGCCGGTGCAGGTTGAGGAAGCGATCGAGCAGCGGCGGCAGGATGTCGACCATCACCGCCCCGGTTACGTTCAGCCGGAGCAGACCGCGGACCTCGGCCTGCGAATTGGCGGCATCCTGCAGCGCGGCTCGTGCCTCGGCCAGCAGCGGCGCCATCCGGGTTGCCAAGGCGCGTCCCGCCTCGGTCGGCACGACGCTGCGGGTGGTGCGAGCGAGCAGGGGGACGCCCAGCTGCTGCTCCAGATCGGCGATCTTTTCGCTGACGGTGGAGGGCGAGAGGCCGAGTTGCTTCGAGGCGGCGCGGAAGCCGCGCGCGTCGACGACGGCCAGGAAGACCCGCAGGCTGTCGAGGCTCGGCACATCGGGATTGTTCGACATGGCGATCAGCGTATCCGGACTTGCGCCAATTATCAAAGTGTTCCGAACGCCGATATTGCTGGTCGAGCCGCGCGGCTCCGGCGGCAGACCGCCACCGGGCGCGGCGCAGGAGCATGACATGACCGACCGGACCGTCCTTATCACCGGTGCCAACAAGAGCATCGGCTACGAAACCGCGCGCCAGATGGGCCATGCGGGGTTCCGCATCTGGCTGGGCAGCCGCGACGCCGATCGCGGCGGGCAAGCGGCCGATCGGCTTGCGGGGGAGGGCATCAATGTTCGCCTGTTGCCGATGGACGTGACCAGCGACGAGAGCGTCCGATCGGCGGTCGCCCGGGTCGAGGCCGATGACGGCAAGCTCGATATCCTGATCAACAATGCCGGTATTCCCGGCCTCCAGCCCATTCTGCCAAGCGAGCAGCCGCTCGACAACATCAAGACGGTCTACGAAACCAACGTCTTCGCGCAGATCCGGATGACCCAGGCTTTTCTGCCCCTGCTGAAGGCGGGGGACGATGCCCGCGTGGTGATGGTGAGCAGCGGGCTCGGCTCGCTGGGCTGGCTGTCCGATCCGGCCAATCCGCACCACCCGGTCAACATTCTCGGCTACAACAGCTCGAAGACGGCGCTCAATGCGGTGACGCTCGCCTTTGCCAAGGAACTGGCCGCCTTCGGTATCGCGGTGAATGCGGCGGATCCGGGCTATACTGCGACCGACTTCAACGATCATACGGGCTATCGCACCGTCGAGCAGGCCGCGGCAGGCATCGTCTGGCTGGCGACCGAGGCGGCACCGGAAGTGACCGGACGCTTCTATTTCGAACAGCAGCAGGTGCCCTGGTAAGCCGCTTCCGCGCCGTCGACCGGGAGGACCGACGGCGCGGAGCGATCCTGCGTCAGCGCTTGGCGCCGCCCGCGCGTTCGATGCCGATGATCAGGCGACGGCGACGGCGACGGGCGTGAGCGGGATCGCGGTCCGCTCGGCGAGGTCGGCGATCTTGGCGGCATAGGCCTGGAAGTGCGGGCTCGCGCGGTGGGCGGCCACGGCATCGGCATCGGCATAGAGTTCGTCGAGCACGAAGCGGGCGGGATCGTCGCGGTCCTGCCAGAGATCGTAGCGCAAATTGCCCGGCTCGGCGCGGCTGGGCGCGAGCATCGCATCGAGCAGCTGGCGGAGTTCCGCCACCTTGCCGGCATGGGCGGTGAGGATCGCGACGGTTTTCACGTTGGTGGACATGATGGAGTTCCTGTTTGCTCGGGGAAGGGCGGTGGAGCGCAGGCGCAGCGCTCCACCGGTCATGCGGGTGCTCACCGCTGGGCGCGGTCGAGCGCGTCGACCAGCGCGGCGGCAAGCTGGTGGTCCGAAGCGGGATTCTGCCCGGTGATCAACTCGCGGTCCACGACCACGTTGGGCGCGAAGTTGGTCACGGTGACCGAGACGTTGCCGCCCGCCGTGCGCAGCGCGCGCTCCATGTCGAACAGCAGCGCGCCGCCCAGCAGCTGTTCCTCGGCGATCTTCTCCTCGCTCGCCGAGAACACGGTGATGCCATAGCCGGCATAGATCCAGTCCTGCCCCAGCGCAGTGGCCTTTTCGGTGTCGCCGGCGGCGAGCGCCGCGCGATAGGCCGCGGCCTCGGGGAGTGCTGCCAGGACGGCGACCGGGCCGTGGCAGAGCAGCGCCGTCGGCTTCCCGGCAGCATGGAAGTGGCGCAGGATGGTGCCGGCATCGGCGTCCTGCATCAGGTCGACCGCGGGGGCATGGCCGCCGGGCACGAACACGCCGGCGAACTGGTCCAGCCCGCCTTCGATCACCGCGCGCAGCGTCTGCACGGCGTTCATCTCGGGCGCATCGGCGAAGAAGGTGCGGGCCCGGTCATAGGAGGCCTGGTTGCCGCCGAAATGGTCGACCGTGTCCGACACGGCGTCGATGATCGGCTTGGTGCCGTCGGGCGTGGCGAGCACCACGTCGTAGCCGGCGTCGATCAGCGCCAGCGTGGGGACCACGGTTTCGTTCAGATACTGGCCGATCGTGGCGCTGCCGCCGCCGCGCAGCTCGATCTGCGTCGCGTTGGAGCCGAGGATGAGAATGGTGCCCTTGGTCATGATGGAAGCCTTTCATGCGGTGCGCCGCAACCGCTGCGGCAGGTGCAACATGGCCCCGCCCGACATATTCCAGAAGTTTATCTTCTTGATTACAGATATGCTGGAAGCAATATGACTGTATGCGCTACGACCTGAACCTGCTGCCGATCTTCGTGGCGCTGATGGAGGAGCGCAGCGTCACCCGCGCGGCCGACCGGATGGGGATGACGCAGCCGGCGCTGTCCAACGCGCTCGCCAGGCTAAGGCTGATGCTGCAGGACCAGCTCTTCATCCGGGAGCGCTACGGCATCCAGCCGACGCCGATCGCACTGGAACTGGCGCCGGCGATCGCCGAGGCGCTGGCCCGGCTCGACGATGCGGTGCTCGGCCAGCAGGAGTTCGATCCCGCCACCGCCGAACGCCTGCTGACGATCGCGCCCAACGGCTATGTCGAGTTCGTGCTGGTGCCCGCGGTGGTGGCGCGGCTCCAGCAGGTGGCGCCAGGCATCAAGCTGCGGCTGACGCCCTATGGTAACGACCTGGTCGAAACCGGCGTCGTCTCGGGCACGACGGCGCTGGTGCTCGGCCCCGTCGTCGATCCGCCCGACAATCTGGTCGTCCAGCATGTGATGGACGAGGGGCTGGCCTGCGTGGTGCGGGCGGGGCATCCGGAAGTGGGAGACCGGATCACCCGCGAACAGTTCGAGGGCATGAAGCACGTCAACATCGTGCCGCCGGGGCGGATGCGCGCCGGGCTGTTCCAGGCACTGGCGCAGCAGCAGCTGAAGCGCGACGTGGCGATCTCCGTCACCAACTTCTTCGCGGTGGCGGAGATGGTCGCAGTCACCGATTATTGCGCGACGCTGCCGTCGCTGATCTGCCGCAGGCTGGCGCATGATCCGCGGCTGAAGGTGCTCGAGGCGCCCGTCGACCTTGGGACCTTCCCGGTCGAGATGGCCTGGCACGTCCGCTATCGCCAGGACCCGGCGCATCGCTGGCTGCGCAACCTCATCAGTGAGGTCGCGGCGGCGCTGTAGGCGCGCCGCTCGACCTGGCATGCCGCGCTCGCGGTCGCGTGATGTACCTATGTTTTCTACATGGGGCCCAGTGCACCCATGCGCGGCCGGTCGCTGGCTTCGACGCGCTGCCGGAAGGCCTCACGCGCGAGCCGCGAGCGGGATCGTCCGCTCGCCCAGGCTGAACGGATGGATGTCCGGCCTAGCGCCGAGAGCAGGCGTCCCGACAATGCTCGGTCCCTACTCAAGGCCCTGCCATTCGCAGGACAGGGGCGGAAGGCTCGCCTGCAAGCTTATCGCTTCGATACAAGCGGAGACCTCTTTCGCGCGGTTGCCCCGTGCCACTTCGGGGCTGCCCCGGGGGCGCGCATTCCAAATGGGAAGGAACGCCGTCTCCAGTGTGCCGTCGCCGTAGACGCGCAACCGCCCGATCATGCCGTTGACCGCTTCGGGCTGGAAGGAGCGACCAAGTAGGCCGGGTCCGGCTCGAAGCCGAACAACTGCTTGCGGGGCTCGACCCAGAAGCGCGGGCGGGACGAGCCTGCGCCGGGCTGAGTGCGTGGGTGACAACGCCGCCGTTGCCGAGACCGTGGAAGATCGGACGCCCACCGTGAAACGCGTTCCCGCGGACGATATGTGCATGGTGCCCGAGCGGCCACAATGGGCAATGGTGCGCGTTCGGAGCTTCCATCCGCCGGCGCGATCGTCGTGCTGCCGTCCGCGCCTCCCGCATCCCGTTAGACCGCAACGAGTCACGCCAAGTAACGCCGCGCCGCTGCGGCGACGAATAGGAACCGCGGCAACAGGGACTATCCGGATGACCAACCATGTCTTCAGAAGGAGTGGGCTTCGGGCCGTTCCGCCTGGCGTTCCGCAGCGAAGCCGTGGCCTCCGGGACGCTCCTCGCACCGGAATCGGCCATGCTTGGGGAGCACCGCCGAGCGCTGGTGCCGGTGCGCCGCGCGCGTGCGAGGGCGGGGACTGCCGCGCTTCCGATGGGCCTCGCCGACCTGCCGGCGGTGCCCCCCGCGTGCAGTGGCGACGCGGTGGAACGGGAGGCGTTGGCCCGATGTCTCGTCGAGCGCCTGCTCGACGCGCTCGACAGCCTGCCGGCCGCATCTACCGAGCGGATCACGGAAACGATCCAGCGCGCGCTGGCGGTGGAACTCAGCGGCCTGCGCGGCGCGGTATCGGCATGCCGACAGACGGCGGGGCTGGGCCGCGCCGAACTGGCACGGATCACCGACTATATCGACCGGAACATCGACCGCAGCATCGAACTCGTCGAACTGGCGGCGCTGATCAAGGTCAGCCGCTTCCATTTCTCACGGCTGTTCAAGCGCAGCACCGGCACGACTGCGCTCGCCTATGTGGAGGCCCGACGCATTCTCCACGCCCAGCGTCTGCTCGCCGAGACCGATCTTCCGATCGCGGAAGTGGCGCTGATGACCGGCTTTGCGGACCAGAGCCATTTCACGCGTCGCTTTCGCGAACGGCTGGGTTCGACCCCGGCCGCCTTCGCGCGGGAAAAGGGGCGGCGTCGTTCGGCGCAGCGACCGGCCTGACCCGCAGGGCGCGCTTCGGCCTCCCCCGAAACAGATCCGTGCACACCGCCGCTTACCACCAGAAGGGACACCAACATGACCGAGGAAGAAATCCGCGCATCGGCCTATGCGATGCCCGTCAGCAGCCCTGCCTATCCCAAGCCGCCGTTCCGCTTCATCAACCGCGAATTCGTGATCATCGCCTATCGCACCGATCCCGAAGCCCTTGCCAGAGCGATCCCGGCGCCGTTGCTGCCCGCCGATCCGATCGTGAAATATGAATTCATCAAGATGCCGGACTCGAGCGGTCTCGGCGATTATACCGAGTCAGGGCAGGTGCTGCCGGTCCAGTATCGGGGCGTGCCCGGCGGCTTCACCCATGCGATGTATCTCGACAGCGAGGCCGGCATCGCCTCGGGGCGCGAGCTGTGGGGCTTTCCCAAGATGTTCGCCCAGCCCAAGCTGGAAGTCCGCAACGACGCGATCGTCGGCACGCTCGACTATAACGGCGTCCGCGTCGCGACCGCGACCATGGCCTACAAGCACAAGGCACTCGATCACGACAAGGTGGCGGACTTCCTGACCACGCCGACGTTCCTTCTGAAAGTATTGCCGCATGTCGACGGTACCGCACGCGTGTGCGAGCTGGTCCGCTATGCGCCGCAGGACGTCGTCGTGAAGGGGGCCTGGACAGGCCCGGGGAGCCTTGAGCTCCATCCGCATTGCCTTGCGCCCGTCGCCAAGCTGCCGGTGTTGGAGGTCCTCTCGGCGACGCATATCCTCGCCGACCTCACGCTGGCGCCGGGCGAAGTGGTGCACGACTATCTCGCGTCGGCGTCGCGCTGAGCGGCACGTCGCGGCGTCAACCCCGGACGGAAGCCGTCGCTTGCGCCAGAGCGGCGGCGTCCGCGCCTCTCGCGTCAGGCGTCGAGCTGCATTCGATAGACATAGCTGTCCCCGCGGAACACCCCCTCGACATATTCGACCATCGCGCCGCCGGGGACGAAGCTGCGCCGCTTGATCAGCAGGCACGGCGTCGGCTGCTCGAAGCCAAACACCGCGCTTTCCTGCGGCGAGGCCATCGTCGCCTCGATGCTCTGCTCGCAATGTGTCAGCTTCAGTCCGGCATCGGCAAGCTGCTGGTAGATCGATCCCAGCGGATCGGCGGTTTCGAGCTCCGGCGCGGCGGTGAGGTTGTACCAGGCGGATTGAATCGTCATCGGCTGGTCGTCCCCGTAGCGGATTCGCGCCAGCCGCAGGAAGCGGGCGTCGGATTGCAGCCCGAACAGCGAGGCAATCGATCGATCGGTGCGCACCTCGCAGTCGAGCAGCCGGGTGGAGGGTTCCAGGCCCAGCTCGCGCATCTCCTGGGTGAAGCCCTTGAGCTTGTCCATCCGCGGCACGATCGCGCTGTCGCCGCCCGGCTGGACCACCGACCCGCGCCGCCCGCGCCCGCCGAGCAGCTTGCGCGCCCGCAGCGCATCATAGCCGTTCTGCACCGTGCTGCGGCTGATGCCGAGCGCTTCGGCCAGCTGGCGCTCGGGCGGCAGCGTCGACCCCGCCGGTAGCAGCTGCTGCGCCATCAGCGCGGCGATCTGCTGCTCGAGCTGCAGATACAGCGGTTCGGGAGAATCGCGACGCAGCACGACAAGTTCGTGCAGCGGCGTCCGATCGCCGAACGGGGTGGCAACCTGGCTATGCATCCGCCCGCTACTCCGGGTTTTTCCTTCTGCGACCCTACACGTTTCCGAGATTTCCGGGCCGATGACAATGGCGGGCCATGGGGGATGTCTCGGCCCATGAAGGTGCCTGGGGCTTCGTCGTCGGCAGCTTGGTGAGGCCTGCTGCGCCGGCGCCGGGCGAGAACCGCATCGCCGCTTATCCTGGTGCGACCGACGCGCTCGACGCGCGCCATGCCGAAGCAGCGACCGATCGGATCGTGGCCGCGGCGTCCCCCGCCGATCTTTCCCGACCTGGAGACGCTACGCGCTTCCCTCGCCGCGCCCGCCTGACGCGGTGCCAACCCATGCGCATCTTTGCCGCTCCAAGGTCGGTCTACGGCGTAAATGCTATCGGACACGGGCGAAACGTCTAGTAGCTCGTTGACCGGTTTCGGGACGCTTGGGAGCCAGGTTAGTCTGGATGCATGGAAATTGAGACATTTTGAGACATCCAATACCATGCCAAAAACTCCCTCCTTCTCTAAAATTCCGCCGCGAATCGCGGTTTGATCCGCCCTTGGCGGCTGCCGGGCGCGGTTGCCGCGAACGGGGGAATCAAGGGGGATAATCCATGCATATTCGAGACTATTCGCGCGCCCTGCTGCTGGGCGGCGCTTCGATCGTGGCGCTGGCGGGGCAGCAGGCGCTTGCGCAGTCGGCGACCTGCGTCGAGACGCCGGCGAACAGCGGCACCTTCCTGTGCTCCGGCGGCCCGGCAAAGCCCGGGCCCGATGCGTCGCAATATCTCTACGGGACGGAGAAGGTCCCGCTCGACGTCACCGTATCGCCCAACTTCTATCTTCGCGCGCCCTCCAAGACGGACGCTGCGGGCATCACCATGTACAATATTCGCTCGTTCAAGGATGATGCGACCAGCATCGTCACCGCGGGTTGGGATGCTCTGCAGTTCCGCAAGCCGGCGGCCGATACGCGCATCACGATCAACGGCACCTATAGCGCAGCCACGTCCGAGCTTACGGGCGCGGCCGTGGTGATCAGCACCAACGGGGAAGCCCCAGGCACGATTACCGCGCCCAACATCGTCGTCGACATCACCGATACCGCGCGGCTGAGCGGCGTGTTCGGTTTGAAGTTTGTCGGTATCGACAACGGTACCTTTGTCGGCACCAGCGCCGGCACCATCCATGTGCCGGAATCCGAGGAACTGAGCGTGGCCGCCGTCTCGCTGGTGCAGCCGGGCCGCGGCAGCGTCTCCTTCACGGTGACCGGCGGCGAGATCACGGCAGGGGCGGGCGTCAACGAGGGCGCAACGGCGCTGATCGCCCGCGCCGGCGGCAACGTCACGCTCGATATTCAGGCGCCCGCCGTGCTCAGCGGGTTCCGCGGCATCTACGGCTCTTCCCAGAAGATGATAGACGTGAAGGTCGCCGGATCGGTGACCGCAGACCCCAGCCAGATGGCGCTGGAGGTGTCCGGCGACGTCACCAAGGTGTGGATTCGGCCCACGGCGACGATCGCCGGCGATGTGGAGGTCTTCGCCGATGGCATCGATCCGGACAACTTCATCCGAAACGAAGGCTCGGTGGTCGCCCGACGCTTCCAGGTGGGTGGCGGCGGCATGGTGTTCACCAACACCGGTACGATCGATGTCAGCACGGCGGTCGGGGAGGGCGATGGCGTCCTCGTCGTTGGCGACGACAGCGTCTTCAACATGGAGGGTGGGACAATAACCGGCCCTGTCAGGATCGAGGATACCGTGACGATGAACTGGTCGGGCGGCGCGATCCGCGGCGACGTTGCGTTCGGCGCTACGCTGGATACGAAGGTCGCCACGCTCAACCTGAACGCGATCGGGGCCGAGCAACTCGCCGGCGTCAAGCGCCTTTCCGGCGGCAGCACGGCGTGGAACCACGTTCTCAACCTCAACGACATGGACTTCAAGGGGGCAGCGCTTCCGGTCTCTGACGAGGCCAAGGGCGTGAGCGTCAGCGGCTGGCGGACCATGAACCTGCACGGCACGCAGTGGACGCTCACCGGCAACATGAGCGCGCGGAACCTCAACATCGATTCCGATTCCACCTTCAATATCGGCAATGGGGTCAACCCCACATTGGGAACCGCGGACACGCTCGCGCTGGTCAATCGCGGCACGATCGATCTCACCAACGGCGGGGTGATCGGCAATGTCGTGACGCTGAACGGCACGCTCGATCATCGCGGCAACCTGATCCTGGGCGTATCGCCCTCCGCGATCGACGTGATCAACGTCTCCGAAACGGCGGCGCTTTCCGGTGCGCTTACGCTCGCCTGGGCGCCGGGCACCTATACCGATGGCACGCGAACCTTCCTCCACACCGACAAGGGGCTGAGCGGTACCTTTGCGCAGGTTGCCGACGCCACCGGCGCGGCCCGTCCTGCCGGGATTAGCGCCGATGTCCTCTATACCGCGTTCGATGCGAAGCTCGCGATCGCGGCCACGCCAACGCCTACGCCTACGCCAACGCCTCCTCCGGCGCCCGAACCGACGCCGACGCCTGCTCCGATGCCCACGCCCGCGCCGACGCCCACGCCCGCGCCGACGCCGGCGCCTGCTCCGACGCCCACGCCTACCCCGGCGCCGACGCCCGGTCCGGAGCCAACGCCTACCCCGGCGCCAACGCCTACTCCGGCGCCCACGCCTACGCCCACCCCGACGCCAACCCCAACTCCAACTCCAACTCCAACTCCGACGCCCACGCCCACGCCAGCGACACCGGCGGCAGGACCGGCGCCGGTGCCGGTCGTCGTTGCCCCGGCCGATGCGCGGATTTTCAGCGCGCAGAACTTCGCCTTTGCTGCCGCCGGCGAGCAGGATGCGGTGGCGCTCCTGTCCCGTACGCAGGCGGATGGCGGCGGCCATACCGGCTACAATCTCGCGCTCAGCCAAGGGCCGCGGCTGCGCAGCTGGATGCAGTTCGGCGCGCAGCGCTTCGTCGCGGATCCGGACAAGGGATCGTTGCCGTTTCGCTCGCAGGGCTTCCGCGTCTCGGGCGGTGCCGACACGACGGTGGGCGCAACCGGCCGGCTGGGCGTGGCGCTCGGCTATGAGCGCCAGTCCTACAAGGATCAGAGCAGCGGCGGCGGCGATACCGACGTGCTGCGCGCCAGCGTCTACGGCTCGGTGCCGGTCGGCCCGATCGGGCTCTCGGCGGTCGGCAGCTATGCCTATGGCTGGGTCAACACCCAGCGCGCGACCGGCGTGGGGCAGGCCTCGGTGCGCCGGCACGTCAGCCAGTGGCTGGGCGGCGCGCAGGCGGCGGTGCCCTTCACCCTGGCCGGTGCCACGATCACCCCGGCGACGGGCGTCCTCGTGTCGCACGTGCGGAGCGACGGCTTTGCCGAAGCCGGGGCGGTGCCGGCCAGCTTCCGCGTGACCGGCATCGAATCGAGCCGCACCAGCGCCTCGCCCTTCGCGCAGATCGGCTGGTCCTACACCGTCGAGACGGCGAACGGCCTGCAGATCATCCCCGACGCGACGATCGGCTACCGCCGTTCGGACACCGCGCGCGGACTGGCGACGACGCTGGTCGCGGCGGACGGCACCGCCTTTGCCGGCAACGCCATCGGGCTGCCGCGGGGCAGCGCGATCGCCGGCGCCAGCCTGACCGTGCACCAGGGCCGCTGGACCGGCTTCGCCAGCTGGCGGGGCGAGTTCGGCTCGGCCTGGAGCAACAATGGCGGGACCATCGGCGTCCGTCTCGCCTTCTGAGGCCCTGGAGGGTGCCCGCCAGCCTTATGCGCTGGCGGGCACTTCCTCGCCGAGCCGCACGGGCTTGCCGGCAAAATCCTCCGCCAGCACCTGCGCGATCGGCCGCGCGATCCCACGGGTGAGCGCGGCGGGCACGTCGACGGTGAAGCCGCGTGCCACCGCGCCGTCGATCGCCCAGCGCACGCAATAATCGGCGGCAACGCCGATCACGGTCAGCTCCGTGACCCCGTCTGCACGCAGTGCCGCGAAGAAGGCGTCGCGCGGCTGGGTCTCGCCGGTGTCGACCGCCTCGATCGCCAGGTCGGGTTCGGCCCACATGTCGAACACACCTTTTTCGATCCGATAGACCGGAATGCCCGGCGCCACCGCGGCGAGATCGAGCACATTCGCCCAGCCCGGCGTGCCGCGTTCGCAGTGGAGCGGGAATTGTTCGGCCTCGGGCGATCCGGCGAAGCGCTCGGTGGTGTGGGTGTCGAAGGTGAACAGCACGCCCGCGGTCTCCGCCGGATCGAGCGCGGCGAGCCAGGCCCGCATCGGCCCGATCAGCGCCTCGGCGCCCGCGACCGAAAGCGCGCCATCGGCGTGCATGAAATCGGCCTGGGTATCCACCACGATGACGAAACGCCGCACCTTCGGTCTCCTTGCTTGCCCTATTCGACCCCGCGGGCGCGCCGCAGATCGATGCCGAGCCGTTTGACCCGGTAATAGAAGGTCTTCCGCGGCAGGCCCAGCGCCGCGATCGCCGCATTGATCTCGCCGTCCGCCGCTGCGATCGCGTCGAGGATGGCGCTGCGCTCGAAGGCTTCCAGCCGTTCGGTGAGCGGTCGCGTCTCGACTGGCCCTGCGTCCGCCGCAGGTTCGAGGCCGAGGACGAAGCGTTCCGCCGCCCGCTCCAGCTCGCGGACATTGCCGGGCCAGTCGCGCCGGGCGGCGGCGTGCGCGGCTTCGGAGAGCGGCGGGGCGGGGCGGCGATGGCGCTGCGCGGCCTGTTGCGCGAGGTGCGCGAAGAGCAACGGCACGTCCTCGCGCCGCTCGGCCAGCGGCGGCAGCCGCAGCGGCACGCCGGCCAGCCGGTGGTAGAGCCCGGGGGGCAGCGCCGCCGCGCCGCCGTCGCCGATCGCGGCGATGATCCGCACGTCGACGGGATCGGGATCGCGCTGCTCGGTGGCGACGGTGCGCGCCTCGGCGAACTGGGCGAGCCGGTGGTGCAGCTCGGGCGGGGCGAGATCGAGATGGTCGAGGAACAGCGTGCCGCGATCGGCGCGGGCGACCAGCCCGTCGCGGGCGAACAGCTCCCGCGCGCCGATTCCCGGCGGCAGCGTCGCGCAGTCCACCGTCTGGAAGCGATGCCGTGCCCGCCTGCCGGCACGGTGGACCAGCCGGGCATAGAGTTCCTTGCCGGTGCCGGTCGCGCCTTCGAGCACCAGATCGAGCGCGGCATCGGCCAGCACCGGGATCATCTCGCGAAGTCGGCGGATCGCGGGCGCCTCGCCGAGTAGTGCTGTGTCGCTCTCGCTGGTCGCGGCGCGAAGCCGCCGATTCTCCAGCGCGAGGGTGCGCGCGGTGCCGGCGCGTTGCAGCGCCGCGGCCAGCGCGTCGCCGGGGAAGGGCTTGGTGAGGAAATCCCACGCGCCCGCCTTGATCGCGTCCACCGCCATCGCGACGTCGCCGTGCCCGGTCATCAGGATCACCGGCAGCTCGGGATCGATCGCCCGCAGCCGGTGGAAGAAATCGACCCCGGACATGCCCGGCATCCGCACATCGGTGACGACCACGCCGGGAAAGTCGCGGTCGATGCTGGCAAGCGCGCTGGGCGCATCGACGAAGGGGCGGACGTCGTGCCCCGCCAGCGTCAGGAGCTGGAGGAGCGCCGCGCGGAAATCGGCATCGTCATCGACCAGGGCGACGGGCACGCTCATGCCCGGCGCAACTCCAGCTCGAAGCACGCGCCGCTTTCCCCCTGCAGCCAGCGCAAGCTGCCGCCAAGATCGGTCATGATGTCGCTGGCGATCACCAGCCCCAGGCCCAGGCCATTGCTGCGGCTGGTGGCGAAGGGGGTAAACAGCCGTGCGGCGATGTCCGGGGCGATGCCGGGGCCGTTGTCCTGGATGCGCACCCAGACCAGCCCGTCGGCGAGCGTGGTGCGGATTGTAATCGTCGGGTTCGGGCGCCCGGCCAGTGCCTCGGCGGCGTTCTGGAGCAGGTTGACGAACACCTGTTCCAGTCGGACCCGTCCGCCCATCACCAGCAGGTGCGCGCCGATCGCCGGGCGCTCCAGCCGCACGCTGCGCAACTGCTCCTTGAGGATCAGCAGCGCGCCGTCGAGCACCTCGGCCAGCGGCAGGGGACGGACCTCGCCCGGCTGGCGGCGGGAGAAGCCGCGCAGCTGCGCCGTCACCGCGCCGATCCGGTCGCTCAGGTGGCGGATCGTCTCCAGATTGTCGCGGACCATGTCGGTCGCACCGTGCTCGAGCAGTTGGACGCTGGTCTCGGCATAGGTGCGGATCGCGGCGACCGGCTGCGCCGTCTCGTGTGCGACGCTGGCGGTGACTTGGCCCAGCGTGGCGAGGCGGTTGGCCTGGCGCAGCCCTTCTCGCAGATCGGCGGCGCGGGCTTCGAGCGCGGCGCGTTCCTCGATCTCGCGGCGCAGTTCGGCGGTGCGCTCGGCCACCGCGGTTTCGAGCTCGGAGGTGCGGCGCTGGCGCTGGGTCGCGCGCTGGCGCAGGCCCCAGAGCAGCAGCGCTAGCGCCAGCACCGCCATCAGCGCGCCGAGCCCGGCGGTCCGCTGTGCCGTCGCGACGGCGGGGCCGACTGCGCGGCGCAGCGCCAGCGTCCAGCCCGGCTGGCTGGTCGGCACGCGCGCCTCGATCAGGTCACCGCGGGCGGGGGGCAACAGCACCGGCGCGGAGCTATCGGGCAGCGCGGCGTCGCGCCGCAGCGCGGCCAGCACCGCCGGCAGGATCGGGCGGGCGACGGCGAACCGCAGGCCCGGATCGCTGGCGACGAGCACCAGCCCGGCGGGATCCTCGACATAGGTGTCGCCGCCCGCGCGCCGCCACGCCGCCTCGATCGCATCGAACTCCAGCTTGACGACGATCACCCCGTTCAGCGGCGTACGGCGGGCGAGGTAGAGCCCCGAATGGCGGCTGACCGTGCCCAGCGCGAACTGGCTGGCCTCGCCGCGGCTGCTCGCCTCGCGGAAATAGCGGCGGAAGCGATAGTCGGAGCCGACGAAGCTCTGCGGCGTCCGCCAGTTGCTCGCCGCGCGGGTGCGGCCGTCGGCGCCGATCACGTAGATCGCCGCGGCGCCGGTGGTGCGGGCGAGGGTTTCCAGCTTCGTGTTGAGCGCGCCGGCAGGGGCCCCGGCCAGCGTCGCGGCCACGTCGCGGTCGTCGCCGAGCGCCAGCGGCAGCAGGCGGAAGCGGGCGATCTCGCTGTCGAGCAGGGCCGCGCGCAGCTGGGCATTGGTGCGGGCGCCGGCGACCAGCGTGTTGCGGGTGCGATTCCCGGCGATCCAGCCGGCAGCGACCGCCACCGCCACGCCGAGCAATGCGGCGAGCGCCCAGTAGCGCCAGCCCGAGAACGAGTCGCGTCGCGTCACCGCTTCGCTATCCGCCAGTGCAGGGCGATGTGCAAGATTTTGCACTTTGCCCGGCAGGTATGTGCCGATTTTTGCGCACCGTCCGTGGCGGATTGGTGCTATAAGACTGAAAAATAACGATATAAGGTTGAGCCGCTTTTTGCTTCCTCCGCAGCTTTCCGCAATCGAGAATGCACCGATCGAGTCCTACCGGCACAACGGAGGCCGAAGGAGAGGAAGTGATGGTTCGTATCCCCGCCGAGTCCCACGACAGCGCAGCTGCGCCGGTCCCCGCCAAGGCGTTGCCCTGGTACCGGCATCTCTATGCGCAGGTGCTGGTCGCGATCATCGCGGGCGTGCTGATCGGCCATTATGCCCCCGCCACGGGCGAGGCGCTCAAGCCGATCGGCGACGGGTTCATCAAGCTGGTCAAGATGATCATCGCGCCGGTGATCTTCCTCACCATCGTCACCGGCATCGCCGGGATGCGAGACCTGAAGGCGGTGGGTCGGGTCGCGGCCAAGGCCTTCGGATATTTCCTGTTCTTCTCGACGCTGGCGCTGGTCGTCGGCATGATCGTGGCCAATGTCGTGCGGCCGGGGGCGGGGCTGAACATCGATCCCGCCTCACTCGATGCCGGCAAGGTGGCCGACTATGCCGCCAAGGCGCATGAGAGCACGCTGACCGGCTTCCTGCTCGGCATCATCCCCGACACCTTCCTTTCGGCCATCACCGGCGGCAACATCCTGCAGACGCTGTTCGTCGCGATCCTGTTCGGCATCGGCCTGGCGCTGGTCGGCGACCGTGGCGAGCGGATCACGCACGCGCTGGAAGACATCTCGCTGGCGATGTTCAAGGTCGTCGCCATCCTGATGAAGGCGGCGCCCGTCGGCGCGTTCGGCGCGATGGCCTTCACCGTCGGCAAATACGGCGTCGGCACGCTCGCCAACCTCGCGATGCTGGTCGGCACCTTCTATCTCACGTCGGCGCTGTTCGTGCTGGTCGTGCTCGGTGCGGTGTCGTGGATGGCGGGCTTCTCGATCCTGCGGCTGATCGCGTACCTCAAGGCCGAGCTGTTGCTGGTGCTCGGCACCTCCTCGTCGGAAAGCGCGCTGCCCTCGCTGATCGAGAAAATGGAGCGCGCAGGCTGCCCCAAGACGATCGTCGGCCTGGTCGTGCCGACGGGCTATTCGTTCAACCTCGACGGCACCAACATCTACATGACGCTGGCGGCGCTGTTCATCGCCCAGGCGACGAACGTTCACCTCTCGATCGAGCAGCAGCTGCTGCTGCTCGGCGTGGCGATGCTGTCGTCCAAGGGCGCGGCGGGCGTGACCGGGGCGGGCTTCATCACGCTGGCGGCGACGCTGTCGATCGTGCCGAGCGTGCCCGTGGCGGGCATGGCGCTGATCCTAGGCGTCGACCGGTTCATGTCCGAGTGCCGCAGCCTCACCAACTTCATCGGCAATGCGGTGGCGACGGTGGTCGTATCGCGCTGGGAAGGACGGCTCGACCACGAGGCGCTCGATGCCGCGCTGCACGGCCGCGCGCCGCGGGTCGACCAGTTGCCCGCCGACGCCGTCCCCGCCGAGTAAAGGGAACCTCCCATGCGTATCCTGTACCGCGTCCTGGGCGCCACCCCGGCGCTCGTCCTGAGCATGCCTGCCGCCGCGCAGGTCGTCGAAACCGCCGGCTACCCGGCCGCTGCCGCCGGCGACGGCACCACGACGGGCGGCTACAACCTTTCCCGCTGGGCGGAGGACTGGCGCAAGCTCTGCGATCCCGCCAAGCGCGACGATCCGATCGATGCGCTGAAATGCGTCAAGCTCACCCCCAGCGGCGACGTGTACGTCACCCTGTCCGGCGAGGCGCGGCTGCGGATGAACCACACCACCAACCCCAATCTGCGCGACAGCCGCGCGCAGCGGCAGGACATCGTCCGGCTCGTCGGCGGCGCCGATCTGCACCTCGGCGAGCATCTCCGCGTCTATGGCGAGGTGGCGCATGGCGGCATCAGCGGCGTCGAACTCGGCGCGCCCGCCGCGACGCTGCGCAACGACGTGGCGGTGCAGCAGCTGTTCGTCGAGGCCAAGGGCGAGGTCGCCGGCATCGATGTCGGCGCGCGCTATGGCCGGCAGGAGTTCACCGACGGGCCGAACCTGCTGGTTTCGCAGCGCGACAACAATACGATCCGCTACACGCTCAACGGCTTTCGCGGCTGGGCGCGGGGCAAGACGGTGCGGGTGGACGTGTTCGACCTCAAGCCCACCCAATATGGCGATCTCGGCACCGATGACGACGTGGTCGATCCGGCGCGGCGCTTCTCGGGCGTGAGCCTCGGCTTCGTCGTGCCCAAGGCCTGGGTGGGCGGCGCCAAGCTCTATTTCGATCCCTTCTTCTGGCGTCGCCGCAACAATGTGGGCACCTGGGGCGGCCGCATCGGCCCGGGCTCGCGCTTCTATCTCGGCACGCACCTCTGGGGCGAGGCAGGCCCGGTGACGATCGACTGGTCGATCAATCATCAATGGGGCTATTGGCGCGACCAGCAGATCGATGCCTGGCAGGGCTTCTTCGCGCAGAATGTCCGGATCGGCTCCGGCAAGCGCGCGCCCCGGATCGGCTTCCATGCGGACTATGCCAGCGGCGGGGGCGGCTATGGCGACGGCAAGCTGCGCAACGCCTATGCGCCGTTCGGCAACAACATCTATTACAGCTACGGCCTGTTCCTCACGCCGAGCAACCTGGTGGCATTCGCGCCGACGCTCAACCTGTCGCCCACCGCGAAGCTGCGGCTGAACCTCGAATACCAGCGGGCGTGGCGGGCCAATGTGCACGACGCCGTGTACCGCGCCAACGGCCAGCCCTTTGCGGGGACGCAGAACGTCCGCGATTCCCGGACCGCCGATGTCGCGCGGGTGCAGGCGGTGTGGGCGATCACCCCGCGGCTGTCGCTCACCGGGCGCTACGAGCATCTCGCCGCCGGGCCGGCGCTCACCAAGGCGGGCTATGCGAGCTCTGACTTCGTCGCCGGCTGGCTCAGCTTCCGCTTCTGACGCGGACCGGCGATCCGCCACCAGCCGAGCCCGCCATAGACCAGCGCGAGCGCCAGCAGCGTGAGCACCCCCGGTGCCACGTCGGCGAGGCTGGCGTGCATCTGGTTGAGCGGCACGAACACATGCACGCCGCTGGTCGAGGGAATCAGCTGCGCCAGCGCGCGGACGAAGCCGGGCATCTGATCGAGCGGCCAGGCGGTGCCGGACAGGAAGAAGAAGGGCGCGGAGGTGGGGGCGAGGATCACCATCGCCCGCTCGGAGCGGTCGAAATGGCTGCCGAGCCAGAGGCCCAGTCCGGCGACCGAGGCCGCGAGCAACGGCGCGGCGAGCAGCATCCCCGCGACGTTCTCGTCGCGCGGGATGCCCTGGACCCAGAAAATGAAGCCGAACAGGAACAGGCAGGTCAGCAGCCCTACGGACGTGAACGCCGCCCAGGTGCCGAGATACTCGCCGTGCCCCATCCGCCAGCGGCCCTCGCGCCGCCGTCCGCCGACAAAGGTGGCGACGCCGAACAGCAGCGTCTGCTGGATGATCACGATGGCCACGGCGGGGAAGACATAGCCCTTGTAGCCCGCGGTCGGGTTGAACATCGGCTCGCGGACGATGGTCACCGGCGGCCCCGCGCGCACGGCCTGGCCCAGCATGTCGAGCTTCTCGACGGCGAGGTCGCGCAGCACCTCGGTCACCGCCTCGCCGATCGTGCTGGCGCGCAGGAGGTACGAGGCGTTGACCCATACCGCGATCCCGGCGCCCGGCGCACCGGTGCGGAGCTGGCGTTGCAGCCCGCGCGCGATCAGCACCACGCCGTCGGCCTTGCCGGCGCGCAGCCGCGCCTGCGCCTCGGCGACGCTCGGGGCATGATCGACCACGATCACGGCGCGTGTGGCTTCGAGGTTGCGCACCAGTTCGCGGCTGAGCGCGCTGGCATCCTCGTCGACCAGCACCACCGGCAGTTGCTGGGCCACTTCCTGGCTGTAGGGCGCGGGATAGTAGAAGGCGTAGAGCACCACCGCGAGCAGCATCGTGCTGAGCAGGGTGCGCGAGGTCAGCACCGCGGCCCAGGTGGCGCGGAAGGCGGCGGCGAAGCTCATCGCGCCTGCCGCCGGATCAGTGCCCAGGCGAGCGCGCCCGGCACCAGCACATAGGCGAGCAGCGCCAGCATCGGCGGCACGATGGTGGCGAGATCCTGCCCGCCCAGCTGCCCGGTCTGGAGCGTGAGATAATGGGTGAGGGGCAGCACCTGGCTCCAGAAGCGCGCGAAACCGCTGCCGCCGTTGAGCGGCAGGGTGGCGCCCGCATAGGCCAGCGCCGAGCCGGCATAGACCGCGCAGACCGACAGCGCCGTGGCGGTCTCGCGCGTGGCGGCGACCAGCAGCGCGGAGATCGCGGCGGTGCCGAGGTAGAAGAGCGTCTGTGCCGCGACGATCGCCGCGATGCTGCCCTCCACCCGCCAGCCGCGTGCCAGCGTCACGAACAGCAGCCAGGCGATCCCCCACAGGCTCGCCGCCGCGACATAGGGCAGCAGCTTGCCGAACAGCGCGGGCACGATCGCGCCGCTGCGCGTAGCCCAGCCGCCGAGCGAGCGGTCCTCCAGTTCGCGGCCCAGCGCCATCGCGGAGGTAACGGCCGCGACCAGATGCAGCACCGCCGGATAGATCAGCGTGCTGAGGAACCATTCGAAGCTCGACGCGGCGTTGTTGAGCGGCACCGCCTCGACGGCGAAGCGGCGTGTCGGGTCCGGGGGCAGGGCATGGCCGGAAAGCTGATCCACCACCAGCGACGCGGCCGCCGCCTGCACGGCGCTCGCCGCGCCGCTCGCCGCCTGCGAGCCCGAGGAGAGGAAGCTGGCATTGTACAGGATGCGGATCACCGGCGTGCGGTGGCGGGCCAGCCCGGCGCCGAGATCCTCCGGCAGGTGGACGAAGCCATTGGCATGGCCGCGGCGGACCTCTTCCACCGCCTCCGCCTCGGTGGCGCGCATCGCGACAATGTGCACCAGCGGCGCCGCGTCGATCGCGCGGAGGATGGCGCGGCTCGCCGAGCTGCGATCGTCGTCGACCACCACGATCGGCAGCCGCCGCATCGATCCCTGCCAGAACATCGCGCCGATCAGCAACAGCAGCAGCGCGGGGATCAGCGTCAGCCCTGCCAGATCCCAGCGGTCCCGCGCCAGATGGCGCAGCTCCGCCCGCAAGGCCTGGCCGAACGCGCTCATTGCGGCCAGTCGAACAGCACGCTCATGCCGGGGCGCAGGCCGGGGATCGGCGCGGCCGGGCGCAGCTTCACCTCGAAGGCGCGAACGTCATAGCCCGAGGCCTGCCGCGTCGCCCGCCACGTCGCGAAGTCGCCGCGCGGGGCGATCTGGTAGACCGCGAAATCGCCGTCACGGCCCAGCGCGGGGATGTGGCCGTGCAGCCGCTTGCCCATCGCGATCCCCTTGAACCTGTCCTCACGCACGGTGAGCGCTACCCAGCTATGGTCGATGTCGAGCACCTGATAGGCGGGGATCACCGGGCTGACGACTTCGCCCGGCTGCACCAGCTTGCGCGACACCTCGCCGTCGATCGGCGAGACGAGCTGCGTCTCGCGGCCGAGCGCGGTGGCGGTTTGCAGCGCCGCCTCGGCGATGCGTACCTGCGCATTGGCCGCCTGCTTGTTCTGCGGCCGGGCACCGGCGAGCGCCTTGAGATATTGCTGGCGCGCGGCTTCGGCCTGCTTGGCGCTGGCGTCGCGCGCCGCCGCCGCCTCGTCGCGCCGCTGCGCCGCGACCACGCCCTGCGCATAGAGGTTGGCGGTGCGCCGGCTGGTCACTGCGGCGAGATCGGCCGCCGCCTGCGCCGCCTGCCAGGTCGAGCGCAGCGAGGCGATGTCTTCCTGCCGCGCGCCTTCGTTGGTTTCGGAAGCGATCGCGCGGGCGGCGTCCACCGCGCCCTGCGCTTGCGCCTTGCCGCCGGCGATCTCGGGGCTCGACAGCGTCGCGAGCAGCGTGCCGGCGCGAACGCGCTGGCCTTCCTCGGCCACCAGCGTCTCAACGCGAGCGAGCGCCTTGGTGGCGACATTGACCTCGTCGGCATCGACCATGCCCTGCAGCTGCTCGGGCGCGGGCCGGTTGGCGAGCCACAGCCCGCCGACGATCAGCGCCAGCACCGCGATACCGAGTACGATCGCGAGGATAGGCGGCTTGCGGCGCGGCGGGGCCGCGGTCTCGTCGGTCATTGCTGGTCCTCCACGTGCCGGTCGGCACGCGCCATGAAACTGCTATACTCGTCGACGCGGTGGCTGGCGGCGAGCAGCGCCATCAGCCCCAGGTCATATTCATAGGCGGCGGCCAGCCGCTGGGTGCGCACCGTCGACAGCGCCGCCTCGGCGTCGATCAGCGCCGACGAGGCGACCTCGCCCTCGCGGAAGGAGAGCTGCTGCACGCGAAGATTTTCCTGTGCGGCGGCGAGGTTGGCATCGAGCAGCAGGAAGGAGCGGCGCGCCGCCTCGGCGATGTTCCAGGCGCGGACGATCTCACCGGCGACGTCGCGGCGCGCTTGCGCGGCGGCATCGGCGGCGGCGGCCTGGTTCTCGCGCGCGGCGGACAGCGCCTTCTGCCGATCGAAGTTGGAGAGCAAGGTCATGCGCAGCGAGACGCCGGCGATCCAGTCCGGCTCGGTCGGCAGCGCGTTGTTGCGGTTGGCGTTGTAGCTGCCGAAGGCGAAGGCCTGGGGGCGGTAGCGCGACTTGGCGAGGTCTACGCCTGCCTGCGCCGCGCTCTTGGCGGCATCCGCACCCTGCGCACGCGGCGATTGATCGACGCCGTCGAGGAAGCGCTGGAGCGGCGGCAGCGGCTCCGAATGGACGAACAGCGGGGTCGAGGCGGTGACGCCCGCGGGCTGGTCGAGCAGTCGCGCCAGCGTATCGGTGGCGATTGCTTCCTCGCTGCGGGCATGTTCGTGCGCACGCTGGGCGGTGTTGCGCGCGACCTCCACCTCCAGCACCCGGGCATGGGCGAGCACGCCCTCCGCCTCCAGCTTGCGCGCGTCGGAGAGGTGGCGGTCGAAAGCTTCGAGCTGTTCGCGAGTGGAGACGGTCAGCTGGCTCGCGACCTTCTGGCCGAAATAGGCGCGCACCAGATTGACGCGGGAGAGATCCTGCCCGCCGGCCTGCTTGGCGCGGGCGATGCCCACGGCCGCGTCGGCACCCTTCTGCACGGCGGGAATCGCGCCGCCGGTATAGAGCGGCATCGCTGCGGTGATCGCCGGGCGGAACACGGTGTCGCGGGTCTGGAACTCCAGCGCGTTGGGGATCGCGCCGAACAGCCGGGGCAGGGCCGCGCCGATCCGCTGCGTCACCTGCGCCACGATCTGTGCGCTCTCGCCGGAGAACTGGCCGCCGATCTGGTCGAGAAGGCCGTTGGCGGCATTGAGCGCATCGGTCTTGGGCTCGGACAGGTCGACCGACAGCGTCTTCTGATATTCGATCACGCTGGCCGATGCGGTGACCACCGGGCGGCGCAGCGTGCGGGTGGCGGCGGCGATGTCCTCGCTGGCGCGGACGGCATGGTCTTCGCCGCTGAGCCCGGGCGACGCCTTGTCGAGCCGGGCGAGCGCGGCCTGGAAGCTGAGCGCGGGCGCGTCCTGTGCGAAGGCGGTGCCGGTCGAGGCGAGCAGCAGGGCAAGCGCGGCCGGCCCGACCCAGCGGCGGCCCGCGACGTATCGATCCTGCCGCTTCGCGCTGCGCACTCTGCTTCGCCCCTGTTCTGCCCGGCACGCCACCGCGGTTGCCCCCGCGATGGCATCGTCTTCGATTGCGCATATTTGCAGCGAATTGCGCGCGCAATCGATTTTCTTGGGTGCCCCGGGGCGGGGTCAGTCGCGGAACAGCAAGGGCGCCATTTCGTGCAGGCTGCGCCGCCAGGTCTGGAACTCATGACCCGTGCCCGGCGAAACGTAGAACGCGCTGGGAATGCCCGCCGCCTTGATCGCCTCGGCATTGGCGCGCGGATCGACCTTGGGGCCGCCCGGCGGGCCCGAGCGGCCACCCTCGATCTCGCGGCTGCCGAAGCTGACGAAGCTGAGCTTCACCTTGTCGCGATAGCCCGGCGTGGCGTTCACATCCTCCAGCGAGATGGTGCCGCCGCTCAGCAGGCCGATATAGGCGAAGCGATCGAGATTCTTGAGCGCGATCAGCTTGGTCTCGAACCCGCCCATCGACAGGCCCGCCATGGCGCGATGCTTCTGGTCGGCGAGCGTGCGGTAGTGCGCGTCGACATAGGGGATCAGCTCGTTCAGCAGCACGGTCTGGAACGGCTTGATGTCGAAGCTGGCGAGCCCGCCCGGCTGGCCCGGCCGCACATCGTTGGTCATGCCATAGGTCATCACGATCAGGAACGGCCGCGTCTTGCCCTCGGCGAGGAGATTGTCGAGGATCAGATTGGCATGGCCCTGGTTGCTCCACGCCGTCTCGTCCTCGCCCCAGCCATGCTGGAGGTAGAGCACCGGATAGCGGGTGCCGGCGTTCTTCTCATAGCCGGGGGGCGTGTAGACGAAGGCGCGGCGCTGGGTGCCGGTGCTGGGGGAGGGGAACAGGATCTGCTCGACACGGCCGTGCGGCACGTCCTTCAGCGCATAGAAATCGGCGTCATGCGCGGGGATCTCGATGCCGCTTTCCCAGCGCGTGGAGCCGTAGAAGTTGAGCGTGCCCGGATCGTTGAACGTGCCGCCGTCGATCGTCAGGTGATAGTAGTGGAAGCCTTCGTCGAGCGGGCCTTCGGTGGTGCCGGTCCAGCTGCCGTCGGATGCCTTGGTGAGCGTGGTGCCGCCGCGACCGCCCAGGCCCAGGCTCACCTTCACCGCGCTCGCCTCGGGCGCGACGACGCGGAAGCGGACATAGCCCTGCGAATTGACCTGCGGATATTGCTGCCCCGGCTGGTTGAGCTTCGAGGGTTTGAAGTCCTCGGCGATGGGTGCGGTCTGGGCAGCGGCCGTCGGCGCGGTCTGCGCCTGGACGGGGTGCACGGCGAGCATGGCCGCGGCCATGGCGGCAGGAGCGATCTTCACGGCGGTTCCTCCCCTAAGTGCGGCCGGCGTCATGGGTCGGCAGCCTTGGATGTTAGCGCACACATTAGGACAGTTTAGTCGGAGAAAATCAAGCCGCTTCCGCGCAAGACCAATGTCTTGCGGTGCAGTGCTATAGCATTGGAATACCTAGTGTAAGTCGTTCGGCGGCTGGCACGTCAAGCGCGGCAATCGTTTCGCCAGTTGACGGCGCAGTGGGCCGCGGCCTAGCCATGCTGTTACCGATAACAGCGGTGGCCGCTTCTGAGTCGCCGGGGAGAGGAGACAGAGGCGATGGGCAGGCCCTGTTCGGCTGCGCTGTGGTGCGCGCTGGCATTGGCGTTGACCGCACCGGCAGCGCTGCACGCGCAGACCGCCGGCATGGTGGAAGAGAAGCTGCCGCCGCCCACCGGGCTCGCGCCCTATTTCACCCCGGCCTCCGCCGATCCGATCGCGCCCGATGCCGATGGCTTTCTCCGCCGCTGGCTGCTGCTCGAACCGGTGGTGAAGCCCAACCGCACCAACACCGGCTTCACGCCCAGCTATGTCCGCGGGGTGATCGCGCCCGCCACCTATCCCGGCAAGTTCGAGGCGGTGCCGCGCGACGGCGATACCGCGCCGGGAGGCTTACGCTGGCACGCGCTCGATTCCAGCCTGTTCGACGTGAAGCTCTTCTACCTCGCGCAGGGGCTCGGCAAGCCGACCTATGGCGTGATCTTCTGGGCGGTGACAGTGATCAATGCGCCCCGCGAGATGCGCGGCGTGCGGCTGGCGATGGGCTCCAACTCGGCGTCGCGCTGGTGGCTGAACGGCAGCGAGGTTGCCGGACTCTATGGCGATCGGCGGATGGTGATGGACGACGTGGTGTCGCGGCCGATCACGCTGCGGAAAGGGCGCAATGTCCTGCGCGGCGCGGTGATCAACGGCCCCGGCCTCAGCGATTTCTGCGCCCGCTTCGTAGGCGAGGACGGCAAGCCGATCCGCGACATCTCGATCGATGTGAAGTGAGGAACGCCATGAAGTTCGCATGCCTTTCGCTCGCCGCGCTGTTCCTGCTCGCCCAGCCCCAGGCCGCCTCCGCCCAGCTGGCGGGCGAGCCGTTCATCCACGATCCTTCGACGATCACCTATTCCGACGGCCGCTGGTGGACCTTCGGCACGCGCGGCGGCGGGCTCGTCTCCGAGGATGGCTGGACGTGGACGAGCGGCGGCGAGCGGCCCGGCGGCGGCGTCGCGCCCGACGTCATCAAGATCGGCGACCGCTTCTATGTCGCCTATGCGGTGGGCGGCGGGGGGATGAACGGCGGCCATGCCAGCAACGTCAAGGTGATGTGGACCAAGTCGCTCGACCCCAAGTCGCCCGACTTCGGCTTCCACGATGTCGGCGTGGTCGCCTCGACCAACGGGCTGGAGCCGGCCGATGCGATCGACCCCGCGTTCCTGTTTGCCGAGGGGCGGCTGTGGCTGAGCTACGGCACGTACTTCGGCACTATCCGCATGCTCGAGCTCGATCCCAGGACCGGGGACAAGATGCCGGGCAGCCAGCCGGTGGATGTCGCGATCGACATGGAAGCCACCGCGCTGATGCACCGCGACGGCTGGTATTATCTGCTCGGCACCCACGGCACCTGCTGCGACGGGCCGAACTCCTCGTACAACATCCGCGTCGGACGTGCGCGCGCGCCGACCGGGCCGTTCGTCGACAATATGGGCGTGCCGCTGCTCAAGGGCGGCGGCAAGCTGGTCGTGGCGGGGCGCGGGCGGCAGTACGGGCCGGGGCATTTCGGACTGCTCGATCTTGGCGACGGCGTCGAGAAATTCTCGATGCACTATGAGGCGGATCTCGACCGCGGCGGGCGCAGCGTGCTCGGTATCCTGCCGCTGTTGTGGAAGGACGGCTGGCCGGTGGCTGGGGAGAACCTGCCCGCCGGCACCTATGAGATCCAGTCCGAGCGCGGCGGCGGGGCGCTCGAACTTGCGGTCGACTTCGTGCGCATGCCGTTCGACGCGCGCCGCAGCTTCTTCGCCAAGCCCGGCGACCCTACCGGCCCGATCCCCAACCAGACGCTCGCCGAGAACCGGGTCAGCTGGCCCGAAGGCGCGATCGAGGTCGGCCTCGGCGATTACATGATGCGCGCGCACCAGCTCTGGGCGATCGCGCCGGCGGAAGGGGCGGGCGGGGCGTTCGGCGCGCCTTATTACAAGATCCTGATAGCCGGCACCGAACGCGCGCTGGCGGTGGGTCCCGAGGGCAGCGTGCAGGCGGTACCTGCCTTCACCGGTGCGGCCGAGCAGCTGTGGCGCATCGATCAGCTGACCGACGGCAGCTACCGCATCCAGCCCAAGGCGCAGGCCGATGCCAAGCACCCCAGGGCGCTGGTCGCCATCGGGCGGAGCACGCCGGCGCTGATGCCGTTCGATGCCGCCAGCGATAGCGGCCGCTGGACCTTTCAGCGGCCCTAGGCGCCTCCTCAGGCCGGCACTGCCTCGGCGGTGTCGGTCCCGAGCAGGCGCTCGCGGAACAGCTTGTGCGCGTTTCGCTGCTCGATGACGCGACCGGCGAGATACATCGCCGCGAAGATGCCGGCGAAGACATAGCCGGGGATCCGCATCGGCTGCGCGGCATAGGCGAGCGCGGCGAAGGGCGCAGGCGCGATGAAGCACCAGAGCAGCGGGTGGCTGGTCAGGTCGTAGCGCAGCGCCGGGCCCTGCTCGGTCTCCACGAACTCCAGCGTGCCGTGCTCGAACGAGGCGAGCCTGTCCTGCGAGTCCGGATTGTCCTTGTGGAACACCAGCGTGTCGGGGCCGCGCTCCAGCGTGGTGCCGCGCTCCTCGAATACCGGCTCCAGCGCATGGAAGGAGCTGGGGCGGGCGGGCAGGGCCAGCGTGCCGCGGACGTGCCAGATCCAGTCGATCGCGCGCAGCCAGCTCATTCGGCGGCTACCGCTTCGGGCAGGCGGGGGGCGCGCAGCTGCTTCACCCAGCGTACCACCGGCCGGAACGGATAGACCATTTGCTCCTTAATCCCCAATCGGCGGCAATCGTCGAGCCCGACATGCGCCGCCTCGGAGTCGCGGCAGGTGCCGAAAATGCGGTCGATGAAGATGAAGGTGTTGGCGTAGTTCGTCCGGCTGCTGTCGTAATCGGGCGAGTGGTGCAGGCTGTGATGCTCGACCGTGTTGAACAGGAAGGACCACCAGCGCGGCGTGTTGAAGCGGATATTGGCATGGGTATAGGCGCCGATCGCCATGCCGATGCCCCCGGCGAGCAGCGCGGCGCGCGGCAGGAAGTCGAAGAAGCCACCGAGACTGAGGCCGATCAGGAACAGCTCGATCGGATTGCCGACGGAGCCCTTCAGCGCGTTGAGCTGGGTGATGTGATGGTGCGGCGCATGGGTGAGCCACAGCGGCGTCCAGTTGTGCATGCCACGATGCATCCAGTACTGGCAGAAATCAAAGATCAGCAGGATCGCCAGCGCCTGGAACAGGATCGGGATCTGCCCCGCCCAGGCGGTCTTGAGGTGGAAATAGCCCTTGATAGCGTCGATGATCGCGTCATCGCCGAAATGCTTGCCGGCATATTTGATCAGCGTGTAGCTCATGCCGACATAGAAGAGATCGCTGGCGAGCTCCTTCCAGGTCAGCCGCCAGTGGCGGTGGCGCTCGCTGATCCGCTCCATGCCGAGCAGGCAGAGCTTGAAGACGATGCCGATGCCGACCGCGACCGAGGCCTTGGCGATCGAATCCGGTGCCAGCGTCCAGAACAGCACCATCGCGAGCAGCACCGCGGGCTGGAACCAGGTGAAGATGAAGCGCTTGACCGGGCCGCCCTGCACGCCGGTTGCCTCGAAGTTGGTCGGTACAGCTGCATCCATGATTGCGCCCGGTCCTCGCCCGTGATTCCGATGATTCGAAGATGACCGAAACGGGGTCGGCACGCCGTAAGTCGTTTGACGTAGCGGGGGATTTGGCGGCTTGTCCGGTGCCGATGGGTAGCCCAGCATGGGCGTTATGAACCGGATTGAACGCTGTTTTTCGCTGGGCCTTGGTGCCTTCCTGCTGCTCGGCGCGGCAGACCCGAAGCCGCTGGCGTTCGCGCCCTGGATCAACGGCACCGCGGCGAACGAGCCGGAGACGCAAGTGCAGGCGATCGACGGCGACACCTTCGTGATCCGCCAATCGGTGAAGACCAATTTCGAGGCGCCGTTCCTGTACCTGATCTTCGGCCGCGATCGGGCGCTGCTGCTCGATACGGGGGCAGGCGGGCTGAAGATCCGGCCGACGGTGGACCGGCTGGTCGCCGACTGGCAGGCCAGGCATGGCGGCCGCGCGATCCGGCTGGTCGTCGCGCATTCGCACAGCCATGGCGACCACCATGCCGGCGACGACGAGTTTCGCGATCGACCTGATACCGACGTGGTCGGGCTGAAGCCCGCGGAGGTGGCCGCGTTCTTCCGCTTCACCGACTGGCCACGCGACGGGGCGCACTACGATCTGGGCGGACGGATGCTCGATGTGCTGGCGACGCCGGGGCACCAGCCGGCGCACATCATGGTCTATGATGCGCGGACGCGGCTGCTGTTCTCGGGCGACATGCTCTATCCGGGGCGGCTCTATGTGCCGCTGAACCATTTCGACGATTTCCGCGCCAGTGCCGAGCGGCTGGCGGCGTTCGCCAAGACGCACCCGATCCGGGCGCTGCTAGGCGCGCATATCGAGATGACGACCACGCCGGGCAAGGATTACGGGATGGAAGCGCCGGTGCATGCGGACGAGCATCCGCTCCCGCTGGCGCCCGCCACGATCGAGGAGCTGCGCGCTGCGGTGGCGAAAGCCGGACCGGTGCCCGCGATCGACCGGCACGCGGACTTCATCGTCTATCCGGTGCCGGCCCGGCCCAACGACTGACTCTTCCCATCTGTCATTCCGGCGAAAGCTGGAATCCATTCGCCGCTCGGTGGTAGCTCCTGCGGATACGTGGCGCCAATGGATCCCGCTTTCGCCGGGATGACGGTCGAGGGGCGGGTGCTCAGCCCCGCGCGATATACGCCCGCCAGCCGCCGAGCGCGGTGATGTCCTCGGCGCCGGTCATCGCGCGCGGCTCGGCGACGAAGCCCTTGACCATGCTGCCGTCGTCCAGCGTCACCGTGCCGATCGCGAGCGGCGGGGGCACTTCGGCGACGAAGCTGCCGAACGCGGCCATGTCGAGTTCGTAGACTTCCAGCGCGATCGCCGCACCGCCGTCCTCGCTGTACACCAGCGCGGGCTTGGGCGGTACGCTCTCGGCCATGGCGTAGAGCTTGTAGGTCGGCGCCGTGGTGGTCGCGCCGACGAACTTCGCCTCGCGCGAGGTCAGCTGCCAGTGGAGCGGCATGCCTTCGAGATGGGCGCCTACGACCGCGAGCTTCACCGTTTCCATCCGTCCCTCCAGGTCCAGCGGCGGCGGGGTTGCCGTCGCGGGGAAAAGTGCGTTCGCTGCGTCGAGCAGCGCGCGATCCGTGCCCGCCGGGCCCATCAGCGTCACACCGAAGCCGACGCCGCTGGCATACATGCCGGCGGGTACGGCAATCGCCGCCATATCGAGCAGGTTCACGAAATTGGTGTAGGCGCCGAGGCTCGCATTCACCCTGATCGGCTCGGCAAGCATCTCCGCGACGCGGTAGCTGGTCGGCGCGGTGGGCAGGGCGAGCAGGTCGACCTGGTCCCACATCGCCGCCGCCGCGCGGGCGAGTTCGACCAGGCGATAAGCGCCGTTGAACGCATCGATCGCGCTATAGCCGAAGCCGCCTTCGACGATCTCGCGCACCACCGGGTGGATCGCGTCGGGGTTGTCCAGCAACAGGCCCTGCAGTGCCGCGGTGCGCTCGGCGACCCAGGGGCCGTCGTAGAGCAGCCGCGCGGCTTCATCGAGCGGGGCGAGGTCGATTTCGACCAGCTCGGCGTCGAACCCGGCCAGCGCCTGGCGGTAGAGGTATTCGGACTCGATGTCGCCGAACCAGCGGCATTGCTCCGGGCGGGGAACGCCGATGCGGCGATGGGCACGAGGCCGGTCCGGCAGGTCGCGGGAGAGCGAGTCCGTAGCGTCGAAGCCGGCGGCGATAGTATCGACCAGCGCGGCATCCTCGGTGGTGGCCGCGAACACCGTGATGCAGTCGAGCGTGCGGCAGGCGGGGACAAGCCCCGAGCTGCTCCAGCGGCCCTTGCTCGGCTTGAGGCCAACGAGATGGTTGAACGCGGCGGGTACCCGTCCCGAGCCTGCGGTATCGGTGCCTAGCGCGAAGGCAACCAGTCCGGCGGCGACCGCCACGGCCGAGCCCGAGCTGGAGCCGCCGCTCACCCAGGCGCGGTTATAGGCGTTTCGCGGGATGCCGTAGGGGCTGCGCGTGCCGTTGAGGCCGGTGGCGAACTGGTCGAGATTGGCCTTGCCGACCGGGATGGCTCCGGCAGCCACCAGCTTCGCGACGACCGTCGCCGATTGCTCGGGTTGATAGGCGAAGGCCGGGCAGGCGGCAGTGGTGGCGAGGCCCGCGAGGTCGATATTGTCCTTCACAGCGAAGGGCACGCCTGCCAGCGGCAGAGTCTCGCCTGCAGCTACCCGTGCATCGACCGCAGCCGCAGCGGCGCGCAGCGCATCGGGCTCGAACCGCGAGATCCACACCGCCGGCTGGATGGCATCATAGGCGGTGAGCCGCGCCATCACGTCCTCGATCACCGCGACCGCGCTGCGCCGCCCCGCCTGCACCTCGGCGGCGATGCCCGCCACCGAAAGCCGGTCGAGCGCCGTCATGCCCGCACCAGCGCCAGCACCGGCGACCCCGGCGTTACGGTCTGCCGCTCGGCGACATAGAGCGCCGCCACCGTACCCGCCGCCGGGCTGGTCACGGGGAACTCCATCTTCATCGCTTCGAGCACCGCGATCGTCTCGCCGGCGTCGATCGGGTCGCCGACCTCCTTGAGCAGCTTCCAAACGCTGCCGCCGAAGGGCGCTTCCACCAGCTCGGCGCCGTCGGGCACCGTCACCGCTTCGTCGGCGCTGTCGTCCGCGCTTTCGGTGAGGCTGGCGACGCGATCGAACTCGCCCTTGCGTTCCCACTCCGCACGCTCGGCGGCGAAGGCGGCGTTGCGCTGCTTCTCGAACGCGGCGATCGAACGCGCATTCTCGGCGAGGAACTCGCGATAGTCGGAGAGCCGGAACTCGGTCTCCTCGATCTGGATCTCGCGCCGGCCCAGCGGGAAGTCGCGCCGCCATTCGGTCAGCTCTTCGTGGCTGACCGGGAAGAAGCGGATCTGGTCGAAGAAGCGGAGCAGCCAGGGCTTGCCCTCGGCGAAGGCGCCGGTCTGGCGATAGGTGTTCCACACCTGGATGGTGCGGCCGAACAGCTGATAGCCGCCCGGACCCTCCATGCCGTAGATGCACATATAGGCGCCGCCGATGCCGACCACATTGGGCGGCGTCCAGGTGCGGGCGGGGTTGTACTTGGTGGTGACCAGCCGGTGGCGCGGGTCGATCGGGGTGGCCACCGGCGCACCGAGATACACGTCGCCCAGGCCATAGACGAGGTAGCTGGCGTCGAAGATGATCCGGTGGACCTCCTCGGCGCTGGCAAGCCCGTTGGCGCGGCGGATGAACTCGATATTGTCCGGGCACCAGGGCGCGTCGTCGCGGACCACGCGCATGTAGCGCTGGATCGTCTCGTGGATCGCGGGATCGTTCCAGCTCAGCGGCAGGTGCACGATGCGCGAGGGGATCACGAAATCCTCGAGATCGCCGAGTGCGTCCTCGATCTGCGTCAGCCGCTCGATCAGCGCCGCCTCCTTCAGGCGGATGCCGTCGATATGCACCTGGAAGGAGCGGATGCCCGGCACGATGTCGAGAATGCCCGGCAGCGCCAGCTCGGCAAGCGCCGTCGTCGCGGCATGGACGCGCAGGCGCAGCTCGAGGTCGAGCGTGATCGGGCCATATTCGACCAGCAGGTTGCGATCGCCCTGGCGGCGGAAGAGTACACGCGGGCGGCGGCCCTTGGCGGGCAGGTCGACCAGGATCGCGTCGCGCCCGCCGCCCTTGGCGGGGCTGGTCGCGGTGGCGGCACGGCCCTCGATCCAGGCCTCTTCGACCTGGGCGGCGGCATCGGCCTCGTCGAGGCTGACCTGCTCGAACTGGATGCGGTCGCCCGGTGCCAGCTGGCCGACCTTCCACAGGTCCGCCGCGATCACCACGAACGGGCAGACGAAGCCGCCCAGCGAGGGGCCGTCGGGGCCGAGGATGATCGGCATGTCGCCGGTGAAATCCAGTGCGCCGATCGCATAGGGATTGTCGTGGATGTTGGACGGGTGGAGCCCCGCCTCGCCGCCGTCCTTGCGCGCCCAGTGCGGCTTGGGGCCGACCAGGCGCACGCCGGTGCGGTTGCTGTTGTAGTGGACCTTCCACTCGGCGGAGAGGATCGTGTCGACATCGTCCGGCGCGAAGAAATCGGGGGCGCCGTGCGGGCCGTAGAGGACGCGGATCGTCCAGTCGGGGCCGAGCGGTTCCTGCTCGATGCTACGCGGGCCGGGAATGACGGCGGGGGCGTGATCGGTGAGGTGCAGCGTGTCGCCGACGCGGAGCACGCGCCCGCCATGGCCGCCGAACTCGCCGAGATCGAAGGTGCTGGCGCTGCCGAGATAGCTCGGCACGTCGAGCCCGCCGGCGAACAGGATATAGCCGCGCATGCCGCCGCCGGTGACGCGGCCGAGCGCCAGAATCTGGCCCTCGGCGATCGCGATGGGCTTGTTGCGCTCGACCGGCTTGCCGTCGAGCGTCGCGGCGAAGTCGGCGCCGGTGAGGACGATGCGGGTCGCGGTGTTGAACTGGAGGGTGGGGCCCGTCGCGGTCATCTCCAGCCCGGGCGCGGTGCTGTCGTTGCCGAGCAGCATGTTGCCGAGGCGGAAGGCACGCGCGTCCATCGGGCCCGAGGGCGGCACGCCGATGTCCCACAGGCCGACACGGCCGGGATAATCCTGCACGCTGGTCGCGGTGCCGGCCGAGCGGACGACGATGCTCTGCGGGCGATGAACCACGGTTTCGAGCGAGCGGGTCGAGACGTCGCCGGTAACGAAGTCCTCGCTGCGGGCCACGTCGCGGAGCCAGCGGACATTGGTCTCGATGCCGGCGAAGCGGGTGCGGTCGAGCGCCGCCTGCATCGCCGCGACCGCGGACTCGCGGTCCTCGCCATGCACGATCAGCTTGGCGAGCATCGGATCGTAGAAGGAGGACACGGTACTGCCCGACTCCACCCAGCTCTCGACGCGGACGCCTTCCGGGAACGCCACGTCGGTGAGCGTGCCCGAGGCCGGGCGGAAGTCGACCGCGGGATCCTCGGCATAGAGCCGCGCCTGGATCGACCAACCCTTCGGCGCGGGGACGGGCGTGTCGAGGAAGCTGTAATCGCCGCCTGCGCCGCGCACCATCCACTCGACCAGGTCGACCCCGGTCACTTCCTCGGTAACGCCGTGCTCGACCTGGAGGCGCGTATTCACTTCGAGGAAGAACCAGTCCTCGCGCGCGGGATCGTAGAGGAACTCGACGGTGCCGGCGGAGCGGTAGTTGGCCGCCTCGCCCAGCCGCACCGCCGCCTCGATCAGCGCCGCGCGGACGCGTTCGGGCAAGTGCGGGGCGGGGGCCTCTTCGACGACCTTCTGGTTGCGGCGCTGGAGCGAGCAGTCGCGCTCGCCGAGCGCCACGACTCGGCCCTGGCCGTCGCCGAAGATCTGCACTTCGACATGGCGCGCGCGCGGCACGAAGCGTTCGAGGAACAGCCCGGCATCGCCGAAATTGCCTGCACCCAGCCGCGCCACCGCGGCATAGCCGTCGCGCACCGCCTGCGCGTCGGCGCACACCCGCATGCCGATGCCGCCGCCGCCCGCGGTCGCCTTGAGCATCACCGGATAGCCGATGCGCTCCGCCGCTTCGAGCGCGGCCTCGACGCTGTCGAGCAGGCCGGTGCCGGGGGCGAGGGGGACGTTCTCCGCCTCGGCCAGCGCGCGCGCGCTGTGCTTGAGGCCGAAGGCGCGGATGCTGTCCGGGGTTGGGCCGATGAAGGCGATGCCGGCGGTCTCGCAGGCTTCGGCAAAGGCGGCGTTCTCGGAGAGGAAGCCATAGCCGGGGTGGATCGCGTCGGCGCCGGTTTCCTTGGCGGCTGCCAGGATGCGGGCAACGTCGAGATAGCTTTCCGCCGCCGGGCCGGGGCCGATCCGCACCGCAATGTCCGCCAGCGCGACATGGCGCGAGGCCTCGTCGGCGTCGGAGAAGACCGCGACCGAGCGGATGCCCATCTTCTTCAGCGTGCGGATAATCCGGCAGGCGATCGCCCCGCGATTGGCGATCAGGACGGTGCGCACGCTCATGCGGTGACGATCATGCGGACGGGGGTGGGATTGAAGCCGTTGCAGGGATTGTTGATCTGCGGGCAATTCGAAACGACCACGGTCACATCCATTTCTGCGCGAAGGTCCACGGTCAGGCCGGGCGCCGAGATGCCGTCGACGATGCCCAGCGCACCATCGGCCTCGACCGGCACGTTCATGAAGAAATTGACGTTCGACACGATGTCGCGCTTGCCGCGGCCGTCGCGCAGATTGGCCTCGAGGAAATTGTCGACACAGGCGTGCTGCGCCTTGGTGAAATGGCCGTAGCGCAAGCTGTTGGACTCGCACGAACAGGCGCCGCCGATCGTGTCGTGATACTCGACCGCGGTCGCGGTGATCGTCATCATCGGCCGGCCCTCGTTCGAACGCAGCACGCTCCCGGTGCGCAGGAAGATATTGGCCTGCGCCGCGATCGTGTCCTGCGCGCTGTAGCGCTCGGCATCATCGTCCGTGGCGTAGAGGAGGAAGTCGACCGCCTGGTTGCCTTCGAGGTCGACGACGCGGAGCGTTTCGCCCGCCTTAACCCGGTGCAGCCAGGGGGCGCGGGCGGGGACGATCTCGTCATGGATCACCCGGCCGGGGAGGCCGGCAAGTGCCACATCCTGTTCCATCAGCGGCGGACCCAGTCTTCGGTGTTGAGGAAGGCGCGTTGCCGCTCGGGCGTCGCGTTGCGGATCGGATCGTTCTCCGCCGTCACCGGCCCGCGCCAGGCGGTGGCGCGCAGCGGCGTGACGGTCCAGGGACGCGGATCGAGGACGTGCGGGCAATTGGCCAGCACGACAATCAGGTCCATCTCGGCGCGCAGCACCAGCGTGCGGCCTGGCGCGAACGGCCCGAACTGCGGTTCGGTGGTGCCGTCGGCGGCGATGCGGACGCCCTTGAACAGGTTCACGCACGGATGCACGTCGCGGCGGGTGAGGCCGTGCTTGGCCGCACCCAGCAGCAGCCGATCGCGGGCATTGGGGAACGGCCCCGAATTGCTGCCATCCCCGTAGCGGCGTTCGTTCGACGCGGCGTTGGATGCTCCGCAGAACGCGTCATGGGTGCCGGCGCCGTCCTGCTCGATGCTGGCGAGCACGCGGCCCATGTCGGAAAGGAACAGGCTGCCGGTGCCGAGATAGGCGTTCCACTGCACCTTCACCGTATCGGCGACGTTGAGCCGCTCGGTCGGCATCGCGGCGTTGAACAGCTGGAGCGAGACGCAGGCATCGCCGTGCAGGTCGATCAGCCGCAGCCGGGTGCCGCGCGCCAGCACGCGGCTGGCATAGCCGCCGGCGGCGATCGTCTCTTCCCAGACGAGATCGTCGGCCGAGACGCCCGCAGGCAGGTCATCCGCCTTGGGCGGCAGGATCGGCATCGCCTCGACGACGGTGCCGGCCATCGCGCGCGCATGGTCGCGTGCGGCATTGGGGTCGGCGAGAATGCTCATGCCGCCTTGCTCCCGGTTGGGGCCGCCGCCTCGTCCTGCTCGTGGAGCGGGGGCAGCAGCGCGGTGGTGGTGAAGAGGCGCAATTGCTGCACGCCGCGCACCTTGCGCAGCGCATCGCACAGGTCGCGCAGGCGCCGCGCCGGCCCCTGGACCAGCAGCACCTCGAGCGACTGGTCGTCCTCCAGGAACACGTGCTGCGAGGAGATGACCTCCTTCAGATACTCGCTCTGCGTCTGCGCCAGCTGGTGGCGCACCCGGCCGAGATCGGCGCGGTAGACGAGCGTGATCGTGCCCGCGAGCATCTCCTCGGGGCGCGAGGCGGCGCTCTGCTCGGCAAGCTCGTCGCGGATCAGCTCGGCGATCAGCTGCGAGCGCGAGGGCAGCCCCCGGTCTTCCACCATTTCATCGAGCTGGCGGAAGAGTTCGGCGGGCAGGCTCATGCTGAGCCGGGCGAGGGAGGAGGAGGGTTCCTTCACAGTGATTCCTCTTTCCTGGTTATTACTGATTCTGTCAATCGTAATACTTCCTGCTGCGCCTCGACGATCGCCTCGCGCCGCTTGCGGGTGAGGTGGAGGTCGTAGACGGCGGTCGCGCCGAAGCGGTGCGGGGCGTGGGGATCGACGCGGCGCTTGTCGAAGGTGAGCACGCGGGTGCCTAGGTTGAACGCCTCGGAAATGTCGTGGGTGACCATCAGCACGGTGAGCGCATGCTCCTCCCACAGCTTGAGGATCAGCCGGTGCATGTCCTGCCGGATGCCGGGATCGAGCGCGCCGAACGGCTCGTCGAGCAGCAGCACGCGCGGCCGCGCGATCAGCGCCTGCGCGATGGCGAGCCGCTGCTGCATGCCGCCAGAGAGCTGGGCGGGATAGAGGTCGAGCGCGTCGCCCAGGCCCACCTCGGCGAGCATCGCGGCGGCCTCGTCGCGGGCGCGGCGGCGGGCGGCGCCGAACAGCCGGGCGGTGAGTGGGGCGCCGACACACTCGCGCTCGAACATCACGTTCCTGAGCGCACTCAGGTGCGGGAACACCGAGTAGCGCTGGAACACCACGCCGCGATCGGGGCCGCATTCGCCGGGGAGCAGCGTGCCGTCGAGCAGAATCTTGCCCCGCGTCGGCCGCTCTTGGCCGAGCGCCAGCCGCAGGAAGCTGCTCTTGCCCGCCCCCGAGGGACCGACGATCGAGACGAAGCTGCGCTCGGCGATGTCGAGCTCGACGCGTTCGAGCACGACCTTGTCGCCATATTCGAGCCAGACATTCTGGAAGGAGAGGAGCGCGCTCATCGGCCGGCTCCATGCGCCCAGGCGAAGGCGCGCTTGCTCAGCTGGGCCAGCGCCACGTCCATCAGGATGGCGAGGACCGAGATCCAGGCGACATACGGAATGATGATGTCCATCGAGAGATAGCGCCGCACGAGGAAGATGCGGTAGCCGAGGCCGATGTCCGACGCGATCGCCTCGGCCGAGATCAGGTAGACCCAGGCGGGACCTAGCGAGAGGCGGATGCCGGCGATCAGCCTGGGTAACGCCTGGGGCAGGGCCACGCGGAGGGCGAGCTGCCAACTGCTCGCGCCGAGCGTCTGCGCCTTGATCAGCTGCTCCTGCGGAATCGCGGTGATGTGGTCGGCGAGATCGCGGATCAGGAAGGGGGTGACGCCGATCACGATCAGCGCGACCTTGGCGGTATCGCCCAGCCCGAAGACGATGAACAGGATCGGCAGCAGCGCGATCGGCGGGATCACCGCGATCGTCGTGACCAGCGCGCCGAAGGTGGCGCGGGCGGCGGGGAGCACGCCCAGCACCATGCCGACGAGCAGCGCCGACAGCGCGCAGATGCCGAGCGCGAGGCCCAGCCGTTCCAGGCTCGCCACCGTATCCGCCCAGAAGATCAGCCGGCCGCTTAAGGGGTCGGCCTGGGCGAGCAGGCCGTGCATCGCCTCGACCATCGCGCCGGGGGTGGGCAGCAGCTTGTCCGAGGGATTCTCGGCATGCCGCGCGGCCGAGGCGAAGAGGTAGACGATCGCCGCGAGCAGCAGCGGCAGGCTCCCCAGCAGCCAGCCGGTGCGGCGGCGGGGACGGATGTTCACCCAGCGCATAGAGGGTCCGGCCTCAGAGCTTGCCGGCCGCGGCCAGCTCCATATAGGTCGGGTCGAAGCGCAGCTTGACGTTGTTGGCATTACCGATCGTCTTGCCCGGCACCGAAATGCCGATCGCGTCGGCCGACTTGGCGCCCTGGCCGAACAGCCCCTTGGAGAAGCTGAAGTCGCGCACCTTCACCATGGTCGCGCCGATCGCGGGCGACTTGACCGCCGCCACGGCATCCTGCGGCGTGCCGTAGAGGTGCGTGGTGGCGAGCTGCGCGTCGAACGCCTGCGGGGTGGCGCCCGCCAGCTTGGCCATCGCGGCGCGGGCGGCGGCGCCGGCAGCGTCCTTCTTCTGCATCAGCTGGATCGTCTCGTACCAGATGCCGGCCAGCGCCTTGCCCAGGTTCGGGTTGGCCTTGAGCGTCGCGGTGTCGACGGCGAGCAGGTCGAGGATCTCGGCGGGGACCTGGCTCGAGTCGAACACCTTGGTGGCGCCGGGCAGCTTGGCGACTTCGGTCAGCTGCGGGTTCCAGGTGACCACGGCGGTGGCGGCCGGGTTGGCGAAGGCGCCGACGATGTCCGCGTCCGAGGTGTTGACCGTCTTCACGTCCGAGAGCTGCAGGCCCACCGTGGAGAGCCCGCGCGCGAGGAGGTAGTGCGAGACCGACAGCTCGACGAGATAGACGGTGCGGTCCTTGATGTCGGCGAGGCTCTTAGCGTTCTTGAGCACGATGCCGTCATTGCCGTTGGAGTAATCGCCCAGGATGATCGCACTGGTATCCTTGCCGCCGGCGGCGGGGATGGTGAGCGCATCCATGTTGGTGACGGTCACGCCGTCCAGCTTGCCGGCGTTGAACTGGTTCACCGACTCGACATAGTCGTTCACCTGGGTGAAGTGGATCTTCACGCCGTACTTGTCGGCCCATTTCTTCACGATGCCCGCCTGTTCGGCATAGGGCCAGGGCATCCAGCCCGCATAGATCGACCAGCCGATGTTGAACTCGGTCCGCGCCTTTGGTGCAGTGCCGCTACCGCCGCACGACGCCGTCGCCAGCATCGCCACCGCCGCCACCGCGATCCGCGCCTTGGAACCCCATACTGTCATGATCGACCCCCATCTTCGCAGCGCGAGAAAGCGCGAATTTCAGCCGCCGGACGGTCGCAACCGATATTACGTTTGCTAGATCCAGTAATACGACTTATAGGCAGGTCGTATGGCATGTGTCACCCCAAATCGTGATGCTGCAATGCGTCATTCAGGCACGGGCGAACCCCGGTTCCGGGGTGGGTCGGCGCGCCTTTCTCTCGCGCTCCACTCCCGCTTGCGCGTTGCAGGTCGATCAGGCCCCCGGCCTGATCTGAACGACGCGGGGCGTCGTTCACCTGAAACGGGGCTGGGGGAGGGAATGACGTGGAAGATGCGCCATGCCGTCTCAGCCCCTCCCCCGTCCCCTCCCGCAAGCGGAAGGGGAGCGCAAATGGATACCGCCGCGCTCTCAAGGCGAGGCGGCTAACCCCATGGCGATGGCGCGCATCCTCGGAACGATCTGCCTGGGGCTCGCGCTGGCCGTTGCCGCGACCTTTGCCCGGCTGTTCCTGAAGGCGCGCGAGGGCCATCGTGCCGCCGAGGCCGTGAATCGCGCGCAGACCGAACGGCTCTGCGCCGAGATTGCCGCGCACCAGGAAACCGAAGCCGCGCTCGCCAAGGCCAAGGAAACCGCCGAGGCCGCCAATGCTGCCAAGACGCGCTATCTGGTGGCGGTCAGCCACGAGATCCGCTCGCCGCTCAACGCCATTTATGGCTATGCCCAGCTGCTGGAGCGCGGCGATTCGATCCCGCCGCGCGAGGCGGGCGGAGTGATCCGCCGCTCGGCCGAGCACCTCACCAACCTCGTCGAGGGACTGCTCGACATCTCGCGCGTCGAAAGCGGCGTGCTGCAGGTGCGGCAGGAGTTGGTCCGGCTGCCCGCCCTGCTCGACCAGGTGGTGGAGATGTTCCGCGTCCAGGCATCGGCCAAGGGGCTGTCGCTCGACTATGTCGTCGAGGGGCGGCTGCCCGCCTATGTCCGTACCGACGAGAAGCGACTGCGGCAGATCCTGATCAACCTGCTGTCCAACGCGATCAAATATACCGACAAGGGCGGCGCGACGCTCACGATACGCTATCGCAGCCAGAGCGCCGCGATCGAGGTCCGCGATACCGGCCCCGGCATCCCGCCCGAGGACCTCGAACGCATCTTCGAGCCGTTCGAGCGTGGCCGCGAGCCCGACACCGTAATGCAGCCGGGCATCGGGCTCGGGCTCGCGATCACCCGCGTGCTCGCCCGCATCCTCGGCGGTGAGGTGACGGTGACGAGCGAAGTAGGGAAGGGCAGCAGCTTCCTCCTCCGCCTGCTGCTGCCCGAACCGATCGAAGCGCCCGCCGGGGCCGCCGCCTATCGCCGCGTCACCGGCTATCAGGGGCCGCAGAAGACCATCCTGGTGATCGACGACAGCCCGGCGCAGACGACCGTGGTCAACCATCTGCTGCGCCCGCTCGGCTTCTCGGTGTTCGAGGCGAGCGGCGGCACGGCGGGGCTCGCGCTGGCCGAACATTGTTCGCCCGATCTCGTGCTGCTCGACATCCAGATGCCCGGCACCAGCGGCTGGGATATCGCCGAGCAGCTCCGCGCGCGATTTGGCCCCGCCCTGCGCATCGTGATGGTCTCGGCCAATGCGCATGAGTTCCATGCCGGCCGCGACGGCCGCCGCGCGCACGATGCCTTCCTCACCAAGCCGGTCGATCTCGACGCGCTGCTCGACATGATCGCGCGTCAGCTCGGGCTCGACTGGATCGTCGAGGATGCGGAGCCGCCCGCCGCGCCGCCCCGTCCACCGATGGCACTCCCTGAGTCGGCGGTGCCCTATCTCGATGCGCTGCGCCGCTTTATGAAGCTCGGGCATGTCCGTGGAATCGAAACGACACTCGTGAGCTTGGAGAGGGAGGTTCCCGAAAGCGCCGACCTCGTCGCGCGGCTGCGGCCGCAGCTCGAGGCGTTCGATCTGCGCGGGCTGGCAAGGACGCTCGACGATGTCGGCTAGCGATCCCGGCGCCACGATCCTGGTGGTGGACGACACCCCCGAATCGCTCCGCTTCCTCACCGCGACCCTGGAGCAGGCCGGGATGACGGTGCTGATCGCGGTCGACGGGCTCGCCGCGCTGGAACTGCTGGAGCATGGCACGCCCGACCTGATCCTGATGGACGCGGTGATGCCGGGGCTCGACGGGTTCAGCACCACGCGGCGGATCAAGCAGGACGGCCGCTTCCGCCAGGTGCCGGTGATCTTCATGACCGGGCTGACCGAGAGCGAGCATGTCGTGCGCGGGCTCGATGCGGGCGCGGTCGATTATGTCCACAAGCCGATCGTGGTGGACGAGCTGCTGGCGCGCGTCTCGGTGCACCTTGCCAATGCGCGGATTGCGCAGAGCAGCCAGCTCGCGCTCGATACCGCCGGGCGGCCCTCCTTTGCCGTGGACGGAGAGGGGCAGACCGGCTGGCTGACCCCGCTCGCCGCCGAGACCATCGAACGGCTGTTCCCCGACTGGTCGCCCCGGGCACTGGACTTGCCCGACGAACTCGCCGCGATCGTGCGGCGGCTGCAGGATCCGGCGGTGCCGCCCGGCGCGCAGGCGACGCTGCAGATCGGCGACAGCACGCTCCAGTGCAGCTTCCTGCGCCAGACCAGCGCGCGCGAATGGCTGTTCCGCCTGACCGAAAAGCGCGAGGGCGATGCCGAACGCATCCTCGCCGAGCGCCATGGCCTCACTTCGCGCGAGGCCGAGGTGCTGGTGTGGCTCAGCCGCGGCAAGCAGAATCGCGAGATTAGCGAGATCCTGGAGATCAGCCCGCGCACGGTGAACAAGCATCTCGAACAGATCTTCCAGAAGATGGGCGTCGAGAACCGCGCCTCGGCGACGGCAATCGCCGTGGCGACGCTCGCCGGATGAGCGCGGCGGCGGCGCGGGCGGCGCTGGAGCAGGGGGATTTCGGTACGGCGGCGCGGCTGGCCTCGGCGGCGCTTCCTTCCGCCGAGGGCGCCTTCCTGCTGGGCGTGATCGCGGCGGAGCAGGGGGGGGTCGGCGAGGCGATCCGTCAGATCGAGGCGGCGGTGGAGCAGGACCCGCGCGGCGAATATCGCGCGCAGCTCGCCCGCCTCTACACGCTGGTGCGGCGCGACGGGGATGCAGCGGCGCAGCTCGCCGCGGCGGAGGCGGACCCGCCTGCGGACGCGCTGTCGCGGGATACCATTGGCTGCGTCTATGCCCGCCTCGGCGACCATGAGGCGGGGCTGCCCCACTTTGAGGTGGCGGTGGCGCTTGCGCCGGAGAACGACCAGTTCCTCTATAACCACGCCGCGACGCTGAGTTTTCTCGGCCGCGTCGACGATGCCGAGGCGGTGCTGGAGACGCTGCTCGCCCGCAGCCCGGACGATGCCCGCGCCCACCATCTGCTCGCCGGGCTCCGCAAGCAGGCGCCGGAGCGCAACCATGTCGCTCGCCTCCAGGCGACGAAGCAGCGTGCGCGGGGGGCGGACCGGCTGCTCACCGGCTATGCGCTCGCCAAGGAGCTGGAGGATATCGGCCGCGGCGACGAGGCGCTGGCGTGCCTGCTGGAGGTCAACACCGAGCATCGCGCGGTACTCGGCTATGATCCGGCCCGCGATGCGGCCATCGTCGACGCGGTTGCCGGAAGCTGGCCTGCCATCGCCGCGGCACCCGTCACCGACGCCCCCACCGAGGCGCCGATCCTGATCATTGGCATGCCGCGCACCGGCACCACGCTGGTCGACCGCATCCTCGCCGCGCATCCGGCGGTGGAGAGTGTCGGCGAGCTCCAGGCCTTGCCGTTGGCGGTGAAGGCGGCGTCGGGCACGCACAGCCGCACCGTGCTCGATCCCGAGACGCTGCATGCCGCCGCGACCGCCGATCTCGGCGCGATCGGCCGCGACTATCTGGCGCGGGCGGCGCACCACCGGCGGATACCCGAGCGGTGCTTCATCGATAAATTCCCGGGCAATTTCCATTATGCGGGTATCGCCGCGCGCGCACTGCCGAACGCCGCGATCGTCTGCCTGCGCCGCAACCCGATGGACACGGTGCTGGCGAACTTCCGCAACCTGTTCGCGATCAGCTCGCGCTATTACGATTACAGCTACGACCTGCTCGATATTGCGGCGTATGTGGCGGGATTCGAGCGGCTGATGGCGCTGTGGCGCACGGCGCTGCCCGGCCGCATCCTCGAGCTGCGCTACGAGGACATTGTCGCCGATCAGGAAGGCGCGACCCGACGGCTGCTCGCGCATTGCGGGCTCGACTGGTCGGATCGCTGCCTCGATTTCCATGCGCAGGGCGGGGCGGTCTCCACCCCCAGCGCCGCACAGGTCCGCCGCCCGATCTACCGCGACTCGGTCGCGCGCTGGCGCAAGCACGAAGCGGTGCTGGCGCCCGTCGCCGCCTATTTTGTCGAGCGGGGCATTGCCATCGACTGAGCGCCGCGTACGTCAAACGGCGCATGGTGCGCCGCGGCGGGCTCCGGCAGCCTCGCGAGCATGGTACTGTTCTCCCGTCTGGCCCTCGTCGCCGCGCTCCTGATCACACCGGCGGCGCATGCCGATACGCGTCCGACCGCCAAGCTGGTGCGCTGTTCGCAGGGCGACTGCCTGTTGATCCGGGGGACGCGCAGCTCCCCTGCGACGAGGATCACGATCAACGACCGCGCCGTGGAGGCGAGCGGCGGACGCGGCTGGAAAGTCCGCGTGCCGGTGGCGGCGGTGCGGGGCCTCGCCTCGCCCTTCGCCCGCACGCTCGACGTGGCGGTGATCGATGCGGCGGGGCAAGTCGAGCGGCGGGAAAGCGTCCGCCTGCCGGTAGGCCTGATGGGGCACACCACCGAACTCGCCTCGCTGGTAGTACGTGCACGATGATTTGTAATAATGATGGAGTCCGTATCTAAAGTATGAAGAACGTCTGAAACTGTAATAAGCGATTGCTGCGTTGCAAAACTTGCCGTATAGTGTGGTGCGGAAGTTACGTAGTGTATCTATTGCTTTTGATCTTGCCGTTCGTCGTTCCTGCGACTAGATGCGCTTCAGCCGCTCGGGTGAGGCGGTCTTGGTTGCAGGAGATTGCCATGAAGATGCTCGTCGCGGCTGCCGCCGCCCTTTCGATCAGCACCGCCGCCTTTGCCGGCACGACCGACACCGGCTTCGGCAAGCCGAGCGCGACGCTGACGCTCGCCGGGCTCGATCTCGCGACCGCCGACGGCCAGCAGCGCCTCGCCACCCGCGTCGACCAGGCCGCCCGTGCCGTGTGCGGCGAGAATCTCGCAACGATTCACCCCGAGCTCGAAGCCCGCGCCCGCCTGTGCCGCGCCGATGTCGCCGAGCAGGTCCGAACCCAGATCGAGGCCCGCGTCGCCCAGGCGAACAAGAGCCGCGGCGTGCAGGTCGCCTCGCTGCGCTGAACCCGACCATCTGAACGGCCTGTTCCCGGCCGCGCGTGTCCCGAAAGCATGCGCGCGGCCGCGTGCTTTCGGGGCCGCTACGTCATTCGGCCACCTGCGCTGGCATCCTTTGCATGGCTAGCTTCCGATCGAACCGGGGCGGCATCGCTCCGCTCGCGATCGGGACGACAGCGCATGACCAAAGGGCTCGTGAACCTCATTCCCCCAGCGACCGTGGTGGCGGTCGTCTGCTTCTGGGCCTTCGCGCCCGCCGCCATCCTCGCCAATCCCTGGACGATCGTGATCGTGTCGGCGCTGATCACGCTGTACATCCAGGGCCTCGAATTCGTGTTCGAGCGGCACGCGGGCTGGCGGATGAACTGGCGCGAGTTCTGGACCGACCTGTTCTATGTCGTGCTCGGCTCCACCGCCATTTCCTGGGTGTCGCGCACACTCGCCGACACGCCGCTGCTCGTGCTCAAGCAGTCGCTGGGGATCGCCACGCCGTGGCTGATGCACTGGCCGTTCCTGGCGCAGGTAGCGCTGGTGATCTTCCTGATCGAGTTCGGCCAGTATTGGATGCACCGGCTGATGCACAATTCGGCGCCCTTCTGGATGACGCACGCGCCGCACCACCACCTCACACAGCTCAACGCCGCCAAAGGCTATGTCGGCAATCCGATCGAGCTGTTCCTGATCAGCCTCAGCGTCGTCGCGCTGTTCGACCTGCCGCTTACCGCGATCTTCTGCGGGGTGAGCGTGCTGGGCGTCGTCTCCGGCTTCGCGCACGCCAATGTCCGGTCCGATCCGCCGATCTGGTACAGCTTCGTGTTCACCACGATCCGCCACCACAGCCTGCACCATTCGGTGCCGTATGAACATACGCGCTGCAATTACGGCAACTCGCTGATCCTGCTCGACCGGATCTTCGGCACCTACAAGGAAGGCGAGGCCTCGGTCGTCGGCCAGGACGAGCGGCGGCGGCTGTCGATCCGCGAGCAGTGGCTGTACCCCTTCCAGCCGATCCTCGCTCGGCTGAAGCAGCGACCGAGCGCCACTACCGACGTGGCGGCGGGCTGAGCGATGGTCTGGATGCCGATGCTCGCCATGCTGCTCGCCGCCGCGCCCGCCACCGCCGATCCGCAGCCCCGCGAGGAGCAGGTGCTGACCGTGCCGGGCTTTGCCGACTTTCTCGCGGTGGACGGCGACAGTGTCTGGGCGACCAACAAGGGCCGCGTCGAACGCTGGTCGCGCGGCGGCAAGCTCGCCGAAGTGGCGATGACGCATCCGTGTGGGGCGATGGCGATCGCGGCGGGCTCGCTTTGGGTCGCCGATTGCAAGGAGGGCACGCTCAACCGCATCGACCTCAAGACCGCCAAGCTGCTGGCGGCGATCCCCACCGGCATCGCCAATCCGGCGGGGGAGCTCAACGTCGTTGCCGGTGCCGGATCAATCTGGGTGGCGAGCGACAATGCAGGCAAGATCGCCCGGGTGGATCCGGCGGACAATCGCGTCGTCGCCTCAATCGCGGTCGACCCCGGCACGCACTACCTCGCCTTCGGGTTCGATGCGGTGTGGGCGGTGAGCAGCGGACAGCAGTCGCTCCAGCGGATCGACCCGGCTACGAACCAGGTGACCGGGCGCACTCGACTCGGCAAGCAGCCGGGCTTCCTCGCGGCGGGCGAGGGGGCGGTATGGGTGCAGGAGCAAGGCGACGGCACGCTCGCGCGGGTCGATCCGGCGACAGTCGAAGTCTCGGGCCGAGTGAAGGTCGGCGCCGATCTGCTCTACGGCGACATCGACACCGGTGGCGGCATGGTCTGGCTGCGTACCACCGCCGACCAGACCTTCGTCACTATCGACCCCAAGACGCTCGCGATCCTCGGCCGCTTGGGCAAGCCGAGCGGCAGCGGCGCGCTGCGCTTCGCCGGCAGCGGCGTGTGGACCAGCGCGCATGACGTTCACACGCTGTCCTGGTGGAGCCTCGTCCCGGCGGCCTCCGCCGGCGCGGCGAACTAGCGCGGGCCCGTCACTGCCCCTTGGGCAGCTTGATCCCGAGTAGCACCAGCCGCGCGCCGGTGATGCCGAACCAGTGCGGCACGCCCGCCGGCACCAGGATCACGTCGCCCGGCGCAAGCGTGCGGGTGGTGCCACCCTCGATGCGACTGCCTTCCACCAGCGTGGGGTTGCGGACCTCGCGATCGGGCATGGTCCCCCCCGAGACGAGCGTGCCCGCGCCTTCCAGCACGATCGCATATTCGGCCTGGTCCGGGTGTACGGCGGGTTTGCCCGGCTTCTTCCAGATCTCGATGGCGGCACTGTTGCTGCCGTCGCGTACCAGCGGCTTCCAGGCGAAGCCCTGGCCCGGCTTCATCTCGGCCAGCATCGCCTTGATCTGGGACTGCACCTCCTTGGCGGTGGCGAAGGAGGTGGGATCGGCAGCGGTCTGCGCCGCGGCGGGGGCGGCGACCAGCAATGCGGCCGCGGCAAGGGCGCTGGGCAGGATCTTCACGACATCTCTCCCTGTAGGATGTTGAGAACGCTTGGGCTCTTCCCCGACAACCTGCCACAGCCGGATCAGCCTCGCCAGCGCAACCGCTCGACCAGCAGCGCGAAGGCCGGGGTGGGCTGGCGGCGGCTGGGGTAATAGAGATGATAGCCGGCGAAGGGCGGCGAGAAGCGCGTCAGCACCGCCTCCAGCGCGCCGCTTGCCAGATGCGGTGCCAGCATCGCATCGGGCAGGCAGGCGATGCCGAAGCCGTCGAGCGCCGCGCGGAGGATCGGAAAGACCGAGGAGAAGGTGAGGGGCCCGTCGACCCACACCTTGCGCTCGCGGCCCTCTTCCTCGAACTCCCAGGCATAGAGCCCGCCATAGGTAGGCAGCCGAAGGTTGATGCATGCGTGCGCCGTCAGGTCCTCGATCGCCTCCGGTCGTCCGGCGCGGTCGAAATAGGCGGGGGAGGCGACCGCGAGCATCCGTGCCTCGGGGCCGATCGGGACGGCCACCATGTCCTTGGCGATGATGTCGCCGAAGCGCACGCCCGCATCGAACCGCTCGGCGACGATGTCCTTCAGCCGATAGTCGCTGTCGATCTCGACCCGGATGTCCGGGAATTCGCGCAGGATGGGCGCCAGCCGCGGCCAGAGCAGGGTGTTGAGCGAGTGCTCGTCGGCGCTGATCCGCACCAGCCCGGCCGGCTTGTCGCGCAGGGCGGTCAGCGCCGCCAGCTCGGACTCGATCTCGTCGAGCCGCGGCGCGAGCGTGGCGAACAGCCGCTCGCCCGCTTCGGTGAGGCTGACGCTCCGCGTGGTACGGTGCAGCAGCCGCACGCCCAGCCGCTCCTCCAGCCCGCGCATCGCATGGCTGAGCGCCGAGGGCGTGACCCCGCTCTGCGCGGCGGCGCGGGTGAAGCTCTTCTGGCGCGCCACGGCGAGGAAAGCGGTGAGTTCGGAAAGCTGCTGGCGGTTCATTGATGAACCCTATTCAGCACTGCATGCAGATACCAGCGGCTAATCGGGAAAGTGCCGAGGCCATATCTTTCCTCAAGCGCGATTTCGCGCCGGCAGGAGAATGCATGCAACTCAAGCGCAACGGCAGCCAGCCCTCGCAGGCCGGCCCGGCTGACTGGTTCACCGGCCGCGTCCGGGTCGACCCGCTCCACACCGCCCCGTCGCCCGCGCTGCACGGGGTGGCGAGCGTCACCTTCGAGCCCGGCGCGCGCACCGTGTGGCACACGCATCCGCTCGGCCAGACGCTGGTCGTCCTGTCCGGTACAGGCTGGACGCAGTGCGAGGGCGAGGCGATCTTCGAGATCCGCGCCGGCGACGTCGTCTGGTGCCCGCCCGGCCATCGCCACTGGCACGGCGCCAGCGCCACCACCGCGATGACCCATATCGCCGTCCAGGAAGCACTCGACGGCAAGATGGTCGAGTGGATGGAGCCGGTGGACGAGGCAACCTATCGCGCCGGTCCGCGCTGAACCCTTCGAACCCTCACCCCCAGGAGATACATCCCATGGCCACCAAAGCCTATGGCGCCTATGCCGCCGACAAGCCGCTCGAGCCGATCGATATAGAGCGCCGCGCTCCCGGCGATCACGACGTGCAGATCGACATCCTCTATTGCGGCGTCTGCCACTCGGACCTCCACCAGGTCCGCTCCGAGTGGGAAGGCACGCTCTATCCGTGCGTGCCGGGCCACGAGATCGTCGGCCGAGTGAGCGCCGTCGGCGGGCATGTCTCGAAGTTCGCAGTGGGCGACGTGGTCGGCGTCGGCTGCATGGTCGACAGCTGCCAGCATTGCGCTTCGTGCGACGAGGGGCTGGAGCAATATTGCGAGAACGGTTTCGTCGGCACCTATAACGGCCCGACGCCGGACGCTCCCGGCCACACGCTGGGCGGCTATTCGCAGCGCATCGTCGTCAGCGACAAGTTCGTGCTCAAGGTCGGGCATGGCGAACAGGATCTCGCGGCCGTCGCCCCGCTGCTCTGTGCCGGCATCACCACCTGGTCGCCGCTCCGACACTGGCAGGTTGGCCCGGGCAAGAAGGTCGGCATCGTCGGGATCGGCGGGCTCGGCCATATGGGCGTGAAGCTGGCGCATGCGCTGGGCGCGCATGTCGTCGCCTTCACCACCTCGGAGAGCAAGCGCGCCGATGCGCTGGCGCTGGGCGCGGACGAGGTCGTGGTCTCGCGCGATGCCGAGGCGATGGCGGCGCACGCCAACAGCTTCGACTTCATCCTCGACACCGTGGCTGCCAGCCATGACCTCGACGCCTTCACCACCCTGCTCAAGCGGGACGGCACGCTGACGCTGGTGGGCGTTCCCGAGCATGCGCATCCCTCGCCCAACGTCGCGGCGCTGATCTTCAAGCGGCGTTCGATCGCCGGCTCGCTGATCGGCGGCATCGCCGAGACGCAGGAGATGCTCGATTTCTGCGCCGAGCACGGCATCGTCGCCGATATCGAGATGATCCGCGCCGAGGAGATCAACACCGCCTATGAGCGCATGCTCAAGAGCGACGTGAAGTACCGCTTCGTCATCGACATCGCGTCGATGGGCTGAGGCCTCCCGCGGGGGCGGCATCTGCGCCGCCCCCGCATTTCCCTTTCCGCCGCGCGCATCCTACATCGCGGCGATGCACCTCCGCGCCGAAGCCATCTTGCTCAGCGTTCGCGCCCATGGCGAACATGGCGCGATCGTGCGGGCGCTCACCGAAAGCGACGGCGTCCAGCCCGGCTATGTCCGCGGCGGCCGGTCGCGCGCACTGCGACCGGTGTTGCAACCGGCGAACCTCATCCAGGGCGAATGGCGCGCGCGGACCGAGGAGCAACTCGCCGGGCTCACCGTCGAGCTCCTCCACAGCCGCGCGCCGATGTTCGGCGAGCCGCTCCCCGCCGCCGCGCTCGCCTGGGTGACGGCGCTCACCGCCGCGACGCTGCCTGAAGGGCTGCCCTATCCCCGCCTCCATGCCGCGCTGGGCGGCGTGCTCGACGCGATCGAGGCCGCACCCGCCGCGCGCGGCTGGGCGGTGGCGCTGGTGCGCTACGAACTGCTGCTGCTCGCCGAACTCGGCTTCGGTCTCGATCTGGAACGCTGCGCGGCGACCGGTGCGAGCGAGGATCTCGCCTATGTCAGCCCCAAGAGCGGTATCGCGGTCAGTCGGGCGGGGGCGCTCGGCTACGAGAATCGCTTGCTCGCATTGCCGGCCTTCCTCACAGAAGGCGGTGCGGCAGACTGGGAGGACATCCTGGCCGGCCTGCGCCTCACCGGCCACTTTCTGGCGCGCGACCTGCTGATCGGTCGCGGCGCCGATCTGATGGCCGCGCGCGCCCGGCTGGTGGACCGGTTGTTGCGGGCAGTTGCATGAAGGGCCCCGGGGCGGCTAAGCGCGCCTCTCAGGACATGCTGCTAGCGTGGGGATCGGAATGCCGTTGATTGCTGTACTGCCGGGTGACGGGATCGGCCCCGAGGTGACGCGCGAGGCGCGCCGGGTGCTCGAGGCGCTGGATCTCGGCCTCAGCTTCGAGGACGCGCCTGTCGGCGGCGCGGGCTATCTCGCCTCTGGCCATCCGCTCCCCGACGACACGCTGGCGCTCGCCAAGCGTGCCGACGCCGTGCTGTTCGGCGCGATCGGCGACCCGCGCTTCGAGAAGCTGGAGCGCCATCTGCGCCCCGAGGCAGCGCTGCTCGGCATCCGCCAGGCGCTCGGCCTGTTCGCCAATCTCCGCCCCGCCACGCTGTTCCCGGCACTCGGCGACGCCTCGCCGCTCAAGCACGAGGTGGTGAACGGTCTCGATATCGTGATCGTCCGCGAGCTGATCGGCGACGTCTATTTCGGCGAGAAGGGGCTTCGCACCACCGCCGAGGGCCTGCGCCAGGGCTATGACGTGATGAGCTACAACGAGCAGGAAGTGGCGCGCATCGCCCGCGTTGGCTTCGAAATGGCCAAGCGCCGCCGCAAGAAGCTCTGCTCGGTGGACAAGGCGAACGTGCTCGAAACCTCGCAGCTGTGGCGCGACGTCGTGACCGCGATGGCGGCGGAGTATCCCGAGGTCGAGCTGACCCATATGTATGTCGACAACGCCGCGATGCAGCTGGTGCGCGCGCCGGCGACGTTCGACGTGATCGTCACCGGCAATCTGTTCGGCGACATCCTTTCGGACCAGGCGAGCATGTGCGCCGGTTCGATCGGCATGCTGCCCTCGGCCTCGCTCGCCGCCTGGTCGGGCGCGAACGGCATGTATGAGCCGATCCACGGCAGCGCGCCGGACATAGCCGGGCAGGGCAAGGCGAACCCTTGCGCCGCCATCCTTTCCGCGGCCATGCTGCTGCGGCACTCGCTGGCCGACGAAGCATCGGCACAGCGCATAGAAAAAGCGGTTGCCGCAGCACTCGCCAAGGGCGCGCGGACGGCCGATCTCGGGGGTACCCTTTCAACGTCCGCGATGGGGGACGCGGTGCTGCTGGAGCTTCAGTGAGCGATACTCTGCTCGAACTTGCGGTCGTTATCCCCACCTTTAACGAACGCGCCAATGTTCCCCTCCTGATCGCCAAGCTCGACGCGGCCCTTGCCGGCCGCGCCTGGGAAGCGATCTTCGTCGACGACGACAGCCCTGACGGGACCGCCGACGCTGCCCGCGCAATCGGCCGGGAGGATCCGCGCGTGCGCGTGATCCAGCGGATCGGTCGGCGCGGCCTCTCCTCGGCGTGCATCGAGGGGATGTGCGCGACGGCGGCGCCGTGCGTGGCGGTGATCGACGGCGACCTGCAGCATGACGAGACGCTGCTGCCCAAGATGCTCGACGCGCTGCAGGCCGATGCGAGCCTCGACGTGGTGATCGGCTCGCGCTTCTGCGAAGGCGGCTGCACCGGCGAGTGGGACAGCGAGCGCGTGGCAAAATCCGCCTTCGCGACCAAGCTGTCGCGCCAGGTGCTCAAGGCCGACCTGACCGATCCGATGAGCGGCTTCTTCATGATCCGCAGCGAGATCGCCCGCGGGCTGGTGCCGGTGCTCTCTGGCATCGGCTTCAAGATCCTGCTCGATATCATGACCGCGAGTCCGAAGCCGCTGCGCTTCCGCGAGCTGCCCTATACCTTCCGCGTGCGTACCGAGGGCGAGAGCAAGCTCGATTACGTCGTGGCGATGGAATATCTGATCGCGCTTTACGACCGGATGTTTGGCAAGGTCGTGCCGGTGCGCTTCGCGATGTTCTCGGCCATCGGCGCGATCGGGGCGGCCGTGCATTTGTCCGTACTGTTCCTGCTGTTCCGCATCGCGGGCCTGCCCTTCGTCACCGGCACCATCGTCGCGACGATCGTCGCGATGACGTTCAACTATCTGCTCAACAACGCGCTCACCTATCGCGAGCGGCGGCTCAAGGGCGCGGCGCTGATCGGGGGCTGGGTGAGCTTCTGCCTGGTGTGCGCGGTGGGGGCGGCGGCCAATGTCGGGCTCGCGGCGTTCCTCCACAATGTCCAGCACGGCGACTGGCGGGTCTCCGCGCTGGCAGGGATTGCGGTGGCGGCGGTGTGGAATTTCGCGCTGTCGTCGCGGTTCGTGTGGGGGCGGTACTAGGCGGGCAGCCCCTCCCCTCTTCCTTATTCCCCCTCCCGCCTGCGGGAGGGGATAGGGGAGGGTGCGACGTGGGGGCTCTTTCTGCACCGGCGTCGCCTGCTACCCTCACTCACCCTCCCCCATCCCCTCCCGCAAGCGGGAGGGGGGTAAGAAGAGGAGGGGCTGAAGCTGATTAATCCTTACACCAGCTCGGCCAGTGCCGCCGGGCTGAAGCCCTTCAGCTCTTGGCCCGCACCCGCCTGGACCTTCTTCGCCCAGTCCGGATTGCTGATCAGTGCGCGGCCGACCGCGATCAGGTCGAACTCGTCACGCTCCATCCGCTCGACCAGCTTGTCGAGATCGCTGTGCTCGGACGTCTCGCCGCCGAACGCTGCGATGAACTCGCCCGAAAGGCCGACCGAACCGACGCTGATCGTCGCGGCGCCGGTGAGCTTCTTCGCCCAGCCTGCGAAGTTGAGGCCGTTCTCGCCGTCGATCTCGGGGAATTCGGGCTCCCAGAAACGACGCTGCGAGCAGTGCAGCACGTCCGCGCCGGCATCGACCAGCGGCTGGAGCCAGGCTGCCATCTCGTCGGGCGTGGTGGCGAGACGGGCGCTGTAATCCTGCTGCTTCCACTGGCTGAGGCGCAGGATCACGGGGAAGTCCGGGCCCACCGCCGCGCGTATGGCCTTCATCACCTCCACTGCAAAGCGCGAACGCTCCGGCAGGGTCGCGCCGCCATAGCCGTCCTCGCGGGTGTTGGTGCCCGCCCAGAAGAACTGGTCGATCAGATAGCCATGGGCGCCGTGGATCTCGACCGTGTCGAAGCCGAGCCGCTTGGCGTCGGCCGCAGCCTTGGCGAAGGCGGCAATCGTCGCCTCGATGTCCTGTTCGGTCATCGCCACGCCGCGCGGCTTGCCCGGGGCAACGACGCCCGAGGGGCTTTCCACGTCCACGGCGGGCACCCAGTCGGTCTGCGCCTTGGTCGAGCCGGTGTGCCAGATCTGCGGCGCCATCTTGCCGCCGGCGGCATGGACCTCGTCGATCACCTGTTTCCAGCCGGCCAGCGCGGCGTCGCCATGGAAGAACGGGATGTTGGGGTGATTGCGCGACGCCGGGCGGTCGATCACCGTGCCCTCAGAGAGGATCAGGCCCACGCCGCCCTCGGCGCGGCGGCGATAATAAGCGGCGTTGACCGCGCCGGGAATGCCCTCGGGCGCGAAGGTCCGGGTCATCGGCGCCATGACGATCCGGTTCGGCAGATCGAGCGACTTGATACGGAACGGACGAAAGAGGGTGTCGGTCGACGCGGCCATGGTAGCTCCGTTGCAGTTTGAAACTGATGGAAAGCTAGCGCGTGCGGCGACCGGTTCAAGATGGCGGATGGGGACGCAACGAAATTTACCGCCAGCTCGGCAGCCACATCCAGTGGGTATAGCTTTGTGCGTCATTGAGCGGCGCAGCGGAGAGGATCGGGTAGAAATAGCCGAAGGACACCAGCGCCAGCGCGAGATACCATTCCTCCCAGCCCTTGGCGCGCAGCCGGTCGAACTGGTGGAAGGTCACCGGCAGCACCAGGCACAGGAAGATCGCCGACAGGTGGTAGTAATAATAAAAGCCTAGCGACTTGGGGATGATCGCATAGATCGCCACCGAGAAGGTCCAGAGTAGCGCCAGCAGCAGCGGGCGCCAGGCCTTGGTGCGGAACCACAGCACGTAGCTGGCGAGCACTGCGACCAGCCCGCCCCACATGACCACCGGGTTGCCGATCAGCAGCACGCCGCGCTGGGCACCGTGATCCCATTCGTAGAAGAACCAGATCGGCCGCAACATCAGCGGCCAGCTCCACCATTCGGACTGGTAGGTGTGATGCGGCAGCACCTGGGTTTGTGCCTCGTACATCTCGCGCTGGAGGTGGAGCAGCCCGCGCAGTCCGTCGGTCGCACCGGTCAGGTAGAAGAAGGTGGGCGCGAAGGTCGCGAAATAGACCGGGATGCTGATCGCGCCGAGCAGTGCCAGGCCGGCCAGCGTGGAGAGGCCGGGCCAGTGCGGCTGATCGCCGGAGAACAGCGCGGTCGCGATCGGCCGCCGGGCGCGGCGGGCGTCACGCAGCCGCACCGCGACCAGCGCGAGCCCGAGAGCGGCGATGTACGGCGCCGCCGCCCATTTGACCGCCGTGGCGAGCCCGAGCAGCGCTGCGCCGACGCACCAGCGCCACCGCACTTGTCGGCGCGTGCCGTGCATCGCCCAGAGCAGGAAGATCATGCCCCAGAGCAGGAAGGCGCCGAGGAACACGTCGAGCATCGCCGTGCGCGCCTGGACGAACAGGCTCTGATTGAGCATCGCCAGCACCGCGCCGGTCACCGCCACGCGCATCCGGCCGCGCATCAGGATCCAGAGGAAGGCGAAGACGCCGAGCACCGTCGCGGTGCCGGCGATCGTCGGCATCAGCCGCCAGCCGAAGGGGTTGTCGCCCAGCAGGTCCATCCCTGCGCCGATCAGCTCCTTGCCGAGCAGCGGATGCTCGGTGTTGCGCGGCCCGCTGAGCTCGATCAGCGTCTTGGCGGCGGGGACATAATGGACCTCGTCGAACATGATGCCCCCCGGCTGGTCGAGGTGCAGCGTGAACAGCAGCTGCGCAGCGAGACCAAGGAGGAGGGCGACGAGCCAGGGGCGGGTGGCGAGGGCCGAAAGGCGGAGACGCATTGCGAAACGGTAGCGAAGGTCCGGGCCGCGTCCAACAAAATCCTCCCCGGAACGAAGCGCGGCCCGGGCTCCTGGTACAAGGCAAAGGTTGACGCAGCGGCCCCAAGCGCCGCAAAGCAGCGCCCATGAAGCGTCGTACCGGACAGGATCCCAGCGTCACCCGTAACTGGAAGCCCGCGACTCAGGCGGTGCGCGGCGGCACCGCGCGCTCGGAGTTCGGCGAGACCAGCGAGGCGCTGTTCCTCACCTCGGGCTATGCCTATGACTGCGCGGGCGATGCCGCCGCGCGCTTCGCCGGCGAACAGGCGGGCATGACCTATTCGCGGCTCCAGAACCCGACGGTGGAGATGCTGGAGCAGCGCATCGCCCTGCTCGAAGGCGCCGAGGCGTGCCGCACCATGGCGACGGGCATGGCGGCGATGACCGCAGCATTGCTCTGCCAGGTGAGTCAGGGCGACCATATCGTCCAGGGCCGCGCCGCCTTCGGCTCGTGCCGCTGGCTGACCGACAGCCTGCTGCCGCGCTTCGGCGTCACCACCACGACGATCGATGCGCGCGATCCGCAGCAGTTCGAGGACGCGATCCGCCCGAACACCAAGCTCTTCTTCTTCGAGACGCCGGCCAACCCGACGATGGATGTGGTCGATCTGGAAGCCGTCTGCGCGATCGCCAAGCGGCACGGCATCGTCACCGTGGTCGACAATGCCTTCGCGACGCCCGCGCTCCAGCGCCCGATGGACTTCGGCGCCGACGTGGTCGCCTATTCCGCCACCAAGATGATGGACGGGCAGGGCCGGGTGCTCGCCGGCGCGGTCTGCGGCTCCGAGGACTTCATCACCAATACGCTGCTGCCCTTCACCCGCAACACAGGCCCGACGCTCAGCGCGTTCAACGCCTGGGTGGTGCTGAAGGGGATCGAGACGCTCGACCTGCGCATCCGTCGCCAGAGCGAGAATGCGCTCAAGGTCGGCAGCTTCCTGGAAACGCGCGTGCCGCGGGTAAACTTCCCCGCGCTGCCCAGCCATCCGCAGCATGCACTGTTCATGCGCCAGATGGCGGCCGGTGGCCCGATCTTCAGCTTCGAGGTCGATGGCGGCCGCAAGCAGGCGCACGCGCTGCTCGACGGGCTGGAACTGATCGACATCTCCAACAATATCGGCGATTCGCGCTCGCTGATGACGCATCCGTCGTCCACGACCCATTCGGGTCTCGCCGAGGAAAAGCGGCTGGAGATGGGCATCACCGAAGGCATGATCCGCATCAATGTCGGGCTCGAGGACGCCGACGACCTGATTGCCGATCTCGACCAGGCGCTGCGAGGCGCCGGGCTGTGAAGGCGCTCTTCACCGACGAGGCGACGACGCGCGGCGTGGTCGTTCGCGTGTCGGTGTCGTACCTGCCCGAACAGTCCGAGCCGCACCGCGGCCGCTGGTTCTGGGCATACCATATCCGCATCGAGAACGAGGGCCCGGTGGCAGTCCAGCTGCTCACCCGTCACTGGATCATCACCGACGGCCGGGGCCTGCGCCACACGGTAGAGGGTGAAGGCGTCGTCGGCGAACAGCCGATGATCGCGCCGGGTGCGAGCTTCGACTATGTCTCGGGCTGCCCGCTTTCGACCCCGACCGGCTCGATGCAGGGCAGCTATCACATGATCGACGAGGACGGCGACGCGTTCGACGTGACCATTCCGAGATTCGCGCTCATCGCGCCGGCCGTGGCGGGCGAACAATGAAGCGCACCCACCTTCCCCTGAACGGCATGCGCGTGCTCGATGCCGCCGCGCGCCATCTGTCCTTTACCCGCGCAGCGGACGAACTGGCGGTGACGCCCGCCGCCGTCGGCCAGCAGATCCGTGCGCTGGAGGATACGCTGGGCGTCGTGCTGTTTCGCCGAACCACCAAGGGCCTGGAGCTCACTCCCGAGGCGGAAAGCGGGCTCACCGCGCTGCGCAACGGCTTCCTCCAGTTCGAGGAAGCGGTGCGGGCGATGCAGGCGGGGCAATCCTCCAAATCGCTGACCATTGCAGCACCGCGCGACCTCACCGCCAAATGGCTGATGCCGCGCCTCTCCGATATCGCGCGGGCCGATCCTGACCTGCGCTTCGTGCTGGTACCGGCCGACGACGCGCTCGACTTTACCGAGGCCAATCTCGACCTGGCAATCCGCTGGGGCGAAGGTCCCGGCGAGCATGAGGGCGAGGCGCTGGAAAGCGACGGCATGATCACCGTCGAACGGCCCGGCGGCGGCAGCATCGACGTGCGGATTTCCTGGCCCGGCTGCATGGCCGAGGATGCCGGATCGCTGGTCCGGGTCGCCGACGCGGGCCTGGCGATCGACGCTGCCGCGCAGGGGCTGGGCCGGGCGACCGTGCCCGAGCTGCTCGCGCGCGCCGATATCGAGGCGGGCCGTGTCTCCGTCGTGGGCGAGCCCAAGGCCTCGCGACTCGGCTACTGGCTGGTCGCGCCGCTGCCGCAATGGCGGCAGAAGAAGGTGCAGACGCTGGTCGAGGTGCTCGGCGGCTAGGCGAGTTTCGTCCGCCCGACCGGGACCGGAAGCAGCCGGCCCTGTTCGTCGCCTATTACCATCACTTCCACCCCGAACGCATCGCGCAGCGGCTGGTGGGCGAGCGCCGCCTCGGCCGGCCCGAAGGCCACGGTGCGGCCGTCGCGGAGCAGCAGCACGTCGTCGGCCGCCCGGGCTGCCTGGACGAGATCGTGGAGCACGATCACCACGCCCATGCCGCCCGCCGCCAGTGTCCGGAGGCGATCGAGAAGGTCGAGCTGGTGGACGGGGTCGAGGCTGGCCAACGGCTCGTCGGCGAGCAGCCATTGCGGTTGCCCGGCCAGCACGCGCGCGAGCAGCACGCGCGCGCGTTCGCCGCCGGAGAGCTGGGTGACCAGCCGATCGGCAAGCGGGCGGATGGCCGTGGTTTCGATCGCCGCGTTGATCGCCGCATGATCCTCGGCGGACAGGCCGGCGAACGGCGCGCGATGCGGCATCCGGCCGAGCGCAACGAGGTCGGCGACGCGCAGGTCCCAGTGTACCGTCGCTTCCTGGGGCAGATAGCCGACCCGCCGGGCGCGCTCGCGCGGCGCCAGCCGGGCAAGCAGCTTGCCGTCCAGCTTCACCTGTCCGGCATCGGGATCGAGCAGCCCGGCCAGGGTTCGCACCAGCGTCGACTTGCCGGAGCCGTTGGGGCCGAGGATCGCTGTGACCTTGCCGGGCCGCAGCACCGCGTCGATCCCGTGCAGCACGCGCCGCTTGCCGAGGCTGACCGCGAGATCGGTGACGCTCAGTTCCATGTCGACCGCCGGAGCTTGAGGAGCAGCACGAAGAAGAAGGGGGTGCCGAGCAGCGCCATCGCCACACCGAGGCGGACTTCGCTGGGGCCGGGCGACAGCCGCACCAGGCTGTCCGCCGCCAGCAGCAGCGCCGCGCCGCCGAGCGCGCTGGGCAGCAGCAACGCCGAGGGGCGCGCGCCGGTGAGCGGGCGGAGCAGATGCGGCACGATCAGCCCGACAAAGCCGACGATCCCCGTCACCGCCACGCTCGCGCCCACCGCCAGCCCGGTGCCGAGCACGACGAGCAACTGGGTCCGCTCCAGCCGCAGCCCCATCGAGCGCGCCGCGGCTTCGCCCAGCGTCAGTGCATCGAGCGCACGACCGGTGAACAGCAGCAGGCCACAGCCGATCGCGATGAACGGTAAGGCCAGTTGCACTTCGGCATAGCTGCGATCGGTCAGCGCGCCCATGATCCAGTCGAGGATCTCGGCGGTGGCATAGGGGTTGGGCGCGATCGAGATCAGGAAGCTGGTGAGCGCCGCGCCCAGACTGGCGAGCACCGTGCCGGCGAGGATGAAAGCGACCGCGCTCTCCGCCCGCCAGGCCAGCCCCGCGAGCAGCAGCATCGATCCGCACGCCGCCGCCATCGCGCAGCCGAACAACACCAGCGGTGCACTGCTCCCCAGTAGCACGATCGCGCCGACCGCGCCCAGTGCCGCGCTGGAGGAGACGCCGACCACCGCAGGATCGGCGAGCGGGTTGCGCAGGAAGCCCTGAAGCACCGCGCCGGACAGCCCCAGCGCCGCGCCGATGGCGAGGCCTAGGATCGCGCGGGGCAGGCGCAGCTCGGCGATGATCCACCAGCGCGGATCGTGGCTGAACCAGGCGTCGACCGGCACCCAGAACTTGCCTGCCATCAACGAGCCGGCGAACAGCAGCGCGACGAGCAGCGCCAGGCCGGCATTGAGCGCGATCCGGTTCATGCGGCAGTCGCGACCGGGAGACGCGGCCGAAGTGCGGCAGGATGGGCGAGGACGGTCGACATGGATGCGCCCATAGCATTTCGGTTGGGCGCGCCTACCGAAACCTTGCTGCTCCCGCGCGACTGGCGCGGGGCGGCGTCACCCCAAACCTTGGTATGGTTACCCCAAATCAAAGCGATGTCCTGTTCTGCGGAGGTTCGATTCCGCCGCGCTGCGGGCTGCGCGACAGTCCTCCCGGCAAGACGGGATGGAACCATGTACCACCAGGCGTTGATCGATGTTGCTGCTCCGGCCCAGACGGGCGGCCCCCCCGAACTGACCGCCCTGCTGGCGCGCGCCATTCGGTCGCACGACGAGGATCCGCCGCTTGCCGGGCACCGTCTCGAGCGCCTGTCCAGCCTGGGCGTAACGCACGGTGCGGATGGACCCGAGGACCTGTTGCCGGAAGGGCTGGTGCACGTCGGCGGCGCGGCGAAAGGCGGCCTGGCCGGCTGGCAGCTTCGCCGTGTCGCTGCGCATGTCGACAGCTGTCTCCAAGGCCCCATCCTCACCTCCACGCTGGCGGAGGTGGCGCAGCTGAGCACCGGGCATTTCTGCCGCGCCTTCAAGATCAGTACCGGCGAGACGCCGCACGCCTACATCGTTCGCCAACGCATCCGCCGCGCCCAGCTGCTGATGCGCGACACCCGCGACACGCTGTCCCAGATCGCCTGTTCCTGCGGGCTCAGCGACCAGGCGCACCTTACCCGGCTGTTCCGTCGCCTGGTCGGGACCACCCCGCTCGTCTGGCGGCGCGCGTGGCAGCAGCGCGGCTGATCGCAGCAGGTTTCTTCAAGACATGGGCGACCCGAGCAGGGCAGCCGGGGTTGCGGGGGCAGGATGTCCCGCGATTTCGGGGCGGGCCGGCGGGGGCAGGGAGCGCAGCGGCGGAATGGAGAACAGGCAATCGCTGGCGATCGGTGCCTGGCGGGGCGTTGCGTTCGCGGTAGCGCAGATCGACGTCGTCGCAGCCGAAGACGATCTGCTCGTCGTGGGGATGCTCGAAAAGGATGTCGTCGGGGTGCATCGCGGTGGCGCCGACGCGGTCGACCATGCGCTGCACGGCACTCTTTCCAAACTGCGGGAGGGCGGGATCTTCACCGGCGGCTTCGGCGAGACGCTGATGCTGACCCGCCCGGCCGCACCCATTCGCGCGGCGACGCTGATGCTGATCGGCATGGGCACTGCGCTGAGCGCCGATCCGGAGACCGTGGGCACCTTAACCGCGCTGGCGATGCGCGCGGCGCTGCGGATTGGCGCCGGCTCCGTCGGGTGCCTGCTCGGCTGGTCGGAACTGGATCTGCCCGAGACGCTGGTCGCGCCGAGTGCGGTGGCAATGATGCGCGGGGCATTGTCGGCAATCGATACGCACGACGCGCAGGCCGTTCCGATGGCGTGGACCTTCGACATCCGCAACGGCGCCGCAGCCCAGACCACCGCGGCGCTTCGCGAAGCCTTGGCGGCCTGGCGCTGAGCCATGGATGCGCAGCGCCGGCAAAGCTGCTATGCTCGGCGCAGGATCCGGGAGTTGGTGCGCGTACGATGTTGACGAGGGTTTCCAGCGGGCGTGCGCCGGCACGCGGCAGCGCGCCGATCCGCATCCTGCTGGTCGACGATCACATGCTGCTGCGCGAGGGCGTGCGCGCGGTGGTTTCCACCCAGGATGACATGGAAATCGCCGGCGAGGCGAGCGGCGGGGCCGAGGCGATCGAGGCCTATGCCCGGCTCCAGCCCGATCTGGTGCTGATGGATCTGCAGATGGCGGACATGTCCGGGCTCGACGCGATCACCGCGATCCGCGCGGCGTCGCCCGGTGCCCGGATCATCGTGCTGACCACCTATTCGGGCGACGGCCGCGCGATCAAGGCACTGCGTGCCGGGGCGATGGGCTATCTGCTCAAGGCCAGCCTGCGCAACCAGCTGCTGGAGGCGATCCGCTCGGTCCATCACGGCGGCAAGCATCTCGATGCCAGCGTGGCGACGGCGATCGCGCTGCACGTGCTCGACGAAGATCTGACCGACCGCGAGGTCTCGGTGCTGACGCTGGCCGCCTGGGGCAATTCGAACAAGCAGATCGCCGCCAGGCTCGCGCTCTCCGAGGAGACGGTGAAGGGGCATATGAAGGCGCTGTTCGCCAAGCTCGGCGCCAGTGACCGGACGCACGCGGTGACGATCGCCGCCAAGCGCGGGCTGATCGAGCTCTGACCCCTTCGGGGGCGTAGAACCGCCCGATCGCATCAAACCTGTCCAATACCTGTGCGACCGTCGCGGCCTAAGGCTGCGAGCGGCGGTCCGTTGCTGCGCGAGCCTGAAGGCGAAGCGGCACCCGGTCAGCCAATTGTTCTAAAGAATGGAACGAAATGCGTAATTTTATCCGAGTTTTCGGAAAATGCGCGCCAGCTATTCTGCACCCGACACCGCCGAACCGGCAGCAACAGGAGCCGCACCATGACCCTCACCGCCACCGCCACGCCGGGCAAGTCGCTGATTTCGCCGACCAACCACGCGCTCGTGCTCATCGACTTCCAGTCGCAGATGGCGTTCGCTACCAAGTCGATCGACGCGACCATCCTGCGCAACAACGCCGGGCTTGTCAGCCGTGCCGCCAAGTCGTTCGACGTGCCGACGATCCTTACCACCGTCGCGGAAAAGAGCTTCTCGGGGCCGATGTTCAGCGAAGTGACCGATGCGTTCCCGGGCCAGAAGCTGCTCGACCGCACTTCGATGAACACCTGGGAAGACGAGGCGGTGATCGAGGAGATCAACCGCATCGCCAAGCCACGCATCGTGTTCGCAGGTCTCTGGACCAGCGTCTGCATCGTCGGCCCGGTCGCCTCTGCGATCGACCAGGGCTTCGAGGCCTATTTCATCGCCGATGCCTGCGGCGACATCTCGACCGAAGCACATGAGCGCGCCGTGCAGCGGATGATCCAGCTGGGCGCCGTGCCGATGACCTCGCTCCAGTATCTGCTCGAGCTGCAGCGCGACTGGGCGCGCGGCGAGACCTACGAGTCCACCACCGGCATCGCGAAGCAGTGGGGCGGGGCGTACGGCCTCGGCGTCACCTACGCCAAGACGATGTTCGGCGCCTCCGAAGGCCATTGATTCCTCGACCCGAATTTCCTGCCCCCCCAACCTCAAGGAAACATTCCCATGACCTCCACCGTGACCACCAAGGACGGCGTCTCGATCTTCTTCAAGGATTGGGGCCCCAAGGATGCCCAGCCGATCATGTTCCACCATGGCTGGCCGCTCTCGTCGGACGATTGGGATGCGCAGCTGCTGTTCTTCCTCCAGCACGGCTTCCGCGTCGTCGCGCATGACCGCCGCGGCCATGGCCGCTCGCAGCAGGTGAGCGACGGCCACGACATGGACCATTATGCCGCCGACGCCGCAGCCGTCGCCGAGCATCTCGACCTGCGTAACGCCGTACATATCGGCCACTCGACTGGCGGCGGCGAAGTCGCGCGCTATGTGGCACAGTACGGCATCCCGCAGGGCCGTGTCGCCAAGGCGGTGCTGGTTGCCGCCGTGCCGCCGATCATGGCAAAGACAGAGGCCTATCCGGGCGGCCTGCCACTCGAAGTGTTCGACGGCTTCCGCAAGGGCACCGCGGAGAACCGCGCGCAGTTCTTCCGCGATGTCGCCGCCGGCCCCTTCTATGGCTTCAACCGCGAAGGCGCGAAGGTCTATCCGGGCGTGATCGACAATTGGTGGCGCCAGGGCATGATGGGCAGCGCCAAGGCCCATTATGACGGCATCAAGGCCTTCTCGGAAACCGACCAGACTGCCGATCTTCAGGCCATGACGGTGCCGACGCTGGTGCTGGCGGGCGATGACGACCAGGTGGTGCCGTACCATCAGGGCGCCGAGCTGCAGGCCAAGCTGCTGCCGAACCCGACGCTGAAGATCTACCCGGGCTTCTCGCACGGCATGCTCACCGTCAATGCCGACGTGATCAACCCCGACCTGCTCGCCTTCGTGCGCGGCTGATCGAAACGCGCCGGGGAGGATCTGCAGATGAAGCCCTATCTGATCTCGCTCGCCGTCGGTCTGCTGGTCGGCGTCATCTACAGCCTCCTCGGCGTGAAGTCGCCGGCGCCGCCGACGATCGCGCTGATCGGCCTGCTTGGCATGTTGCTCGGCGAGCAGGTGGTGCCGGTCGCGAAGCGGATCTTCGCTGGCCATGACCTCGTGACGTACCTCCGCACCGACTGTGCCGAGCAGATCCTCGGCGTGCCGGTGACGAAGCCCGACGGCGAGGCATGAAGCTGCTCGCTTGAAGTCTGCGCTCCCCTTCCGCTCGCGGGAGGGGTCGGGGGAGGGGCTGGGCGATGCCGCGGTCGACCCTCTCCACGTCACTCCCTCCCCTAGCCCCTCCCGCAAGCGGGAGGGGAACTGAAGTAAGGAAACCCCATGGCCGACTTGATCCTCGTCAACGCCCAGGTGACGACGCTCGACCGGGAAAACCCGGTGGCCGAGGCGATCGCGATCCGCGACGGCAAGTTCCTCGCGGTGGGCAGCGAAGCGGAGGTCCGCGCCGCCGCGCCGGGCGCGCAGGTGATCGACGCGCATCGCCGCCGGGTGATCCCGGGGCTGATCGACAGCCACATGCACATCATCCGCGGCGGCCTGAACTACAATATGGAGCTGCGCTGGGACGGCGTGCCGAGCCTTGCCGACGCAATGGCGATGCTCAAGCGCCAGGTCGACAATACGCCCGCGCCGCAATGGGTGCGCGTGGTCGGCGGCTTCACCGAGCACCAGTTCGCCGAGAAGCGGCTGCCGACGATCGACGAGCTCAACGCCGTCGCCCCCGACACGCCCGTCTTCATCCTCCACCTCTATGATCGCGCGCTGCTCAATGCCGCGGCGCTGCGGGTGGTGGGCTATACCAAGGACACGCCGAACCCGCCCGGCGGCGAGATCGTCCGCGATGCCGCGGGCAACCCCACCGGCTTGCTGCTCGCCCAGCCCAATGCGACGATCCTCTATTCGACGCTCGCCAAGGGCCCCAAGCTGCCCGAGGAATATCAGATCAATTCCACCCGCCACTTCATGCGCGAAGTGAACGGCCTGGGCGTCACCGGCGTGATCGACGCGGGCGGCGGCTTCCAGAATTATCCCGACGATTATGCGATCATCGAGAAGCTGCATGCCGACCGCCAGCTGACCGTGCGGATCAGCTACAACCTCTTCACCCAGAAGCCCAAGGAAGAGCTGGCGGACTTCGCCGGCTGGGTGAAGCAGGTGACGCCGGGGCAGGGCGACGACAGCTATCGCCACAATGGCGCGGGCGAGATGTTGGTCTACTCCGCTGCCGATTTCGAGGACTTCCGCGTCGCGCGTCCGGACATGCCGCCGACCATGGAAGGCGATCTCGAGCCGGTGATCCGCCTGCTCGCCGAGCATCGCTGGCCATGGCGCCTCCATGCCACCTATGACGAAACGATCGGCCGCGCGCTCGACGTCTACGAGAAGGTGAACCGCGACATCCCGCTGACCGGCATCCATTGGTTCTTCGACCATGCCGAGACGATCAGCGACCGCAACATCGATCGCATTGCGGCGCTCGGCGGCGGTATCGCCGTGCAGCACCGCATGGCCTATCAGGGCGAGTATTTCGTCGAGCGCTACGGCGCCAAGGCGGCCGAGCGTACCCCGCCGATCGCCAAGATGCTCGCGGCTGGGCTGCCGGTAGGCGCGGGCACCGATGCCACGCGTGTGGCGAGCTACAATCCCTGGGTATCGCTCAGCTGGCTGGTGACCGGGCGTACCGTCGGCGGGCTCAAGCTCTATCCGGGCGCCAACAGGGTCAGCCGCGAAAAGGCGTTGGCGATGTGGACGCACGAGAATACCTGGTTCTCGAACGAGATCGGCAAGAAGGGGCAGATCAAGGCCGGCCAGCTCGCCGATCTGGCAGTGCTCTCGGCGGACTATTTCTCGGTGCCCGAGGACCAGATCGTCCATATCCGCTCGGTGCTGACGCTGCTCGGCGGACAGGTGGTGCATGGCGACGGCGACTATGCTCCGCTCGCCCCCGCGTTGCCCCGGCCGATGCCCGACTGGTCGCCGGTCGCGACCTTCGGTGGCTACCACCAGTCGCCCGAGACCCGCGCCCAGCTTGCCTCCGCCTGCGCCTGCCACAGCAGCTGCTCGGTGCATGGTCACGACCATGCCGCGGCGCTCGGTGCGCAGGTGCCTGCCGCCGACGTCCAGAGCTTCTGGGGCGCGCTCGGCTGCGGCTGCTGGGCGGTGTGATGCTCTGTTCTGCCCCGTCCACCTGCGTTCCCCTCCCGCTTGCGGGAGGGGCCAGGGGAGGGGCTGAGCCCTATTCGCGCTTCTTCCACGTCATTCCCTCCCCGACCCCTCCCGCACGCGGGAGGGGAGCGACTTTTACAGGAGTTTCGCCATGCGCCTCTTCCTCCTCGCCTCCGCCCTGGTCGTCGCCACCCCGGCGCTCGCCCAGCAGACTGCCGACTATTCGGTCGGGCCCCAGTACGACACCACGCACGTCTACGTCCCCGAGGACCAGTTCGACAGCTTCGTCACCAGCTTCCAAGCGACCTTCGGCGGCACGACCAGCAAGCAGGGCGTGTTCCAGGTGACGCCCACCACCAGCCTCACCAAGTCGCAGCTGGTGCTGACGCCCGTCGGCACCGTCTCGGTATTCGGGTTCAAGACCCCGATCCCGTTCCCCTTCGGCGACGAACGCACCGGCTATCTGGTGACCGACATCGACGCCGCGGTGAAGGCCGCCGTGCAGCACGGCGCGGTCCGCCGGCTGGTGACGTTCCCCGATCCGATCGGCCGCGATTCGCTGATCCAGTGGCCGGGCGGCGTGAACATGCAGATCTACTGGCACACCACCAAGCCCAGCTACGCGCCGCTGGAAACGGTGCCCGAGAACCGCATCTACCTGACCGAGGATGTCGCCGATCGCTTCGTAAAGAGCTGGGTGGGCTATGCGCATGCCAAGGTGACCGCCGATGATCGCGCCGCGCCCGGCGCCGAGGTCGGCGAGCCCGGCAAGACGATCCGCCGCATCTCGATCACCAGCGGCTATGGCAAGATGGTAGTGTTCGTCACCGACGGCCTGCTGCCTTGGCCCTATGGCCGCGACATGACCGGCTATTCAGTGTCGGATCTCGACGCGACGCTCGCCAAGGCCAAGGCCGCCGGTGTCGAGACGCTGGTGCAGCCTTATGCCGCAGCCGGCGGCCGCGCGGCGATCGTGCGCTTCCCCGGCGGTTATATCGCCGAGATTCACAGCCCCGCGGCCAAGTGACCATGGCGACGCCCGATCCGCGCTTCGTCGACGCCATTCTCGACTGGCGGCCGACCTGGTTCCTCGCCCGGCTGCTGCTGGTCGGCGCGTACCTCCTCGGCGGGCTGGTCAAGCTCGCCGACTGGCAGGGCGCGGTGGCGGAGCAGGCGCATTTCGGCATGCACCCGCCCGCGCTCTGGGCGGCGCTGACGATCGCGGTGGAACTTATCGGGCCGGTGCTGATCCTCACCGGGCGCTGGATCTGGCTGGGGGCGGGGATGCTGGGGGTGTTCACCCTGCTCGCCGCCTTCACCGCCAACGCCTTCTGGACGATGCCGCCGGGTCCCGAGCGGTTCGGCGCGACCAATGCCTTTTTCGAGCATCTCGGCCTGATCGGCGGCTTCGTCCTCGCGGCGCTGGTGGCGGAGCAGGCGAAGCGGCGTGGCTAGCCTCGCCGCGGCGGTGGTGCTGGTGATGCCCGCCGCGCAGGTTCCGACATCTCCTCCGGCGTTCCCCTCCCGCTTGCGGGAGGGGCTAGGGGAGGGGCTGGAACCTAGCAGCGTCACCTCCACGTCAGTCCCTCCCCCGACCCCTCCCGCAAGCGGGAGGGGAGCGCAAGAGGCAGAGGGGCAGCAATCCCTCCCCGCCCCCGAAGCCTGGCAGGCCCCGACACTCAGCATCACCCGCTACGACGAGGACTGGTCCGACCTCGCCGATGCAGAGAAGCGCGCGCACCACTGGACCGGGCCGTTCAAATATATCCCGCTCGGCGGCGATGCGTGGCTCTCCACCGGCATCGAAGTCCGGCTGCGTAGCGAATCCTTCGCCAACAATGCGCTCAGCAACGCGGCCTCGCCCGACGACGCATATCTATGGACCCGCGTGCTGCCCTATGCCGATCTCCATGTCGGACCGTTGCGCGCCTTCGCCCAGCCGATCCTCGGCTATGCCGCCGGGGTGCGCCCCGCCGCCGGCCCGGTCGACCAGACCCGCGCCGACCTGCTCCAGGGCTTCGCGGAAGTCGATCTCGGCGTGGTCACCCTGCGCGGCGGGCGGCAGATGCTGTCGCTCGGCACCGAGCGGCTGATCGGCACGCGTTACGGCCCCAACGTGCCGCTGGCGTTCGACGGCGTGCGCGGAATCTTGGCGCTGGGGCGCGCGAAGATCAGCCTGCTCGCCGTCGCGCCGGTGGCACCCCGGCTCGGCACCTTCGACGACCGCACCTCGCCGACCAAGCGGCTCTGGGGCGCCTATGGGGTGCTGCCGGGGCTCGACCTCTATTATCTCGGCTATCGCAACCGCACCGCGCAGTTCGGCGACCGCACCGGCCGCGAGTTGCGCCACAGTTTCGGCGCGCGCATCTATGGGGCGCGCGACAACTGGCACTGGAATGTCGAGGGTGTCGCCCAGTTCGGCCGCTTCGCCGACGGGCCGATCGCCGCCTGGACGCTCGGCACCGAACTCGGCCGCAAGCTGCCCAGCCTGCCCTTCGCGCCGGACGCGGTGCTGCGCGTCAACGTGATCAGCGGCGACGGCCATGCCGGCGATCGGCGGCTCGGCACGTTCAATGCGCTGTTCCCCAAGGGCAAATATTTCGGCGAGCTGTCGCCGGTCGGCCCCTACAACCTGATCAACCTCAACCCGCGCATCGCAGGCACGCTGGGCGGCGGCGTCTCCGCCAGCATCGCGGGCAGCGCCTATTGGCGCTACAGCACGGCGGACGGCGTGTACGACATCCCCGGCAATTTGCTCCGCGCGCCCGGTACCAGCCGCGCCCGCTTCATCGGCAAGCAGATCGAAGGCGCGATCGCCTGGCAGGCCACCGCCGAGCTCGAGCTTTCCGCTTCGCTCTCCTTCTTCCAGGCCGGGCGCTTCCTGCGCGAAACCGGTGCGCCCCGCCCGATCCGGATGATCGGCCTGGAAAGCAACTTCCGATTCTGAGGACCCACGCCATGGCCGACCCCAAGACCGCCGCTTCTCCGCTTCCGCCGCTGCTCCTGCTGCTCTCCGTCACCACGGGCCTTGTCGATGCGGTGAGCGTGCTCGGGCTGGGCAAGGTGTTCACCGCGAACATGACCGGCAATATCGTGTTCCTCGGTTTCGCCGCGGCGGGCACGCCGGGCTTCACCATCGCGCCCTATATCGTCGCGCTGGCGTCCTTCCTCGTGGGCGCGCTGGTGGCGGGCAAGGTCGGCGCGCATCTCGCCGGGCAGCCGCTGCGGCGCTGGCTGGTGCTGGCGGCGGTGACCGAGGCGGTGCTGTTCGGCGTGGCCGCGGGCGTCGCCGCCTGGGCCGACGCGATGGGCATCCTGCCGGAGACCTGCGTGTTCGCGATCATCGCCCTCACCGCGATCGCGATGGGCTTCCGCAACGCGACCATCCGCCAGCTCAAGGTGCCCGATCTCACCACCACGGTGCTGACGCTGACGCTCACCGGCATCGCCGCCGATTCGCATCTCGCCGGCGGCCGCAACCCCAATATCGGGCGGCGGCTTGCGGCAGTCGTGGCGATCCTGCTGGGCGCCTTCCTCGGGGCGATCCTCGTCAACCGCTACGGCCTCGCGATTCCGCTGGTGGTTGCGGGGCTTACCGTGCTGGTCGGCACGCTGGCCTGCGTCCGCCACCCGATCGCCGCCGAGCCGCTGCGCGCCTGATCGCCCGCACCCCTTTGACAGCCCGGCGATCGCTCCCTATCGGCCAGCCATGACGCTCCAGCACACCGACTCCATCCTGATCGTCGATTTCGGCAGCCAGGTGACCCAGCTGATCGCACGCCGCGTTCGCGAAGCCGGGGTCTATTCCGAGATCGCGCCCTTCACCACCGCCGCCGAGGCCTTTGCCCGGATGCAGCCCAAGGGCATCATCCTCTCCGGTTCGCCCGCCTCGGTGCTGGACGAGGGGAGCCCTCGCGTCCCGCAGGAGATCTTCGACAGCGGCCTGCCGGTGCTCGGCATCTGTTACGGCGAGCAGGTGATGATGCACCAGCTCGGCGGCCAGGTGGTGCAGGGCGACAGCGGGGAGTTCGGCCGCGCCTTTATCGAGGTCGCCGATGACTGCGCGCTGTTCGACGGCCTGTGGCAGACCGGCGAGACCCACCAGGTGTGGATGAGCCATGGCGACAAGGTGGCGAACCTGGCCCCGGGCTTCCGCCCGGTCGCGGCCAGCCCCGGTGCCCCCTTTGCGGTGATCGCGAACGACGAGCGTCGCTATTACGCGATGCAGTTCCACCCCGAGGTGGTCCACACTCCCGACGGCGCCAAGCTGCTGGCGAACTTCGTCCGCCATGTCTGCGGCCTGTCGGGCGACTGGACGATGGCCGAGTTCCGCGCCGCCAAGATCGCCGAGATCCGCGCGCAGGTGGGCGACGGCAAGGTGATCTGCGGGCTGTCGGGCGGCGTCGATTCCGCGGTGGCGGCGGTGCTGATCCACGAGGCGATCGGCGATCAGCTGACCTGCGTGTTCGTCGACCATGGCCTGATGCGGGCAGGGGAGGCCGACCAGGTCGTCACCATGTTCCGCGAGCATTACCACATCCCGCTCGTCCATGTGGACGCGGAGGAACTGTTCCTTAGCGGCCTCGCCGGCGTCACCGACCCCGAGGCGAAGCGCAAGTTCATCGGCAAGACCTTCATCGACGTGTTCGAGGCCGAGGCGAAGAAGATCGGCGGCGCCGATTTCCTCGCGCAGGGCACGCTGTACCCGGACGTGATCGAGAGCGTCAGCTTCACCGGCGGTCCGTCGGTGACGATCAAGAGCCACCACAATGTCGGCGGCCTGCCTGCACGCATGAACATGCAGCTGGTCGAGCCGCTGCGCGAGCTGTTCAAGGACGAAGTCCGCGCGCTGGGCCGCGAACTGGGGCTGCCGGACGTGTTCGTCGGCCGCCACCCCTTCCCGGGCCCGGGCCTCGCGATCCGCATCCCGGGCGAAGTCACCAAGGAACGCTGCGACATTCTGCGCAAGGCCGACGCGATCTATCTGGAAGAGATCCGCAACGCTGGCCTCTACGACACGATCTGGCAGGCCTTCGCGGTGCTGACCCCGGTACGCAGCGTCGGTGTGATGGGTGACGGGCGTACCTATGACAGCGTATTGGCGTTGCGCGCGGTGACCTCGATCGACGGCATGACCGCCGAGGCATTCGAATTCCCCGGTGGCTTCCTGCCGCGGGTGGCGACCCGTATCGTCAACGAGGTGCGCGGCGTGAACCGGGTGACCTACGACTATACCAGCAAGCCGCCCGGCACGATCGAGTGGGAGTGAGTTTATTAGCAATATTTAGGAATTATTGCGCAGTCGTAATACAGTCGTGAATATTACAAAGGTATGATCATGTTCAACTGTTGCGTGCTGGCAGGTGGAGTTCGAAGCGGGCGCCGCTGGTCGCCGATCGGGTGACCAGCGTTCCGTCGTGCAAGGATGCAATCTGTCTCGATAAGGGCAGCCCGATGCCTGAGCTCCCCGCCTTCGTGGAGAAGAAGGGCACGAAAATCTCTTCCATCTGGTCGGGCGCGACGCCGTGCCCGTTGTCGCAAACAATGACGGTCGTGCCCGTCTCGTCCGCCTTCAATTCGATCTGAACTTTGGGATTCGGGCATTCTCGTACGGCCTCCGCCGCGTTTTGGAGAAGGTTGACCAGGGCGCGCTCGATCAGTTGCGGGTCGGCAAGGATGAGGGTCGGGTGGGGCGGTCTCGCTACCGAGAATAGGACGACCTCTTCCCCCATCGTCGGCCGCATTGCCTCGACGATATCTATGACGAGCGCTGCCAGATCGAATTTCGTCGGCACCGGGCGTGGCAGGTCGCCGAGCGCGCGATAGCGTTCGACAAAGCCGAGAAGATGCGTGGCGCGGCGTTCGATCGTGGCCAGCGCGCGTGCGGTCTGCGGGCCATGCTCGGGCAGCGCCTTCAGGCTCTCGGCAAGCGAGACGATCGGCGCGAGCGCGTTCATCATCTCGTGAGTCAGCACGCGCGTCATTGCATGCCACGCCTCGATCTCGACGGCGTCCAGTTCGCCAGCCACCCATTGCAGCGACAGGAGGCGCTGCGGCGCTGTGCCAGGCACGGTGAAGCTGCCGCACCAGGCGAGAAGGTTGCGGCCGTCCTTCGCACGAACCAGGCGACGCGCGCCGGGCGGGAGGGCCAAGACGGTCGCGGCTGTCACGGGATCGAGCGCGGCGACATCTTCCAGTCTCGCGACCATGGCGCCTGCCATGCGGCGGGCAGCGCGATTGCAGCGCACGATCCGGCCCTCTGCATCGATTACGAACAGCGCGGTGGCCACTGCGTCGAGCAAGGCCCGCAGCTGGTCAGCATCGTGCGCGTCGTCTGCAATCTCCGTCCGTGCCGGAAGGGCGGTGCGCCGCGTCAGGCTGCGATAGATATCGGCAAGGGCGAGGGCCGCCACGATCAGCAGCAGGGCGATCGTCGCGGCGTGATGCGTGGGTCGCAATTGGAGCGCGCCCCACAATGCCACGCCGGCGATGACCAGGCGCCAGCCAAGAGCAGAGACGCGCGGGGCTGCGGACCAGCTATCCATCGCGGGCGAGCCGCCGGTACAACGCCTGCCGGGTGAGCCCCAGCGATGCCGCCGCACGGCTGATATTGCCTTCGTGGCGCTGGAGGGCTTCGGCGATGGTGGATTGCTCCACGGCGGCAAGCGTTGAGGGGCGGCGCCGCGCCTCGGTGCGAGCGACGGCGTCGCGCACGGCGGCGATCAACTGGGCATTGCGCCAGGGTTTGAGCAGGAAATCGTCGCCCCCCTGCTTCATCGCCTGTACCGCAAGGCTCACGCCGCCATAGGCGGTGAGAAACACCACGCCGAGAGCAGGATCGGCGCCACGCAGGTTGGCAATGGCAGCGAGCCCTGCTTCCCCGTTTCGAGCGCCTGCGAGAAAGTTCATGTCGAGCAACACCGCATCATAGCGGCTCTCCCGCACCATCTGCGCGGCTTCGGCGGGCGCGGTGGCTTCGTCGCAGCCGTTCACATGGGGCGCAAGCGCCAGCGCCGCCGCTTGGCGAATGTCGGGATCGTCGTCGACGATGAGGATGCGGGCGCCTTTCATCGGCGCGCATGGTAGGTGCAGCCGTTAGCCACGCGCAACTGTACGAATCCGGACGGCATCGGAGTGCGAGCGGGCTTTGTCGGCGACTAAGTGGTTGCCGGGGGGTGTTTTTTCTTATCAGGCTCAGCGGATATGATGGCGTGGTGTCGTCCATGGACCATCCCATCGCCACGCCCTGGTGGCAGCGCCCGCGCCGGAGCAGCTGGATTGCTGCCCTCGCGCTGTTGGCCTTGCTGGTGACTATCGCTGCGCTGGTGCACGGGGCGGGTGCCCGGACACTGACTGTCGCGGCCGGCACGGTGACGCTGGCCACGGCGCGAATCGAGCTGTTTCGCGATGTCGTCGCGGTCCATGGCACGCTGCAGCCGCGCGAGATCCTCTATCTGGACGCAGTTTCCGGCGGGCAGGTCGCCCGGATCTTCGCGCAGCCCGGCGACCGTGTGACGGCCGGACAGCCGCTGGTCGCGTTTCGCAATGCGCAACTCGTGCGGGACGTGCTCGACAATGCCGGGCGCCTCGTCGAATCCATCACCCAGGTGCAAAGCTTCGAAACCCAGCTCGAGACCAACCGCGCGACCAACGACAAGACGCTGACCGAACTCGCGGCCAGCGTCGCGACGCTGGAGGCGAAGGCCGCGCGGGTCGACGCACTTGCCGCGCGCGGCTTCTATCCCAGGGGTGACGCCGAGGCGCTGCACATCGATCTCGCGCGCTATCGCCGCCTTCTTGCCGTGCAGCAGGCCACCAACCAGCGCCAGGAGCGGCTGCGCGCAGCACAGCTCCCCCGCCTGCGCAGCGAGCAGGAAAGCCTGAGCCGCAGCCTCGATGCGACGCATGCACAGCTCGATGACCTGATCGTACGGGCGCCGGTGACCGGTACGCTGACCCAGATCGACCTGAAGCCGGGACAAAACCGCAATCGCGGGGATCGGCTGGCCGAAATCACCAGCGATGCCGGTTTTCGCGTGGTTGCCGAGATCGACGAATACTACCTGCCGCGGGTCCGAGCCGGGCTGGACGCTGCGCTGGCCTTTGGCGGGCGCACCCTTGCAGGGCGGGTCACCCGCGTGCGCCCGGAGGTGAAGAATGGCGCGTTCACCGTCGAGATCGACTTCCTCGGCGCGCAGCCCACCGGCGCCACCCCCGGCGCAGCGATCGACGGCGAGCTCACGCTCGGGCTGGATCGCCGCGCGCTGGTGCTGCCCGCCGGCGCCGCCGCGCAGGGTAGCGGCGACCTGTTCGTGCTTGCGCCCGATGGCCGCAGTGCCCGGCGCACGCCGGTGCGCTTCGGTCGCCGCAATCCCCGCCAGGTCGAGATCCTCGCCGGCATGCAGGCGGGGCAGCGTGCCATCGTTTCCGATACTTCCAGCTGGTCGCGGATCGACCGCGTCCTCCTTACCGACTGAGGTAGTCCCATGCTGACGCTTACCGACCTGCGCAGAAGCTTCCGCACGACCGAGGTGGAGACGCGCGCGCTCGACGCCGTCTCGCTGGAGGTGGGGGCGGGCGAGTTCGTCGCGATCATGGGCCCCTCCGGCTGCGGCAAGTCGACGCTGCTCAACATCCTCGGCTTTCTCGATGCGCCCAGCGGCGGCTCCTACCGGCTGCTCGGCGAGGAAGTGGCGGGACGCTCCGAGCGGGAACGGACGAGGCTGCGCCGCGCGCATATCGGTTTCGTGTTCCAGAGCTTCAATCTGGTCGACGAGCTGACCGTGGAGGAGAATGTCGCGATTGGCCTGCTTTATCGCAGTGGCGCCGCGGCCGCGAAACGAAGGATCGGCGAGGCGCTGGAGCAGGTTGGGATCGCTCACCGTGCAAGGCACCGGCCACAGCAATTGTCCGGAGGGCAGCAGCAGCGCGTGGCGATCGCGCGTGCGCTGGTCGCCGAGCCCAAGCTGATCCTGGCGGACGAACCGACCGGCAATCTCGACAGCGCCAATGGCGAGCAGGTGATGGGCCTGCTCAAGGATGCGGTGGCGGCGGGCACCACGGTGGTGATGGTCACCCACTCGCCGCTCCACGCCGCCGAGGCGCAGCGGACGATCCGGATGCTCGACGGCCGCGTGGTCAGCGAGACGCTGCTGTGAAGCTCCGGCATTTCCTGATCGCCGGGTGGCGCGCGGCGCTGGGCGCGCGAACGCTGTCGCTGATCGCGCTGCTCGGGCTGGTGGTTGGGCTCACCGCGGCGATCCTGATGGTGATCGTGGTGCGCGGTGCCCTGGAGCAGAACGGCTTCGTTCCCGAGCGCGCGCGAACCTATCTGGCTACCTCCACCCTTTTGATGCCCGGTGGCGCGCCAGACACGCGTGACCTGAGCAGCGGCCTGGTGGCGCCGCTCGTTGCCGGTCGGCTGGCGTCGGTCGAAGCATGGGCACGGCTTGCCGAGGCCGACGTCGCGATCCGGCGCGGGGCGGTCGAGCGCAAGGAGACGATCTACTGGGCCGATCCCGCCATCGCGGAAGTGCTGCCGCGCCCGGTGTTGCGTGGGGATCTTGCGGCTACGCTCGCCCGACCCGACGGTGTGGCGATGACCGCCGCGGCGGCGCGGCGCTGGTTCGGGCGCGAGGACGTGCTGGGCGCGCCGATCACCATCGCCGGGCGCGCGATGACCGTAGGCGCCATCCTTGCCGATCTGCCGCCCGGCGCGAGCGACTGGACCCATGACATCCTGGCCTCGTCGCGCAGTGCTGCGTCGATCCTGCACGGTCTCGCCCGCCCGGCCGACGGCGGGTTCAGGATCGAGTCCAGGACCTATTTCCGCCTCCGCCCCGGAACTTCCGCTGCCGAGGCGGCGGGCCAGATGCGCCCGCTGGTCGCGACGCTGATGCCGCCGGAAATGCAGTCGCTGTATCGCATGGGGCTGGTGCGGATCGATCGGCTGGCGCTCGATGCCGATCTGCATCCCGGCGCGCGCGACCGGCTCATCACCGGCTCCATAATCGCGGCGCTGGTGTTGTTCGTAGCGGTGGCCAATACCGTCAATCTCGCGCTGGCGCGGGCGGGGCGGCGGCGCAAGGAGATCGGTGTCCGCAAGGCGGCCGGTGCGGGCCGTCGGGATATCGCGTTGCAGTTCCTCGGCGAGGCGGTGGCGGCCACGCTGGTCGCGGCGTTGCTGGCGATGGTCGCCAGCGAATGGCTGCTGCCGCCGCTCAACGCCTTTCTCGATACCAATGCCACGATCGACTATGCGCAGGCACCGTTGCTGACGCTCGGCATCATCGCCGGCGCGGTCGTGATCGGCCTGCTTGCCGGTGTTTACCCGGCGCTCGTCGTCTCGCGCCTGCCGCCCGCGACGATCTTGCGTCCGGATGCCCGTACCGGGGATGGCGGCACCAGGGTGCGCGCGGTGCTGGTGACGCTGCAGTTCGCGGTGCTGATCGGCCTGCTGATCGCCACTGGCATCGTGTACCAGCAGCGCCGCTTCGCGATGGCGCAGGGCACGGGCGCGGACGTCGCGCAGATGCTCACGGTAGATGCGGATTGCCCGCCAGGCTTCGTCGCGGAGGTCGCGCGCCTGCCCGGCGTGAAGGGCGTGGCGTGCCACGGATCGGAGTTCGTGACGGGCGAGGGCGGGTCCTTCATCGAGCTGCGCGGCCGACCGGTCCAGATCCTCGTTGCGGCGGCACTGCCGGCCACGTACGCGCTCTATGGGGTTCCGCCGATTGCCGGCTCGCTCGCAGGACTGCCGCCGCGGGGCGAACCCCAGGTGCGGCGCATCGTCCTCAACGCGGCGTCGGTGAAGGCGCTGGATTTGGGGTCGCCGCGCGATGCGGTTGGCAAGCGCGTGCCGGTGACCAACTTCTCGCCGTTCACCGAAGGCGAGCAGATCGGCGTGGTTGCCGCGGTCGTGCCGAACTTCCAGTTCACCTCGGCCGAACTGGCGGCGAAGCCCACCGTGTATATCGACGCCCCGCGACGGGTGGGGCCCAGCGCCGGCATGGTGTCGATCCGCCTGTCCGGCAGCCAGGTGCCGGAGACGCTCGCGGCAATCGATCGCGTCTGGCGAGAGACGGGCGGCGAGAAGCCGATCCGCCGCCGCTTCCTGTCCGATCGGATGGAGGAACTCTATCGCGATCTCGAACGCGGTATGCAGCTGTTCGCGATCTTCGCCGCGCTGGCGGTGCTGCTGGCGGCGGCGGGCATGGTAGGCATCGCCATCGCCACCACCGATCGTCGCACCAAGGAGATCGGCATCCGCAAGGCGATGGGCGCAAGCACCGGGCAGGTGCTGTGGCTGCTGCTCCGCCAGCTTACGCGCCCTGCGCTGCTGGCCAACCTCATCGCCTGGCCGGTAACCTGGTGGGCGATGCAGCACTGGCTGAACGGCTATGCCTATCGGATCGACATGCCGCTATGGCTGTATCCTGCGGCGGGCGGGGCTGCGTTCGTCATCGCAGTTGCAAGCATTGGTGCGCTGACAGGCGTAGCTGCGCGCAGGGCGCCTATCGTTGCGCTTCGGTACGAGTGACCTGGCTCGCCACAGCCTTGTGACCGTAGGCTTAACTGGGGCGAAGCGGCACATGGTGCTCTTCATGGCATCGCGTGGAAATGGTTGCGCTAAAGCTCTGATAAAAAGGCGTTCTCTCCCGCCATATGTTCGAGTGGGAATGATCCCACGTCGGGGGCAGGCTTCGCTGTCCTGAACCGTGCCGGTTGACATGCTCGGTGCGGGGCTCAGCCGTGCGTGCTACCGCGCGCATAGGCGGCTTGGTCGACCTCGCGTCCGCTCAGGATCGCATCGTTGAAGATGCGGTGGTCGTGCGGTACCTCGACTTCGACATCCGTCCCCGCGAACTTCATGTGGACAGTGCGACGGCGATGGTCCCAGTGGAAGAAGGCTTCCTCGAACGGCTCGAACAGATAGCGGTCCCGGTCCTGAAAGAAGTTGCCTTTCTCCATCGTCATGGCGGCCGTCCTCCTTCGCACCTCAGCGCCCGCGGGAATCCTAAGCGCGGCGCATGACTTATTCGACCGCGATGCGCCCGCTCGTCCTCTAGCCCGTCAGTGGACCATGTTCCAGCTTGGGCAGCACATGCCGCGCGAACAGGTCCGCTTCGGCGGCATGGGGGTAGCCGGAGAGGATGAACGCCTCGATCCCCAGCGCGCGATAGGCATTGAGCTTGGCGAGCACCTGGTCGGGATCGCCGACGATCGCCGCACCGCAACCCGAGCGGGCGCGGCCGATGCCGGTCCAGAGATTGTCCTCGGCGTAGCCGTCGTCCGCGGACGCCTCGCGCAGTTCGGCCTGGCGGCGCACGCCGGCCGACTGGGCATCAAGCGAACGGGCGCGGATCGCTTCGCCCTGCGCCGCGTCGAGGTGCGAGAGCAGCCGGTCGGCAGCGGTGCGGGCTTCGGCTTCGGTCTCGCGGACCACGACATGGACGCGGTAGCCGAAGCGCAGCGTCCGGCCGCGCTTGGCCGCGCGGGCGCGCAGGTCGTCGAGTGTGGCGGCGACGGCCTCCATCCGGTCCGGCCACATGAGGTAGACATCGGCACCTTCGGCCGCCGCTTCGCGGGCATCCTCCGACAGGCCGCCGAAATAGAGCTGCGGCGCGCGTCCCGAAACGGTGGTGATTCGCGGCGGCTCGACCTTGAGCTTCCAGAACTCGCCCTGGTGATCGAGCGCTTCCCCGTTCAGCAGGGTCTTCAGGATGTGCATCGCCTCGATCGTGCGGCGGTAGCGCGGCGCCGACGCCAGCGTCTCACCCGGCAGGTCGGAGGAGATGATGTTGATCGCGAGGCGGCCGCCGAGAATGCGGTCGATAGTCGCGATCTGGCGGGCGAGCTGGGGCGGCCAGCTCTCGCCGACGCGCACCGCCATCAGCAGACGGATGCGGCGGACCAAGGTGGCGATCGCGGCGGCGAAGGCGGTGGTGTCGATCCCCAGCGCATAGCCCGAGGGCAGCAGGATATTGTCGAACCCGGCGCTTTCCGCCGCCAGCACGATGTCGCGGCAATGCTCCCAGCTGGAGAGCAGACGCGGGTCGGGCTGGCCGAGAAACTCGTAATCATCGTCGCAAAGGGCGGAAAACCAGCTCACTTCGCAGGGGGGAAGTTGTTCTTGCTTGCCGGATGCGTCGGTCTGGGGATGGGTGGTCATCGTTCAATGCCTCTGGAGAAGAGTATGGCGTCGCGAATTCGGTATGGTCTGGTCGGGTGCGGGATGATGGGCATGGAGCATATCCGCAATCTCGCGATCACGCCCGGGGCGGAGCTGGTGGCGATCGCCGATCCGGTCGAGACCTCGCTCGGCTGGGCGCGCGAGGCGCTGGGCGGCAAGGCGCAGGACGTGACCGCCTATCGCGATGCCGAGGCGCTGGCCAAGCATGACGGGCTCGACGCGGTGATCGTCGCCAGCCCGAACTTCACGCATCGTGACATGGTGGCGCCGCTGTTCGATGCGGGGCTCCACATCCTGTGCGAGAAGCCGCTGGCGACGACGATCGAGGATGCCCGCTGGATCGCCGAGCGCGCCGCGCGCCACTCGGCGGTGTTCTGGACCGCGATGGAATATCGCTACATGCCCCCCGTCGCCGCGCTGATCGCCGGCGTGCATGGCGGCGAGATCGGCCGGCTGCGCATGCTGGCGATGCGCGAGCACCGCTTCCCCTTCCTGGTCAAGGTGGGCGACTGGAACCGCTTCGCGCGCAATACCGGCGGCACAATGGTGGAGAAATGCTGCCATTTCTTCGACCTGATGCGCTTCATCGTCCGCAGCGAGCCGGTGCGGGTCTATTGCTCGGGCGCGCAGGACGTGAACCATCTCGACGAGCGCTATGACGGCGCCGTGCCGGACATCGTCGACAACAGCTTCACCACCGTCGATTTCGCCGACGGCACCCGCGCGCTGCTCGACCTGTGCATGTTTGCCGACGGCGCGGAGGAGCAGGAGGAGATCATCGCGACCGGCGACATCGCCCGGCTCGACGTGAGCATCCCCGGCAGCGTGCTCACCCGTTCGCCGCGCACCGGCTTCGGCAACCCCAAGGCGCCCGAGAAGCGCCACATCGACGTGGACGCGGCGGCGCTGGCGGCGGGCTCGCACCATGGCTCGACCTACTACCAGCATCAGGCCTTCGCCCGTGCGGTGCGAGGCGAGGGGCCGGTGGAAGTGACCGCCGAGGACGGGCTGAAGGCCGTCGCGATCGGCATGGCGGCGGAGATCAGTCTGCGCGAGCATCGGGTGGTCGACATGGCCGAGCTGCTGGGTCAGTCCGCGTCCGCATAGGCGGTGCGCGGCAGGATCCAGCGCACCAGCAGCGCGCCGGCGAGGTAGGAGAAGGCGGCGATCCAGAACATCGGCGCATAGCCATGGCCATTGTCGAGCGACCAGCCGGCGAGCTCGAGAATGGCCATGCCGGCCAAGTTGCCGGCAAAGGCGCCGATGCCGATCACCGATCCGACACGGTTCGCCGGAAAGATGTCGGTCGCCAGCCCGAAGACGTTGGTCGAGAAGCCCTGATGCGCGAACAGCGCGAGGCCGAGCAGCAGGGCGGCAAGCCAAGGGTTGCTCGCCACCAGCACCAGCGGGATCGGCAGCACGAGCAGCGCATAGCCGAGCAGCGTTGCGTGCCGGACCTTCTCGGGCGGCCAGCCGCGCGTGAGCAGCCAGCCCGGTACCCAGCCGCCGCTTATCGCGCCCAGCGCGGCGAGGCTGTAGGCGAGCGCCACGGGGAGCCCCAGCGCGCCCTGCTCCAGCCCGAACTGGCGGTGGAACAGGTCGGGCGTCCAGAACAGCAAAAACCACCAGACCTGGTCGCTCAGCACCTTGGCCACAGCGATGGCGAACGTCCGCCGGTCGCGCAGAAGATGAAGCCACGGCACGTCGGAACGCGGGCCGCGAACGCCCGCGGCGGCGGGGACGTAGCGCAGCCATATCGCCACCCAGACCAGGCCCAGGCCGCCCGCGATCAGGAAGCTGCCCTTCCATCCCACCAGCAGCGCCAGCGCGGGGATCAGCAAGGGGGTGAGGATCGCGCCGAAATTGGGCGCGGTGTTGCCGATGCCGAGCGCGCGCGAGCGCTCGGCGGGCGGGAAGAAGGTAGCGGCGGACTTCACCGCCGCCGGGGTGCCGATCGACTCCGCCGCCCCCAGCACCGCGCGCGCGGTCACGAACTGCGCGACGGTGGAAGCGAAGGCATGCGCCATGCCCGCGATGCTCCACACCGCCACACCCAGCGCGAAACCGCGCCGCAGCCCCACCCGATCGAGGAACCAGCCGGTGCCGAGAAAGGCCAATGCCGCGGCGAACTGGAAGGCCGAGGCCATGTGCGCATAGTCGCGATCGGACCAGTGGAACTCGCCCTGCAGCATGGGCTTGAGCAGGGCGAGGATCTGCCGGTCGACATAGTTCAGCATCACCGCGCCGAACACGAGGGCGAGGATCGCCCAGCGACCCTGCGCCCCGGCGGTGGTGTCAGTAGCGGATGCGCGCATTCAGGCCGACATAGCGATCATTGTCCCGGGGCACGTAACGGACCACGCCCGCCGTGGTGCCATAGACGAGGTAGTTGGAATAGTGCTGGTCGAGGATGTTCTTCACCAGCGCGCGCAGCTCCCAGCGCTCGCCGCCGATCAGCGCGATGCTGGCGTTCCAGATGCCATAGGCGGGCTGGATGGTGTCCGGGTTCTGGGTGATCGCGTACTGCGTCTTGCTCTTGTAGCTGGCGTCGGTCTGCAGCTCGACCGCCAGGCCGTCGGTGATCGGCAGCTTCCACGCCGCGCCGCCGCTCAGCTTCCAGTCGGGCGCGAAGGGCAGGGCGCCGCCGTCGATCGAGGTGCAGGTGGTGGCCGCCGGGCAGTTGAAATGGCGGATGCGCGCATCGGTGCGCGCCACCGCGAAATTGAGCGTCAGCCGGTCGGTCGGCCGCGCGTTCAGATCGGCCTCGACGCCCTTGGTCCGCACCCGGCCCGCGTTGATCAGCCGGGTGACGATCGCGCCGAGATAGGTGTCGGTGTAATTGGCCTGGAAGCCGTCATAATCGGTGAGATAGGCCGCAATCCCACCGCTCACCCGCCCGTCGAACAGGCTGCCCTTGAGGCCGACTTCGTAGCTGGTCGAGGTCTCGGGCGCGAGCGGCTGGGTGTCGAACGCCTGCATGTTGAAGAAGACGTTGTAGGCCGGCCCCTTATAGCCGCGCGAGAAGGTGAAATAGGTGTTGGCGTTGCGCGCCAGCTTGTACTGCACGCCGGCGCGGGCGCTGTAATCCACCCGGTCGGTCTTGCCGCTGCTGGCGAAGCTGGGGCGGATGCCCGACACGCCGGTCGCGGTATCCGACACGCGCTGGTGGAAATAGCTGAGCGAATCGTGGATCAGCCGCCCGCCCGCGATGAAGGTCAGCGTGTCGGTGGCGTGGAGGTTGGCCTCGCCAAACAGTGCGTGGTTCTGCGCGCGGATGCCGTAGTTGGCGACCCCGTTGTTGGTCACCGGCGCGCCAACGATCAGCTGGGTGACGCTGCGCTGATAGCGCTCGTCCGTATCGGCGGAGAGGAGGTAGGCGCCGACGACATAGTCGACCAGCCCGCCCTGCGGCGAGGCGAGGCGGATCTCCTGCGAGAACTGGTCGAAGTCCACCGTGCCGTCGTCGCGGCCCTGCGGGAAACCGGTAGCGAGGATCGCGCGCGCGTCCCAATCGGGCGTCTGGTGGTTCTTCCACTCACGATAGGCGGTGATCGAGGTCAGCGTATAGCCGCCGCCCAGCCCCCAATCGAGCGTGATCGAGCCGCCATAGTTGCGGTCGCGCACCTCGGCGTCGAAATTGGTGTTGATCCGGGTGTTGTTCGCGCCCGGCACGATGCCCTCCTGCGTCAGCAAGCCGGCAAGGGTGGGGTTCGGCGTCACCACGCCGGTCGGGTAGGCGACGCGGCTGGAGCTGACATAGACACCCTGCGGCGTATCGTCGCGATTGTAGAGATAGTCGCCGGCAAACGTGATCGTCACGTCGTCATTGGGCTTGGCAACGATCTTGCCGCGCACGCCCCAGCGGTCATAGCCGTTCACCCAGCTCCGGGTGCCGACATTGTAGACGTTGCCGCGATAGGCGGCGTAGAGCCCGCTCAGCGTATAGCCGATGGTGCTGGTGATCGGGCCCGACACGGTACCCTTGATGCGGCCTTCGCCGCCCTCATAATAGCCGCCTTCCAGTGACCCTGTCTGCGTCTTGGTCGGGCTTTTGGTCACGAGGTTGATCACGCCCGCCGAGGCGTTCTTGCCGAACAGCGTGCCTTGGGGACCGCGCAGCACCTCGAGATGGTCGAGATCGAGCAGGTCGAGCGTTGCCTGGCCCGGGCGCACCAGCACCACGCCGTCAATCACCGTAGAGACCGAGCTCTCCACGCCCGGCGAGGTTGTGATGGTGCCGACGCCGCGGATGAACACGGTGCGGTCCTTGTTCGACTGGCCGGTGCGGAAGTCGACCGTCGGGATGACAGTGGAGAGGTCCTGCAGCGTGTTGAGGTTGCGCGACGCCGCGACGTCGCCGTTCACCACCGAGACGGCGATCGGCACGTCCTGCAGATTCTCGTTGCGGAAGCGCGCGGTGACGACGATGTCGCCAGCGCTGTCTTTCGGGGGCGCCTCGGCATCCTGTGATTGAGCAAGCGCGGGTTGCGCCACGCCTGCCAGCAGACCCGCTACCACCCAACCATCCATGCGCCCCATTCGATCCTCCTTATGTGATGCGCGGGGTGGTAATTCCCAGCGCGGCAATAGGAAAATATGCTTTTGCTTGGGCGCGGCAAAGCAGGCCTTCGCGAGCGCGTGAAAATTCGTTCACTGCGAGGGGGAAGGTCCGAGTTACCCCATCGCCTCGCTTCTACCGTCGGGCAACCTGCGGCGCCCAGTCTACCGAGCAGGCCGCTGTCACTTGAACCCTTGCGCGATTGGCGCGGAGCAGTGCGGCGTCGATGCCGTTGACCAGCGCAAATCGGTAGCGACCCGGCTCCAGGAAAATGGCTTCTGCCGTGGTCCGGCCGCGGCGCAGCCCGTCGAGATCGTCCGTGTTCACGGCGAAGCGGTGTCGCGTACGCGCCTTCGCCCAGGAAAGGGCCTGCGACGGCAGCAGGATGTCGTCTGCTTCAACGGTATCGCCGTCATAGGGAGAATAGAGTTCAAGCAGCCCCCGCTCTGGCGTCACCACTACCAGCACATGTTTTCGCGCGACCTGGTCGGCAGGCAGAGTCAGTTGGAAGGCGCGCGAGGCGGGGCTGCTCCCGCGAAGGGTAGCAAGCGAACATGCCATACCGCCGATCCCAGGCACGCGGGCCGGGAAAGGCCGCTTCTTGGCCCCCGCTACGGCTTCGGTCAGATCCGCGGCGTAGAGGGCGGCCGGCCTCGGCTCCAGGGTAATCATCGCGTGGCTCGCGCTGACGAATCCCGTGACCGGCAGCAGCGCGATCGGAGCAGCCAACGCCATCATTTTCAAGGAACGCGGCAGGAAACTGGTCATCATCCGCCCATACAGCCTGCGCCGGAGGGTTGCCATCCCGGCAAGGGCACGACACCCTGCGGGCACAGCGGCCACAAAATCACCTCTTCTCGCGAAGGATTTCGCTAGCCCAGGTCTCTCTGAGGGCAAATAGAATAGCTGCGCGAAGCCATAGGAGGGAACGGCGACACGCGACCTGAAATCTGCGCTGGAGCGCCGCCAACTTCTGGCGCGATGGGTCGCGTGCGAGATCGTTCCGCACGAGGGCCGCATCCGCACCTGGTTCGCGCGCCGACGGCTGGCGCCCGAGGATGTGGATGAACTGATGCAGGAAGCCTATTGCCGGATCGCGACGCTGGACTCGGTCGACCATATCGATTGCGGGCACGCCTATTTCTTCTCGATCGCGCGCAACCTTTTGCTGCGCAAGCTCAAGCGCCAGCAGGTCGTCCCCCTCGAGGCGATCAGCGAGATCGAGAGCTTCCGCGACACGCAGACTCCCTCGCCCGAGGAGCAGGTCTCGACTCGTCTCGCCTATGAGCGGGTAATGGCGCTGATCGCGGGCCTGCCCGAACGCTGCCGTCGCATCGTCGAACTGCGCAAGATCGAAGGCTGGTCGCAGAAGGAAATCGCCGCGCATATGGGCATGACCGAGAAAGCGGTGGAGAAACAGGTCTGGATCGGCGTGCGCGCCATCCGCGAGGGCTGGTCTGCCGCAACGGGCGCGGTCGACGCCGAAGCTTCCCCGGTCGGCCGCAAGGCGGGCATCCTGTGAGCGAGTCCAGCCGCCCGAGCGACGAAGACGCCGCGTCCCTGTGGGTCGCCCGCATGGATGGCGGCGCCTGGAGCGAGGCGGACGAGACCGAACTGCAGCACTGGCTGGCGCGGGACCCGCGTCGACACGGCCTGCTGCTTCGGACCCAGGCTCTTTGGCAGGTGCCCCATCTCGAACCGCAGGCCGCCGTGGAGAATGACGTGCCGCTGGATACCGGCACGCCGGGTTGGCGGCGACGCGGGGTGCTGGGAGGGCTGCTCGCGGCCTCGGCTGCCGGGATCGTCGGCGCTTGGCTCTTCCCTGGGCGCGGCGTCGGCTATGTGACCAAGGTGGGCGAGATCCGGCGGGTGCCGCTTGTCGACGGATCGGTGATGACGATCAATTCGGGTACCGAGCTGCAGGTGCGCATCGCCAAGCGCGCCCGCGAAGTCGAGCTGGCGCAGGGCGAGGCCTGGTTCGAGGTCGCCAAGGATGCCGCCCGTCCGTTCGTGGTTGCCTCGGGCAAGGTGCGGGCGAAGGCGATCGGCACTGCCTTCTCGGTGCGCAAGCGCGACAATGGCGTCGAGGTGCTGGTCACCGAAGGCGTGGTCGAGACCTGGTCGGACGGGGAGGAGGCGCAGCGCGTGCGGCTCACCGCCGGGCAATGCGCGCTGATCAACGACCATGCCATCGTCCATTACGAAACCGACAAGCCGTCGTCGGTTGACCGTGCGCTCGCCTGGCGCAGCGGCATGATTGATCTCGACGGCACCACCCTCGCCGACGCCGCCGACGAGTTCAACCGCTATAACGATCGCCAGATCGTCATCGCCGATCCCGATGCGGCGGGCGAGCGCTTCGACGGGCTGTTCCGCATCAACGATCCCGAGGGCTTCGCCGAGGCCGTCCGCAACGCGCTCGATCTGACCGTCAACACCAGCGATCCCCGCTTCATACGTATTCAGCGTGCGGCCAAATCGCGCACCCTGTAATCGGCCGATCGAAAAAATCCGCACAGTGGAAGAATTTGCGTGAAGGAAAATCCAGCGCCGGGTCTCTAGGTACGTACAGGTCACAAAGACCTGACAAAAAGTAGAATGAACAGGGAGGGGTTTCATGGCGAACGCCACGTTGCGTGGGGTGCTTTTCGCATCCACGAGCATCGTCTGCATGGTCGCACTGCCTGCGGCAGCACAAGCTGCCGCGCAAACCAAGCGTTTTTCCATCGATGCGCAGCCAGCCGAGACCGCGATCGGTCTGTTCGGCCATCAGGCCGACGTGCAGATCATCGCGGCGCGCCGGCTGACGCAATCGGTCCGCACCAACGGCGTGCGCGGCGAATATACGGTGGGTGACGCGCTCAATCGCCTCTTCGCCGGCACCGGGCTGGTCGCGCGCCAGACCGGCCCGCGGACCTACGCCGTTGTCCCCAAAGCCGCCCCTGACCGTCTCGTGCCCGCCACAGGCACGAAGCTCGCGCTGAGCGCGCCGAGCGGGGGGACGCAGGCGCAGTCCCCGACGCCTGCGTCCTCCCAGTCCACCGCAGCGGCGCCGCCGCAAGTGGCGGGCGAGGACGATCCCGCGATCGTCGTGACCGGCCTGCGCGCCAGCCTCGACAATTCGCGCGGGATCAAGCGCGAGGCATCGGGCATCGTCGACGCGATCTCGACCAAGGACATCGGCAAGCTGCCCGACGCCAACCTGGCGGAGTCGCTCCAGCGCATCACCGGCGTGTCGATCGACCGCTCGGGCGGCGAGGGTGCCTTCATCACCGTCCGCGGCTTCGGCCCGGAGTTCAACACGGTGCTGGTCAACGGCCGCCAGGTCGCCACGCCGACCGACCCGAGCCAAGCATCGGGCCGCGCCTTCGCCTTCGACACGCTGGCATCCGAGCTCGTCTCGGGCGTCGAGGTCTACAAATCCTCGACCGCGCGCTACCAGTCGGGCGGCGTCGGCTCGACGGTCAACATCAAGACTGCGCGGCCTTTCGACTATAAGGGCCTGAAATTCGGCGCGACCGTCGACGTCAACTATGACGAGAATGCGAAGAAGAGCGCGCCGGACGCCTCCTTCCTGTTCGCCGACACCTTCGCCGACGGCAAGCTCGGCGTGCTGCTCTCGGGCAGCTATCAGCGCCGCTTTACCCGACTCAAGCAGGCAGTGACCGATGGCTGGCTGATCAACCCCGCCATTCCCGCGGCGGAGGTCAATGGCGGCAAGGGCGCCGTTGGCTCGGGTAATCCGCAGGGCAACGTCTTCATCCCGCAGAATTTCGACACCCGCGTCACGCGCGAGGACCGCGAGCGGATCGGCGGCACGCTGGTGCTGCAATATCGCCCGAGCGACGCCGTGACCGTAACCGCCGACGGCCTCTACACCAAGTTCACCAACACCACCGACGCGCGCTCCTACGGCCACTGGTTCACCGCGTCGAACCTGACCAACGTCAAGACCGACGCCAACGGCACCGCCATCGACCTCACCCAGGCGACCGGGATCGCCACCGACTTCCACGACAAGAAGTTCGACAAGCGCACCAACACACGCGCCGTCGGCCTCAACGTCGAGTGGCAGATCTCGCCGACAATCACCGCCAGCCTCGACGGCACCTATTCGCTCGCCAAGGAAGATCCCAATGGCGGCAAGGAAGCCTATCTGGCGCTGCTCGGCTATCTGACCGGATCGTCGCGCTACCAGTCGGACGGCTCGCGTCTGCCCTGGCAGACCGAGACCCTGCCGACCTTCGCCAACCCAACCAGCCGCTGCGGCAGCGCCGTCACCGATTCCGGGCGGCCGGGGAGCACCACCGTGGTGGGCGACGGCCAGCCGATGTGCCAGCACGTGATGCTGCTGCGCGGCTATGGCGTCCGCGACGAGGTGAAGCAGGGCCGTGCCGACTTCACCTACAAGGGCGACGGGCTGGAAGGACTGGTGAAGGCCAGCAGTGGCTTCTATTGGTCCGAGGACAAGAAGGATACGTCGCTCTATTCCAACGACGGCGGTACCGGCTGCACCACCTGCGGCTACAACCTGCCGGTGCCCCCGGGCGTGGCGATCACCACCTTCAACGCCGGCAGCAACTTCCTCTCGGGGGTGAGCGGCTCCAATCGCCTACCGACCCAGTGGCAGACCTTCGACGGGCCCGCACTGTTCAACGCCATCACCGCGCAGCAGGGGCCGGGCTTCACCTTCGCCCCACCGCTGGTCAACGACACCATCGTCAAGGAGCGGGTGATCGGCGGGTATCTGGAAACCGAATGGCACGGAGAGGTTGCCGGGCGGCCGATCTCGATCGTCGCGGGCGTGCGCTTCGAGGATACCTCGACCAACGTCAACGGCCTCGCCACCGCCTATACCGCGCTGGTCAAGCTGGCCAACGACCAGACGCAATATGGCTCGACGTCTTCGGGCACGACCCGCACCATCGGTACGACGCACTATACGGACATCCTGCCCAACATCGCGCTGAAGTGGCAGGTGTCGAACGCGTTCACCGTGCGCTTCGCGGCCTCGCAGACGATCACCCGGCCGACGCTGGAGCAGCTTTCGCCGGTTACGACCCTGGTGACGCTGCGCCCCGGCAACTTCGCCGCCAGCCGCGGCAATGCCGATCTCAAGCCGTTCAAGGCCAGCAACCTCGATGTGTCGTTCGAATATTATTATGGCCGGTCGAGCTATGTGTCGCTCGGCGGCTATCTGAAGAACGTCAACAACTTCATCGTGCTCAACCAGACCACCGGACCGGTTGCCGGCGTATCCGGTTCCCTGCTCGACCCGGCCACCGGGCTCCCGGCGCAGTTCACCATCACGGCCCCGGTCAACGGGCAGGATGCGACGGTGACCGGGCTGGAGGCCGCGTGGCAGCACGCGTTCGGCGACACCGGCTTCGGCTTCCAGCTCAACGGCACGCTGGTCGGGTCCAACCGCCACCTCAACCCGCAGGATCTCAGCAACAAGTTCGCGCTGACCGGCCTGTCCAACTCGGCCAATGCGGTGGCCTTCTACGACGCGCACGGGATCGAGGCGCGGGTGGCATTCAACTGGCGCGACCACTTTCTCCAGTATCTCGCCCCGCCGCCGCTCAACGGCGCCGGCCAGGCGGTCACCCAGGTGCGCGCCTATTCGCAGGTCGATGCCAGCCTCACCTATCACATCAACCCGCAGGTGGCGGTCTTCGCCGAAGGCGCCAACCTGACCAAGTCGATCGCCTTCAAATATGCCTATTACGCCAACCAGTTCCTCAATGCCGAGGATACCGGGCGGCGGTTCAAGCTGGGCGCGCGGATCAGCTTCTGATTGGACGCACCCGGGGATCGAGGCCGGGCAGGGAAACCTGTCCGGCCGCCTTTGTCGGCGGCGCAATCATGCTAAACCGATAGGCGAGAGAGGAATGTCGGGGATCTGATGAGTCGGCATATTCAGTCGGTCTGCATCGTCGGGGGAGGATCTGCCGGGTGGCTCACCGCCGCGCTGATCGCCGCGCGGCATGGGCCCGATCTGCAGGTCACGCTGGTCGAGAGCGTGCGGTTGGGCATCATCGGGGTGGGCGAGGGGACCTGGCCGACAATGCGCAACACGCTGCGCAAGATCGGCATTTCCGAGACCGACTTCCTGCGGACCTGCAAGGCCTCGTTCAAGCAGGGTGCGAAGTTCGCCGGCTGGCGCACCGGCGCTGCCGATGATTTCTACTATCACCCGCTGGTCCTGCCCGAAGGCTTTCCGGCGGTGGACCTGGCGCCATTCTGGAATGCGCAGGCGGACGCGGCGGGCGCGCCGTCCTTCTCCGATGCGGTGTGCTTTCAGGAATTCCTCTGCGAGCACCATCTCGCGCCCAAGCAGATCACCTCACCCGAATATGGCGGCATCGCCAACTATGCCTATCATCTCGACGCGGTGCGGCTGGGCGAGATGCTGCGCGAGCATTGCGTCGGCAAGCTCGGCGTGCGCCATGTCGACGACGACATTGTCGAGGTGCAGCAGGCCGAGAATGGCGACGTAACCGCCGTTATCGGCCAGCGGCACGGGGGCATCGCCGCCGATCTGTTCGTCGATTGCAGCGGCTTTTCCTCGCTGCTGCTCGGCCAGACGCTGGGCGTGCCGTTTATCGACTGCAGCGACGTGCTGTTCATCGATCGCGCGCTGGCGGTGCAGGTGCCCTACGAGCGCGAGGACGCGCCGATTGTTTCGCACACCGTTTCCACCGCGCAGGACCATGGCTGGATCTGGGATATCGGCCTGCAGAACCGGCGCGGGGTGGGCTATGTCTATTCCAGCCGCCATGCCGGCGCCGATCGAGTGGAGGAAGCGCTTGCCGCCTATGTCGGCCCCAGCTTCGCCGACCTCACTCCGCGCGAGATCACGATCCGTTCGGGCCACCGCGAGACGTTCTGGAAGAACAATGTCGTCGCGGTCGGGCTGGCGGCGGGCTTTCTCGAGCCGCTGGAGGCCTCGGCGCTGGTGCTGATCGAACTTTCGGCCGACTACATCGCCAGCGCGATGCCAGCGACCCGCAGTGCGATGGACATCGTCGCGCGCCGCTTCAACGAGATGACGCGTTATCGCTGGGACCGTATCATCGAGTTCCTCAAGCTCCACTATATGTTGTCCGAGCGTGACGACACCGCCTTCTGGCGCGACAATCGCGATCCCGCGACCATCCCCCAGCCGCTCCAGGACCTGCTCGAGCTGTGGCGCCACACCCCGCCCGGCGAGCATGACTTCGCCAGCGCGCACGAGATGTTCCCGGCGGCGAGCTACCAATATGTGCTCTACGGCATGGGCTTCCGCACCGCGTCCCGGCCCGCGGCGCTGGCCGCCCGGCACGCCGCGGAGGATGCGTTCGAGCGCGTCGCCGCGATGAAGCAGCGGCTGGGTGCCGCGATGCCCACCAACCGCGCGCTGCTCGACAAGCTGGCGCAGTATCGCTTCCAGCCCGTCTGATCCCCCGCCTGCCGTGAAAGAGAGCGCATGAATCTGATGCAACTGACCCGCAAGGACCATGCCGGGCTGCGGCTCGATCCGCCCCGCGCGCTCGCGGCGGCGGCGAGCGTCCACCTCGTGCCCTTGGTCGCGGGCGAGATCCGCAAGGTGGCGAGCCAGTTTCCCGTCTTCCTCGCCAAGGACGGCGAGACCGGGCAATTCTACCCAGCCGCGCTGCTTGGCCTGGAGCCGCAGGAGAATCTGTTCTGGGACGGCGCGAGGTTCGATGCCGATCATGTGCCGCTCAACCTGCTGCGGCTGCCCTTCTTCGTCGGCAGCGGCGCGCTGGAAGGGCAGGTCTGCATCGACAGCGACAGCGCGGCGATCGTCGCAGACGGCCCGGTCGGCATCGTCGAAGGCGACGGCAGCGACAGCGCCTATCTCCAGTCGGTCCAGGCAATCCTCGGCCAGTTGGTGGCGGAGCAGGCGCCCACCGCGGCGCTGGTCGCACTGATCACCGAACACCGGCTGCTCACCGAAGTGAAGCTCGATGTCGCCTTCCACAACGGAACGTCCGCCTCGCTGTCCGGCCTCTACGGCATCGACGAGCGTGCGCTGGGCCGCAGGGCGGCGGCGCTCGGCGATTGGGATCAGGTGATGGTGCTGGCGGCAATGGCGCTGTCGCTTGATCATGTGGCGGGGCTGGTGCGGCGCAAGAACGCCCGGATTGCCGCCGAGGCGGCGTGGTTCGCGGCGGGGACATGATCGCTGCGACGCGGGTGGGCGCGGAGCAAGTGCCGCTGTGGCTGTGCGACGACGCGCATCACGCGCCCGATTCACTGGTGGCGGCGGCGGAGGGCCTGAGGTTCGATCGGGAGGAGGGCGACTTCTATCCCGGCCTGCGCGCCCCGGTGCCTGAGGGATATGCCGATTGGCTGGTGCAAAGGGCGGCCGCAATGGTCGGCGAAGACCTCGCCTTCGTGCGGGCGAGCTTCGCGGTTGCCAGCGACGATCCCGCACGCCTTGCGCCGATTCAGCGTATCCCGCATTTCGACGATTGCTCGGACACGATCCTGGCGGCCGTCCATTATCTGTGCGCTCCACCCCATGGCGGCACCAGCTTCTACCGGCACCGCGCGACCGGCTTCGAACGCATCACCGCCGAACGCGTGCCGCTATGGCGCCAGGCATTGTCCCGTGACGGCCAGGCCCATGGCTTGCCGCCAAAGGCGTATCACGACGGCGACAGCCCCGCGTTCGTCCGAACCGGCCACGCTAGGCTCGCCTTCAACCGCCTGATCCTCTACCCGGCCAACTGCCTGCATGCGGGCGACATCGCTGCATCGTGGCAAGCAGCGGCTTCGGACCCGCGGCGGACCATCACCGCGCTGCTCAGACGTTCCTGACCCGCCCGCACTGCAGGCCGCCGCCTTTTGGGAGCACGCAACGCTCGCCTTGCGGCGGGATCGGCTGCTACAGCGACGCTCCGAAGCTCGAAAGTACCCGATGTCCGAACGCCTTGCCGTCCTGTTGCAACATGCCCTGCCGAAACAGCGGCTGACCCTTTTGGCCGGCTTCGTCGCGAGGGCACGGGGCGGAGCGGTCACCCGCTGGCTGATCCGCCGGTTCGTCGCGCGCTACCGCGTGGCTATGCACGAGGCCGCCGAGCCGGACGTCGCGGGCTATGCCAGCTTCAACGACTTCTTCACCCGGCCGCTGCGCGACGGCGCCCGTCCGCTCGCCCATGCCGATTTCGTCAGCCCGGTGGACGGCGCGATCAGCCAGCTGGGGGCGATCGACGACCATCACATCGTCCAGGCCAAGGGGCATCGCTTCACCACCACCGCGCTGCTCGGCGGGGATGCCGAACTGGCGGCCGCGTTCCGGCACGGCAGCTTCGCCAACCTCTATCTGTCGCCGCGCGACTATCATCGGATCCACATGCCCTGCACCGGCCGGCTGACGCGGATGATCCATGTTCCCGGCAGCCTGTTCTCGGTCAACCCGGTCACCGCGCGCGGCGTGCCGGACCTGTTCGCCCGCAACGAGCGGGTGGTCTGCGTGTTCGAGAGCGCCGAGCACGGAACTTTCGCGATGGTGCTGGTCGGCGCGACGATCGTCGGCAGCATGGCGACGGTGTGGCACGGCGTCGTCAACGCCAAGCGGACCGGCAAACTCGGCGAATGGCGCTATGACGGTCAGGACATCGTGCTGGAGCAGGGCGCCGAGATGGGCCGCTTCCTGCTCGGCTCGACCGTCGTGATGCTGTTCCGCCCCGGCGTGATCGCATTCGACGGGAGCTGGGCGCCCGAGCGGGCGGTGCGGCTCGGCGAACGCATGGGCGATCGGCTCGCCTGATCGACCTCAGTCGCGGCCGGGCGCCGTCAGCCGCTGGACAATGTCGCGGATCGCGTCGCGATCGAGCGGATCGGCGTCGATCGAATTATGGATACCGATGCCTTCGACCAGCGCGTCCAGCACCCGCGCGGTCAGCGGGTCGAAGAAGCGCTCGAGTGCGGCGCGGCTGTTGCTCATCCAGCGCTGCATCACTGCCGACACGGCAGGATGGCGCGCCGCGAAGGCGTAGAGCTCGTAGCTGAGCAGCAAAGTCCGCGGCTCGGCCCATACCGATCCGGCGATGATGTCGATGATCGCCTCGCAGGCCGCGTCGCGATCGGTCGCCGCCGCCATGCGGGCACGGAAGGCATCGGAGGACTCCTCGGCCAGCTGAAGGAATGCCTCGGTCAGCAGCGTCTCCAGCGACTCGAAATAATAGGTGACCGATCCCAGCGGCACCCTGGCCGCCGCCGCGATGCGGCGGTGGGTGGTGTTGGGCACGCCATGCGCGGCGATCACTTCCAGCGCCGCGGCGATGATGCGGTGCCGCCGATCCGGGTCGTTCCGTCTGGTCTGTCCGTCGGACACGCCAAAAACTCCGTTGCATTCTTCTTGTGTACAAATGTACACATCGCGCCAAGCCCTGGCTCGGGCATTCTGCCGTAGCGAAGATCGGAGGAGAAGGAAGATGGACGAAGCGCATTGGTCGCGCCGCACGGTGTTGGGAGGCGCGATGGCGCTGGGGCTGCCGGCGGTTGCACGCGCGGCGGCGCCTGAGACGGGGGCGCTGGGGCGGAAAGACGGGCGCTGGCTGAACGCGCCGCGCACATGGCATGCGGACGCCGCCGGCGACCTGACCCTGGTCACCGATCGCGGCACCGATTTCTGGCGCGAGACGCATTACGGCTTTACCCGCGACAGCGGCCACTTTCTCGGTTTCCCGACCGGCGATGCGTTCACCGCGCAGCTGCGTATCCGCGGCCGCTACGAGAAGCTGTACGACCAGGCCGGGATCATGGTGCGCATCGACGAGCGGCGCTGGGTAAAGGCCGGAATCGAGCTTTCGGACGGTCGCGCGATGCTGAGCAGCGTGCTCACCGATGGCCGTTCGGACTGGTCGACCGGGCCCTATGCGGCCGATGCCGCCGATTTCTGGATGCGCGCGACCGTGGCCAAGGGCGTGCTGCGCCTGCAGGTATCGGCCGACGGCAAGACCTGGCCGCTCGTGCGGCTGGCGCCGTTCCCGATCGCGCCATCCTATCAGGTCGGGCCGACGGCCTGCACGCCCGAGCGCGAGGGGCTGGAGGTCCGCTTTTCGAATCTCCGGATCACGCCGCCGCTCGGCAAAGACCTGCACGACCTGAGCTGAGCATGGCGTCACAGAAAGAACGGATGCTCGCCGGCGCGCTTTACACCGCCGACGATCCCGAGATTGCCGCCGATGCCGCGCGCGCGGCGGCCTGGATGGCGCGCTACAATGCGTCGCTTGCCTGGGACGCGGCCGACCGGCACGCATTGCTGGTCGAGGGGCTGGGCCAGGTGGGCGAAGGCGCGGTGGTGCGGCCGCCCTTTCATTGCGACTATGGGGCCAACATCCATCTCGGGGCCCGCGTGTTCCTCAACTTCGGCTGTGTCATCCTCGATGTGGTGCGCGTGGAGATCGGCGCGGGCACCCAGATCGGGCCGGGGGTGCAGATCCTCACCGCAGATCACCCGCGCGATCCGGCGCAGCGCGCGCAGGGGCTGGAGTTCGGCCGACCGATCCGCATTGGCGCCAATGTGTGGATCGGTGGCGGCGCGCTGATCCTGCCGGGGGTGACGGTAGGCAATGACGCGATCATCGGCGCGGGGGCGGTGGTCACGCGCGATGTCGCGCCGCGCACCACCGTTATGGGCAATCCCGCTCGGCCGGTCGGGCGATGAATCAGCCGGTCGTGCCCGACGCCACCAGCGCCGGAAAGACGCATTTCGAGGTGCTCGACGGGTTGCGCGGCACCGCCGCGCTGCTCGTGGTCGCCTTCCACATCCAGGGCATCACGGTGCTGTTCCAAGCGGATCGGCTGTTGCTGCCCCATGCCTATCTGGCCGTAGACTTCTTCTTCGCCCTGTCTGGCTTCGTCGTCGGCTATGCCTATGACGATCGCTGGGGCAGGATGACGGTGCGGAGCTTCCTCGCCCGCCGGCTGGTGCGGCTGCACCCGCTGGTCGTGCTTGGCGCGCTGCTGGGGCTGGTGAGCTATCTCGCCGACCCCTTCGCCGGTGATCGCCAGCACGCGTCCGCCTGGGTGGTTGCGCTGGCTTTCGTCGCGGCGCTGCTGGCGCTGCCTTCGGCGCCGCTCCCGAACCGCCTGGGCGACAGCCACCCGCTCAACGCGCCCGCCTGGACCCTGCTGCAGGAATATATCGCCAACCTCGCCTATGCGCTGGTGCTGCGCCGCCTGGGGGTGCGATCGCTGGCCGTGCTGACCGGGCTGGCCGCGATCGTCTCGGCGACGACGGCGCTGACGCTCGGCTCCTATGACACCGGCTGGGGGCTCGACAATTTCTGGGGCGCGCCGGTGCGGCTGGCCTATCCCTTCCTGGCCGGCCTGCTGCTGTACCGCCTCCGCGATCGCCTGCCGCCCATTCGCCTGGGCTTCCTGCCGCTCAGCCTGGTGCTCGTCCTTGCCTTCGCCGCACCGGTGCTGCCGGAAATGGGCGGGGTGAAGCTGAACGGCGTCTATCAGGCGGCCTGCGTCCTCCTGCTGTTTCCGCTGATCCTGATGGCGGGCCGCCATTCCTCCGGCAGCCCGGCGACGGTGCGGCTGTGCAAGCTTGCCGGGCGGATTTCCTATCCGCTGTACATCACTCATTATCCGTTCGTGTACGTCTACATGAATTGGGTCGTGACCGCGCCGGCATCGAGCGGACGGACCGTCGTCGTCGCGGTCGTCCTCTACCTGTTCACCCTGTGCTTCGCGCTGGCGGCACTGCGGTTCTGGGACATGCCGATCCGGCGCCGGCTGAGCCGCTTGCGCCACTAGCGCCGCACCCTTGTCTTGCGGGCCGCGGGCGCGCACAAGCGCGGGCCAGGGAGCACGACAAGGATGCGGCCGGACAAGAGGAGGGGAGCGCAGGGCGAACGCGGCGCGTTGCTGGACCAGCTCGCGCGTCGCTACGCCCGGCCGCTGGCGCGGTTCTTCGAGCGTCGGGTAACGGTGCGGGACGATGTGCCCGATTTGGTGCAGGACGTGTTCCTCAAGCTCAGCCGCATGCCCGATCCCAGCGCAATCGATGAACCCGACCGCTTCCTGTTCGTCACCGCCGCCAATGCGCTGCGCGACCGCGCCCGCCGCGACGCCGCGCGCGGCGGCGTACACGAAAGCTGGGATGACGAGGCGCATCCCGGTTCGGATTTCACGGCCCAGCGCGTCTTGGAGGGTAGGGAAGCGGTGCTCCGGCTCCGCGACGCCCTGCTTGAACTGCCCGAACGCACCCGCGACATCTTCGTACTGCGCGTGCTCGAAGGGCTGAAGATCGGCGACATCGCCCGGCTGGTCGGCATCTCGACCCGGGCGACGGAGAAACATGTGGCGCGTGCGATGGCGCATGTGACCACGGCATTGGAGGCGTGGCGTGAAGACTGACTCAACCGCCACGACGACGATCGCGACCGAGGCGGCGCGCTGGCACGAGCGGCTCGCGCGCACCCCCGATGCCGCGCCGCCCGAGGCGTTCGAGCGCTGGCAGGCGGCCGACCCCGCCCATGCCGAGGCATTCGCCCGGGTCGAGGCGGCGCACGACTGCGCCCGTGCGCTCGCCGCCCATCCCGAACTGCTGGCCCTGCGGCAGACCACGGCAACGCGAATTGCGGTGAATCGCGCGCGATCGGCGGCGCGGAAACAAAAGGCAGGAGCGGCACTCGCCGCACTCGCGCTGGTCGCGCTGCCGCTGGCCGGCTGGTATGCCGCCGAGCATCGAGCCCCGGCCAGCACCGACGTCGCGCAGACCAGGCTATTCAGCACCGGCGTCGGCCAACGGCTGTCGATGATGCTGGACGACGGCTCGCGCCTGACGCTCAACACCGCTACGTCGGTTCGCGTCGCCTACACCCCGAGCGAGCGCCACTTGATCCTGGAGCGCGGCCAGGCTTGGTTCGAGGTCGCCAAGGGCCAGCCGCGGCCGTTCCGCGTCACCGCCGGCGCGCATGACGTGATCGCGCACGGCACTGCCTTCGACGTGCGGCTCGATGCGGACCGGACCACCGTGCTGCTGGTCGAGGGCAAGGTGACCGTCGGCAAGGTGGCGATGGCGCCCAACGACCTGCTGGTTGCGCGCGGCGACAGTCTGACGCTTCGCCATGGCGGCGATGCCCGTCAGATCGAGGCGTGGCGCGAGGGGCTGGTGGTGTTCGCCGACACGCCGCTCGCCGAGGCCGTCGCCGAACTCAACCGCTACGCGCCGCATGCGCTGGTGGTGAAGGATGCCCGGGCGGGCGCCGTGCGGGTCAGCGGCGCCTTCCGCACCGGCGAGAGCGCGACCTTTGCCGAGGCGCTGGAGACCAGCTTCCCGGTGCAGGCAGTTACGCGCAGCGACGGCACGATCGAGCTTTCCAGCCGCCGCTGAAATTTTTCTGCGGGCCGGTTCGGGTTTTCGGATCGGCTGCGTCATGGGGGGTAGAAGCGCTGCAGAAGACGGCGCCTCGTGAACCGATTTGGGAGGATCCTGATGCCCCGACCCCTTTCCACGCTCGTCCGCAGCCTGGCGCTGGCCGGCGCCGCCGCCTGCGCCCTCACGCCCGCGCTCGCCGCGCCAGCGGCCGAACCCACCGTCAGCCTGGCGATCGGCAGCCGCGATCTCGGCGCCGCGCTCACCGAATTCGCGCGGCAGAGCGGCCGCCAGATCCTCTTCGCGCCCGACCTCGTCCGCGGCAAGCGCGCGCCCGAACTGCGCGGCCGCTACGGCGTCGACCGCGCGCTGACGATGCTGCTCGCCGGCAGCGGCCTGCGCTATCGCACCACTGCCAGCGGCACCTTCGTCGTCGAGGGCGGCGGCACCGAGGGAGCGCCGGCGGCACCCGCCGTGCGGGCCAGGCAAGCGCAGGTCGCAGCGGCGGACCCGCAGGAAGAGCCTGCCGCCAACGACCCCGAAATCGTCGTGACCGGCACCGCCGGCGCGGGCACCCGCCGCCAGGACGCGTCCTTCGCCGTCACCACGATCAACGATGCCGCGATCGCGCGGCTGGCACCCGCCAGCACCGCCGAAGTGCTGCGCGTCGTGCCGGGCATCAGCGTGGAGAGTTCGGGCGGCAAGAACGGCGCCAATATTTTCGTGCGCGGCTACCCCTCGGGCGGCGACGCCGAATATGTGACCATCCAGTCCGAAGGCGTACCGATCTTCTCGCCGCCGACGCTTTCCTTTCTCGAAAACTCGCAGCTCATCCGAATCGACTCGACGCTCAAGCGGGTGGAGGCGGTGCGCGGCGGCACCGGCGCGCTGTTTTCGTCGGGCCAGCCGGGCCTGACGATCAACTTCGTCCAGCGCGAGGGCGGGTCGACGCCGGACAATCTGCTCAAGCTCGGCGTCGCCAGCTATGGCGACGTGCGCGCCGACGGCTATCTCTCCGGGCCGATCGGCGAGGGCACGACCTATATGGTCGGCGGCTATTATTCGGCAGGCAACGGCGTGCGCAATCCGCACTTCACCGCCGAGAAGGGCGGACAGATCACCGCCAATGTCCGGCATGATTTCGATAACGGCTCGGTGCTGGTGTTCGGCCGTTACCTCAACGATCGCGGCCAGTGGCTGCTGCCGATCCCGGTGGTGCAGAACGGCAAGAAGATCAGCCAATATGGCAGCTTCGATGCCGGCACCGGCACATTGGCTGGCGGCGAGACGCGGCTGGGCGTGCTCAACGACGGCACCCGCGTCGACCTGGCCGACGGGCGCGGGGCGGACGTGGTCAATCTCGGCGGCAATTTCGAATATCGCCTGGGCGACGGCTTCAAGCTGCGCGACCGCCTGAGCTGGCTGAAGGGCGATGCCAACACCACCGGCCTCGTCCCCGGCGGCACGCCGCCGCAGAGCGCCTCCGCCTATGCGGCGAGCAGGGGCGGCACGATCGGCAGCCTGACCTTCGTGAACGGCGGACAGGCGGTGCCCGGCACCACCCAGGTCGTCGAGGCCGGGCTGTGGCGCGTGCAGAAGCGCATCGAGAATTTCTCCAACGATCTCGCGCTCGAATGGAAGAAGGGCGGCAACACCTTCACCGCTGGCGTCTATTACGCCGCCTATTCCTCGCGTGACCTGTGGAACCTCGGCAACAGCCAGCTGCTCACCGCCGAGCCCAATGCGCGCCGCCTGAACCTGACGCTGGCCGATGGCCGCATCGTCACGCGCAATGGCTTCACCAGCGGCTCCACCTTCAACGTCAACGCCGATTATGACGGCAAGGACGCGGCGGTCTATGCGGTGGACGAGCTGCAGGTGAACGACCAGCTCCGCCTCGATGCGGGCCTGCGCTACCAGCACCATTCGGTCGACGGAACGCTGGAGAATAACGGCACCGCGCCGGCCGGCGGTCTTGATGGCAATCCGAACACGCTCTACGACAATGGCGACGCGGTGCTGAACGGCACCTTCTCGACGATCCGCTATCGCGGCGAGAAATGGTCGTGGACGGCGGGTGCGAACTACGATTTCACCCGCTCGATCGGCCTGTTCCTGCGCTACAGCCGGGGCAACAGCTTCCCCTTCTTCGACAACCTCCGCGACGGCATCACCGTGGCGCCGCGCGTCGATACCTATGAAGGCGGGCTGAAGGTCTCGACCGATCTGGCGAGCGCCTATGTCACCGTGTTCCACAACGACTTCAACGGCCTCGCCACCACGGTGATCACCAGCGGCGCGCCGATCGCCTCGATCGGCGGCGCCAAGGCCACCGGCGTCGAGCTGGAAGGCGAGCTGCGCCCGGTGCGCAACTTCACCATCGGCTTTTCGGGCACGTACCTCGACAGCAAGTATCGCGATTTCTTCACCGACAATGGCGCGACGAACCTCACCGGCAACCGGGTGCAGCGCCAGCCCAAATGGCAGTGGCGCGTCTCGCCGGCCTATTCGGTCGAGTTCGGCTCGGAGAGCAAGGCGACGCTGTTCACCTCGGCCACCTATATCGGCGACCGCTTCTCCGACGTGCAGAACGCCCAGCTGCTGCCCAACTATTACAAATGGGACGCGGGGCTGACGGTGGATGTGACCAAGCGGATCACGCTGCAGGCCTCGGTCGATAATATCACCAACACGATCGGACTGACCGAGGGCAATCCGCGCACGATCGGATCGCAGGGAAGCGGGGTGATCCTCGCGCGGCCGATCCTGGGCCGCTCGGCATTGTTCAGCGCCGCCTACCACTTCTGAACACCCCCGAGGGGCCGGCCGGGCGTAGCGCTCGGCCGGCCTCGTGCGTTGTGCGCCCGATGAGGATGACCCGATGATCCGCCGCCTGCTCCCGCTCGCCGCCCTGCTGTGCGTCGCCGCGACCGATCCCGAGCCGCAAAGCCCGGCGCAGCTGTTCGGCCCGCTGTTCGATGCGGTGCAGATGGCGCAGGTGTTTTCGGACGGGAAGACCTTCGTCGATGCGGTGCCGAAGGAGGATCCGGCGGCGATCCTGGCGGCATACCGCAAGGCGAAGCCGAAGACGCGCGAGGCGCTGAAGGCATTCGTGGAGGCCCATTTCACCCTGCCCGCGCAAGGCAACGGTGCGCCGGCGCCGCAGGAGAAGCTTGGCCTGCGCGCGCATGTCCAGGCGCTGTGGCCGGTGCTGTCGCGCCCGGCGCTTAGCCCTCAGCCGGGCAGCTCGGCGTTGCTGCTGCCGGCGCCCTATGTCGTACCCGGCGGGCGTTTCCGCGAGATCTATTACTGGGACAGCTATTTCACCATGCTGGGCCTCAAGGTCGACGGCCAGCAGGCGATGGTCGAGCACATGCTTGACAACTTCGTGAGCCTGATCCAGCGCTACGGCCATATCCCCAACGGCACCCGCAGCTATTATCTCAGCCGCTCGCAGCCGCCCTTCTTTGCGCTGATGCTCGACCTCTCGGACGCACGCGATCCGGTGGTGCTGCGCAGCCGGCTGGCGGCACTCCGGAGCGAATATGGCTATTGGATGCGCGGGGCGGGCTGCATCACGGCGGCACAACCGGCCTGCGAGCATGTCGTGCGCATGGCCGATGGCAGCCTGCTGAACCGCTATTGGGACGCGCGCGAGACGCCGCGCGACGAAAGCTATCGCGAGGATGTGAACACCGCCAAGGCCGCGGCGGGCCGCCCGCTCACCGCGGTCTATCGCGACCTGCGCGCCGGGGCGGAAAGCGGCTGGGACTATAGTTCGCGCTGGCTGGCCGACGGTAAGACGCTGGCGACGGTGCACACGACGGACATCGTGCCGATCGACCTCAACAGCCTGCTCTGGGCGGTGGAGCGCGGGATCGCACAGCGCTGCGCGACGCTGGCCGATGCGGACTGCGCGGCCGACTTCACCCGCCGCGCGGCCCAGCGGCGCAAGGCGATCGACACCTATCTCTGGCTGGCGCCAGAGCAGCGCTACGCCGATTACGACTGGAGCCGTCAGCAGGCGACACCGGTACTTTCGGCCGCGACCCTGTTCCCGCTCTTCGTCGGCGTGGCAAGCCCCGAGCAGGCGAGTGCCGTCGCCACGACCGTGCGCGCCAAGCTGGTCGCCCCCGGCGGGCTGCGCACCACGGGCAACCGGACGGGCCAGCAATGGGATACCCCCAATGGCTGGGCGCCGCTGCAATGGGTCGCGATCGACGGGCTGGCCGGCTATGGCCAGCGCGATCTGGCGAAGGACATTGCCGGGCGCTGGCTGACGACGGTCGACCGCGCCTATCGCGCGACCGGCAAGATGCTCGAGAAATATGATGTCGAGGAGCAGGTGCCCGGCGGCGGCGGCGAATATCCGCTGCAGGATGGCTTCGGCTGGACGAACGGCGTGACCAGCGCGCTGCTCGAACGATATCCGGATCTGGCGGCGGCGCGCTGATCGCCCACCGCGGTTCGCGGCACACGTCGATCCGTAGGCAAATGCGGAAGGTCGAGCCGCCACGGTCCTCGACGATCTGTCGGCAGATCTTGAGATCGATTCCCTTGTCGCTCGCCTTCCTGGCGTAAATCCCCGACCAGGTGGCAGGCGGGGGGCGTCGCCGCGCTGGCGGCTCCCCCGATGCTGCAAAACATCTCAATCTCCTTCCACCGCGTCTCAAATGCGGTGGACGATCTTGACCCTCGCCGCGCGACGGGGCCTGCCGCGTGAGCATTCGGAGGGGATCATGGGGGGCATGATGCCGAGCGGGGGACACGGCGTGGCCTTTCGGGGGAAGGGCGACGCTGCGCCGGCCAACAGGGGTGTCGACGATGGCGCTGCGCGTACCGGGGTCGTGCGCGCCATCGTCGGCCAATGCGCCGTCAGCCACCTTCCTGAACCTTCGGTGCCGGTGCGGCTGCGCGTCGCACGCCATTTCCATTCGTGAGCGAGTAGAGACCATGTTGACGCGCCGCCGCGCCGCCCTTGCCGGATCCCGCAGGGCAATCCTGCACCGAAACGGGGGGCGCCGCCTCCGCCGCCTGCTGCTCGGCGCGACGATCCTCGGCGGGGGGATGCCGCTCGCCGCACAGGCGCAGACGACGCTGCCGGGCGGGGGCAGCGTCGTGGCGGGCCAGGCGGCGATCGGCGAGGCCGGCGGTTCGATGACGATCCGCCAGAGCAGCGACCGTGCGATCATCGACTGGACCAGTTTCTCGATCGGCGAGAAGGCAAGCGTGCTGATCGAGAACGGCTCGGGCGCGACGCTCAACCGCGTGACGGGGAGCGCGGTGTCGTCGATCGACGGGGTGCTTCGGGCGACCGGATCGGTATATCTGGTCAATCCCAACGGCGTCGTTATCGGCGCGCACGGGGTCGTCGAGACCGGCGGCAGTTTCATCGCCTCGACGCTGGACGTGCCGAATGCCGCGTTCCTCGCCGGCGGCAACCTCGCCTTCACGGGAACGTCGCGGGCGCAGGTTGTCAATCTCGGCAAGGTAGGCGCACTCGGCGGCAACGTCGCGCTGATCGGCGCGGTGGTGGAAAATCAAGGCAGCCTTTCGGCCGCGAACGGCACCGTGGGCATGATCGCCGGCAGCAAGGTGCTGCTCCGCGATGCCGCGCATGATGGCGGCGGGCTGTTCTCGGTCCTCTATGGCGATGCCCAGACCAGCGCGGCCAATGGCGGGACGATCGCCGCCGCCAATGTCGAACTGCGCGCGCAGCAGGGCAATGTCTATGCACTGGCGGGCAACAGCGCCGGCACGATCAACGCCACCGGCGTCCGCCGCGGCGACGGCAAGGTCTGGCTGGTCAGCGACGCCGGCAGCACCGAGGTGGCGGGAACGATCCGCGCGCAAGGTGCGGGCGGATCGGCGGGCGCGATCGAGACCTCGGGCGCGCGGCTCCGCATCGGCGCCTCGACGATCGACGCCGCGGGCGGCACCTGGCTGGTCGATCCCGAGGACCTGGTCGTGGACGCGGCGGCGGCGGCGACGATCAACGCCACGCTGGGCGCCAATACCGGGGTGACGCTCACCACCGGCGCGAACGGCGCCAGCGCCTATGGCAACGGCGATGCGAGCGGCGCGGGCGACATCCTGATCAACGCCGGCCTGGCGTGGAACACCGGAGCGACGCTCACGCTCAACGCCTATCACGGCATTTCGGTGAATGCCGACATCGCCGTCAACGGCGGCGGATCGGTGGTGCTGCGCACCAACCAGGGGGGCACCGGCGGCGAGGTCCGCTTCAGCTCCGGCCGCGCGCTCAGCTTCGCCGACGGGCAGAGCGGACAGACGCTCAGCATCAACGATTCCGCGTACACGCTGCTTCGGTCCTGGGACGACGTAAAGGCGATCAGCGGCACGAGCGGCAACTATGCGCTCGCGCATGGCCTGGGGGATTTCAACAGTACGAGTTCAGCGGTCGCTCTGCTCAGCGGCGCGCTCGATGGTCTGGGCAACAAGATCGAAAGTGCGACGATCCAGCCCACGAACGCCAGCAATGTCGGGCTGATCGGCACCATCAGCGGCAGCGGCGCGGTGCGCAACCTCGTGTTCGGCAAGATCTCGATCTACGATTGGTCGGCCAAGGGCAGCAGCGTGATGGGCGGCTTGGCCGGCGTGAACAACGGCTCGATCGCCAATATCGTCGGCATATCGACGGTGGCGACGGGCAACGGCAGCGACATCGGAGGGCTTGTCGGGATCAACAGCGGCGACATCCGCAACATATCGTTCGCCGGCGATCCGATCGGCAATAATAACGTCGGCGGCCTGGTCGGGACGAATTACGGACGGATCAGCAATGCGCACAACAGTGCCACGTCCGAAGTTTGGGGTGCCTACTATGTGGGCGGGCTGGTGGGCAGGAACGGTGGTGTTATCACGGATTCCTCCGCTGATGCCCCGGTTATTGCAAACGAATATTATATCGCCCCCCGATACAACTTCCTTTCGACGCCGTTAGCGGGCGGGCTTGTCGGCAGTAACGAGGGCACGATCACACGGTCCTTCGCGACGGGTGCCGTCAAAGGATCGAGACAAATAGGCGGACTGGTCGGCCAAAATAAGGGCACGATCACACGCTCCTTCGCGACGGGTACCGCCAGCGCATGGTCGGAAGTGGGCGGACTGGTCGGCGAAAACCAGGGTCTGATCGACATCGCCTATGCCACCGGCGCAGTCACGGCCTCGGGCAGTAGCGTCGGCGGGTTGGTCGGCACGAACTGGGGGGACGGCATGGGATCCCTCACCATTCGGAATGCATATGCTACCGGCAATGTCACGGGTGACGATATCGTCGGAGGACTTGTCGGTTTTTCGACGGATCGGATCGAAACCTCCTATGCAACCGGGAAAGTAGTTGCGAAGCCGGGCAACCGCGCGGGCGGCATCGCCGGGATCAGTGGCGGCGATCTGGTCGATGTGCGCTGGAGCGTCTCCGGCACGGGCCGATCTTCTGCAAACGGCGATTCGTCCGCGTTCGATCAGCAGGCGCGTGGGTTGTCCGACCAGGGTCTTCTGCGTGCCCTTTCCTATGAGCACTGGGATATCGACACGACCGGCGGCCAGGACAAGGTCTGGCGCATCTATGAAGGCAGCACGGCGCCGTTGCTGAAGGCGTTCCTGACGCCCGCGACGGCTTCGCTTACCGGCGCTACGACCGCCAGCGTGCTGTACGACGGGACGAACCAGTCCGGGCGTTTCCAGGCCGCGGTCCGGGCGACGGGCGGCCGGCCGCTCGACTCCGCGAAGATATTAGGAAGCCTTGTCTATAGCTGCCAGGGCGGCGCCAATGCCTGCGTCGATGTCGGCGTCTACACGGTGCAAGCCGCTGGTGGCCTCTATTCGACCCAGTCGGGCTACGACATCGACTATTCCGCGGCGACGGCGAGCCTGTCTATCATGCCGCGGACGCTGGACGTGACGGCGAACGGCCTGACGATGGTCTATGGCGACACCGTGCCGACGCTGACCTATCGCCTGGGCGGGGACGGACTGGTCGGCACCGATACGCTCACCGGCGCCCTGTCGACCAATGCCAGCGCGACAAGCGGCCTCGGCACCTACGGCATCACGTCGGGCACGCTGGGCGCGAGCAGCAACTATACGCTGCGCTTCACCGGCGCCGATATCACGGTAACGCCGCGCCCGCTGACCGTAACGGCGGAGAACGCTGCCATGATCTATGGCGAGGTGCTGCCGAACTTCACCTATCATCTGGGTGGTGCGGGCCTGGTCAACGGCGATGCGCTGAGCGGCGCGCTTTCCACGAGTGCGAACTCGCTGAGCGGCGTTGGCAGCTATGCGATCGGGCAGGGCACGCTCGGCGCCAATCCGAACTATGCGCTCAGCTTCGTTGGCGGGACCTTGTCGATCACGCCGCGCGCGCTGACGGTTACCGCCGCCGACCGGACGATGGTCTATGGCGAGCCCGTGCCGACGATGGCCTACACGCTGGGCGGGGCGGGCCTGGTCAATGGCGACACGCTGACCGGAGCGCTGGCGCCGAATGTCAGCGCCACGACGGGCGTGGGCACCTATGCGATCGGGCTCGGTACGCTGAGCGCCGGCGCGAACTACATGCTGAGCATGCTCGGCGGCAGCATTGCCGTGACCCCGCGGGCGCTGACCGTGCGCGCCGACGACCGGACGATGGTCTATGGCAATGCCCTCCCGGCGCTGACCTACGCGCTGGACGGCGCAGGCCTGGTCAACGGCGACACGCTGAGCGGCGCGCTGGCGACGAGCGCGGACGCGACCAGCCCGATCGGCAGCTATGCGATCGATCTGGGCTCGCTCACCGGCGGCGCCAACTATGCGCTGAGCTTCACCGGCGGCACGCTGTCGGTCACGCCGCGCGCGCTGACCGTGACCGCGAACGACCGCACGATGACCTATGGCGATAGCACGCCTGCGCTGACCTACAGCCTGGGCGGTGCAGGGCTGGTCCATGGCGACACGCTGAGCGGCGCGCTGGCGACCGGCGCCGGGCCGGCGAGTGCGGTCGGCAGCTACGCAATCGGGCGGGGGACGCTCGCTGCCAGCGCCAACTATGCGCTGAGCTTCACCGGTGCGACCCTGGCGGTAACGCCGCGGCCACTGACGGTGATCGCGAACGACCGCAGCATGGTCTATGGCGACAGTCTGCCGGCGCTCAGCTATGCGGTAGGCGGCTCCGGGCTGGTCAACGGCGATGCGTTGACGGGTACGCTCACGACCGGCGCGGGCGCGACCAGCGCCGTCGGCAGCTACGTGATCGACCAGGGCACCCTGACTGCCGGGTCCAACTATGCGCTGAGCTTCACCGGCGGATCGCTGTCGATCACCCCGCGGTCGCTGACGGTCACTGCGAACGACCGCACCATGGTCTATGGCGATGCGCTGCCGGGGCTGACCTACACGCTGGGCGGCGCGGGTCTGGTCCATGGCGACATCCTCTCCGGCACGCTGGGATCCAGCGCGACCCCGACGAGCGCGGTCGGCAATTATGCGATCGGCCTGGGCGACCTGACTGCAGGTTCGAACTACGCGCTGCACTTCACCGGCGCGACGCTGGCAGTGACGCCGCGGCCGCTGACCGTGACGGCGAACGACCGCAGCATGGTCTATGGCGATGCGCTGCCGGCGCTGACCTATGCCGTGGGCGGTGCAGGCCTGGCCAATGGCGACACGCTGGGGGGCGCACTGGCGACCGATGCCGCGCCGACCAGCGCGGTGGGCCGCTATGCGATCCAGCAAGGCACGCTTGCCGCCAGCAGCAACTACACGCTCAGCTTCGTCGGCGGCCAGATGGCGGTAACCCCGCGTCCGCTCACCGTGACGGCGGAGGCGCGGTCGATGGTCTATGGCGATGCGCTGCCCACGCTCGGCTATGCGGTTGACAGCGCGGCGCTGGTCAACGGCGATACGCTGCAGGGCATGCTGCGCGGCGCGCCGGCCACGCGCGCAACCTCGGCGAGCGGTGCAGGCACCTATGCGATCGAGCAGGGGACACTGGCAGTCGATAGCAACTACGTGCTGAACTTTGTCGGCGCGAATCTGTCGATCACCCCTCGTGCGCTCACTGTGACGGCCGGCGATCGCTCCATGATCTACGGCGACGCCGTGCCGACGCTGACCTATGCGGTTGACGCTGCCGGCCTGGTCAATGGTGATACACTGGAAGGCACGTTGCGCGGTGCGCTGGGTACCAGTGCGGGCGCGACTAGTCCCGTCGGCACCTATGCCATCGGGCTCGGCACGCTGAGTGCCGGTCCGAACTATGCGCTTCGCTTCGGCGGCGCGACGCTTGCGGTCACGCCGCGGCCGCTCTCGGTGACTGCGATTGATCGCGCCATGGTCTATGGCGACAGCATTCCGGCGCTGACCTACAGCCTGGGTGGTGCAGGCCTGGTCAACGGCGACACGCTGCGCGGTACCCTCGGGACCAGCGCGACCCCTGCCAGCCCGGTTGGCAGCTATGCGATCGGTCAGGGCACGCTGAGTGCGGGAGGCAATTACGCGCTCAGCTTCACCGGTGCGAACCTGGCGGTGACGCCGCGCCCGCTGATCATCCAGGCGCAGGACAGCAGCAAGGTGCTGGGCACGACGCTGGATCCCAGCGGGATCGGCTTCCAAGCGATCGGCTTGGTCAATGGCGACCGGGTGGACGGGGTTGCGCTGTGGAGCGAGGGCTTCGGTGCGGCAGCGCCCTATGATCCGGACCCCTATGCGATCGCGGTGACGAACGCGTCGGGCCCGGGACTGTCCAACTATGCGATCGTCTACCAGAACGCCCCGACTGGCCTGATCGTCCGCGATCCGAATGTCCAGGCGACTCCCTTGTCGATCCGGTTGACCGGCGATGCGGCGCCGACAGGCGTCTGGCGCGGTGTGGAGGACGCAATCGACGGTGCGCGATCGGGCGGACCTATCCCGCTGCGGCCTTGGCCCGGCATCTTCTTCAAACGGCAGAACTGACCCGTGCAGACCCTTCCTCGTGCGCGCCGCTTGGCGCCCAACGCCCGCGTGCTCGTTGGGCTCGCACCGCTTTCCTGTATCTTGCTGCCCCTTGCGGCGCATGCGCAGGTGATCGAGCGCAACCCTGCGCCGGTCATCCAGCCGGATCCGGCATGGCCCGTGCCGCCGATGGAGATCGACCCGGCCGCCGACTCGACGCCGCTGGGCGTGACGCTGCGCGGCATCACGCTGCTCGCCGATGACGCAGCGGCCGCGCCCGACGACAGCGGTATCCGTTTGAAGGGAATCGAGGACGCGCCGTGGCTCGCCGATCCGCTGCGTCGCTTCATCGGCAGGCCCCTGTCGCAGCGCGAGATCAGCGCGATCAAGGCAACGATCGCCAAGACCTATCGCGAGCATGGTCGCCCGTTTGTCCACGTCTCGGTACCCGAGCAGGAGATTTCCTCGGGCCAGCTGACGCTGCGGGTCGCGCAGTTCCGGCTGGGTCAGGCGCGGATCTCCGGAGTCGGCGCCGGCGAGGCGGCACGTCTCTCGGCGGCGATCCGCCAGCAGCCGGACGCGGCGATCGACGCGCAGGCGCTCAGCGACGATCTCGACTGGCTCAATCGCTACCCCTTTCGCCGGGTGGAGGCGGTGTTCGAGCCGGGGCAGCGCGTCGGCACTACCGATGTGACCTATGTCGCCACGCGCGAGCGGCCTTGGGCGGTCGGCGGCGGTTACGCCAATACCGGCAGCCCGAACACGGGGATCGGCCGCTATTTCCTCTATGCGCTCGCCCGCATCCCGGGGCTGCGCGACGGCTATGGCAGCTATCAGCTGACCACGTCGGGTCAGCGGCTGACCGGGCTCGGCGCGCAGCCGGGCGGCAGCAGCCGCTATGTGAGCCAGGCGGGACGGGTCTGGACGGCGATCGCGCCGCGGACCAGCCTGGAGGCGAGCTTCGGCGACATCCGATCGAACCAGCCGTTCGAGGCGTTCGACGCCCGCCAGCACACCCGCGAATATGGCCTCAACATCCGCACCGCACTGGCAAATGTCGCGTCGCGCCTGCGGGGCGAGGTTTATGCGGGGCTCGACTGGAAAACACAGGCCAGCGACCTGCTGTTCGGTGCGCTGCTGGTACGGCCAACGTCGCGTTTCCATGTCGGCCAGGTGACCGCTGGCTATGCGTTGCAGACCAGTGATGCGCAAGGCGCGACGGCGCTCGACATCGCCGTGCATGTCAGCCCCGGCGGAATCGACCGGTACAATAGCGCCGCGGCGTTCGAGGCCGCTTCGCAGCACCAGTTCGGGGCGGCGCGCTACGCCTATGCAAACGGCCTGCTCTCGCGGCGTACCCGGCTGCCGGGCTTCAGTCTGGTGCACCAGCTGAACTGGCAGTTCGCCGGAGTCGCGCTGCCGCAGACCGAAATGCTGGGCATCGGCGGGCGGGGTCAGGTGCGCGCCTATACGCTCGACGACGGCGCGTTCGATCGCGGTGTGGTGCTGCGGAACGAACTGCGGCTCGATCCGCTGCGGATCGGGCGCGGCCGCTGGGCTTCGGCGGTGGAGCCCTGGCTGTATGTAGACGGCGGCTATGCCGGCCGCCTGCGCGGCGGTGCCGCCGGGCCGGTCGGCGCCGCCGGTGCGGGGGCGGACTTGGCGCTGGGCCGGCACGTCGCGGTCTCGGCCGATGTCGGGGTCGCGATGAAGACGCTCGGCGCGACCCGAGCGGGCGACGTGCGGGCGAACTTGCGGGCGACCCTGGTGCTTTGAGCCGATCGCGGCGCGGTCAGTCGATGCGCTTCTTGCGCACCGTCCACGCCGCGTCGGTGCAGAGCCGGCAGTCGGCGCCCTGGAACCAGCGCGCTGCGGCCCTGTCGCCGCGCAGCTGCCATTCCAGCCAGGCGACATCCACCGGCGTCACCCGTCCGCCATTGGCATCCTGGAAGGTGCCGCCATGGCCGACATCGATGCTGGCGAGCACCGCCGGCACCGTGTCGATCCGGTCGAAATCGTCATTGCCGTTGGGCCAGGCGATGTCCGACGGGCCGCCCATGATGTAGAGCACGGGCGTGTGCAGCCGCTGCAGCGCCGCCTTATCGATGGTGATGCCGCGGATCGGGTTGGCGCCGTCCTTGAAAACCCCGCTATTGTGGACGATCACGGCGCGCACGCGCGGATCGGGGGCGATCTCCAGCGCCTGCAGCCCGCCGCAGCTGTGGCCCGAGACCGCGACCAGGCGGGGATCGATGCGGCCGAAGAATCGGCTGCCGCGCCGTTCATTCTCCGCCAAGGCCCAGTCGATCCCGGCGGCGACCTGCGCGGTCGTCGTCTTGATGCCGAGCGGGCCGGGTGGGGGCGGGCTCTGCGGGCGCGGCGGGGCGCCGGGGCCGGTCAGCACCCGGCCGGCGGCGATCACCAGATAACCATGCGAGGCAATCTCGGCGAGGTGCAGCCGCACGCTCGCGCCGTCGTCGCTGCACGCGCCGTTGCCCCACACCAGCACACCCAACTTCTTGGCCCCGAGCTTCGACAGGTCGGCCGGCTGGTAGAGAACATGGTCGGGCAGCGCGGGATCGGTGCGCTTGATGGCAGGATAGGGGCCGGTTCCATGGGTGTCGGGCATCGCTTCGTAGGCTTGTCGCGAGGCTTGCAGGGCGGAGGCACCCGCCAACCCCAGCGTTGCCATGGCGACGATCGTCATCGCCGTTGCTGCCTGCTTCATCCCGCTTCCTCCCCCTGTCGGTCGATTGATACTACTGTTATGAAGCGAGACTATCGAGGCGTCACGACCAGAAGCGAGATGCCCTGTCGCGGCAGACGGAAGCGCAGCGTGGCATCCGCGGGGAGGGGCATGGGCACGGGGTCGATCGTCGCCAGTGCCGCGGCCTTCAGCAGCGCCGCGCGCTGCGCATCGCTCGGGGCAATCGGCGATCCCATCGCGCGCCACGCGGCGAACGCATTGGAATGGGTTTGGTCGATGCGATAGTGCAGCAGCCTCCCGCGCTTTGCGAGGGCAGGGTCCAGGCCGCGAAGCTGCAGCGTCACCGCGGCATCGGGCCCAGGCACGTCGTCGTCATGATAATGCCAGACCAGGACCGACAGCGTATCCCTCTGGAGGCTGGCCACGCTGCCGACGTCCGGCGCGCCGCGCACCCCGTCGTGCAGCACCGTGTCGAGCGGCGTCTGATGGTCCGAGCTGGCATGGACATGATGGCCCCGCATTTTCGCGAGCAGCTTGAACAGGTTCATCACCGGCAGGTCGATCCCGGCCGAGGTGAGTTGGCGGAAACCGGCGAAGGGCGGCTGGTCCTCGAACTCGAACGCCCAGGACAGCACGCCTTCCAGCGTCAGGCCGCGCCGGTCGGCCAACGCTTGTAGCCGGGGAAGCGCGGCGGCGGTGTAGCTCGAATACATCGTGCCGTTGCGATAGGCATTGGCCGGTCCCTGGCAGGCCGCACAGCCTTCGGGATCGGACTCGCCGATGATGATCGGCTTGGTCCGCCCCACCGGATCGGCGGCGATCGCGGCGAATTCGTGGTCGGCGGCACGCAGATGGGTGTCGAGCCCCATGCGGACATGGTTGCCTTGCGCGTCCGTCACCACCGCCGGCTGGCCCTTGGCGTGGAAGGAGAGGAAGTCGGTGGGCGTGCCCGCCGTATTCACATGGGCGAGGAAGGCGACGAGAAAGTCGTCGCCGGCGCCCGCGCCGTCCGGGCCCCCGACGCGCGCCTCAGGCAGGGCCCGGCGCACGCCGCGGATCGCGTGATCGTGCAGCCGAAAGAATTCCTCGCGGGTGCCGCCCCAGTAATATTGCGGAAGGTTGGCCTCGTTCCACGTCTCGAAATACCAGCTGGCGACCTCGGCGCGGCCATAGCGGGCGACGCAGTGCCGCACCCATTGGAACACCAGTTCCTCCCACTTGGCATAGTCGCGCGGCGGGTAGGCCCAGCCGGTGCGCAGCGTGCCGCTGCCGGGGCGCCAGTCGTGCTGATAGGGCTGGGGCCGGGTCGACATCGCCTCGGGCATGAAGCCGAGTTCGACATAGGGCTTCACGCCGCGGGCGCGATAGGTGTCGAAGATCCGGTCGACGATCGTCCAGTCATAGATCGGGCGGCCCCGCGCATCCTCGCGATAGATGCCGGTCGAGCCCCATTTGAGTGCTGGGGTTCCGTCGCCCGAGGTGAACAGGTTGTGGGTGCGGAAATAGACATAGTCGGGCATCAGCGCGCCGAGCGTGGCGAGCGTGGTACGGCCGTCCTTCATCGTCGCATAATTGGGCTCGTCGGCGCCGAAGAAACGCCAGACGGGCGCGACCGGGCCTTCGTCGCGCGCGGCATCGACCGTGATGGTGACCGGGATCGGGTCGGGGGCGGCGGCGGCAAGACCGGGCAGGACGAGCGACGCTGCGGCGAGCGTCCATGCCGCACGTGTCGCGAACCAGCGCATGGCCATCCCGCTGCCCTCCCTGCTTGTCATACCCATGGATAGGCGGATCCGATCAACGCGCAATCCCTTGTTTCCATTGGCGTTGTCAGGCCGGGTTCACGGATTCAGCAGAAACACCACATAGCCCTGGAAGCGCGGATTGGCGTTGAGGCCCGGCGGCGGGGTCCATTCGCCCCCCTGGAGCAGTCCGATCCGGAAGGGGATGGGCAGCCGACCGAGTTTCGCGACATAGCCCTGATACCCGGGGATGACGTGCCGCCCCTGATAGATCTGCACGACCACCTCGTCGACGACGTCTGCCAGCCTTGCCAGACCTTCGGGATCGCCATTGGCGCTCCAGTCGAGCAGCCCGGTGATGCCGAGCTTGTACTGCATGGGGAGCCTTGCCCGCAGCGCCTTCAGGAAGCTGGCATAGCGTCCCAGGTGGCGGGTCCGCGCGTCGAAGTCGATCTGGACGCCGGCGATCCGGTTTCCCGCCCGCTTCCAGCGTTCGAGTGCGGCAAGCAGCTGCGCGTCGATCTGCGGGGTCCAGGCGAGCGTCTCCACGCGCAACACCATCCAAAGTTCGGCATGGTGCACCCGCGGGACCGCCGGGCGCTGCGCGATCAGCCGCGGTGCGTCGCCGCCGACCACCGCGCCCTGCAGCAGATAGATCCGGCGGGCGCGGGCGAGCGCCGGCTGCGGCTTTACGCCTGCCCAGAGCCAGAAGGCGTCGTACCGGGTCGCATCGACCGCTGCGCCGGGCTGCGTCTGCGGCGGGGTCGCCGAGAGCAGCAGCGGCAGTGCCAGCAGCAGCCCGAGCCGCTTACCAATAATAGCGCAGCTCCTGCGCCCAGCGCGACTTGGGATAGTCGCGCTTCAGCCGCTGGAACCAGCCCTTGCGGACGAGCGGCTCGACGCCCTTGCCGCCACAGGAATTGTAGGCACTGGGGGCGTAGCAATTGACCGCACGGAACAGCGCATACGCCTTGTCGTCGGGCGATGCGCCGGGAGAGGCGATCACCGCCTGATACGCGTCCAGCCGCGAATAGGGGGCTCCGGCGAACCGGGTGGGCGTGCCGCCCAGCTCTTCGGCGGCGGGCTGGCTATCGAGGACGAACCCGTCAAAGCCGTTCACGCGGGTGAACTCGCCCAGGCAGAGCATCGCCTTGGCGTCGCTCGCCGCGGCGGCGAGCCGGCGCTGCGTTTCCGGAAAGGCCGGGCAGCCATAGTCGCCGAGCTTCTTGCTCCGAACGAACACCGCCGTCGGCAGTGATTTGGCATCGGCGAAATCGATGTAATAGTCCGATTCGATCGGCGCGCCGGCCGGGACTAGCCGCATGTCCTCGACGAAGTCGCGGTGCGAACCGCGCGTCGCTTCCTTGTAGAGGAGGGTGAACAGCGCGACGTCGCGCTCGTGCGCCGATGCGCCCGCGGCCTGCGCCTGCTGCCGCAGCAGCTTCGCGTCGGCGACGTTCATCAGCAGCCGATCGCGGATTTCCTGCGAGCGGATCGGCGAGTCGTGCGCGAACACACGGGCGAGCCCGTCGTGCCGCTCCTCGTGCAGCGCAAGCGCCAGCTCGACCGCGGGGCGCTGGCCAGGTGCCTTGGCGCCGCTGAGCAGATCGATCCAGAAGCCGCGGGCGTTGCGATCGGCGCGCGCCTCCAGCGCCATGCCGCGCAGCATCTGCCGGCTGAACTCGAGATAGCTGAAACTGGCCTGATGCGACGCATCGGGGAGGAGCTGCAGCACCTCCTGCGGCTGCCCGCTGAAATGATAGGCATGGGTCGCCTGGAGGAACGCGAACAGCGCCGGGTTCCTGGCGAATTTGGCGCGCTGGGCATCGAGCGCGGCGCGGGACAGGGCATCGCAGCAGGATTCGCCGCGTTCCCCGGTGCGCATGTGCATCAGGTCGAACGCGGCAAGCAGGATCGGATCGTGCAGCGTGTCGGCGGTGGCACCCGCCAGCAGCTTGGCGTCGATCTCCTGCGCCAGCGACACCGCATCGATCCCGCGCTGCGCATCCGGCAGCGCGATCAACGCGGCATATTCCGCCTCCAGTCTCTCGCGGTCCTTCGCCAGCCAGTAGACGCGGCGCAGCAGCCCGCGCGCCGAGAAAAAATAATCGCCCTTGGGATAGGCCTTCATATAGCTGCGCAGGGCGTTTTCCGCCTCGGCTACCAACTTCGGCGCGATCTTCGCGCCCTCCTTGGGCGAACCATATTCGTCGTAGTAATCGACCTGCGCCCGGTTCACCGCGACGCGGCCGAGCATGTAGCGCCCGGTTTCGCGCAGCCACGGATCACGGGCGCTGCCGAGCGACGCGAACCGTGCCGCGGCGCCATTAAAATCGCCGGCGTAGAAGGCGGCCGCGCCGTCGAGATAAGCGGCGAAGGCCTTGCCGGCCTCCGACTTCGCGCCGTTCACTGCCGCGACCAGCGCGGTCGTGCCTGCGGTGCCCTGCGCGCAATCGGGCTGCAGACCCTGCCGGGCGGCGATCAGTGCGGCCCGCTCCACCTCGGGCACCTTGGCATTGGCGCGGATGGCGGCCTCGAAACTCGACGCGCCCGCCACGTTGCTGCGGCAGCGCGACCCCTCGCCGTCGGAGAAATATGGGCTGCCGCCATCGGCCGAGCGCGGCATCAGCAGGGCGATATCGAGGAACACCGACGGCTTGGCTGGCGCCACCAGACGAGCTGCGCCCGGAAGATCGGCGAGCAGCAGCGCGAGATTGGTCCGGCTATCGTTGCGCGGCCCGAGCATCGCCAGGTCGTCGCAACCGCTGTAGACGGCGGCGTTGAGCTTCCAGGTGGGGCCGCAGCTGTAATCGCCGCTTGCATGCGCAGGGGCGCTCCAGAGCGCGCCCAGACCGAGCAAGAGGAAGAGAACCATTCGGATCATGCTGCGCGCCCCCGTAAAAGTTGCGGGCGTGCGCCTACCGCAGCGGCAGGCGCCGCGCCATAGCCGTTGGCGTGCAGCAGCAGCTCGTCGTCTGTCTCCGGATCCACACGAGCAATGTACGGCCAGCGGCCTGAAGGGGATGCTGCAGAACCGCGTCGCCATTGGACCACGGCACCGGACGGCACGGTCGCGTTCACCAGCCATGCCGAGGTGGCAGCAGTGAATGCGGTGCTGCGCCGGCTCGATCCGGTACCCGAGAACGTGCCCGCGCTGTCTGTCAAACCGGTCGCTTGGGCAAACGGTCCCGCGTCCCGCCAGCGCCGCGACCGCGCTCCCGCCCGGAAAGGATCGGCCGCTGCCGCTGGAACCCACCGTTTCCGGCTGGCACACTTGCCGACTGCCGGGCCATCGGCGCAACATCGGGTCGTTGCGCTATCGACTCCGGCATCGGGTCCCGCGCTTCCGTGCGCCGCACCGGGCTGCGCGCGTTACCGAAGAACGAGGCGAGGCGTGGCAGATCTGAAACAACGATATAGCGGGATCGCGATCCTGCTCCACTGGGCGCTGGCGCTGTTGCTGCTGTTCCAGCTCGGGCTCGGCTGGGCGCTGGAGGATCTGCCGAAATCCTCGCTGTTCGTGGCGTTCCAGTTCCACAAGTCGGTCGGCATCCTGATCCTGGTGTTGTCGCTCGCGCGGCTGCTGGTTCGCCTGTTCGTCTCGCGGCCGCCTGCGGAGGGTGCACCCGCGCTCAAGCTGCTGGCGAGCGTGGTGCATTGGGGGCTGTACGGCGTGATGATCTTGGGGCCGATCACCGGCTGGATCATCGTCTCCACCGCGCGGGTGAAGCTGCCGACGCTGCTGTTCGGCACGATCCCCCTGCCGCACCTGCCGCTGGGCACGGCGTGGAACGAGCCTGCCGAGACGATCCATGGGCTGATCGGCTGGCTGCTCGCCGGGCTGTTCGTGCTGCACGTGGCGGGCGCGCTGCGGCACCACCTGCTGCGCGACGATCTGATCGGCCGGATGATGCCGGCGGCCTTGTCGCAGCGCCCGGCGCTGTCGATTGCGGTGTTGGTGGCGCTGGCAGCGTGCGTGTCGGCGTTCTTCGCCGGTTCGTGGCGCTACAAGGGCCATGCCGAGGTGCCCAAGCCCTCCGCCCCGCTGCCCACGCCAGGCTCGACGCCCGAGCTGCCGGCCGCCCCGGCACCCACTCCGGAAGCCTCGGCCAGCCCCGAGCCCACGCCGTCGCCGTCGGCCTCTGCGACCGATGCCGCCATGCCGGTGCGCAGTTGGAAGGTGTCGCCGGGCGGCACGCTCGCCTTCCGCACCGTCTATAGCGGCGAGACGATCAACGGGCGCTTCGCCCGCTGGACCGCCGACATCCAGTTCAGCCCCGACGACCTCGCCCATTCCAAGATCGCGGTCGACATCGACCTCGCCTCGGTGAGCAGCGGCGATTCGGAGCGCGACGACACGCTGAAGGGGGATGATTTCTTCGGTACCGCCGCGCACCCCAAGGCCCGCTTCACCGCGACGCGGATCCGCAAGCAGGGTAACGGCTATGTCGCCGACGGCACGCTGGCGCTGGCGGGCGCGACCAAGCCGATGCCGGTGAGCTTCACGCTCAAGATCGACGGCGACCATGCCCAGGCGAGCGGCACCGCCACGGTCAAGCGCCTCGCCTTCGGAGTCGGCAAGGGCCAGTGGAGCGACCCCAGCACCATCCCCGACGCCATCGCCGTGACGTTCCGCTTCGCCGCCGACGCGAAATAAATCGGACGCGATGCCTCTTGCCTGTTCTGCGATAAAAGCTATGCTGCATAACAATAGCACGCAGGACAGGAGAGGTCATGTCTGCAAGCCGAGTTCCGCTGAGCGTGGGCGGTGCCCCGCGCGAGGCCGCGCGTACCTTCGAGCGCCGTAATCCCGTCACCGGCGAGGTGGCGACGATCGCCGCCGCTGCGGGCACGGAGGATGCGCTCGCCGCCGTTGCCGCTGCGCAGGCGGCGTTTCCCGCCTGGTCCGCGCAGGGCCCCAATGCCCGCCGCGCGTTGCTGACCAAGGCAGCCGCCGCGATGGAGGCCCGCGCCGACGCGTTCGTCGATGCGATGATGGCCGAGATCGGCGCGACCGAGGGCTGGGCCCGCTTCAACCTGATGCTCGCCGCCTCGATGATCCGCGAGGCCGCCGGGCTCACCACCCAGATCAGCGGCGAGGTAATCCCGTCCGACAAGCCGGGCTGCATCGCCATGGCGGTGCGCGAGCCGGCGGGCGTGGTGCTGTCGATGGCGCCGTGGAACGCGCCGATCATCCTCGCCACGCGCGCGATCGCGGTGCCGCTCGCCTGCGGCAACACGGTGGTGCTGAAGGCAAGCGAGCAATGCCCGCGCACCCATGCGCTGATCATCGAGGCGTTCGTCGAGGCCGGGTTCGGCGGCGGCATCGTCAATCTCGTCACCAACGCGCCGGAAGATGCCGGCGAGGTGGTCGGCGCGATGATCGACGCGCCCGCCGTGCGCAGGGTGAACTTCACCGGATCGACCGGGGTGGGACGGATCATCGCGGTGCGGTGCGCGCAGAACCTCAAGCCGGTGGTGCTCGAACTCGGCGGCAAGGCGCCGCTGATCGTGCTCGACGATGCGGATCTGGACGAAGCGGTGAAGGCCGCCGCGTTCGGTGCGTTCATGAACCAGGGCCAGATCTGCATGTCGACCGAACGGATCATCGTCGTCGATGCGGTGGCGGATGCCTTCGTCGAGAAGTTCAAGGCCAAGGTCGCCACGATGGCGGTGGGCGATCCGCGCGAGGGCAAGACTCCGCTGGGCGCGGTGGTCGATACCAAGACCGTCGCGCATGTGCAGAGCCTGATCGACGATGCCGTCGCCCAGGGCGCGGCGCTGGTGAATGGCGGCGCGGCGAACGGCGTGCTGATGCCCGCCCATGTCGTCGACAGGGTCACGCCCGCCATGAAGCTGTTCCGCGACGAGAGCTTCGGCCCCGTCGTCGGCGTGATCCGCGCCCGTGACGAGGCGCATGCGATCGAGCTCGCCAATGACACCGAGTACGGCCTGTCCGCCTCGGTCTTCACCCGTGATGCGGCGCGGGGGCTGCGCGTGGCGCGGCAGGTCCAGTCGGGCATTTGCCATGTCAACGGCCCCACCGTGCACGACGAGGCGCAGATGCCGTTCGGGGGCGTGAAGGCCTCGGGCTACGGCAAGTTCGGCGGCAAGGCAGGGATCGAGAGCTTCACCGAACTGCGCTGGATCACGCTGGAGACCCAGCCCGGCCATTTCCCGATCTGAGCCGATAGCATGACCGGCCCCTCCGCTCCGCCGCCCGGCCTCGTCTTCGCCTTCTCGGCGCATGTCGAGATCGCGCCGCCGGTGGACCGGGGGCAGGTGGACGGCGGCCGAGCACGCTTCATCGCGATCACCGGCGGCCGGATTACCGGTCCCCGGCTGACCGCGACGGTGCTGCCGGGCGGCGGCGACTGGCAGCCGATCCTGCCGGGCGGCGTCACCCGCGTGCTCGCCCGCTATTTCCTGGAGGCGGAGGACGGCACCGTGATCGGGATCGAAAATCCGGGCCTGCGCGTCGCCAGCGAGGCAGTCACCGCCCAGCTGGCGCGCGACGAGCCGGTCGAGCCCGATGCCTATTATTTCCGCACCACGCCGCGATTCGATGTGGCCGAGGGGCCGCACGCCTGGTTGGCGCGCACCGTGTTCGTCGCGCGCGGCATCCGCCGGCCGACGCATGTGATCATCGACTTCTACTGCGTCGAATGACGCCGCATTTTTCAGAAAGGCAAAGCAGCATGACCGATCCGACCCAAGACGCCACCGTTGCCTATGACGTGATCGACGGCATTGCCTGGGTACGCTTCAACCGTCCCGAGAAGCGCAACTGCATGTCGCCGCGGCTCAACCGCCGCATGATGGAGGTGCTCGACGAACTCGAATATCGCGACGATGTCGGCGTGCTGGTGCTGAGCGGCGAGGGCACCGCCTGGTCCGCGGGCATGGACCTCCAGGAATATTTCCGCGAGAACGAGGCCAAGGGCCTGGGCGCCACGCGTGGGGCCCAGCGCGAGGCCTATGGCTGGTGGCGGCGGCTGCGCTGGTACCACAAGCCGACCATCGCGATGGTCAATGGCTGGTGCTTCGGCGGCGGCTATGGCCCGCTGTTCGGCTGCGACCTCGCCTTCGCGGCGGAAGAGGCGCAGTTCGGCCTGTCGGAGATCAACTGGGGCATCCTGCCCGGCGGCGGCGCGTCCAAGGTGATCGCGGAGCTGACCGGCTTCCGCAACGCGATGTACCACGCGATGATGGGCGAGAATATCAGCGGCAAGAAGGCCGCCGAATGGGGTCTGGTCAATGAAGCAGTGCCGCTGGAGGGACTGAAGGCCCGCGTCGAGGAAGTGGCCAAGGTGCTGCAGGCCAAGAACCCGGTGGCGCTCAAGGCTACCAAGGATGCCATCCGCCGCGTCCGCGAGATGACCTATGACAATGCCGAAGACTATCTGATCCGCGCGCAGGAGGCGGCCAACAGCTATGACAGCGAGGGCCGCAAGGAAGGCATCAAGCAGTTCATCGACGACAAGACGTACAAGCCGGGCCTCGGCGCGTACGACAAGTCCAAGCACAACGCCTGAGACCGGGGAGGGCACCGATGACCGTCGATACGCTTTGCCCGCCATCCGCCACCACCAACGGACTCGCGCTCGATCGGCTGTTGCGGCCGAAATCGGTCGTGATCGTCGGCGCCTCGGACAAGCCCGGGGCGCTCGGCGCCTCGGTGCTTGCCAATCTGGAGCGCAACGGCTTTGCCGGTGCCATCCACCTGATCAATCCCAAGCGGGATACGATCGGTGGGCGGGCCTGCCTGCCCAGTGTGGACGCGCTTCCGGAGGGCGTGGACGCCGCCGTGCTCGCCATTCCGCGCGCCGGGGTGGTGGAGACGATCAGAGCGCTCGCCGCCCGCAAGGTGGGCGCGGCGATCGTCTTCTCCGCCGGCTTCGCCGAAGGCGGCGAGCAGGGGCTGGCCGACCAGCGCGAGATCGCCCGCATCGCCGCCGAGGCGGGCATGGTGATCGAAGGCCCGAACTGCCTGGGTCTCGTCAACTATGTCGAGCGGGTGCCGCTCACCTTCGTCGAAACTACCCTGCCCGAGCGCGGGCCGGGTGCGGGCATCGGCATCGTCTCGCAGAGCGGGGCGATGGCGGCCGTGCTCGCGACGACGCTGCTCAGCCGCGACCTGCCCGTCACCTTGTCGGTCTCGACCGGCAACGAGGCGGCGAGCGGGGTCGAGGATTATGTCGACTATTGCGTGGACGATCCGGACACGCAGGTGATCGCGATGATCGTCGAGCAGTTCCGCAAGCCGCAGCGTTTCCTGGCGGCGGCGCGCAAGGCGCGGTCGGCAGGAAAGCTGGTCGTGCTGCTGCACCCCGGCAAGAGCAGCGCGGCGCGTGAATCCGCGGCGACGCACACCGGCGCGATGGCGGGCGACTATCAGCTGATGCGGGTGATGGTGGAGCGCGCGGGCGTGGTCTTCGCCGAGACGCTGGAGGAACTGGGCGACATTACCGAGGTCGCCGCGCGCTGCCCGGCGCTGCCCGGCGGCGGCACCGCCGTGCTGGGCGAATCGGGCGCGTTCAAGGCGCTGACGCTTGATCTGTGCGAAGGGCTGGGCGTCGACCTGCCGGCGCTCGACGACGCCAATGCGCCGGCGCTGCGCGGCGCGATGCCGGACTTTGTCGGCGTCAGCAACCCGCTCGACATCACCGCGCAGGGGCTGGTCGAGCCCGACATGTACTATCGGCTGCTCAAGGCGCTGGGCGCCGACGACCGGTTCGGCTGCGTGGTCGCGGGGATCATCCTCACCGATCCGGCGACGGTGGCGATCAAGCTGCCGCCGATCCTGCGTGCGGTGGAGGAAGCGCCGCTCACCAAGCCGCTGATCTTCGCCGGGCTCGATGAAGGCGCGCCGCTGGGGACGGAGAACATCGCTCGGCTGCGTGCGGCGGGGGTGCCGTGCTTCGCCTCGACCGAGCGGGTGTTCCGCGCCATCGCCCGGCTCTCGGCACATGCGGCGCGGGATTTCGCCGCCTGCGATGCTGATCCGCTGGCCTGCGAAGACCTGCCGCTCGGCGGGGTGGTGCCCGAATATCGCGCCAAGGCAGTGCTGGCGCCGCTGGGACTGCCCTTCCCCAAAGGCGGCTTCGCCCGCACGGCGGACGAGGCGGTGCGGATCGCCGAAGAAATCGGCTATCCGGTGGTGCTCAAGGCGCAATCGGCCGAGCTCAGCCACAAGAGCGATGCCGGTGGCGTCGTCCTCAACCTCGCCGACGAGGACGCGCTCCGCGCCGGCTGGCGCAAGCTGCACGGCGATGTCGGCCGGCACCGGCCGGACCTGACGCTGGACGGCGTGCTGGTGGAGGGCATGGGCAAGCGGGGTGTTGAGCTGATCGTCGGCGCCAAGCGCGATCCCGAATGGGGCCCGGTGATCCTCGCCGGGTTCGGCGGCGTGACGGCAGAGATACTGCAGGACGTGCGGCTGCTCCCCTGCGACCTGACGCCGGAGGCAATCGAGCGCGAGCTGCACCAGCTGAAGAGCGCGGCGATCCTGCGCGGTTGGCGCGGCGCGCCGGCGCTCGACGTTCCTGCCGTCGCTGCGCTGATCGCACGGCTCGCGCAGGTGCTGATCGCCGAACCTGCCATCCGCGAGGTGGATTTGAATCCGGTGGTGGTGCACCCGTTGGGCGAAGGCGTGGTGGCGCTCGATGCACTGATGCTCACCGCCTGACGAACGAAAAGGGCGACGAAAGCCCTGGAGGAGAGGTCTGGACATGGCAGAGTCGCCTGGAATCCTGCAGCGGCTCGACGAGGCGCCGCTCAGCCGCACGCAGGTACTGGCGATCCTGCTCTGCCTGCTGCTCAATGCGCTCGACGGGTTCGACGTGCTGGCGATCAGCTTTGCCTCGCCGGGCATTGCTGCCGAATGGGGCATCGGGCGCGCGGCGCTCGGGCTGGTGCTGTCGATGGAGCTGATCGGCATGGCGGTGGGTTCGGTGCTGCTCGGCAGCTATGCCGATCGCGCCGGGCGTCGGCCGGCGATCCTGCTGTGCCTCGCGATCATGGCGGCGGGCATGCTGGCTGCGACCTTCGCGCGCAACCTGCAGATGCTCGCCGTGTTCCGGCTGTTCACCGGGCTCGGCATTGGTGGCATGCTCGCCTGCACCAATGCGATGGTGGCGGAGCTTGCCAATGCCCGTACCCGCAGCCTGGCGGTGGGGCTGATGGCCTCGGGCTATCCGGTCGGCGCGATCGTCGGCGGGGCGATCGCTGCGCAGTTGCTGGTCGGCGGAGACTGGCGGCACGTGTTCCTGTTTGGAGCCGGCATGACGACGCTGTTCCTGCCGCTCAGCTGGTTGCTGCTGCCCGAATCGATCCGCTACCTGATCCAGCGACAGCCCGTGGGGGCGCTCGAACGGGCGAACCGGCTGCTGGCGCGGATGGGACAAGGTGCGATCGACGCGCTGCCGCCTCGTGCCGAGGCGGGGGCCAAATTGCCGCTGGCGCAGCTGTTCGCCGGGCCGCTGGCGCGCACGACGGTGCTGCTGACCATCGCCTATTTCTGTCATATCATGACCTTCTACTTCATCCTCAAATGGGTGCCCAAGATCGTGGTCGACATGGGCTATCCGGCATCGCAGGCGGCGGGGGTGCTGGTCTGGGCCAATGTCGGCGGGCTGGCGGGCGCGGTGCTGCTCAGCGTGTTGAGCTGGCGGCTGCCGCTGCGGGGGCTGCTGGTGGTGGCGCTGATCGCGGCGACTGCGATGGTGGCGCTGTTCGGCCAGGGGCAGCGGGATCTGGCCGGTCTGGCGCTCGTCGCGGGGATTGCGGGGTTCTGCACCAACGCCGGCGTGGTCGGCATGTACGCGCTGATCGCCCAGAGCTTCCCCACTGCGGCGCGAGGGTCGGGCACCGGCTTCGTGATCGGGGTGGGGCGCGGCGGCGCGGCGCTGGGGCCGATCGTTGCCGGGCTGCTGTTTTCGATGAATCTCGGGCTGCCGGTAGTCGCGCTCGCGATGGCGGGCGGCTCGCTGGTCGCGGCGCTGGCGTTGCTCGGGCTCAAGCGGGGATAGCGGGCGACGTCTCTGGCCGATAGGCTGGGCAGATGAGGATACAGGAAGCAGGCGTAGCGGATCGCGACGCCGTCATCGCGCTGTGGCGGGCCGCCGGGCTCACCCGTCCTTGGAACGATCCCGTCGCCGATTTCGACCGCGCGGTTGGCCGGGCCGGCTCTACCATCCTGCTCCTGCGGGACGGCGACACCTTCCTCGGCACCGCAATGGTCGGCGAGGACGGGCATCGCGGCTGGGTCTATTATCTCGCCGTCGCCGAGTCGGCGCGGGGGCAGGGGCATGGCCGCGCGCTGATGGCCGCCGCCGAAGCCTGGCTGCGCGCGCGGGGCTGCCCCAAGCTTCAGCTGATGGTCCGCGACGGCGATGATGCGGCGATCGGTTTCTATCGCGCGTTGGGTCTGGAGGTGCAGCCGGTTGTGACCCTCGGCCGTTTCCTCCACTAAGCGCGCATGACCATCGCGCTCTACGGAATCAAGAATTGCGACACGATGAAGAAGGCGCGGGCCTGGCTCGACGCCAACGCCATTCGCTATGTGTTTCATGACTATAAAGCCGAGGGCGTCGATCCCGCGCGGCTCGATCGCTGGATCGCCTCGGAGGGATGGGAGCCATTGCTGAACCGCACCGGCACCACCTTCCGCAAACTCCCGGAGATGGACAAGACCGACCTCGATTCGGCCAAGGCACGCGCGCTGATGATTGCACAGCCGTCGATGATAAAACGACCGGTTCTGGAATATCCGGGCGGTTTGCTGATCGGATTCGCGGCAGAACGCTATGCCCGCGCGTTGCTCTGAGCACGAAAAATTAACGGATTCGTGGCCTAACCACCGTGTTTATCCTAAATTAACACGATAAACGAGACAGGTTACTGGGATCGCATGGCGTCTTATATTCGACAACGGCCAGCCAGCTGGTTTCGCACCGTCGCAACGATGCTGGTCCTGTGGGGGCTGTTCGGCTGCCTCGTCTTCTACGCGCATGCGACGCTGTCGCTGCCGCGCGGCGCCGAACTGAGTTTCTGGAATTGGGAGTATTATCAGGCGGTTCCGCGCTGGTTCCTGGTCGATTACGCGATCGGGGTAGGTGCCAGCCTGCTGGGCTCGCTGGCCATGCTGCGGCGCTCGCGCAAGGCGAATATCCTGTATGTGGTCTCGCTCGCGGCGGTGATCGTGCAGTTCGGCTATCTGTTTGCGACCGGCGGGCTTTCCGGGCCGGTGCAGGCCTTCGTGATCCCGGCCTTCATCCTTGGCGTCGCCATTTTCCAGATCTGGCTCGCCGGCATGGCGACGCGGCGGGGCTGGCTGCGGTAGGTCGCTTGAAATCCGCTGCCGGGCAGCAAGAATACCGCAATTCCATCAAGCATACGTCGGTCGTCCCCGCAAAGACAGGAATCCGGGCAGCACTGGCAACGCCGCCCGCGACCCGCTAGACCGCGCGCCATGTCGCACCAGCTCACGCTCGATACCGCCACCAGCCGCGCCAATCCCACGCCCGCGCCGATGAAGCGCGTCACCGTGCCGGCGATCCGCAAGCGCAAGGGCGGCGCGCCGCTGGTGATGCTCACCGCCTATACCGTCCGCATGGCGCAGCTGATGGACGAGGCGTGCGACATGCTGCTGGTCGGCGACAGCCTGGGCCAGGTGATCTACGGCCTGCCGTCCACCGTGCCGGTGACGCTCGAGATGATGGCGGCGCACGGCGCGGCGGTGGTGCGCGGCAGCTATCACGCATTGGTCGTCATCGACATGCCATTCGGCAGCTACGAGGCCTCGCCCCAGCAGGCGTTCGAGAGCGCCGCGCGGCTGCTTAAGGAAACCGGCGCGGCGGCGGTGAAGCTCGAAGGCGGCGCGGCAATGGCGCCGACGGTCAAGTTCCTCAACGAACGCGGCATCCCGGTGATCGGCCATATCGGCCTGACCCCGCAGGCGATCAACGTGCTCGGCGGCTATGGCGCGCGCGGCCGCAGCGAGGCGGAGCATGCCAAGCTGGTCGGCGATGCGGTGGCGATGGACGAGGCGGGCGCCTTCGCGATCGTCGTCGAAGGCGTGGTCGAACCGATCGCGGTGGAGATCACCAAGGCGGTGAAGTGCCCCACCATCGGCATCGGCGCCTCGGCGCAGTGCGACGGCCAGGTGCTGGTCGCCGAGGACATGCTCGGCCTGTTCGAGCGCACCCCCCGCTTCGTTAAGCGCTATGACGATCTGGCTGGCCGCATTTCCGCCGCGGTTGAAACCTATGCGGGCGAGGTACGGTCGCGGGCCTTTCCGGGACCGGATCAGGTCTATGCGCCGAAGGACTGACGGAGTAGGGCGATTTGCGTTCACGGGACGCGGCGCTAAGGTCCGCGGCCGCATCAGACCCATGGAGTAGATTTTGGCGCTTCCTCCTTCCGGTACCACCGACGAGGCCTTCCTTCGCGAAGTCGACGAGGAATATCGGCGCGATCAGCTGATCCGCGCCGGCCGTCGCTATGGCATCTGGGTCGCGATCGGCGTGGTGGCCTTCCTCGTCGCCGTGGCCGGCTGGCTGTTCTACGATCACAGCCAGCGCACCGCCGCCGAAGCTCGCGGCGAGGAATATGACGCAGCCCTCCAGCTTGCCGCGCAGAACCAGGTCGGTCAGGCCCAGCCCGGGCTCGACAAGCTGGCGCAGGGCACGGACGGCTATGCCGCGATGGCGCGCTTCACCCAGGGCAATTTGCTGTTCCAGCAGGGCGACAAGAAGGGCGCAGCGGCCAAGTTCGCCAGCATCGTCACGGACGCCAAGCTCGCCCAGCCGTTCCGCGATCTGGCGCTGGTTCGGCAGACCCAGGCCGAGTTCGACACGCTCAACCCGCAGGACGTGATCCAGCGGCTCGGCACGCTCGCCAACCCCGATTCGCCGTGGTTCGGCACTGCCGGCGAGATGGTGGCAGCCGCCTATCTGAAATCGGGCAAGCGCGGCGAGGCCGCCAAGCTCTATCGCCAGCTCAGCGAAGCGGGCACCCGCGTACCGGATTCGATCCGCGAACGCACCGCCGAACTCGCCAAGACGCTTTCGGTCACGCCCACCGCGGCGACCGTTCAGACCCAGGAAAAGCAATCTAAATGAACACGAAGGTTCGCGTTGTAACGGCAGTTGCCGCGCTCGCGCTGGTGAGCGGCTGCGGCGTCTTCAAGGGCAGCGGCGGCAAGAAGACGCCCGTGCTTGGCGAGCGCGTGCCGATCCTGGTGACCGAGAACGACATCAGCGCCGACAAGACGTTGGCGGGCATCGAGGTCCAGCTGCCCGAGGCGGCGGTGAACGAGAGCTGGAGCCAGCCCGGCGGTAGCGCCTCCAAGGCGATGGGCCATCTCGCGCTCGGCGATTCGCTGTCGCGCGTCTGGTCGCGCCAGGTCGCCAAGCCGTCGAAGAGCCAGCGCCTCGCCGCCTCGCCGGTGATCGAGGGCAACAAGCTGTTCGTGATCGACCAGGCGGGCACGGTTCACGCCATGGCCGCCGATACCGGTTCCGAGCTGTGGAGCGCGCGTACCGGCACCGGTGAGGACAAGCGCAGCCGCGGCGCGCTGTTCGGTGGCGGCGTCAGCGTCGACGGCGACCATGTCTATGCCTCGAACGGTCTGGGCGACGTGGTCGCCCTGCAGGTCGCCGATGGCAAGGAACTCTGGCGCAAGCGCCCCGGCGGTCCGCTGCGCGGTGCCCCGACGCTCGCCAACGGCAACGTCTATGTGGTGACGCAGGACAACCAGCTGTTCGCGCTGACCCAGGACAAGGGCGACATTTCGTGGACGGCGACCGCCAGCCTCGAATCGCAGGGCGTGTTCGGCGTCGCGGCCCCGGCTTCGGCGCAGGGCACGGTGATCGCCGGCTTCTCCTCGGGCGAGCTCAACGCCTATCGCTACGAGAACGGCCTGTCGCTCTGGGGCGACGTGCTTACCCGCAACACCATGACCACCTCGGTCTCGTCGCTGTCGGACATCGATGCCGAGCCGGTGATCGACCAGGGCCGCGTCTATGCGCTGGGCGAGGGCGGCCGGATGGTCGCGGTGGACATCACCAGCGGCTCGACTTTGTGGGAGCAGAGCATCGGCGGCCTGGCTTCGCCCTACGCCGTGGGCGAGTGGCTGTTCGTCGTCACCGACGATGCGCGCCTGCTCTGCCTGTCGCGTAGCAGCGGCAAGCCGCGCTGGATCGTGCAGCTGCAGAAGTACAAGAACGAGAAGAAGCTGAAGAACCCGGTCGCCTGGAAGGGTCCGATCGCGGCCGGCGGCCGTCTCGTGCTGATCAACACGCTGGGCCAGATCGTCTCGGTGTCGCCGAAGGACGGCAGCATCCTCTCCACCAAGGAGACCAAGGATCCGCTGTCGCTGGCGCCGGTGATTGCCAACAACACGCTCTACCTGCTCGACGACAAGGGCCGCCTGAGCGCCTATCGCTGAGCCTGCTGCCCCGGCCGCGTGCCGGGCAGACTATCCATCAAGGGGGCCGGGGCGCAGCGCTCCGGCCCCTCTCGTTTTTCCGGCGACTTTGCGTCGCCCTTTCGTCTGCGTTAGAGAATCGATCATGCCTTTGCCCACCGTCGCCATCATCGGACGCCCCAATGTGGGCAAGTCGACGCTGTTCAACCGGCTGGTCGGAAAGCGCCTCGCGCTGGTCGACGACCAGCCCGGCGTCACCCGCGATCGCCGCGAGGGCGATGCCAATCTGCTCGGCCTCGAGTTCCGCGTGATCGACACCGCGGGCTATGAGGACGAGGATGCGGCGACGCTCCCCGGCCGGATGCGCGCGCAGACCGAGGCGGCGGTGCGCGAGGCCGATGTCTCGCTGTTCCTGATCGACTCGCGCGCGGGCGTGACTCCGCTGGACGAGGAAATCGCCCGCTGGCTCCGCTCCACCGATCGCCCGGTGGTGCTGATGGCCAACAAGGCCGAGGGCCGCGCTGGAGAATCGGGTGTACTGGAGGCGATGGCGCTGGGCCTCGGCGATCCCATCCCCTTCTCGGCCGAGCATGGCGAGGGCGTGGCAGACCTGTTCGAGGCGCTGCTGCCGCATGTCGACCGTGACGACGAGGAGCCCGAAGAGGATCCGGAAAGCCCCGACGCGCCGCTCAAGCTGGCGATCGTCGGCCGCCCGAATGCGGGCAAGTCCACGTTGGTCAACCGCATCCTCGGCGAGGACCGGATGATCACCGGGCCCGAGGCGGGCATCACGCGCGATTCGATCTCGATCGATTACGAATGGACCGACTTCGAGGACAAGCCGCGCAAGGTGCGGCTGGTCGACACCGCGGGCCTCCGCAAGAAGGCGCGGGTCGAGGAGAAGCTGGAGAAGCTCTCGGTCGCCGATACGCTTCGCTCGATCGACTTCGCCGAAGTCGTGGTGCTGCTGCTCGACGCGACGCGCGGGCTGGAGGTGCAGGACCTCAAGATCGCCGACCGCGTGCTGCAGGAAGGCCGCGCGCTGATCATCGCGCTCAACAAGTGGGACGTGGCGGAGAACGCGTCCAGCCTGTTCAACGGCGTGAAGGGCGCGCTGGACGAGGGGCTGGCGCAGGTGAAGGGCGTGCCGCTGCTCACGGTCTCGGCGGTAACCGGCAAGGGGATCGACACGCTGATGCGCGTGGCGTTCGAGACGCGCGACGCCTGGTCGCGCCGCGTGTCGACCGGCCAGCTCAACCGCTGGTTCGAGCGCGCGATCGAGGCGAACCCGCCGCCCGCTCCCGGCGGCAAGCGGATCAAGCCGCGCTACATGACGCAGAACAAGACGCGCCCGCCCAGCTTCGTGCTGTTCGGTACGCGGGTGGATTTGCTGCCGATGAGCTACCAGCGCTATCTGATCAATGGCTTGCGCCGGGAATTCGATTTCGGCGCGGTGCCGGTGCGGCTGGTGCTGCGTGCGCCGAAGAACCCGTTCGACCGGGAGAAGGAGTAACACCTCCTCCCACCTTCAATTCTCCCCTCCCGCTTGCGGGAGGGGCAGGGGGAGGGTCAGTAAGGGTAGCGGGCGATGTCGTTGAAGAAAGAACCTCCACGTCACACCCTCCCCTAACCCCTCCCGCAGGCGGGAGGGGGATTAGAAGGCGCTTACTCCGCCTCGGCCGGCTTGCTGTTGAGCTGGATATAATTCTCCAGCCCCATGCGCTCGATCATGTCGAACTGGCGCTCCAGCGTGTCGACATGTTCTTCCTCGCTCTCGAGGATCTTGAGGAACAGGTCGCGGCTCACGAAGTCGCGCACGCTCTCGCAATGCTGGATCGCGTCGCGCAGCACGGCGATGGCCTCGACTTCCAGCGCCAGATCGGCGCGGAGCAGCTCCTCCACCGTCTCGCCGATGCGCAGACGGCCGAGCAGCTGGAAATTGGGCAGGCCGTCAAGGAACAGGATGCGCTCCGACAGCCAGTCGGCATGCTTCATCTCGTCGATCGATTCGTGGCGCTCGAATTCGGCGAGCTTCTGCACGCCCCAGTGATCGAGCATGCGATAGTGCAGCCAGTACTGGTTGATCGCGGTGAGCTCGTTCTTGAGCACCTCGTTCAGATACTCGAGAACCTTGGCGTCGCCCTTCATGTGCAGATCCCTTATCGTTCGGGCGACAGCCTAGCCGCGAAACGATCGGGACGGAACCGGGGAAGTGCGCTCAGGCGGCAGCCCGTTCCTCGGCGATGATGGCGCGGGCGAAGGGAACGCACTGGCCGCACTTGGCCTGGCAGCCGAGCGCGCGATAGGCCTGGCAGGCACTCTGCGCACCGGATCGCGCCGCTTCCCGGACTTCTCGTTCCCGCAGGGCATTGCACACGCAGACGACCATCGACAGTCCCTCGATTCTCTCGCTGCGAGGGATTTAGTGCGACTGCGAGCGATTCGCAAGGCTATTGCGAATGGGTTGCAGGCTGCCCCGCGCCAGGCTGCGCCACAGCCACTCTAACGGCCCGTAGCGGAAGACGGTCAGCCAGGGCTGCGACCAGAGCAGCAGCAGCGCCCAGACGCCGAGCACCACCGGGTAGAGCTGCCACCGCGAGAGATGGCCGAACCAGCCCATGCCATAGCCATCGAAGACCCAGACGCAGAGCAGGCTGGTCGCGAGATAGTTGGAAAAGGCCATCCGCCCCGCCGCCGCCACCCGGCGGGTGAGCCAGCCATCGGGTCGTGCGGCATAGAGGATCAGGCAAGCCCAGCCGACGATCATCACTGGCCGCACCAGCCCGGGCAGGGTCACCGCCGCCATCAGGACCGCGAACAGGCTGAACTTCGCCGCGACCAGCCAGATCGCCAGCAGCACGTAGACGGGCAGGGCGATCGCCCAGCAGCGCAGCCACCAGCGCCGGTAGGTTGCACGCGACCACGCGCCCGCGAGCAGCCCGCTGCGCAGCGCCGCCATCCCGAACAGCATGTAGCCCAGCGTTTCCCAGCCGTAGAGCGTCAGCATCGCGAAGGGGCTGGTCGCATATTCGCCGAAGCGCTGGCCGACCACGCCGGCATAGTCGCCGCGCCGGATCGCCAACTCGGTGGCGATCCGGGACGCTGGCGGCACTCCGAACGCGTCGACCAATGCCGTATATTCGTTCTGTGTCTGCGGCGGCAGCAGCGACATCCGCCAGGCATCGTGGGCGAGCATGCCGAATATGGCGGTGGTCGCGAGCACCAGCACCGCCCCCAAACTCACCAGCCGGGAGATCGGCAGCTTGCGCAAGGGAAAGGCGACCATGCCGACCAGTGCATAATGGGCGAGGATGTCACCGTGCCAGACCAGCCATAGGTGCGCGAGGCCGAACAGCAGCAGCCAGCCCATCCGCGCATAGTGCGCGCGTGCCGGGGCGCGCCCCGCGGCTTCCGCGGCATCGGTCACGATCAGCAGCGAGGCGCCGAACAGAAAGGAAAAAAGCCCCCGCATCCGCCCGTCGAAGAACAGGAAGTTGACCAGCCAAGCGACGAGATCGGCACCGTGCCAGCCGCCATAGGCGCGCGGGTTGAAATAGGCTGCATCGGGCATGCCGAAGCCGACGATGTTGAGCAGCAGGATGCCGAGCAGCGCGGTGCCGCGGACAAGGTCGAGCGAAAGCAGGCGGGAGGAGATAGGGGGATGCACCCGCCGGCACTTAGAACCAGCTGGCGATCTGATCCAATGGTTTGCGCTCCAGCGCGGCCGCCGGGACAGTCGCATCGGACGCGGCATGGCCGGTGACGATCAGCATCACCGGTCGCTCATGCTCCGGCCGCCGACACAGCCGGTTGAGGAAGCGCGCCGGCGTGGCGGTGTGGACCAGTGTTGCCAAGCCCGCCAGGTGCAGCGTGGTCAGCAGCAGGCCGCAGGCAATGCTCACGCTCTCGACCATGTACGGGTTGGGGAAGCGATCGGTTTCGCTCGCCTTGGTCTGGCCGAAGGCGACGATGATCCATGGCGCGATTTCCAGATAGGGCTTGTCGGCATTGGTACCCAGGTTCTGGAGCAGTCCCTGCCATTCGCTGCCGCCGATCCCGCCGTAGAAGTTGCGCTCTTCCTCCTCCACCGCGACGCGTAGGGCTGTCTTTGCGCCAGGCGAAGAAAGCGCGGCGAAGTGCCAAGGCTGGCGATTGGCGCCACTGGGGGCGGTGCCGGCTGCGGCGATCGCGGTCTCGATGATCGCACGGGGCACCGGGGTGGCCGAAAAACTCCGGCAACTGTGGCGCGTCGCCATCCGTTCGCAAAAGGCTGCGGCGTTGGCGATCCGCGCGTCGTCCGGCAGATCGATGTCGGGGGTCCAAGGCCGCATATCTGGTTTCATAGAGGAATTTGGCGACAAGCGTTGTCGAAGAGGCGTTGCCTGTCCACCCGTATCTTATGCGGAGACGTGCATATGTCGAGCTTTATTCGGCTGCAGGTGTGAGCCGGGGGGTTAGCTTGACCCCCGACCAGCCTGCGAACGCGCAATGGTCACGCGCCTCCCAGCCTTGCGCGGCGGCGACATCGGCGACGGTGTGTTCGTGCAGCTCCGACGTGCCCTCCTGCTCGGGCCACGAGACCCAGCAGAAGCCGTTGCTGGCGAGCAGCCCGCGCAACGCGCCCAGTTCCCGCTCGAGATGATCGCGGCGTGAGGCGAACAGGTGGACGCCCTGCACGCCGTCAGTGGCGCAGCCCAGCTCTTCCAGCGCGGCACGTTCCGGCGCGATCGCGTCGCGAACCGCTGGCGGCATGTCGTGAAACCATACGCGCATGCCGGGCTTGAAGCCGAGCCGCGTCGCCATCGGGGTGCCAGAACATTGTTCCATCGTCGCCGCCCTCCTTGGATGAGCCTACAGGATGCGGCGGATCGGCGCCAGCGGCCTTGATCGCGATCAGACCGGCTGCGCCGTGGCGTCGATCGGGATGTTGCGCAGCTCCACCAGCGTGCCGGGGTGGGCGGGGGCGATCCGCAGCTCGGCATCCATGCCCTGGGCAAGGCTGCGGGCGATGCGCAGGCCTAGGCTGTCCACGCTGGCCAGGTCAAAGCTCTCTGCCACCCCGGCCCCGTCGTCGCGGATCGAGAGCGACAGCCGGTCGCCTTCGGCGAAGACCTGGACGAGGATGGTGCCGCTCTCGCGATCGGCAAAGCCATGCTCGATGGCATTGGCGATACCCTCGGCGACGATCAGCGCCAGCGGAATGGCGCGGTCGGGGGGCAGCAGCAGCGCGCTGTTGGCCTCCACCATATGGCGGATGCCGGGCTTGCCGCCGCTTTCCGCAAGGTCCTCGACGAGCGCGGTGATGAAGGCGTCCAGCGCGAGCGGCTCGCCCCGGCTGCCGTAGAGCCGTCGCTGGATGCGCCCGATCAGCTGCAGCTTGGCCGCGGCATCGCCGATCGCGCGCTTGGCCTCGCCATCGGCGACTCCGCGGCGCTGGAGGGACAGCATCGCACCGACCATCTGGAGATTGTTGGAGACGCGGTGCTGCAGTTCTTCGAACAGGATCTCGGTTCGCGCAGCGAGACCGGCGCTGCGTTCCCGCTCCGCCATCAGCCGAGCGTTGGCGATCTGCATCCAGTGGACGAGCAGGATGTCGACCGTCACCACGCCGACATAGAAGAGCAGCGCAACGGCGGTGCCCCGTGCCAGCGCGAAGCTGTGGAAGGGCGGGATGAAGAAGTACCAGGCGAGCAGCCCGCACAGCACCGCCGCGAGGATGCCGGGGCCCCGCCCGAACAGGAACGAGGCGAGGATCACCGCCGGGAAGAAGGTGAGATAGGGGAAGCCCGGCGGAAAAAACGGGTCGAGGACCAGCCGCAGCCACCAGGCCGCGACACAGAAGCCGAGGGTGATCGCATAGGCAAGCGCCCGTCGCTTCTCCAGCAACGGCAGATGTTCCAGCGTACGATGGTAGGAGTTCATTGCCACCCGTTGCCCCAGTCCTGCCCCGCGAACGCGGCATCGCTCCCCGGGGGGCGGAGCGGCCCAGTGATCTCTCATCGTTCAGAAATAATGCAGACGCAAGCGCCGCGTCACCGCTCCACGGTGAGCCGAACGGAGGTACCGACCATCGCGCCGCGGCGGATCTCCAGCCGGCCGCCCAGCGCTGCTGCGCGCTCGTGCATGCCCTTCAGCCCATAATGGCCGCGGCGTTCGCCCGCCGCGACCACCTCCGGAGGGATGCCGCGGCCCTGATCGTCGATCTCGATCCGCAGGCGACCGTCCCTGCTGTCCACCCGCACCTGCGCGAGCAACGTCCCGGCGTGGCGGCGCACATTGGCAAGAGCCTCGCGCACGATGGCCAGGATCTGTTCGAGCTCCTCGGGCAGGAAGCGCAGCGGCGGCCCGGCGCGGGAGACGCTGACGATCAGGCCTTCCTCCTCCAGGCAGCGGACGAGTTCGTCGATCAGCGGCTGCGGATCGCCGGGGCCAGTGATGCGGCGGAGCGCCAGCACCCGATCGCGCGCCTCGATCATCACGTCGTCGGCGCGTTCCAGCGCGCTGTCGATCAGCGTCTGCGCCTCGGAGCCAGGCTCGGTGGCATAGGCTGCTGCCTGGAAGCGCAGCATCAGCCCCTGCATGCTCTGGAGCAGCGTGTCGTGCAGCTCGCGGGCGATGCGCTCGCGTTCGGCGAGCTGGGCCTCGGCACGGGCGCGGGTGCGGGCGAGCTGCTCGCGCAGTCGCCACGCATAGAGCAGCCACAGCGCAGCGGCGCCGGCGCCGATCGCCAGCAGCCGGAACCACCAGGTCTGATGGAAATGCGGGGCGATGGTGACGGTGACGGAAGCGCCTTCGCGGTTCCACACCCCGTCATTGTTTGCGGCGATCACCTGGAAGCGCCAGCTGCCGGGGCCGAGATTGGCATAATAGGCCTCGCGCGCGGTACCGGCATCGATCCAGTCGCGATCGACGCCGATCAGCCGGTAGCGGAAGCGCACCCGCTCGGATTCGGCCAGGCTGAGCGCGGTATAGGCGATCCGCAGATTGGCGGTGCCGGCGGGGAGTGCGAGGTCGCGGGGCGCGGCATAGCTCCGCTCGTTCGCGGTCAGGCGAAGGATCGCCACCGGCGGCGGCAGCGGGTTGTGGACGATCCGTGCGGGATCGATCCAGCCGATGCCGACATTGTCCGCCACCCAGATCCGCCCGTCGCCCCCGCGGACGGCGGTGCTCTTCTGCGCGCCTTGCTGGGCCACGCCGGGCAGACCGTCCGCGGCGGTGAACAGCTGGTGATGGAGCGGCGCGCGCGGGTCGGCAAAGGCGGCATCGAGCGCGGTCTTGCTGGTCCGCAGCAGCCCTCGCACGCCGTTGATCCACACCATGCCGTCAGGCGACTGGACGATGCCGGTGATTCCGCCGAGCTCGGGCACGCGGCTGTCGGCGATCCCTCGCAGCCGGCCTCGCTCGACGCGGCCGAGCCCCAGTTCCCCCCCGATCAACGTTCCCGCGGGGCCATTCGACACCAGCGCGATGGCGCCGATGCCGTCGCCCCGCACCGCGTGCAGCGACGCCCCCTTGCGGCGATACAGCCGATCGCGGCCATAGAACCAGTTTCCGCCGTCGGCGCCGGACGACGTATACAGGCGCCCGGCCGGCTGGTCCGCAGGCGCGAGCGGGCGCCACTGGCTGCCCGCGAGTTGAAATACGCCGACATCCTCGACCGAGATCCACTGCATGTTTCCCTGTCGTGCCCAGCTGGCGGCGGGGCCGGGGAGCCTAGGCGTCGACAGGGTCGAGAAGCGTTCGCCGCGCAGCCGTACCAGCGTGTCGGACAGCGCGACCATCAGGTCGGCGCCGTCCGCTTCGATCATGTGGATAGGCTGGTCGAACCGACGCAGCCATCGCAGCGGCTCGCCGGGCCGGGCGCGGTACAGATTGTGCGGGTTGGCGGCGTAGACCGTACCGTCCTGCGTCACCGCCAGCTCGAAGCCGCCCAGCACGGTATCGTCGACGCGGAGCGCGGTTGCGGCACTGACCGGGCGAAGCCTGAACAGGCCGAGGTTGGTGCCGACCCACAGATTGGCCTCGCGGTCCTCGAGCAGGGGCACCGCAACGAGCGACGGGAGGCCCTGCTTGGTGGTGAGGCGGGTGAAGGTCGGGGAGGCATTGCCCGGGCCTAGGGTCTGCATTACCCCGCCCGCGAACAGGGTCCGCCACAGTGCCCCGTCGCGGGTGAAACCCATGCGATCGGCGGCGGGCGGGTGCATGCCGGGCGCCAGCGGGGCGATCCGTACGCCTGCCGTGTGCGCGGCGGGTGCACGCACCGGATCTCCCGAGGCCCAGACCTGTCCGTCCGGCGCAACGGCGAGGCGCACGCGATACATGCTGCCGGTCACCCGCACGAAGCGGGACGTGCCGGGGCGAAGCACTTGAATGTCCGTCTCGGTCGCGACCCAGATCGCGCCGTCGCGACCGGTGACGACGCTGGAAGCGCGGCCTGCGGGCATGCCGCGATCGGCACCGACGCGCGCGATGCGGCCCCGGCCGACGCGGAAGAGGCCGCCCTCCACACCGGACATCGCGACCCAGATCGTTCCGTCCGGGCCACGGGCGAATTGTTCGACGACGGCATTGGGCGCGCCGAAGTTCGACACGCGGTCGCCCTGCAGGCGCGAGACGTGGCCGTCGAAATGGCCAACCCACAGGCTTCCGTCGGGGTCGGCGAGCAGCGCAGTGATGTTGCGTGAAGGGAAGCGGCCGATGCGCGGCTCTACCGGCTCGAAGCTGATGCCGTCGAATCGGTAGAGCCCGGCGCCGGTGCCGAGATACAGGAAACCGTCGCGCGCCTGGGCGAGTGCCCAGATGTCCGGCGGGGCCCCGTCGACCAGGTGCCAGGCGCGCAGGTTGTACTGGTCGATGCTGCGCTGGGGCGGCGCCTGTGCGGCGGCGGGCGCAGCGGCGAGGATCGCCGACGCCAGCAGCATCATCCCGGTTCGTTTGCGCCCCATCGTCCGCCTGTCGCCTCCTCGCACCCCGTGCCCTGCCAATGTTCGCGCGGCAAGATCCCGCGCCGAAACGTGCGGCAGGTACGATCCCCGCCGTACGATCCGCGTTGCACGGGGCGCGGGGAGCATATAGCCTCGCCCGACCAGCACACGGGAAGACTCGCCATGACGCTCGTGACGACCCCCTTGGATCGATTTTCGGTGATCAGCACCGGCAACGGCCCGGCCCGCGCGCTATCCGCATTGTTCGGCGCGCCGCTGCGGGCCGACGCGCATCTCGATTATTCGGAAGAAACCCCGCGCCAGCGCAGCCTGTGGGCGGCGAAGCTCGATTCGGCGATCCTTCATGCAGAGCGGCCGGTGCTGCTGGTGGCGAACGGCGCGAGCTGCTTCGCGGCGACCTGGTGGGCCCGGCTCTCCCCGCGCGACTATATCACGCGCGTGGCCGGAGCGCTGCTGATCGACCCGATCGCGGGGGAGTGCGATGCCGCGCATTTCGCCTCGCCCAAGATCCGGCTGCCCTTCCCGTCGCTGCTGCTCAGCGGCGACACGCCCGATGCAGCGATCACCGAGCGGGTGCAGGCGCTCGCTACCGGCTGGGGCAGTGCGGTGGGCGGTATCCCGCAGCTGCCGCACGCCCGCCGCAGCGGCAGCCATTGGCAGGGTGCCCGCGACCTCGTTCTGCGGATGACGGCGGGCATTGTCGAGCGCCGCGCCCAGACCGCCGACGCACTGGCGGCAGTGCTGGCCCCCGAGCAGGACTGAAGGTCGCGATCAGTCCTTCTTCGTTAGGGGGCGCCGTTCGTCGAGGTCGAATTCGTCGCCATGGCTGAGCACGTGCAGGCGGACGTCGTGCATCGATAGCGTGCGCTCCGGGCTTGCCTCGGCGATGTTCGAGCGGGTGACACCCGAGCCGTCGACGATGGTGACCGCACCGGCGCCCACCACGCGGAAGCAGCAGCCCTCCAGCACGATCGCGGTATCCTCGTCGATGCCGATACCGAGCACACGCGGGTTCTGCGCCACCGCCCCGAGCAGGCGCCCGATCCGGCCGCGCTCGGCGAAATGCTGGTCGATGATCACGTCGCGCACCAGCCCCAGGCCCGGCGCCATGTGGAGGTCGCCGATGCGGTGCGATTCGGCGCTGGAGCCCTTCACCAGCATCGTCTCGCTCATCACCGAAGCGCCCGCCGAGGTGCCTGCGATCACCCCGCCGCGCGCGTGGATGTCGCGCACCATCCGCTCGACCGGGGTGTCGCCGATCTGGCTCGAGATGCGCAGCTGATCGCCGCCGGTGAAGAAGATGCCCGCGGCACCCTCGAACACCGACTGGGTTTCCTGCTCCAGCGTCTCGCCGCGTTCATGGACGTAGAGCTCGACCAGATTGTCGACGCCGAGCGCGCCGAACGCCTTCTGATAGGCGGTGAAATACCCGTCGGGCTGGTGGCTGGCGACGGTGGCGATGACGAGCTTGCCGTCCTTCACCCGCCGCGCGACTTCTTTAAGGATGGTCTTGTCGCCTTCCTTGTCTTCGTGGCCGCCGATGATGATGAGCGGTCCGCCGGAGTCAGCCATGCAACACGTCCTTCAATTCGTCGCGGTGGACGCCCGCGCGCGGGGCATCGAGCCCATGGGAATGGAGTGCCAGCGCGAAATGATCGCTGTTATGGGCAACGCCGAAGGCGCCCGAGCGCTCCACGACGATCGCACCCGCTTCGCCGCCGACCCGGCCGAGGCGTGCAATGGCATGCTCCGCCGCTTCGCCGGCCGAGCCGCCGCGTTCGAGCGCGTGCATCACCTGCGCCGCGAGCATCGTCCGCAGGATCGCTTCGCCGTCGCCCGAAAAGGCGCAGCCGCCCAGCGTGTCGTCGGCATAGAGGCCAGCGCCGGGCACGGGGGAGTCGCCGATCCGGCCGGGATGCTTGCCGGGCAGTCCGCCGGTGGAGGTCGCCGCAGCGATCGCGCCGGTGGTATCGATCGCAACGCAGCCGACGGTGTCGTGCCCCTTGCTGTTTTCCGAGGCGAGGGCCTCCGGGGACAGCATCGTGTCGGACTCGACGAGTTCGATCCCATTGTTCGCCGCGAAGCGCTCGGCGCCCTCTCCGGCGAGCAGGACCGGCCGGGCAGACAGCATCACGCGCGCGACGCTGACCGGATTGCGCACCCGCCGCACGCCCGCGACACCACCCAGCGTCAGCTCGGTGCCCTCCATCAGCGCCGCGTCCATCTCGACCACGCCGTCGCTGGTGAGGACAGAGCCGAAGCCGGCATTGAACACCGGATCGTCCTCCAGCACCCGCACCGCCGCCTCGGCCGCCAGCACCGCGCTGCCGCCGGCGCGCAGCACCGCCGCACCGGCTTCAGCGGCAGCGGCGGTCCCGGCGCGGTTGCGATCGTGCAGCGCCGGATCAATCGTCTTGGCGCCGCCATGGACGATGATCGCCCAGCTTGTGGCTTCAGGCATGCTGCTTCTCCCGAGCCGCCGCTTCGGGCTGGAAGGCGAGGATCCGGTCCCACACTGCCTGGATCGCGCTGGGCATGATCACCAGCAGGTCACCGGGACGGCCGAGCTGGAGCACCATGTCCACCGCTTCCATCTCGTCGACGATGCGGTGAACCCGTTCGGGTCGCACGCCGGCGGCCATCGCGCCTTCGGACATCAGCCCATTGGTTTCGCCGCGCGGGCGGCCGCGGCCGTCGGGCGCCTCGCGGAACACGATCTCGTCGAAGATCGCGCCGGCGAGCTGGCCCATTTCGACAATGTCGCAGTCGCGTCGGTCGCCGGGGATGCTGACCATGCCGATCACTCGGTTGTAGCGCCCGCGCATCCGCTCGATCACCTGGCCCAGCGCCTGCAGCCCGGCAGGATTGTGAGCATAGTCGAGAATGTGGCGGCGGCCATTGGCATCATGGATGTTGAGCCGGCCGGGCGAATCCTCGAACGAAATGCTGAAGGCGCTTAGTCCGTCGCGGATCGTCTCGATCGACAGCCGTTGCGCCGCGCACATCGCGATGGCGGCAAGTGCATTGGCGATGTTGAAATCGGCGATGCCGCCCAGGGTCGCGGGAATGTCGGCGGCCGCCATCACTTCGATGCGCTCGCCGCCGCGGTGGAGGACGATGCAGCCGCCATAGCTGCCGGGCTCGCGCACCACCGCCATGCCGCCTTCGGCGATGTGGCGGCGGAGGTGGCCGGACAGGTCCGACCCGCCGCTCAGCGAGAACCAGACGATGGTGCCGCGCGCATGGCGGGCGATGCGGTGGCACATCGGATCGTCGGCGTTGAGCACCGAATGCCCGCGCCGCGCGACGCTCTCCGCCACCACGCCCTTTACCTTGGCGAGGTCCTCGACCGTGTCGATGCCCTTGAGCCCGAGATGATCGGCAGTGACGTTGAGCACCGCGCCGACATCGGCGCCGTCGAAGCCGAGCCCCTCGCGCAGGATGCCGCCGCGGGCCGTCTCCAGCACGGCGACGTCGACCGCCGGGTTGCGCAGCACGGTGCGCGCGCTCTTGGGCCCGCTGGCATCGGCCTCGACCATCAGATGGCCGTTGAAATAGATGCCGCTGGTCGAGGTCATGCCGACATTCCTGCCGGCCTGCTGCAGAATGCGGGATACCATCCGCGCCGTGGTCGACTTGCCGTTGGTGCCGGTGATCGCGAAGATCGGGATTCGGGCACGGCTGCCGCGCGGGTACAGCATGTCGATCACCGGCGTGGCGACGTCGCGCGGGGTGCCGCTGGAGGGCTCCAGATGCATGCGGAAGCCGGGCGCCGCATTGACCTCGACGATGCCGCCGCCGGTCTCGCGCACGGGGCGGCGAATGTCGGGCGAAAGGAAGTCGATCCCGCACACGTCGAGCCCGACCACCGCCGCCGCCTGCTCGGCGATCGCGCGGTTGGCGGGGTGGATCACGTCGGTGCGATCCACCGCTGTGCCGCCGGTCGAGAGATTGGCGGTGTCGCGCAGAATCACCTGCTCGCCGGCCATCGGGATGGTTGCGGGGGTGCGGCCGCTCTTCTCCAGCAGCGCCAGCATCGCCTCGTCGATGACGATGCGGGTGAGCACATTCTCATGCCCGACGCCGCGACGCGGATCCTGGTTGAGGTCATCGATCAGCTGCGCGATCGAATGGAAGCCGTCGCCGATCACCTGGGCGGGCACGCGCTCGGCGACCGCGACCACCTTGCCGTTCACGACGAGGATGCGGTGATCGTTGCCGGGCACCTGCTGCTCGACGATCACGCGGCGGCCGTGCTGGAGCGCGAGGTCGAAGGCGGTGCGGAGCGCCTCCTCGTCGGCGATCCCGGTGGTGACGCCCCGGCCATGGTTGCCGTCGAGCGGCTTCACCACCACGGGCCAGCGCAGCCGCCTGGCTTCGGCCAGCGCTTCCTCCACCCGGCGCACGACCACGCCGCGCGGCACCGGCAGCCCGGCCTCGGCGAGCAGCTGCTTGGTCATCGCCTTGTTTCCGGCGATGTCGACGGCGATCTGCGCGGTGTCGCCGGTGATGCTGGCGCGGATGCGCTTCTGGCGGCTGCCCTGGCCGAACTGGATCAGGCTCTGCTCGTTGAGGCGCGTGACGGGAATGCCCCGGCGCTCCGCCGCCTCGACCAGCGCGCGGGTGGTGGGACCGAGGGCATTGGCCTTCAGGATCGCCTGCAGCGCCGCGACGATCGCACGCACGTCCTGCGGCGCATCGAGCGGGGGCGTGCCGAGCAGCTGCAGCCCCTCCACCTTGCGCAGGGGCTCGGGCAGCAGATCGGCGACCAGCCGGATCGCGGCGAGGCCGGCGGCGAGTGCCAGCGTCTCGTCGCGATAGGTGTAGAGGATGTTGTACACGCCCGGCCGGTCCTTCACCGACCGCGTCTTGCCGCGGGTGACGCGCGATCCGGCGAGCGTCTGCAGCTCCAGCGCGACATGCTCGATAATATGCCCCAGCCAGGTACCTTCGCGCAGCCGCTCGACGAAGCCGCCGGGGCGCTGATAGCTGCAGCCATGCACGCCCAGGCCGGGAAGCAGGGCGAGCAGCGCGTTGGTGAAGCCCGGCAGCTTGTCGCTCGGCCATTGCTCGAGGTCGCGCAGATCGACCTGGATGCGGATCATCGGACGCGTGCTGAACAGATGCGGGCCGCGATAGACGCTCCGCTCGAGCACCCGCATCCCGTTTGCCGAAGCCGGACGCACGAAATCGGCCGGCTGCACCAACGCTGTCATAGTGGACCTCTAGAAGAGGACGCCGAGGGCCGGCGCCTGAACCGATGAAACGGCCAGGCCCTGCCCGCGTTCCGCTGTTGATGCGGATCAACTATTTGAAATAAAGCGGGTTAGGCGGCGTTTTTCACGCCTTGAGAATGAGCCCCCTGCGGTCCATCCACCAGCCCACCGCCCAGCACAGCATGGTATAGGCGAAGGCGCAGAGCAGCGAGCCCAGCGGCCCCGGCGCGATCGCCTGGAAAATGCCCACGCCCGCCGCGTCGTATAGGCCGCCATGCTCGCCCGCGGGGATCATGCCGAGCACCGTCACGAACAGCTCCGAGAAGAGGTAGATCGCCAGCGGATTGCGCCCGAGGATGGTGAAGAAGCGGCTGCCGCGCTTGAACCCGGCGACCTCGATCAGCCAGATCGCAGCTACGAGCAGCAGCAGGTCAAGCCCGACGGTGAGCAGGACATAGGAGCCGGTCCACAGCTTCTTGGCGATCGGGAACCAGGGCGACCAGGCGAGCCCGGCCAGCACCAGCGCCACGCCGATCACCGCCATGCGGCCGACGGTCCGGCGCAGGTCGCCGCCCTGGACGATGGCGAGACCCGCCAAATAGCCGGCGATCACGTTGACGGTGGCGGGCAGGGTGCCGAGCAGGCCTTCGGGATCGAAGCCGGCATCCTTCTTGTAGAGATGCCCCGGTCCCAGCAGCCAAAGGTCGATCTGGGTGCCGATATTGGCGACTTTGTCATAGGCCATGCCCGGCGGGCTGAAGACGAGCAGGATGGTCCAATAGCCGAACAGCAGCGCGATCGCGGCGAGCAGCAGCTGGCGGGGCTTGAGCCAGCGGATCAGCAGCGCGGCCAGCACGTAGCAGAGCGCGAGGCGCTGGAGCACGCCCGGCACGCGCGTGAGCGCGAAGGGCTTGATTTCCCAGCCGTTCGCGCCCTGCTCGACGAACGGGAACCAGTACATTAGATAGCCGAGCATGAAGATGATCGCCCCGCGCTTGAACAGGCGGGCGAGGAACGGCCCGGTTTCCACCCGCTTGCGGAAGGCGAAGCTCATCGCATTGCCCATCGCGAACAGGAAGGTGGGGAATACCAGGTCGGCCAGCGTGAAGCCGAACCATTTGGCATGGACCAGCTGCGGGTAGGGCGCGGCCCCGGGCCCCGAAGTGTTGACCAGGATCATCAGGAAGATCGTGGCGCCGCGGAACACGTCGAGCGCGAGGAAGCGCGGCTTGCCGGCGAGCGCGGCGACGGTGTTGGCCTGGGTCTCGGTCATCGGGCGTCGCTTTCTGCGAGGAGCGTGCGGGCAAGGGCTAGCGGGGCAGCGGGGCGCTGGCGAGCCCACATCTTGCCGTCCTTGAGCCAGCCGGCCTGCCAGTCGCGGATCGCGGCGGCGGTGGCCTTGGCGTCGAAGTCAGTATGCGCGGCAGCGGCGGCGCGCTGGGCGGCGAGGAAGCGCTGCCAGCGCGGCCAGTAATAGCCGGCATAGAGCCCCTGCCAGGCGCGCGAGGCATAGTCGGAGAGGTGGCCGGTGCCGCCCCAGACCGTCACCACCGCCTTGGCCTGCTCGACGAATGCCGCCTTCTCGGCGGGGGTGTCGCCATAGGCGGCGGCATCGGCGAGCCAGCTGCCCAGCGTTTCCTGCTGGTTGCCGGCAATGGCGTCGATGTCCTTGGCCAGCGTCTCGGCCGCCGCGGTGGCGCGGTCGCCGGTGGCGAGGTCGCCGGCCTTGTAGGCGGCGACCGCCGTCTTGAGGCGCTCGTCCAGCTTCACGCTGGCATAATGGCGTACTAGGTCAACCACGTCATAGGTGTAGAGCGGCTCGCCGACATGCTGCGGCGCCTGGGCCAGCAGCGCTTGGATTCCGGCTCGGAGTGCCACCGGGTCGCCGGGGGCGGCGGGGTATTCGGCGCCGTCTAGGCTGGGGAATTTGAACAGCAGATAGGCGCCGGCCTGTTCGTGCCACCAGCGCGGGGTCCAGTAGCGCGTGCTGTAGGCGCCCTGAATCGCCTTGTCCCAAGCGGTGACCAAAGCGGGCGAGGTCTTGCCGTAGCGGGCCTTGGTATAGTCGCCGAGCCACGCGTCGAGCGGGCGCGCCTGGCCGCCAGCGTCGATCTCGCCCCAGGCGAGGTCATAGGCATAGGCATAGGCGATGCTGTTGCTGTGCAGCCCCTCGGGGAACAGCCCGAAGCCGCGCATTCGGCCATGGCCAGGGTTGGCGAGCGCGGCGGTGATGTCGCTGCGGTAAAAGTTCAGGTCGCCATAGACGGGGTTGCTGCCGCCGTAATTGTGGACATAGCCATAGGCCCAGCCCTTGCCGTAAAAGGCCTTGGTCGCGTTCCAGATGCCGGGATAGCGATCATTGCCGATATCGAGCACCAGCATCCGCTCGTCGGGCACCTTCGACAGGAAGGCGGCGATCGCGTCGGAGGTCCAGAAGGCCTTGTCGGCGCCGAACAGCCAGCCCTGCATCACCCAGGTCGCGTTCGGCGCGGCGGCGGTGATCGAGCGATAGAGCCGCTCGCCATAGGCTGCGAGCCGGGCGTCGCGCACCTCCCTGGGCAACGCGGCGGCGCGCGTCGCGGCAGTGTTGGCGATCGCGTCACCATAGGTGGCAGCGCGGGCGTCGCTGCCGTCCTCGGCGATCGGCGGGACCATCTCGTTGAAGGCGTCGGCGAGGTAATATTCGCCCGGGCCGTAGGTCGCGGTGTACAGCTGCAGGAAGCGCGCGGCGAGCTTGGCGAACAGCGGGTCGGACGGGTCGAGCCAATAGGTGCCGGGGAAGCCCTCCCATTGCCGCATCTGGTAGATCTTCGCCTCCGGATGCGCCTTGGCGAAGGCTTCGGGGACATAGCCGGAAAAGGCGGGCAGAATCGGCTTCATGCCGAGCGACCGCATCCGGGCGAGGATCTGGCGCTGCAGCACGCGCTTCTTCTCGATCCAGTTGGCCGAGAGCGGCGCGCGGTACCCCGCGATATTGCCCATCCGCTGCCAGGGCAGGAACGGCGCGGCGGAGAGGCCCGCGGCGATCTGGGCGTCGTTCATGCCCTGCTCGCGCCAGAGTGCCCGCCAGACGAACTCCTGGCCTTCCATCGCCAGCGGCGTGTCGACGCCGTGCGCCGCCATCCAGTCGATCTCCCGCTCCCAGCGGCCCCAGTTCCACCAGGGGGTGGTGTAGCCATAGGTGCAGGTGTTCAGATAAGTCCGCAGCGAGAATGGCGAGGCGACCGTGCCGCTGTCATAGCCGTCGCGAAGCACCAGCGGGCGGTTGCGGACGCCCTCCCAGGAAACGAACAGGCTGCCCTGCTGTCCGAGCGTGCGGGCGGCACCGCGCACCAGTGCGACAGGCGAGGTGCCTTCGATCCGCAGCCGGCCGCCGGCGGTGCGGGCGCGGAACTGCGGAGTCTTGCCGGGGACCAGCGCCAGATCCATCTTCGCCGTGTCGACGCCGAGCCGCGCTAGCACGGCACGAGCCGCGGCGGTTTGGGAGATGGGCGCGGTGGCAGCCGTCGAGCGGCTGGGCATTGCCGCGGCGGGGTTAACGAGAACGAGGGCGGCCGCGACCGGGCCGAGAAAGGGAAGGCGGCGGGCGGCGGATACGACCAAGTCAGACTCTCCAGGCATCGAAACGATTTGGGGGCGCCGCCGTGACAGCGTCGCCCCCGATTGGTCTTACATCTTCAGCGTGGCCGACAGATAGAAGCTGCGGCCGTAGAAGCTGCTCTCCTGCCACACCGCCGGATCGCGGAAATAGGCCTGTTCACGGCTGTTGTTGAGGTTGATCACCCCGGCCGCGAAGCTGAGCCAGCTGTTCGGCGAATAGCCGCCGCTCAGATCGAACTGGGTGCGCCCCTTCACGACATGGCCTTCGCGGGCGAAGAAGCTGTCGGCGCTGTTCTGCTCATAGCTGCTGCGGTGGTTCACTGAGAGACGGATGTTGAAATGCGCGTTCTCCCAATAGGGCGAGACGTTCCACGTCACCTTCGACAGGTTGCGGATCGTGTAGCCGGTGCCGATCGCCACCTTCTGCGGATAGACCCGCGTGAAGTTGGCGAGGAGGCCGAAGCCGTCCAACGGCAGGATGCGATCGAACGACTGATTCCAGCTTACCTCGAAGCCCTTCACGCGGATCGTGCTGGGATCGTTGAGCGTCTGGGTGATGTCGTAGATGTTGCCCTTGGCGTCGACGCAGTCATTGCCCGCGGTGCTGAGCGCCGTGCCGTTGAACGAGGTCGGGCAGATCAGCCGCGAGAAGGTGCCGTTCTTGATCCACTTGTAGAAGCCGTTGAGCGCGATCGTGCTCGAGCGGGTGGGATACCATTCCACGCCCAGATCGAGCTGGTTCGCGGTCAGCGGCTTTAGGCCTGCCTGGCCGAGATCCACGGTGATCGTGCTCGTGTTCGCCGGGAAGGTGTTGGGCGAGCTGCTGGTGGTCTGCGCCATGGACGTGTTCGAATCCATGATCGGGCGCACCAGCACCTTGGCCGCGGCGAAGCGGACCTGCACCGTGCGGGTCGGCTCCAGCACCAGGTTCAGGCTCGGCAGCACATTGTCGTAGCTCTGCTCGATGGCATAGTCGCCGACCTTGCGCTGCACTTCGGTATAGCCGTCGGTGCGCGGCGCGGTGATGTTGCCCTGCACCTTCTGCTTGGTGTGCTCGTAGCGCACGCCGAGATTGCCGCGCAGCGTCATGCCGCCGAGCTGCGTGTCGATGTCCGCCATCGCATAGGCAGACGGCATGAACCGATCGACATGATAGCTGGCCTCGGGCGCGAAGATGTCCGGCACGGTGATGCCGGCCGCCGACAGCGCCTTGTCATAGGCGCCGAGATCCGGGCCGATCCAGGCGCCGGGGATGCCCGAATCGCCGTTGAGGAAGCCCGAAACCGCGTAGTTGGTGGTTGCCATCTTCGGGAAGATCGGGCTGGCCGGCGCCGGCTGGTTGGCCAGCGCGATCATGTCGTGGCGGCTGACGTTGCGGCTGAAGATCTCGTGCCGGTACTTGGCGCCGACGCTGAACTTGGTGATCGGCCCGAGCGCGACCTCCTTGTACAGATCGGCCTGGCCCGAGGTCTCGCTCGATGCCATCTCGCGGGTGGCGCCGTTCGGATATTCGTTCCGGGTCAGCGTCGCCGGCGCATAGAGCGCGGTGCTCGAAAGGTCGGTGCCGACGCTGTACTTCACCGAATCGGGGTTGGAGAAGTCGATCGTCGCGGTGGGGATGTTCACCCCCAGGATCGCAGCGGCTTCGCGCTGATAGGTGCTGCCCCTGGTGTAGTTGAACACCGTGCGGCCCGACCAGCCATCGTCGCCCGTCCACTTGCCCGACAGGGTGTAGCCCTGGCTGACGAGGTTGCGGTCCTCGTGCTGGCGATTGTTCTCCATGGTGAAGTTGGTCGCGGTCGCCTTGGTGGCGACGCCGTTGACGACGTTGCTCGCCGCAATCCGCGCGGTGTTGAACAGGAACACCTGCTGGTTCACGTCGTAGTCGGTGATGTCCTTGGCGTAGATCGCGCTCGCGTCGATCTCGATACGGTCGGTGGGCTTCCACTGCACGCCGCCGCTGCCCATCAGCCGTTCGGTATCGCGGTCAATGCGGCGATAGCGCGGGCGGCGGGGCACGAAGGTGCTTGCGCCAGCGATGGTCTGGGTCGCCCAGCGGTCCATCCAGAAATAGTCGGCGCGGTCTTTCAGCTTCTGGTAGCCGAGATTGACGTAGACGCCGAGCTTGCCGTCGGCGAACTGGTCGACATAGCTGCCGCTGATCTTCGGCGTGATCCTGCCGCCGGCATATTCGGAGTTCTGGCCCTTGACCGACAGGACCAGCTGGCGGTCTTTGTAGTCGAGCGGCATCGTGGTCTGGATGTTGACCGTGCCCGAAAGGCCGCCGGCATCCATGTCCGCCGTCGGCGACTTGATTACCTGGATCGCATTGGCGAGCTCGGTCTGGATGATGTCGTAGCGGAAGCCGTCAGTGAAGTCGGCGCTCTTGAAGGTCTGACCGTTCACCGTGGTCATCGCGTACTGCGGACCAAGGCCGCGAATGCTGATCGTCGCGCCGCGGCCGTTGATGTTGGACATTTGCACGCCCGAGATGCGCTGGATTGCTTCGGTGATGTTCTCGCTGGGGAACTTGCCGAGGTCTTCGGCGGAGATGCCGTCGGTGACGCGCGTATCCTTGCGCTTGGCGTCGATGGCGTTGTCGATCGAGGCGCGGATGCCGTTGACGACGATTTCGTCGTCATCCTGACCGGCGACGGGAGCTTCGGTCTGCGCCTGGGCTACAGTGGCCAGACCCAGTGCGGCGATTCCGCCCGAAGCGAGGAGAATGCTCTTGGCAATCCTTTGCGCAGGCAGGCCAAGGCGATGTAGTTTCGGCATTTCATACCCCCCAAGTGGTTGAACCCATTGTTCAATGCCGCGCCCGATGCCCTCCTGAGGCATTTTATGTTTTTCTGGGCTGCGACAGGGGTATTGGCCGGTATCGGTCCTATCGTGTCAAGGCCAATTCAATACAAAAACAAATGTTGGTATTACCTCTTTGCCTGATGGTATGCCGGAGCCTCGCGCAAATCCCTGTTTTCAGGACGCAAAAACGAGTGTCGCCGAACCGCAACAGGTTTGGCGAATCCGTTCCACGGCAGTGTGGGATGCTCCGGTCAGGCGATGCGCGGTGCGAGGATCCGCATCAGTGCCTCGCAGCCTGCGGCATCGCCGGCGTCGAAGCGGGCGGGCAGGGGGCTGTCGAGGTCGAGGACGCCGAGCAGTTCGCCCTGGTGGACGATTGGTACCACCAGCTCCGAGCGGCTGGCCGCATCGCAGGCGATATGGCCCGGAAAGGCATGGACGTCCTCGACAAGCTGCGTTTCGCGAGTCGCGGCGGCCGCGCCGCACACGCCCTTGCCGAAGGGAATCCGGATGCACGCCGCCTTGCCCTGGAACGGCCCCAGCACCAGCTCGTCGTTCAGGTTGCGGTAGAAGCCGGACCAGTTGAGATCGGGCAGATACTGGCCGATCAGCGCGGAGACGTTCGCCATGTTGGCGATTGGATCGGGCTCCTCGGCGGTCAGCGAATCGAGGGCAGCGGCAAGGTCGCGATAGAGCTCGGCCTTGGAATCGGCGGTGATGTCGAAGCTATACATGCGCGCGATGTAGGGGATTGTGGGGTGCGGTGCGAGGGGGACTTGGTTTCGCCGCCGCTCCGAAGCCATATCCTCCCCGCCAGGGGGAGGTGGCGCCGAAGGCGACGGAGGGGAGGGTGCCAGAACCTCTCGACCGGCGTGCTTCCTCCCCCTCCGACCCGCTGCGCGTGCCACCTCGCCCTGGTGGGGGCGGATACGCTTTCCCAGCTAGTCGAAGCTGACCTTGCCCCGCCCCGCTTTCACCGCCGATCGGCCCTTCTTCGCATCCACCCGCCGTGCCTTCGCCGCTTTGCTAGGCTTGGTCTTGATCCGCTTCGCCTGCCGCTCATGCGCCTTGTCGATCAGGTCGGACAGGCGCTGGCGGGCGTCGGTGCGGTTGGCGTCCTGGGTCCGATATTGCCGCGCGGTGATCAGCAGCTCGCCGGCCGAGGTCATTCGCGTGCCGGCGAGTTCCTTCAGTCGTTCATAGGCATAGGGCGACAGGCCCAGCCGAAAAACGTCCACCCGCAGCTGCACCGCGGTTGCCACCTTGTTGACGTTCTGCCCGCCGGGTCCCGTCGCGGCGAGGAACTTCTCCTCGAGGATCGCCGCGTCGGGGATCTCAGCCATGGGCCGGTCGGCCGAAGCCGATATGGTGGAAGCGCGCGGGCAGCGGCGCGTCACCGTGCACGTCGGGCTTGCCGGGGCGGGGCACGGTGATCGACTGGGCGTGGAGCATCATCGCCGGGCCGCCGCGGCCATAGACGGGATCGCCGACAATCGGGATGCCGATGCCTTCCAGCGCATGGACGCGGATCTGGTGGGTGCGGCCTGTCTCGGGATAGAAGGCAACGAGCGCGCGGCCGTCATGGACCTCCATCCGCTTCCAGCGGGTGCGCGCGCTCTTGCCCTTGGGGTCGTGGGTCATCCGCCAACCCTCTTCGATGCTGGAGACCTTGCCGAGCGGCAGGTCGATTTCGCCGCTTTCCTGCTCGGGCACGCCGTCGAGGACCGCGACATAGCGCTTGGTCACCTGTCCGGCCTCGAACGCCTGGCCGAAGCGCTTCATCGCCTTGGGATTGCGGGCGAGCAACAGGCAGCCGCTGGTGTCGCGGTCGAGGCGGTGGACGGGGACGGGCAGGCGCTCGAAGCCGAAGGTCAACTGCTCGAGCAGATCCTCCAGGCTCTCGCTGCGGTCGCGCGGGCGATCGACGGGGAGGCCCGCCGGCTTGTCGATGATCAGCGCTTCGCCGTCGATGAAGAGTACCCGGTCCTTGAACATGCGCGGGATATAGCGATCGGCGCGCAATTCGCGAGCCCCGAAACGAAAACGGCCGGAGCAGGGGGAGCTCCGGCCGTCGTTGTGCGCGGCGCGATACGCTACGGGCGCGCGCTTCGGGGGGTTACGCCTTCAGCTTGGTCGCGGTGTTGGCGACACGGGCGCCGAGATAGCGGGCACCGTCGAGATCGGCCGTGCTCGGCTGGCGGCTGCCGTCGCCGTCCGCGAGGGTGCTGGCGCCATAGGGGGTGCCGCCCTTCACTTCGTCCACGCCCATCTGGCCCTGGAAGCCATAGTCGAGGCCGACGATGGTCATGCCGAAATGGATCAGGTTGGTGAGGATCGAGAACAGGGTGGTTTCCTGGCCGCCATGCTGCGAGGCGGTCGAGGTGAAGGCCGCGCCGACCTTGCCGTTCAGCTGGCCCTGGAACCACACGCCGCCGGCCTTGTCCCAGAACGCGGCCATCTGGCTGGCCATGCGGCCGAAGCGGGTGGGCGAGCCGACGATAATGCCATCATACTGGGCGAGCTGGTTGGGATCGTCGAACAGCGGGTGGCTCTCGTCAACGCGGAAGCCGGCTGCCTGCGCGACGTCGGCCGGCGCGGTCTCGGCGACGCGGCGCACGTCCACTTCGGCACCGGCGTTGCGCGCACCCTCGGCGACGGCATCGGCCATCTTCGCGAGGTGGCCGTAGGAGGAATAATAGAGAACGAGAATCTTGGTCATGGCAGAAACTCCCTGTGCGGGTGGAAAGGACCGGGCGCAAACGCCCGCTTATTCGGAATCGACGAGAACGATCTCGGCGTCTTGAACGGCGGTGATGGTAACGGTCCGGCCGCCCGAAAGCGCCGCGCCGTCACGGGCGTTCACCGCGTCTCCGTCAACGGTGATCGCACCGGCTGCCGGCACCAGATAGGCATGGCGACCTTCGCCCACACTGTGGGTGACGCTCTCGCCGGCCTTCAGCGTGGCGCCCAGCACGCGGGCATTGGCGCGGATCGGCAGCGCGTCCTTGTCATCGGCGAAACCGGATGCCAGCGTGACGAACCGGCCCGAGCGATCGCCCTTTGGGAAGGGCTTGGCGCCCCAGCTCGGCTGGCCGCCGGCCTCGCGGGGGAGGATCCAGATCTGGAAGATCCGGGTAATCTCCGGCTCGAGATTATATTCCGCGTGGCGCACCCCGGTGCCGGCGCTCATCACCTGCACGTCGCCCGCCTCGGTGCGTCCCTGGTTGCCCATCGAGTCCTGGTGGGTGATCGCACCCGAGCGGACATAGGTGATGATTTCCATGTTCTGGTGCGGGTGCGGCGGGAAGCCCGAATTGGGGGCGATCTCGTCGTCGTTCCATACCCGAAGCGCGCCCCAGCCCATGCGGGAAGGGTCGTAATAGTCGGCGAAACTGAAGTGATGCTTGGCCTTGAGCCAGCCATGATCGGCGCCGCCCAGGCTTTCGAAACTGCGTTTGTCGATCATCGCTGATCTCCCATCTGTTGTCGCCAAGATAGGCATGGGCATCGGCGCGTAAACGGAAACGTTGGAAACTGATCGTTTCGTGATATGGCTTCGGCCAAGCAGGAGGGGCGGGGATGAAGCTACCGGATTTCGAGGCTTGGGCGGTGTTCGCCAGCGTGGTGGAGCACCGTTCGTTCAGCGGCGCGGCGCTGGCGCTGGGCGTCTCCAAGGCGACCGTATCCAAGGCGATCACCCGGCTGGAAGAGCGGCTGGGCACCGCGCTGTTTCACCGCACCTCGCGCCGGCTGACGCTTACCGACAGCGGCCAGCAGCTCGCCGAGCATGCCCAGCGTATCCTGGAGGACGGCCAGTCCGCCGAGGAGGCGGCGTTCGAGAGTGCGAGTGCGCCGTCCGGGGTGGTGCGCCTTGCCGCGCCGCTTACCTTCGGGGCGCGGCACCTGTCCGGCCTCATCGCCGAATTCATGGTTGCCCACCCGCAGATCAAGGTGGAGCTGACGCTCTCCGATGCCTTTATCGACATTGTCGGCGAGGGGATCGACGTGGCGTTGCGCATCGCCGAGCTGCCGGACAGCTCGCTGCGCGCCCGCCGGCTGGGGCCGGTGGAGATCCATGTCGTTGCGGCACCAGGCTATTTCGACCGTACCGGGCGGCCGCAGCACCCGGCCGATCTCGCCCGCCATGCCTGTTTCGTCTATACCAACACCGCGACGCCGGGCGTGTGGCGTTTCCGCAAGGCCGGCGGCGAGGAGGCGGCGGTCCGCGTCGACGGGCCGCTGCGCACCGATAATGGCGAGGCGATGCTGCCGGCGCTGCGCGCGGGACTTGGCGTGGCGCGCTTGCCGGGCTTTCTGGTCGATGCCGAGATCGCCGCGGGGCGGCTGGAGGCCGTGCTCACCGACTGGGTGGCGGGATCGGTGGGCCTCCACCTCGTCACGCCGCCCGGATCGCGCCGGCCGGTGCGGGTGGAAGCGCTCATCGAGTTTCTGACGGAGCGGTTGCGCAGCATCTGCGTTCGGCACGCGTGAAACGACTCGTTCCCGATGATGCCGACGCGCGGTTCATCCGCCGCGTCTTGATCCTGCTCACCGTCGGCGCGGTGGTGGTGGCGCTGGTGCGCGCCGCCGACCTGCTGATCCTCACCTTCGGCGCGGTGCTGGGCGCGGTGGTGATCCGCGCTATTGCCGACCGCTATGCGCAGGTCGGCGTGCCGAAGCGGTGGTCGGTGGTAAGCGCGATGCTTACCGTGATCGCCGCGATCGCCTTCCTCGTCTGGCTGTTCGCGGTGCAGTTCGGCCCGCAGGTGGAGGCGCTGGTCCGCTCCATCCCGCAGCTGGTCGTGCGGCTCAAGGCCTGGGCGCAGGAGAGCCCGGTGGCCGCCAAGCTCTACGATGCCGCCGAGGCCGCCTTCGCCGGGTCGCGGGTGGCGCGCGATGCCAGCGGCTTCGCGCTGGGGTCCTTCGAGCTGTTCCTCAACGCCCTGCTGCTGCTGGTCGGCGCGCTGTTCATGGCGGCCGATCCCGGCGTGTATCTGCGCGGGCTGCTGCTGCTGGTTCCGCGCGGCAGCACGCGCGATGCGGTCGCCGACGCGCTGGCCGATGTAGGCACGACGCTACGGCTGTGGCTGCGCACCCAGCTGATCCTGATGACGAGCATGGGGTTGTTGGTGGGCGTGGGGCTGTGGATCGCCGGCGTCCCGTCGCCTGCTGCGCTGGGACTGTTGGCCGGGCTCAGCGAGTTCATTCCCTATGTCGGCCCTGCCGCGGCGATGCTGCCAGCGCTGGGCCTCGCCGCCACGGGCGGATCGGGGGCGCTGATCGGCTGCCTGCTGGTGTTCGCCGGCGTGCGAATCATCCAGACCAATTTCCTTACCCCGTTCGTGCAGAGCCGGGTGATCGCGATTCCCCCTGCCGTCACGCTGTTCGCGATCATCGGTATCGGATTCGTCTTCGGGCTGTTCGGCCTGTTCTTCTCCGCTGCGCTGCTGGTGGTGATCTTCACCCTGGTGCGCAGCCTGTATCTGCGGGAGGTGCTCGGCGAGGAGATCGACGTGCGGCCCACGGTTTCGACAGATACGTCCGAACCCGATGCGTAGATTCCCCGGGGCTTGCGGAACCGCCCGACTTACGAGAAATTAACCTTTCGGCTTCATTGACGCTTAGGTTAATGAAGCGTCCAGCGCGTCGGGCATCGGGGCTACGTCGTGTGGTGTGGACAGGGGAACCGGCAATGCGCGTGCTGCTGATCGAAGACGAGCCTAGCACAGCCAAGGCGATCGAACTGATCCTTTCGGGCGAAGGGTTCAACGTCTACACGACCGACCTCGGTGAGGAAGGTTTGGACCTCGCCAAGCTGTATGACTACGACATCATTCTGCTCGATCTGAACCTGCCGGACATGCACGGCTATGACGTGCTGAAGAAGGTGCGCACCGCGCGGGTGCAGACCCCGGTGCTGATCCTTTCGGGCATCAGCGAGATGGATTCGAAGGTGCGCTCGTTCGGCTTCGGCGCCGACGATTACGTGACCAAGCCGTTCCACCGCGAAGAGCTGGTCGCCCGCATTCACGCCGTGGTGCGCCGCTCGAAGGGCCATTCGCAGTCGGTCATCCGCACCGGCAAGCTGGCGGTGAACCTGGACGCCAAGACCGTCGAGGTCGACGGCGCCCGCGTGCACCTGACCGGCAAGGAATATGCGATGCTGGAGCTGCTCTCGCTCCGCAAGGGCACCACGCTGACCAAGGAGATGTTCCTCAACCATCTCTATGGCGGCATGGACGAGCCGGAACTCAAGATCATCGACGTCTTCATCTGCAAGCTGCGCAAGAAGCTCAGCATGGCATGCGAGGGCGACAATTATATCGAGACCGTCTGGGGCCGCGGCTATGTGCTGCGCGAGCCGGACGAGGGTATGCAGGCGGACAGCCAGGTCGCCTGATTTTTTCGCGAGATCACGCAGGGGCAGGGCCGTCGTCACCTCCGGGTGGCGGCGGCCTTTTTCGTTGCGGGGTGGTCGTGGGCTGCCGGATCGGCCACGCTGGTTGGATGACGATGCCGACCGACAGACCTGCCGCGCCGAAACGCTTCAGCATTTCCGCGCGCCTGAAGAGCTTTCGCTACGCGATCCGCGGGCTGCGCGTGCTGGTGCACGAGGAGCACAACGCGCGGGTGCATCTGGCGGCATCGGCTGGTGCGGTGGCTGTCGGTGCTGCGCTGCGGCTTTCGTCCGCCGAGTGGCGCTGGCTGGTCCTCGCGATCGCGCTGGTCTGGCTGGCGGAGGCGTTCAACACCGCGATCGAGGATCTTTGCGACCGGATCTGCCCGGACTTCGACCCCGCGATCGGCCGGATCAAGGACCTAGCGGCCGGCGGTGTGCTGGTGGCGTCGCTCGCGGCTGCGGCGATCGGGCTGCTGACGCTGGGACCGCCGTTGCTGCGCGTGCTGACCTAACAAAGCCCCTCCCCTTCAGGGGAGGGGTTGGGGGTGGGGCCTGAGCTGGTAGCGAGTCCATTGCTCGTCGGTCATCCCTCACCCCAACCCCTCCCCTGAAGGGGAGGGGCTTTTTGCTTGCTTTACCCGCGTCGTGCCGCCGCATGGTGTTCGGCGCGTGCCAGCAGCGCCAGCAAGTCCTCGCGGCTGACGTCGAAGGCTTCGCCCGCTTCCTCCAGCGCCGCGTCGACATCCTCCGGCAGCAGCCCGGGTGCGGGCGGAGCGGGCTGCACCCGGTGCGGATAGCTATGGCCGGTGAAGCGGTGGACGAGCAGCCCGCACAGCGTCAGCAGCACGGCGTTGACGCCGATCGGCAGCAGCACGAAGCCCAGCCCCTTCGCCAGCACCGCAGGCGCCAGCACCGGCAGCAGCACCGTGCCCCCGCCCGGCGGGTGGAGGCTGCGGGTCAGCGACAAGACGAGGATCGCCAGCCCCACCGCTACGCCTGCGGCAAGGGCGCCGTGCCCGAGCCAAAGCGCCACCGCCAGCCCAACCAAGGCCGAGATGACGTTCCCGCCGATCACCCGCCACGGCTGGGCAAGCGGGCTGGAAGGCACCGCGAACACCAGCACCGCCGAAGCGCCGATCGGTGCTGCCAGCAGGATCGACGTCGTGCGGTCGAATCCCGCCAGCGCCGAAACCCATGCCGTCACCCCGATCCCGATCGCGCCGCCCAGCGCCGCGCCGATCCGGTCGCGCCACTGCGCGCCGGCCATCACCAGCCGGAACATCAGCTCAGGGCTTCGCGCCCCAGGCGCGGCGTCCGCCCACCCAGGTCTCTACCACCTTGGTACCGCGCAGCTCCGTCGGCGAGACCGTCAGCGGATCGCGATCGAGGATCAGGAAGTCGGCCCACAGCCCCGGCGCCAGCCGCCCGATCTTGTCGTCGGCGAACCCGGCATAGGCCGCGCCGATGGTGAAGCCCGCCCAGCCTTCTTCGCGGGTCAGCTTCTCCTCGGGGCGCCAGCCGCCCGGCGGATTGCCGGCCGCATCCTGCCGGGTGAAGCTCGCCGCCCAGCCTGCCCAAGGATCGGGGCTCTCGACCGGATAGTCGGAGCCGAAGGCGAGGTGCGTGCCGTTGCGCAGCATCGTCTTCCAGGCATAGGCGCCGGCGAGACGGTCGGGCCCCAGCCGCGCTTCCGCCATCAGTCGGTCGCTGGTCTCATGGACCGGCTGCATCGAGGCGATCGTGCCATATTTGGCAAAGCGCGGCAGATCCTTGGGATCGATGATCTGGGCATGCTCGATCCGCCAGCGGCGATCGCCCTTATAGGTCTCGGACAGGATCTCGATCGCGTCGAGCACCTGCTGGTTGGCGCGGTCGCCGATCGCGTGGACGGCGATCTGGAAATTGTCCATCGCGCCACGCGCCATCAGGTTGAGCAGCTGGTCGTCGGTGAGGAAGCCCAGTCCCTTGTTGCCCGGCGCGTCGCTATAGTCGGACTTGAGCCACGCCCCGCGCGAGCCGAGCGCGCCATCGGCATAGAGCTTGATGCCGCCCATCCGCAGCCGATCGCCATAGAGCCAGGGCGTCGGCCCGGCGCCCGCCACGCGCAGCGCGGTGTCGACGCCGTGCGCATAGCTCAGGATGCGCAGGTGGAGCTGGCCGATATCGGCCATGCCGCGCATCGTCTCCCAGTCGTCGACCGTGGTGCCCATATCGGCCGTCGCAGTGATGCCGAGCGAGAGCAATTTCTGCTGCGCCGCGAGGAAGGCCGCGTTGCGCTCGCGCGGGGTCGGCTGGGGCACGACCTTGGCGACCAGCTCGGTCGCGGCATCGACCAGCACGCCGGTGGGCTTGCCGCTCGCATCGCGTTCGATGCGGCCGCCGGCGGGATCCTTGGTCGCGGCGGTGATGCCGGCGAGTTCCAGCGCCTTGCTGTTCGCCCAGCCGGCATGGCCGTCGACCCGCTCCAGCCACACCGGGCGGTCGCTCACCGCGCGGTCGAGATCGGCGGCGGTGGGAAAGCGGCCTAGCTTCCAGGCTTCCTGGTTCCAGCCGCGGCCGAGCACCCATTTCGCCCGGCTCTTGCCCGCATAGTCGCCGATGCGGGCGAGGGCGTCGTCGAGGCTGGTGGTGGCCGAGAGGTCGAGCTGGAGCTGCTGGAAGCCGAGCCCCATGAAATGGCCATGCCCATCGATCATGCCCGGCACGATCGTCGCGCCCTTGAGGTCGAGCCGCCAGACCAGCTTCTTCGGCCGCTTCTGCCCCTTGGCGTAGACCGCGACGACCTTGCCATAGGGATCGATCTGCAGCGCCTCGAAGCGCACCACGGCGCCCTTGGCGTCGAGCGTGATGCCGTTGACATTGTCAACGATTCCATCGGCCTGGGCGGCGGGCGCGAGCAGCAGGGCGGTGGCGGCGGCAAGCCGCTTGAGGCGCGTGAACATGGGTGCGGGCATAGGGCCTGTTCCCCTGCCGCGCCAGATGGTCTAGGCGGGAAGCCTATGGCTACCAAAGCAGCACCAGCGCCCGCATCGCTCCCCGTGTCCATCGCCGATGTTCGTGCGGCGGCCGAGCGAATTTCGGGCGCGGTGGTGCGCACACCGACGCTGCACAGCCGCACGCTCTCGCAGCTCACCGGCGCGAATGTGTATCTCAAGTTCGAGAATCTCCAGTTCACCGCCGCCTATAAGGAACGCGGCGCGCTCAACACGCTGCTGCAGCTGGATGCGGAGGCGCGATCCAAGGGCGTGATCGCCGCCTCGGCCGGCAACCACGCGCAGGGCCTCGCCTATCACGCGACGCGGCTGGGCATCCCCAGCACGATCGTGATGCCGAAGAACACGCCGATCGTGAAGGTGACGCAGACCGAAGGCCACGGCGCCAATGTCGTGCTGCACGGCGAGACCTTCGACGCTGCCTATGCGCACTCCCGCGAGCTGGAGGCAGAGAAGGGCTATACCTTCATTCACCCGTTCGACGATCCCCGCGTGATCGCGGGCCAGGGCACCGCGACGCTGGAACTGCTCGAGGACGTGCCGGGCATCGATACGCTGGTCGTGCCGATCGGCGGGGGCGGGCTGATTTCGGGTGCGGCAGTCGTCGCCAAGGCGCAGGACCGGCCGATCGAGGTGCTGGGCGTCCAGGCCGAGCTCTACCCGTCGATGTACAACCGGGTGCACCACACCGAGATGCCGTGCGCGGGCGACACGCTCGCCGAGGGCATCGCGGTGAAGTATCCGGGCAACATGACGGCGAAGATCGTCGAGGCGCTGGTCGACGACATCGTGCTGGTCGGCGAACGCCGGCTGGAAGAGGCGGTGAGCCTGCTGCTCCAGATCGAGAAGACGGTGGTTGAAGGGGCAGGGGCCGCGGGGCTCGCTGCGCTGCTCTCCGAGCCCGAGCGCTTCAAGGGCAAGACCGTCGGCACCATCCTGTGCGGCGGCAATATCGACACCCGGCTGCTGGCGAACGTGCTGCTACGCGATCTTGCCCGCTCTGGGCGGCTGGCGCGCCTGCGCATCCGGCTACAGGACCGTCCGGGCGCGCTGTTCCATGTCGCGCGGATCTTCCACGAGCAGGGCGTCAACATCATCGAGGTCTATCACCAGCGCGTGTTCACCTCGCTGCCCGCCAAGGGGCTGGTGACCGACATCGAGTGCGAGACGCGCGACCGCAACCATCTCGACCGGCTGATCACCGCGCTGCGCCGCGCCCAGTACGAAGTGAGCATGGTCGAGTCCGCCTGATGCGCACGCTGTTTTCGACCCTGCTCTACCAGCAGCCGCTGGGCGACGACGCGCTGGTCGCCGATCTCGAAGCCTCGTGCCTGCAACTGGCCGAGGACGACAGCGCCGGCCGCCGCTGGTGCCGCGAGAACCACTATCGCGGCTACACCAGCTATGCCTCGCTGAACGACTTGCCGATCCGCGACCCGGCCTTTGCCGATCTAAAGCGGCTGCTCGACAAGCATGTCGCCAGGTTCGCCGAGGCCTGCGCGTTCGATCTCGCCGGGCGCAAGCTCAAGCTCGACAGCCTGTGGGTCAACGTGCTCGACGGCAAGGGCGGCCACGGCGCGCATATCCACCCCCACAGCGTGGTGTCGGGCACCGTCTATGTGGCGCTGCCGCAGGGCGCGCGCGGGCTCAAGCTGGAAGACCCGCGGCTGGCGATGATGATGGCCGCGCCGACGCGGCGGCCCGATGCGCCGGAATCGCTCCAGCCGTTCATCGAGGTGGTGCCGGACGTCGGCACGGTGCTGCTCTGGGAAAGCTGGCTGCGCCACGAAGTCCCGCCGGGTGCGGCCAAGGACAAGCGGATCAGCGTCAGCTTCAACTATCGCTGGTAACGCGCTCCAGCGCCGCAACCTGCATCACCGGTCGCACGGGTTTGGCGGGATGCGGGTTCGTGGCGTGTGCAACGAACGCGACGCAGGTGCCGAGCGCGGCACCGATGAGTAGACAACGCGAAATAGCCATGGACGGACTCCTCAAATCACACAGGATCCACAATCCATTATAGTGAAGGCGGCGCTTACCATGGCGCGCCCCGCGCTTTTACGGAGCCCGCAGGTGACGTTCGCGCCGATCGTGCCTATGTTGGGGGCCAATGGCTAAGAACAGAACAAGCGCAGGGCTGCCGACGCGGCAGCAGATTCTCGATTTCATCGCATCCTCCAACACGCCCGCCGGCAAGCGCGAGATCGCCAAGGCGTTCGGGCTGAGCGCGCAGGACAAGATCCTGCTCAAGGCGCTCCTCAAGGACATGACCGACGAGGGGCTGATCGACGTCGCCCCCGGCCGCGCCTTCCACAAGATGGGCGGGCTGCCCAAGGTGACCGTGCTGCGGATCACCGACGCGGACGGCGATACCACCTGGGCGGTGCCCGAGCGCTGGGAGGCCGAACATGTCCCAGCACCCCGGCTGCGTGTCCGCGAGATGCGCGGCAAGCGCTCGGCGCTGGGGGTGGGGGATCGCATCCTCGCTCGCACCGAGGAGGCCGGCAACGGCTGGATCGCGCATCCGATGAAAACGCTCGCGCGCGGCGAGGAACTGATGCTCGGCGTGCTCCACGAGGAGGGCGGCAAGCTCTGGCTGCAAGGCGTGGAGAAGAAGGAGCGGCGGAGCTGGCCGGTCTCCGACGCCGGCGGTGCCGAGCCCGGCGACCTGGTGCTGGCCGAGAAGGCCGGGCGACCGCCGCGGATCACCGCGCGGGTGGTCGAGCGGCTCGGCGATCCGTTCGCGCCGCGCAGCTTCTCGCTGATCGCAATTCACCGCCATGGCATTCCTAACGTCTTCTCCGAAGAGTTGTTGGAGGAGGCCGAACGCGTCGCCAGGCAGCCGCTGGGCGAGGGGCGCGAGGATCTGCGCCATCTGCCGATCGTCGCGATCGACCCCGCCGATGCGCGCGATCATGACGATGCCGTCTGGGCGACCCCCGACGACGATCCCGCCAACGAGGGCGGGTGGAAGGCGATCGTCGCGATTGCCGACGTCTCCTTCTACGTCCGCCCTGGTTCGGAGCTGGACCGCGAGGCGCGCAAGCGGGGCAACTCGGTCTATTTTCCCGATCGCGTCGTGCCGATGCTGCCGGAAGTGCTCTCGGCGGACGTCTGCTCGCTGAAGGAGGATGTCGACCGCGCGGCGCTCGCCTGCCATCTGCAGGTGACCAAGAGCGGCACGCTCAAGAGCTGGCGCTTCACGCGGGCCGTGGTGCGGCTCGCGGCCAATATCGCCTATGAGGACGCGCAGGCGGCGATCGACGGCGATCTCGACAACCCGCTCACCGAAACCGCCCTCCGCCCGCTCTGGGACTGCTGGCACGCGCTGAACGCAGCGCGCGACAAACGCGAGCCGCTGGACCTCGACCTGCCCGAGCGCCGCATCGTGCTCGATGAGAAGGGGCGCATCCTCTCGGTCGCGCCGCGCGAGCGGCTCGATGCGCACAAGCTTATCGAGGATTACATGATCGCCGCCAACGTCGCCGCCGCCAAGGCGCTGGAGGCGAAGAAGACGCCGGTGATGTACCGCATCCACGAACCGCCGGCGCGCGAGAAGCTCACCGCGCTCAAGGAATATCTGAAGACTTTCGACATCGAGTTCGCGCTCGGCCAGGTGATCCGCCCGGCCACCTTCAATCGCATCCTCGACCGCGTCGGCGAGGAGGAGTTCCGCCCGCAGGTGATGGAGCAGGTGCTGCGCACCCAGACCCAGGCCTATTACGGCCCGGAGAATGTCGGCCATTTCGGGCTGGCGCTCGGCTCCTATGCGCACTTCACCTCGCCGATCCGCCGCTATGCCGATCTCGTCGTGCACCGCGCGCTGGTCGACGCCTATCGGCTCGGGCCGGGCGGGCTGACCGCGGAGGAAGCCGGTAGCATGGACCGGATCGGCGAGTCGATCAGCCAGCTCGAACGCCGCGCCATGGAGGCCGAGCGCGAGACGATCGACCGCTATGTCGCCGCCTATCTCGCCGCGCATGTTGGCGAGGTGATGGAGGCGCGGATCACCGGGGTCCAGAATTTCGGCTTCTTCGCCACCGTCGACGGTGTCGGCGGCGACGGGCTGGTCGCCGCGCGCGACTTGGGCGCGGAATATTTCCACTTCGACGAAGCGGGCAAGCGGCTGGTCGGCGAGCATAGCGGCGAAGAATTCACCCTCGGCCAGCGGATCGAGCTGCGGCTGGTGGAGGCGAACCCCGTCTCCGGCGCGCTGCGCTTCGAGCTGCCCGACGGCAAGGGTTCGGCGGGTGGTCCGCAGCGCACCGGCAGGCCCGGCAAGGGCGCGCCCAAGCGGGTGATCCACCGCCGCGGCCGCCCCGGCAACATCCGCCACAACGGGCGCAAGCGCTGAGGCGAGGCACTGCCGGGCCCGCGGCCTGGCAGCGCTGTCCAAAATTCGTGCAAAGCCGGAACGTCCGCGCTACAAGCTGTCGCAAAGAGCATGTTGCAATGCCGAAATGACGCTTGTCGCGAAGGAGTGAGAATGGCCGGCCGCCCGACGATCAAGGAAGTCTCGAAGATCGCCGGCGTGTCGTTCAAGACCGTCTCCCGTGTGCTCAACAACGAAAAGCATGTCAGCGACGAGACACGGCGGCGCGTCGAGGAAGTGGTGGCGCAGCTCAACTTCCGGCCGAGCCATGCCGCGCGCACGCTGGCCGGGCGGCGCTCGTTCCAGGTGGCGCTGCTCTACGACAATCCCAGCCCCTATTACGTCTTCCACATCCAGTCGGGTGCGCTGGAGCGCTGCCACGAGCTGGGCTACCGCCTGCTGATGCAGCCGATCGACAGCGCCGCGCCGGACATGGTGCCCGATGTGATGGCGCTGGTCGACGAGGCGCATCTCGACGGGCTGATCCTGTCGCCGCCGCTGACCGAGATGCCCGAACTGATCGAGGCGCTCGATAAACGCAAGCTGCCCTATGTCCGGATCGCGCCGGGGCTCCGAAAGGATCATGGACTGGCGACGACCATGAACGACGTAGCGGCGGCGCGCGAGATCACCCGGCACCTGATCCAGCTGGGCCATCGCAAGATCGCCTTCGTCCGCGGTCCCGAAAGCCATGTTTCGTCCGCGGACCGCCTTGCGGGCTACCGGCAGGAGCTGGAAGCGCACGGCATCGCCTTCGATCCGGCGCTGGTGATCGCAGGCGATTACAGCTTTGCTTCGGGCGGTGCGGCGGCACGCGCGCTGTTCGGGCGCAGGCCCCGGCCCACAGCGATCTTCGCGGGTAATGACGACATGGCTGCCGGTGCGCTCGCAGCGGCGCACGAGGCGGACATCGCGGTGCCCGAGGCCCTTTCGATCGCCGGCTTCGACGATTCGGACCTGGCGCGTGCGGTCTGGCCGCCGCTCACCACGATCCGGCAGCCGGTGCGCGAACTCGCCTATGCCGCGGCGGACCTGATGCTGGCGGGGACCGCGGTGACGCCGCAAGTGATGCTGGAGCACGAGCTGATGGTGCGCTCCACGACTGGCCCCGCGCCGAAAGGCTGAGCGTTCCCAACTTCCCCCTGCCGGGGGAGGGCGTCGACTCTTGCTGAATGCCGCCCCCGCCGCGGAGCAGCGGGGGCGAACATCAGATCGCGTTTTCCTCGCTGACGGCTTCCGCTGCGCCCATCAGCGCCGGGAAGAAGCCCTCATGCGCCTTGCGCAGATCGTCCAGGCTCACGCAGAAATCGCCTTCCTCCATCTCGAAGATGATGCGGTTGGCGATGGTGCGGCCGATCGGATCGGCGGCGAGGCCGGCCTTGTCGGCGGCGACCAGGAAGTCGGCCAGCGCTTCGTCCTTCACCGTCACGACGTACAGGCCCTGGTCCTCGCCGAACCAGCTGCCGGCGACGCCGAACGGCTGGGGCTGGTCGAGGATCGCGCCGATGTTCGACGCCAGCGCCATCTCGGCGACCGCGACCGCGAGGCCGCCGTCCGACACGTCGTGGCAGGCGGTGATCGCGCCGCCGCAGATCGCCGAGCGGATGAAGGCGCCCGTGCGGCGCTCCATCATCAGGTCGACCGGCGGGGGCGGGCCTTCCTCGCGGCCGCAGATCTCGCGCAGCCAGATCGACTGGCCGAGATGGCCGCCGCGCTCGCCGACCGCGATGATCACGTCGCCGGTGCCCTTGAAGGCGATGGTGCAGTTCTTCTGCCAGTCCTTGAGCAGGCCGATCGCGCCGATCGCCGGGGTCGGCAGGATCGCCGAGCCGCCGCCGGTCGCCTTGCTCTCGTTGTAGAGGCTGACGTTACCGGAGACGATCGGGAAGTCGAGCGCGCGGCACGCCTCGCTCATGCCTTCGAGCGCGCCGACGATCTGGCCCATGATCTCGGGCCGCTGCGGGTTGGCGAAGTTGAGGCAGTTGGTCACCGCCAGCGGGGTCGCGCCCACCGACGAGAGGTTCCGCCACGCCTCGGCAATCGCCTGCTTGCCGCCCTCGACGGGGTCCGCGAAGCAATAGCGCGGGGTGCAATCGGTGGTGATCGCCAGGCCCTTGTCGGTGCCGTGGACGCGCACGACCGCGGCGTCGCCGCCCGGGCGCTGTACGGTGTCGCCGCCGACCATGTGGTCATACTGTTCCCAGATCCAGCGGCGGCTGGCGATGTCCGGCGAGCCCATGAGCTTGAGGAGGTCCGCGGCGGGATCGGTGCATTCGGGCACGTTCTGCAGCTCGGGCTGCTTGGGCGTCGGCACGTGCGGGCGATCGTAGAGCGGCGCCTCGTCGGCGAGCGGGGCGAGCGGGATGTCGCACACCACATCGCCCTTCCACTTGAGCACCATGCGGCCGGTGTCCGTCACATGGCCGATCACCGCGAAATCGAGCTCCCACTTGCGGAAGATCGCCTCGGCGAACGCTTCGCGGCCGGGCTTCAGCACCATCAGCATGCGCTCCTGGGACTCGGAGAGCATCATCTCATAGGGCGTCATGCCGGTTTCGCGCTGGGGCACGTCGTCCATGATCAGCTCGATGCCGACGCCGCCCTTGGACGCCATCTCGACGCTCGACGAGGTGAGACCGGCGGCGCCCATGTCCTGGATCGCGACGATCGCGTCCGAAGCCATCAGCTCGAGACAGGCCTCGATCAGCAGCTTCTCGGTGAACGGATCGCCGACCTGGACGGTGGGGCGCTTCTCTTCCGAATCCTCGCCGAAATCGGCGCTCGCCATGGTGGCGCCGTGGATGCCGTCGCGCCCGGTCTTGGAGCCGACATAGACGATCGGATTGCCGACGCCCGAGGCCGCCGAATAGAAGATCTTGTCGGTATCGGCGATGCCGACGGTCATCGCGTTGACCAGGATGTTGCCGTCATAGGCGGGGTGGAAGTTCACCTCGCCACCCACCGTGGGCACGCCGACGCAATTGCCGTAACCGCCGATGCCATGGACGACGCCCGAGATCAGGTGGCGCCTCTTGGGGTGGTCGGGTCGACCGAAGCGCAGCGCATTCAGGTTCGCGACCGGGCGCGCGCCCATCGTGAACACGTCGCGCAGAATGCCGCCGACGCCGGTCGCCGCGCCCTGATACGGCTCGATGTACGACGGGTGATTGTGCGACTCCATCTTGAAGATCGCAGCCTGACCGTCACCGATGTCGATCACGCCCGCATTCTCACCCGGACCGCAGATCACCCACGGTGCCTCGGTCGGCAGCTTTTTCAAGTGGATGCGGCTCGACTTGTACGAGCAATGCTCGCTCCACATCACCGAGAAGATGCCGAGTTCTACCAGATTCGGCTCGCGCCCGAGTGCGTGGAGCACGCGGTCGTATTCTTCGGGCGACAGGCCGTGCTCGGCAACGATCTCGGGCGTGATAGCGGTCATGTGCGCGCGCATAGCGGGGGAGGCGCGTCGATACCAGCAGCCAAGCACCGGCATCGTGAGGGGGAGGCGGTGCCTAGCGCCGATGACGGCGAAGGTGGCGATGCCGCCGGTTCTTCAATCGACGCAGCAGTCCGCGCTTCTCGAAGGCCTCGAACATCTCCGCCGGGCCTTCGGGATCGAGCACCTCGTTCTCCGCCAGCCACGCCTCGACACCGTTCAGGTCGGGCACCTCGTACGGGATCAGCGTCTTGTCTTGCCCACGCAGCCGCTCGATGGTCGCGATCAGCCCGTCGCGCTTTACGCCCTCGCTCACCTGCGCCATCTCGACGTCCAGATGCTCGGCGAGCAGGTCGTCGCGGATCGCGGCGATGCGCGGGCCGTCGTCCGCGATCGTCACGTCACATTCGGTGTCGAGCCGCAACGAGCGGTTGTTGAAGTTCGACGATCCAATCCGGATCACGTCATCGTCGATCACCAGCACCTTGGCGTGGCAGTAGATGCCGGTGCCGTCGGTCGTCACTGGATGGTACAAACG
>NZ_CAJYHX010000024.1 GCF_913774285.1 uncultured Sphingomonas sp. | reverse complement strand
TCAAAGAGCGACAAAAATCGACGCTGCGCCTTTCCCCTTTTTCTCGGGGCGGCCGCTGCGCCTGAATTTCGGTGACCGTCGCTGCGTTCCGGTGTGGAGCACCGCGTCGGTGGAGTGGCTTCTATGCGGGAGGTTCCCACCCGTCAACACCGTTTTGCACTTTTGTGGCGGTTGACCGCCAGAAGCCCGCAAAAGTCCCAGAAAACCGCGACTTTTGCGCGCTAGAAATTTCGCCGCACATGACCATTTCATGACCTTTGCGTAGCGAATCGGCCCGAATCACCCTCGAATCGAGCTCCCGAACGCGAGAATCGGGGCTCAGGAGAGCCGATCGATCGCCTTTTGCGGCTCGGTGAACCAGCGCGGGCCCGACTCGCTCATATAGAAATGGTCCTCCAGCCGGACGCCGAAGCGATCGGGCACGACGATCATCGGCTCGTTCGAGAAGCACATGCCCGTATCGAGCGGCGTCTTGTCCCCGCGCACCAGATAGGCGGGCTCGTGGATCGACAGGCCGATGCCGTGGCCGGTGCGATGCGGCAGGCCTGGCAGGCGATAGTCCGGCCCGAGCCCTGCTTTCTCCAGTACCACCCGCGCGGCGGCGTCGACCTGCTCGCAGGGCACCCCCGGTTGGGCAGCGGCAAAGGCGGCGGCCTGGGCTTCCTTCTCGAGCGACCAGATTGCCTGTTCGTCATTCGACACGCGGCCGAAGGCATAGGTGCGGGTGATGTCGGAGTGGTACCCCTCCACCGTGCAGCCGGTGTCGATCAGCACGAGCTGACCCTCCTCCAGCGCCTGTTCGCCGGGCAGACCATGGGGAAAGGCGGTCGCGTGGCCGAACTGGACGATACAGAAGGTCGAGCCCGCCGCGCCGAGCGCACGATGGGCCTGGTCGATGAATCGCTTGACCGCACCGGTGGTGATGCCGGGCGTCAGGATGCGCGCGGCGGCGTGGTGCACCGCGAGCGTCATGTTCTTGGCCTGCTGCATCAGCGCGATCTCGGCGGGCGACTTGCGCATCCGGCAGCCGTCGATCGCCGGGGCGCCGTCGACCAGGGTGACGTTGGGCGCGGCGCGGCGGAGGCGCTCGGCCATCTGGAAGGGGAGCGCGGGATCGATCGCGAGCGTGGTGACGCCGCCGAGTGCGTCGGCCAGCAGCGCGAAGGGATCCTCGTCCTCCTCCCACAGCCGCATGTCCGCCTCGTACGCCATGTCGGCGGTGAGCGAGCCGAGCTCGAAGCGCGGGCAGAGCATGATCGGCTCGCCGTGGAGCGGCAGCAGCATCGCGACGAGCCGCTCGGTGGCGCCCCACGGCACGCCGGCCAAATAGCGCAGCGACATGCCGGCATTCACCAGCAGCGCCTGCGCGCCCATCGCTTCCATACGCTCGCGCACGCGCGCGAGGCGGTCGCGGCGCTCGGCAAGCGTGATGGCCGGGGCGCGATCGGCCCAGGGGGCGAGCGCGGCGAGTTCGGTTTCCGCGGTGGATCCGCCGATGGTCATGGAGAGACGTCCTTATGCGTGGAAGCGTTGAAGATCGAAGGGGGCGAGATCGGCTGCCCTGCCCTCGGCAAGCGCGGCGACGCGTTCGCCGGTGATCGCCGCCAGGGTGAGGCCGAGATGCTGGTGGCCGAAGGCATAGAGCAGATTGCCAGCCTTGGCGCTCCGCCCAATTGCCGGGAGATAATCGGGGAGCGTCGGGCGCGCGCCGGTCCAGCGCGTGAAGGGCGGGCGGAGTGGCAGGCCGAGCGCGGTGATGTGCGCCTCGAGCCGTTCCCACTTGGCCGGATCCGGCGGCGTGTCGATACCGGCGAACTCGACGAAGCTCGCCGCCTGCACGCAGCCGGCATAGCGGGTGACGATCATCGAGCGATCCTCGAACACCAGCGGCGGCAGATCGGCGGGCCAGTCGTGATCGGTGGCGCGAAGGTGATAGCCGCGCTCGGCGATGATCGGCACGCGGTGGCCGAGCGGCGCCAATACGCGGCCCGAGGCGACGCCGGCGGCGACCAGCAATTGGTCCATGTCCGCCACGGGGGCGCCGTCGATCGCCACCCGCGCCTCGCCGCCCGCGAGGCTCAGCGTCGCGCTCCCCTGCAGGATCGTGCCGCCCGCCGCGACCAGCGCCGCGCGCAAAGCGCGGTCGAGCGCGCCGAGGTCCCCGATCTGCGCGGTGTTGGTGAAGCGGATCGCGCCGGCCATCGCCCTCCCCGGCAGCTGGAGCAGTTCGGCGGGGGTCGCGTCGCGAAACGCCGCGGTGCCGATTTCCGCCGACGCCCAGGCGCGCCGCCCCACCTCTACCGACGCGGGACTGCTCCAGGCGACGATATGGCCCCGCTCGCGCAGCAGATCGGGGGTGTCGAGGCTGGCGCTCAGCCGCTGCCAGGCGGGCATCGCCTCGGCGAGCAGGCCCCCCAGCGCCGCTTGCCCCCGCGCGAACACGCTCGGCCGCGCCGCACCCAGCAGCCGCAGTCCGAAGGGCAGCCAGTGCCGCCAGGCCGATGCCGGCAGGGACACCGCCCCCCCTGCCCCGAAGCGCCGGCGCGGCAGGCTGCGCACCGTGGCCCAGGAGGCGAGCGGCGCGACCTGCTCGATCGCGATATGCCCGGCATTGCCCCAGGAGGCGGCGCGGCGATCGGGATCGGCGTCGACCAGCCGCACCGACCAGCCGGCACGCGCCAAGGCGATCGCGCTCGACAGCCCGACGACGCCCCCGCCGATCACCAAGATATTGCGCTGCATCAACTTCGCCTTGCCGATTTTGGGGTAGAGGTATACTGTATTTGTGCGTTTCGCCTGCCACAAGCCGCGCCCCCAGGACGGGGAAATCCTTGGCGCCGGCGGCAGGTATTCCAGGGAAAGACCGAACACATGAGTATCGTCGTCCGCACGCTGTCGGAACAGATCTTCACGATCGTCCGCGAGCAGATCGTCTCCGGCAAGCTGCCGGTCGACCAGGCGATCCGCCAGGACGCGCTGGCCAACCAGCTGGGCGTGAGCAAGATCCCGCTGCGCGAGGCGCTGGCCCGGCTGGAGCAGGAAGGGCTGCTCGTCGGCCAGGCGAACCGCGGCTATTTCGTCCGCGCGATGTCCTCGGGCGAGGCGGAGGAGATCTTCGCGCTGCGCTTGGCGATCGAGCCCGATGCGGTCGCCGCCGGCGCGCTTTCCGCCACCGATGCCGATCGCGCCGCCGCGCGCGAGGCGCTCGCTGCGCTCGACCTGGCCGCCAACGAGCATCTCGACGAAGTCGCCGCGCGCAACCGCGAGTTCCACATCGCGATGGTCCGCCCCGGCGGCCGCCTGCTCACCACCCAGCTGGTCGAACGGCTGCAGATCCTCGCCGAGCGCTATGTTCACAAGCATCTCGAGCCCGCCGGACGCGAGGATCGCGCGCATCTGGAACATGCCGAGCTGATGACCGCGTGGGAGGCCGGCGATGCCGATCGCACCCGGGCGCTGGCCCGCGCGCATATCGAAGGCACGCTCACCGATCTCCGCCGCCAGCTGAACGGCTGAACCCTCAGCCGCGCGCCAGCACGCTGCGCGCGCGGCCATAGAGGAAGTAGACGGCGAGCCCCGCGACGTTCCAGATCAGGAAGCGGACCAGCGTCTTCTCGGGCAGCGAGAGGAGCAGATAGAGGCAGCCGAGCACCGCGAGCGTGCCGACCAGATAGGGCTGCGGGCAGCGGAAGATGCGCGGCGCGTCGGGCGCGCGGCGGCGGAGCAGCATCATGCAGAGACCGACGGCGATGAACGCGATCAGCGTGCCGGCATTGGCCAGTTCGGCGATCTCGTCCAGCCGCAGGAAGCCTGCGACCGCCGCGACGAACAGCCCGGTGATGCCGGTCACCAGCACCGGCGCCCCGGTGCGCAGCGAGACCTTGGCAAGGCCGCGCGGCAGCAGCCCGTCGCGCGCCATCACGAAGAAGATGCGGCTCTGCCCGTACATCATCACCAGGATGACCGACGGCAGCGCCACCAGCGCCGCGGCGGCGATCGCCCAGGCCGCGAAAGGGTGGCCGAGCGTCCGCAGCACCAGCGCCAGCGGCTCGGGCGAATTGCCGAGCGTGGTGTAGGACATCGCGCCGACCGCCGCGACCGCGACGAGGATATAGATGGTGGTGCACAGGGCCATGGAGCCGACGATGCCGATCGTCAGGTCGCGGCCCGGCTTCTTGGCTTCCTCGGCCGAGGTGGCGACGGCGTCGAAGCCGTAAAACGCGAAGAAGACGATGGCGGCCGCCGCCATCACGCCGCGGGTGCTGGCGCCGTCGGCATGGGATGCGAAGCCATAGGGCATGAAAGGGTGGAAGTTTGCCGCGTCGAAGCCGGGCAGTGCGAGGGCGACGAACACCGCGAGCGCCACCAGCTTGATGACGACCAGCACGATGTTGAGCGTCGCGCTCTCGCGGGTGCCGAGCATCAGCATGCCGGCGATCGCGAAGGAGACGAGCACCGCCGGCAGGTTGACGATGCCCCCGGCATGCGGCCCCTGGAGCAGCACCGCCGGCAGATGGATGCCCGCCGATTGCAGCCAGCCGACCAGATAGCCCGACCAGCCCACCGCCACCGCCGAGCAGGCCAGCGAATATTCGAGGATCAGGCTCCAGCCGACCACCCAGGCGATCGTCTCGCCCAGCACCGAATAGCTATAGGTATATGCGCTGCCCGCCGCCGGGATCATCGTGGCGAGTTCGGCATAGGCGAGCGCGGCGCAGGCGCAGACCGCACCGGCGATGACGAAGGCGAGGATCACCGCCGGCCCCGCGCGCTCGGCGCCGACGCCGGTCAGCGTGTAGATGCCGGTGCCGACGATCGCGCCGACGCCGAGCGCGATCAGGTGCGGCCAGGAAAGCGTGGGGCGCAGCCGATGCGCGCTAGGAGCCGTGCTGCGTTCGATCGGCTTGATCGGTCCCCAAAATCCCATGCAACCCCCGATGTTTTCGTTGTTTGGTTCAGACGACCGAGAAGCCGGCCCAGAACGGGTCCTCGCGGTCGATCCAGATGGTGTTGAAGCCGGTCGCGATCGCCGAGCCTTCGATCGAGGGGATGATGCCGGGGCGATCGCCCACCATCACCGCTTCCTCGACCCGGCCGATGAACCGGCTGCCGATATAGCTTTCATGGACGAAGCGGTCGCCGACGCCGAGGCGCCCCTGCTGCTCCAGATGCGCGAGCCGCGCCGAGGTGCCGGTACCGCACGGGCTGCGATCGATCGCGCGCTCGCCGTAGAAGACCGCGTTGCGGCCATCGGCGCCCTCCCCCTTGGGCTTGTCGGCCCACAGGACATGGCTGACGCCGCGGATGCGGTCGTCGAGCGGATGCACCGGCTCCACCTTGTCGCGCACCAGTTCGCGGATGGTGCGGCTGAGCTCGACGATGCGCGAGGCGCCGAGATCGTCGAGGCCGGTATAGGGCCCCTGCGGCTCGATGATCGCATAATAGTTGCCGCCATAGGAGACGTCGATGCGCAGCGGCCCGAAGCCCGGCACCTCGATCTCGATGCCGCGCGCCGCGACATAAGCGGGCACGTTGCGGATGCGCACCCAGCGCACCCGGTCACCCTCCATGCCATAGGCGATGTCGATCACCCCCGCCGGCACTTCGATGCGCAGCTGCCCCGGCGTGCGGGGGGTGATCAGGCCGTGTTCGAGCCCGAAGGTCACCATGCCGATCGTGCCGTGCCCGCACATCGGCAGGCAGCCCGAGGTCTCGATGAACAGGATGCCGCAATCAGTATCGTCGCGGGTGGGCGGGTAGAGGAACCCGCCCGACATCATGTCGTGCCCGCGCGGCTCGAAGCAGAGGCCGGTGCGGATCCAGTCGAACCGCTCGAGAAAGTCCGCGCGCCGCGCCAGCATGTCGCCGCCGCGGAGCAGCGGTGCGCCGCCCGCGACCAGCCGCACCGGGTTTCCCGCGGTGTGGCCGTCGATGCAGAAGAAGGTGTGGCGCATGGTGTCCTCAAGCTGCCTTGGCGGCGCGCCGGCTCGGGCGGGTCGCGGCGGCTTCCTCCACCCAGGCGATCACCTGGGCGCGGCGGGCGCCGGAGAGCGGCAGGCGCGGCATGCGGACGCGCTCGCTGCCGCGACCCATGATCTGCTCGGCGAGCTTGATCGACTGGACCAGGTCATGCTCGGCGTCGAGGTGGAGCAGCGGCATGAACCAGCGATAGATTTCGCGGGCCTCGTCGTAGCGGCCCTCGTTGAACGCCGCGATCAGCCGCACCGACTCCTCGGGGAAAGCGCTGGTCAGGCCCGAGACCCAGCCCGAGGCGCCGAGGAACATGCCTTCCAGCGCAACATCGTCCAGCCCCGCCATCAGCGTGTAGCGATCGCCATAGCGGTTGAAGAGATCGGTGAAGCGGCGCGGATCGGGCGCGCTTTCCTTGACCGCCACGATGTTCTTCACATCGGTGAGCCGATCCAGTGTCGCGGTGTCGATCGACACGCGATAGGCCGGCGGATTGTTGTAGAGCATGATCGGCAGCGAGGTCGCCTCGGCCACCGCGCGGAAATGGGCTTCGAGCTCCTCAGGCGTAGGCACATAGACCATCGCCGGTAGCAGCATCAGCGCGTCGACGCCGATCTTCTCGGCATCGCGGGCATATTGGATCGCGCGCGCGGTGGTGAATTCGGACACGCCGGCGACCAGCGGAACCCGCCCGCCCACTGCTTCCACGCCGGCCTGGAGCACGACGCGCTTCTCGTCCGCCTCGAGCGAATTATTCTCGCCGCAGGTGCCAAGCAGGATGAGGCCGTCGACACCGTCATCGACCAGCGCGGTCTGGGTGCGCTGGGTGGCGTCGAGATCGATCGAGAGATCCTCGGCGAACTGGGTGGTCGCCGCGGGATAGACGCCGGTCCAGAGCGTCTTGGCTGCAGTCATAAGAACACGATCCTCCACTGGGTTGATCGATTTCGTATACCGTATGCCGCGCTGGCGCAAGGTCGGTTTGGAGCAAGGCATAATTTTGTGATTCTCGGAAGGGGTACCTGGTGCGCGCTTCCCGCTGTTAAGATATCGTATATTTTATTTGACGGAATGATGCTTGATATGTTGCATATGCGCGACTCAAAAAACGGGGTGCGCGGTTCATGCGTAATTTTCTTGCAGTTCGGACGGGTGCGGCGCTGGGTGCGCTGGCCATAGCCTTGGTGTCGAGCGGCGCCTTTGCGCAGGATACAGGGGGCGCGACAGGCGCGGACAGCGACCGTGCCGAAATCACCGTCACCGGCACGCGCATCCGCCGTCCGGACCTGGAGAGCAACAGCCCGCTGACCAGCGTCGATGCGCAGGAAGTGCGCTATCAAGGTGCGGTCAACGCCGAGACGATGCTGGCGCGGCTGCCGCAGTTCACCGCGGACGGAAACGAGAACGTCTCCAACGGGTCGGACGGCTCGGCGCAGATCAACCTGCGCAATCTCGGCTCGAACCGGGTGCTGACGCTGATCAACGGCCAGCGCATCCTCTCCTCGCAGGCGACCGACATCAACTTCGTGCCGACCGCGCTAATCGAGCGGGTCGACGTCGTCACCGGCGGTGCCTCGGCGGTCTATGGTTCGGACGCGATGTCGGGTGTGGTCAACTTCATCCTGCGCGACCATCTCGACGGGCTGCGGCTCGATGCGCAGACCAGCGTCGCGCAGCACACCAACGACAACGCCTATGTCCGCGGCCTGGTCTCGGCCAAGGGTTACCAGCTGGCGCCGCGCAACGTGTTCGACGGGGCCAAGCAGGACATCAACGGCGCGTTCGGCAAGAATTTCGCCGACGGCCGCGGCAACGTCACCGTCTATGGCGGCTATCGCCATACCGATCCAGTGCTGCAGGCGACACGCGACTATTCGTCCTGCGCGCTCAACGCGAGCGGCCCCAGCGCGCTGGTCTGCGGCGGATCGAGCAACACCACCTACGGCACCTTCGCGCCGCTGGACGGGCCGAGCAAGGACCTGGGGTATCTCACCAATGCCCGCGACGGTTCCAAGAGCTGGGTGCCGTATGACGCCAGCTACGCGTACAATTACTCGCCGACCAACTACATCCAGCGCTCGGACGAGCGCTATACCGGCGGCGGCAGCGCCTCGTTCGAGATCGCGCCGGTGGCCAAGGTCTATGGCAGCTTCATGTGGATGAAGGACCATACCTTCTCGCAGGTGGCACCCTCGGCGCTGTTCCTCGGCACCACATTCACCCTGCCCTGCAACAACCCGCTGATGAGCACGAGCCAGCAGGCGGCACTTTGCGGACCCGCCGCGGGCACGTCGTCGACGATCGACACGCTGATCGGCTATCGCCTTAACGGCGCCTATTCGCGCCGCGACGATCTGCGCCACCAGGATTATCGCTACAATGGCGGCGTGAAGGGCGATCTCGGCCACGGCTTCAGCTATGACGTGGGCTATCTCTATTCGCTGTCGCGCTACAACGAGACCTATCTCAACAATGTCGACAATGTGAAGGCGCAGCGCGCGCTCGACGTGGTGTCGGTGAACGGCACGCCCACCTGCCGCTCGAAGATCGACGGCACCGATCCTGCCTGCGTGCCGATCGACATCTTCCGTGCCGACGGCATCACCACCGATCAGGCGCGCTACCTCTTCAGCCAGTCCAACACCGCGTCGCGCAACACGCTCGAAGTCTTCTCGGGCTCGATCAACGGCGACCTCGGTACCTTCGGTATCCAGAGCCCCTGGGCGGCACGCGGTGCAGGCCTCGCCGTCGGCCTGGAGCGCCGCCGCGAAACGCTCAACTTCACCGCCGACGAGGTCGCCAAGCAGGGCGGCAGCGCCGATGCCGATGGCTCGATCACCGTCAACGAAGCCTATGGCGAGCTCGAGCTGCCGCTGGTCGAGAACGTGCCCTTCATCCACGATCTGACGGTGAACGGTGGCCTGCGCTATTCGGACTATACCAACCGCCAGGGATCGACCGCGACCGAATCGCACTACAAGGCCTGGACCTACAAGGCGGAGCTGACCTGGTCGCCGGTGGACGGCGCCCGCTTCCGCGCCAGCTACAACCGCGCGATCCGCGCGCCCAACATCAGCGAGCTGTTCGGCGCGCGTGGTATCGGCAACGTCTCGCTGAGCGACCCTTGCGCCGGCGCCACGCCCGAGGCGTCGCTCTCGGCCTGCAAGCTGACCGGCGTCAGCGATGCGCAGTACGGTCACATCATCCAGTGCCCCGCCGAAACCTGCAGCCAATCCTATGGCGGCAATCCGGCGGTGAAGCCCGAAGTGGGCGATACCTATACCTTCGGCGTGGTGCTGACGCCCAAGCAGCTGCGCGGCTTCTCGCTGTCGGTCGATTACTACCACATCAACGTGAAGGGCTATATCAGCTCGATCGATCCCTCGCTTGTGGTCAGCCAGTGCACCTCCACCGGGGACCCCTATTATTGCGGGCTGTTCCACCGCGATCCGCGATCCGGCGCGCTGTTCGGCACCAACGGCTATGTCGTCGGCAGCACGCTCAACACCGGCTATCTGCTCACCGCAGGTATCGACGTGGCCGCGGCCTATGCGACGCGGATCGGCCAGCTGGGCAAGCTCGACGCCAACATCGTCGGGACCTGGCTCGAAAAGCAGGTCAAGGAGCCGTTGCCCGGCCTCGGCAGCTACGACTGCAAGGGCTATTACGGCTATAGCTGCGGCCAGCCCAACCCGACCTGGCGCCATGTCGCCCGCCTGACCTGGACCGTGCCCGGCGAGAAGGCGACGCTCTCGCTCGCCTGGCGCCACTTCGCCAAGACGGCGCTGTCGACCTCCTCGTCGAACGCCTTCCTCAGCCAGGCCGGCCCGATCAGCATCATCAATGCGACAATTCCGGCGACCGAATATTTCGACCTCGCCGCGACCGTGGTGCCCGCCAAGCAGCTGCAGTTCCGGATGGGCATCAACAACCTGACCGACAAGGCGCCGCCGGCGATCGCCTCGGGCGTGCTCGCCAGCTTCGGCAACGGCAACACCTATCCGGGCGTGTACGACCCGATGGGCCGAACCCTGTTCGTCGGCGCAACGCTGACCTTCTGACCTTCCGAGGTCTCCCCGGGGCCGGTGTTCCTCCACCGGCCCCACCCCTGCCCTCTGGAACGGCGGCCCTGCCTGCTCGTTAGCGGTAGCTCGCTCGTTCCAAAGGCTTTCCCCGCATGGCTTCTTCCCGCGATCCCGTTGCCCGCGCGATCGCGCCCGCCAAGACCGCCCCTGTCCTGGCAACCGGCGAGACCGCCGCATTGCTGGCGGAGGCGCTGGCCGCGAACGACCTGTTCTTCGCCGCCGCGGACGAACCCCGCGGCATTGCAATTGCCCGTGCGCTGGCGGCGCTGGCGCCCGAGGCGTGCGTGGTGTTCTGCCCCGGCAGCGACGCACTCCCCGGCGATGCCGCCCCCGCCTCCCCTGCCAATGTCGGTGAACGCGTCGCCGCGCTGCGCCGTCTGCGCCTGGCCCAGGCCGAGGCAGAGCGGCCGCGGATCGCCTGCATCACCACCGGCGAGGCGCTGGCACGCCTCTATCCGCCGCCGCAAGCCTTCGAAGCCGCCCCGCCGCGGATCGCGACCGGCGCGCCGGTCGATCTCACCGCGCTGTTCGAAACCCTGGTCGAGGCCGGCTATGTCGAGGACGAGCGCGTCGACGAGCCCGGCGAGGTCGCGCTGCGCGGGCAGGTGCTCGACGTCTACCCCGCCGATGCCGAGGAACCGCGCCGGATCGAGGTCGCCGACGGCGTCGTCGTGTCGCTGCGCAGCTATGATCCAGGCACCCAGCGCACCACCGGCGACTGCGAAGCGCAGGAGCTCGGCCGCGTCTCCGAGCCGCCGCTCGGCAAGGACGGCGTGCCGCTCGTCGCGCACCTGCCCGGCGCGCTGCTGGCGATCGAACCCGCGGCGGAGGACCGGCGCAAGCGCTTCCTTGCGCTTGCCGCCGATTCGCAGCGCCGTCGGCCAAGCCGCGCCCTGCGCGACGTGCTCGACGACAAGCAGTGGCAGGCTGCGGCCAAAGAACATCCGCCGCTCGCGCTCGACGCCGTCGACGCCCCCCCGCCGCGCTTCATCGAAGGCCGCGCCCCGCTCCGGGCCTTTGCCCGTGCGGCGCGCGACGCATTGGCGGCGGACGAGCGTCTGGTCCTGCTGGGCAGCGCTCGCGATCTGCGCTTCCTGCGCAGCCGCGTCGCAAGCGCACTGAAGACCGAGCCGCAGGACGTGCCCGGTTGGGCCGCAGTGCAGGCGCTGCCGGCGAGGAGCATCGCGCTGCTGGAGGCGCCCGTAGACCGAGGCTTTCGTCGCGACGGGATTTTCGCCGTCGCCGCCGCCGACCTGCTGGGCAGCCGTGCCGAACGCGACACGGCACAAACCGGCGCCGCCGATCCCACGCTGTTCGGCCAGACCGAGATCCGGCTCGGCGACCTCGTCGTCCACGAGGACCACGGTATTGCCAAAGTCACCGGTCTCGCGCCGATGCCGGGCGACGCCGAATCGGGCGGCGATGCGATAGCGCTCACCTATGCCGATGGCGGCGTGCGGCTGGTGCCCGTCGCCGACGCCGATCGGTTGTGGCGCTATGGCGGCGATGCCGATGCGGTGGCGCTCGACAAGCTCGACGGCTCGAGCTGGCAGAAGCGGCGCGGTGCGATCGATCTCGCCATTGCCGAGACCGCCCGCGGCATGATCGCACTCGCAGAAGAACGCATAAAGTTAACCGCTCCGGTTCTTTCTCCCGAAACTGCCGCATATGAGCGGTTCGTGGCCGGCTTTGCCTATACCGAAACGCGGGACCAGGCGCGCGCGATCGATGCCGTGCGCAGCGATCTTGCGGCAGGCAGGCCGATGGATCGCCTGGTGATCGGCGATGTCGGCTTCGGGAAGACAGAAGTCGCGCTGCGTGCCGCCGCCTTGGCGGCGCTCGCTGGTCATCAGGTGGCAGTCGCCGCCCCCACGACCGTGTTGGCCCGCCAGCATCTCGAGACCTTCACCGAACGTTTCGAGGGCACCGGCATTGAAGTCGCCGGCCTCTCCCGGCTGTCGAGCGCGGCGGAGAAGAAGCGGGTCAAGGCAGGGCTCGCCGATGGGTCGATCCAGGTAGTGATCGGCACCGGCGCGGTTGCAGGCAAGGGCGTGGCCTATGCCAAGCTCGCGCTCGTCATCATCGACGAGGAGCAGCGCTTCGGCACGGCGGACAAGGCGAAGCTGCGCGCGCTCGGCGCCGGCCATGTGCTGACGCTGAGTGCCACGCCGATCCCGCGCACGCTCCAGGCGGCACTCGTGGGCATCCAGCACCTTTCGGTCATCGCCACGCCTCCTGCCCGTCGCCAGCCGATCCGCACCGCGCTGGGCGTATTCGACGAGGCCGTGGTGCGCGCGGCGCTGCTGCGCGAGCGCAGCCGGGGCGGCCAGAGCTTCGTCGTCGTGCCGCGGATCGAGGACATGGCGCCGCTTGCCGCCAAGATCGCCCGCCTCGTGCCCGAGCTCGAACTGCTCCAGGCGCATGGCAAAATGCCCGCTGCGGAGATCGACGAGGCGATGGTCCGCTTCGGCCGCGGCGAAGGCGACGTCCTGCTCGCGACCAACATCATCGAGGCCGGGCTCGACGTGCCCCGCGCCAACACCATGGTGCTCTACCGCGCCGATCGCTTCGGCCTCAGCCAGCTCCACCAGCTGCGCGGCCGGGTGGGACGCGGCAGCCGGCGCGGCCAGGTGCTGCTGCTCACCGAACCCGACAAGCCGATCGGCGCACGCACGCTCAAGCGGCTGCGTACGCTGGAGGCGTTCGATCGGCTGGGTGCAGGCTTCGCGATCAGCGCGCAGGATCTCGACATGCGCGGTGCCGGCGACCTGCTGGGCGAGGCACAGGCCGGGCACATGAAGCTGATCGGCGTCGATCTCTACCAGCACCTCTTGGAAGCCGCACTGCGCACTGCACGCGGCGAGACGGTGGAGCGCTGGACGCCCGAGCTGCATCTGGGGCTCCAGGGGAGCCTCCCCGAGGCTTGGATGCCCGACGAGGAGCTCCGCGTCGGCTTCTACGTCCGCCTCGCCCGTGCCGAGGACGGCGCGGCCATCGATGCACTGGAAGCGGAACTGGAGGATCGCTTCGGCACCCTCCCCGAGGCAGCCCTGACCTTGCTGGCGATTGCCCGCGTGCGCGCCCAGGCATGTGCGCTGCGGATCGCGCGAATCGATGCCGGGCCAGCCGCGATCGCCTTCACGCCGCGTGCCGATTTCGTCGGAGATGCCGCCGCGGCGGGTCTCGCCGCCAAGGGCGATCGGCTGTTGCTGGCAGAGCGCATCGACGATCCCGCCGCGCGGCTGGGCCGGATCGAAACGGCGCTGGAGGCGATGGCGGGCGATTGACGCATTGTGCTGCCCCCTCCCGTGGCCTAGGCTGCCCCTAGAAAACAGAACCGGAGAGGAATGGCGCCATGATTCTGCCCATCCTGCTGCTGATGCTCCAGACTACCCCGGCGTTCAATGCCGAGGAGGAGATCATCGTCGTCTCGCGCCAGCTGCGCATGATCAAGGTCGACCTGAAGACCGACAAGCACAAGGACGGTCTGCAGCTTCGCAGTTGCCGCATCCTGCGTGGTTCGGGTCATAGCGATCTTGATGCGATCCCCTGCGGAGTCGCCGAACAGTGTGTCGAGGACGGAGTCCCCTCGCGGCGCGAGCTGAAGAGCTGCGTCGAGGACCGCTCGACGAGCCGGATCAACCTGGTGCTGGCATCGCGGCGCATGGCACGGGTCGACTGACCCGCCTCAGCGCTGCTCGCCTAGCCCCGTCGCTGCCCAGGTGATGCCGCCCAGCAGATGCTGGAGATAGCGGTCGTCGCGGTACATCTCCGCCTCGTGGCCGAGCAGGGTGACGAACACCCTCCCCTTCTCGTAGCGGTGGAACCAGGCTTCGGGATGGTCCTTGCCCATCCGGTGCCCGATCTGGCCCGGCCAGATGCGGGTGGGATCATAGCTCGCCTCGTCGACGCCGAGCACGCGATGAATGGTAATGTCGAACGGGTTGGCCGTGACGTAGAACTCGTCGCTCCACAGCCAATGGTCGGGGAGCCCGAACGCGGCCGGGAAGCCCTTGTCGAGGACGTTCACGACGGCGGTCTGGATCATCGGGTGGTTGACGAAGCTGCGCCCGACCAACTTCTCGTACCAGGGCCAGACCGCTGCCGGCATGATCGCGGCACGGTGCACGACCACGGCGTTGCCGCCGCGCTGCATGTAATGCTCCAAACCCTGTCGCTGGGAAGGCGTGAATTCGTCGCCCGGGGTGTTGAGCAGCAGGATCGCGGCATAGCGCGTGAGGTCGCCGTCGAGCGGCGTCCCGTCCTTGCGCCAGTCGACGGCAAAGGCGTGGAGGCGGCCGAGCTTTTCGAGGCTTTCGCGCGCGACCGGGATATACTCGTAATGATATTTGCTGGGTGCCGCGATCACCAGTAGCGTGAACTGCGGTTCGGCGCGCCCGATCGCCGGCAACAGCAGCGCAGTGAGCGCCAGCAGGGCGCGCAGCAGGCGGCTCATCGGGTGGACCGCTCCGTGCTCAGCCGCGACATCAGGATCGCGGCACGCTTGGCCTGGCGGCGGATGCTGGCAAGGTCCACCGTTTCGCCCGGTGCGTGGTCGCCAGTGCTGTAGGTACCGAGCCCCGCCAGGCTGTCGACGTCGGCGGCGACGAACGAGATGTCCCCTGCCCCGCGCTTGAGCGGATCGAGCGCCGGCATCTCCGGCAGCCCCAGGTCGCGATTGACGCCGTTCAGCGCCGCAAGCAGCGCGCGGTTGCCGGCGGTCGGCGCCATTGCCGGATAGCCCTCGCCGAAGCGGATCGTGGCATCGGTGCCCGGTGCATGCGCGGCGACGATTGCTTCCATCTTGGCCTTCACTCGCGTGGTCTGCTCGGGGCTCAGTGTGCGGAAGTCGCCGGTAGCGATGGCGGTGCCCGGGATGATGTTGGTCTTGCCCGCTGCGGTCGCATTGCCGCTTTCGTCGATGGTGGCGCGGGCGCCGCCGGCGATTACCCCGGTGTTGAAGGTAAGGTTGGGCTCGGGCAGTTCCTTGCGGAAGGCGGCGAGGATACGCGTCAGCTCGTTGATCGCCCCGTCGCCGAACTCGGACCCGAAGATCAGCGAGCTGTGCCCGGTCTTGCCCGTGGCGGTGATCCGCCAGTCGATCGCCGAGCGCCGCGCGATTGAGCCCATGTCGCGCCCGCCGTCGATCACCAGTCCTTCGAAATCGAGCGCGACATCTGCGCGCTTGCCCGCAGCCATCAGATCGGCGCGCGCGATGCTGTGCGGGCTTCCGGACTTCTCTTCGTCGCCGGTCAGCACAATCTCGATATTGGCGGCCTTGAGCGTCCCGGCAGCCTGCATCGCGCGGAGCGCCGCGAGCATCACCACCATGCCGCCCTTGTCGTCCCCGACCCCCGGACCTTCCGCCAGATCGCCCTTGCGGACGAACTTCTGGAAAGGAGAGTCGGGCTCGAACACGGTGTCGAGATGGCCGATCAGAAGCAGCCGCTTCGTCCCGGGCTTGCCAGGATGAACGGCGATCAGGTGACCGGCGCGCTCGACGGCGGCCATCGACTTCCAGCTGACCGTGAAGCCCAGTGGCTCCAACTCGGCGCGCATTCGCTCGCCGATCTTGCTGACACCGGCGAGATTGAGCGTGCCGCTATTCTGGTCGACCAGCGCTTCGAGCAGCGCGACCGAGCGGTCATATTCAGCATCGACGGTTCGCGTCATCGCCGTTTCCGCAGTCGAAAGATTCTGTGCGACGGCGGGCGTGATTGCAGCGGTGCCCAATGCCAGCGCTGCGGCCAGACGGGAGAAGCAAGACAGATCGGTCACCGGCGCCCCTTTTTGTGCAGGGCCCTTCAAACCACGCGCGCAAGGAGCGAGCAAGGCGGCTGGTGCGATTTACGAAAGCTGTCGGGCGAGATCCGCAAGCAGAATGCGGGCGACGGGCTGGTCGCGATCGTCCTCGATATCGAGGCTGCCGCGCACCGGCGTACGCCCGTTGCGGTGCCGCAGCAGAGCGCGGGCGAGGCTATGGCCGGCAATCAGCGCCTGCCGAAGGTCAGGAAGTTCGCGACGCTCGGCAGTGTGGGGGTGGTTATCGGGTGTGCACAGGCGAAAGCGATAAGCGGGCATGCGTGAATAATGCCCCCGCCTTCAACAAGTTGCTGGCAGTTGATGTATATTATTGTTGCGGCTCGCTTGCCCGGAGCCGGTGTGCCTCGACATCTTTGGTGGACGACGTCGACCGCGTTCGCCCCACTTCTCCCACTCTCTTTTCAAAGAGGAAAACTCGTGCCGGGTTAGAGGGGTTTATTGAGTCGTTATGGAGTTAAGCGAGGCGTTCTGTCGGGCGAATCGTGGTAACGCCGCGATTCGCCGCGAGACGGCGTTCCCATTGTGTCGAGAATCCGTTCCCGAAAGGTCGACGCTGCCGTTCCCGAAAGGTCGATAGAGGGTTCCGGAAGGGTCGAAGATCGTTCCCGAAGGGTCGAAAGGCGGTGCAATCAGCCTGATTTTCGGCGTCATTGATGGGGCTCGACCGAGTGGTTGAATCAGTTGGACGCCGCCTGTGGATAAAGAGGTTCAAATCGGCGCGCCGTGCGGATGCGTTTTCTTGCGAGCATCCTTGTTGCCCGACACTTCGGGAACGGAGGACGCGCCATTCCCTGCGATCGATCAGCGCAACTGGTGCTTGTTGCGGGCGTGCCACTGCCGGGCGAAGCCCAGAAACGCATTCTGATAGTTGGCGGGCGTGCGCGCCGGATCGGCCTCCACCCAGTCCCGGAACTGACGGTGCAGATCCTGATAGTCCCAGCCCGGACATTCGCGCCGAACCTGCTCCAGCGTCGCGTCGGTCAGCATGCCGCTGGTGCCGCGCGTCGCCAGGCTGGTCACGGTGCGGCGGAGCAGTGCGCGCGCTTCGGCACCGAGCGGCGTCGCATCGGCCTCGCTCGACTGTCTCGCCGGGCGCGGAGCCGGTGCGGCGGGTTCGGCGGATGTGCTGGTCGGCGGCGACCGAAGTACGTCTTCCCCGCGGCGGCGCATCCGCAGGCTCGGCTCGCGCTTGCCCGGCGGGGTCTCCAGCGACAGCGTATAGCCCGGCAGCTCGTCGCGCTCGACGATCTTGGCGATCTCGAACTTGAAGCGGCGATATTGCCCCTCGGCGCCCGACTTTTCGAACAAGGTGGGCATCGAGATCGCGAAGCCCGCCTCCCCTGCCCCGCCGGCATGCTTGCGCGCCACCTTGTAGAGCCAGCGCTCGCGCCCGCCGGTCAGGTCGAAATAGGCGCGGTCGATCGACAGCACGCCCCCGGTCATCAGTACGCCTTCGTAGAACCAGCTCGACAATTCGATCGTCATGCCGCGCGAGCGCTCGGTGCGCTCGTCGACCAGCTGGGTCCAGCCGTCGAGCCAGCTGAACGTCGCCTCGCGGCGGTTCTCGGCGCGGATGTTGGTCTTGATCGTGGTGGCTACCAACCGGTCGAGCGACTGGCCGAGCAGTTCATAGGCGCGCCCGGTGGTCGGGCGGCCGATCGCGCGCAGCAGATCATAGGGCATCAGATGGAGCTTGCGCGGAATGTCGTTGCGGCCGCGCCGCGCCATGTCGGCGAGCACGCTGGCGCAGTAGATCAGGATGTCGGCATCCCAGATCGTCGCCATGCCGTAATCGGGATTGGCCGAGACATGGACCCACAGCTTGCCGTCCGGGCTCTGATAATCGATCGGCTTCACCCGCTTGGTCTTGGCCAGGCTGAAGAAGGGGCGTTCCATCATCTCGCGCTGATCGCGCAGCGGCATGTCGGCGAGATAGGGGAGGAACAGGTCGAACTGTTCGGGGATCGACTGGCGATCGGCCTGGGTCATGAAGCCTCTGGATGCAGGGTGGGGGAGGGGCGTTTCCCCGGGGAAACGAAGGGCGATCCCGGGGGCGCGAGGTCAATCAGGCGGTGCGCTGTGGAGGGCGGCGGCGGTGTTTCCCCGGGGAAACGGCTGCCGGTTTCGGCACCGTCGTTTCCCCGGGGAAACGCGCTCATCGCTGCAACCCGCGGCCTTCGCGCTCTAGCTGGTCGAGCGCATCGCGGAAGGCGTTGACGAGATGATCGCGGCTGGCGCCTGATCCGGCGTGGAGCCGCACGGTAACACCCTGGCGGTTGACCGACAGCACGCTGAGCGCGGTGCGTCCGCTGGGCATCGCCCATTGGTACAGCTCGTCGGCGGCCTTGGGACCCGACGGTGCGGAGAGCAGCCGGCGAAGCACATCGGCAGCGGCGATCGGTGCATGTCCGCTCGCGCGGCGATCGGCCTGCGCGCGGGTCAGTGCCTTGGCCTCGGCGAGGATCGCCTTGGCCGCAACCTTGTCGTCCAGCGCCTGGGCGAGCGGATAGGCGGGCTTGAGCAGCACGTCGGCAGGGGAGGCGAAGGCGGCGATCACCGCGTCGGGGATGCCCGCCACCTTGATCATCTTCGACAGCCAGCCCTTGGACAGCTTCAGCCGCTCGGCCATGCGGGTGAGGTGATTGCCGTAATGGGCCTTGAGTGCCTCGGCATAGTTGCGGGCGCGCTCGAGATCCGACACGTCCTTGCGCGCACGGTTTTCGAGGTCGGCGAGGCGGAAGGCGGCCTCGTCATCCAGCTGGGCGACCTGCGCCACGAACTGCATGTCGGGGTAGCTGTGCGCGCGCAGCCAGGAGATCGCGAAGTGGCGACGGGTGCCGGCGATGACCTCATAGTCATGGTCCGGATCGCCCTCGATCCGCCGCACCACGGCGGGGACCTTCTGGCCGTTCTCCGCGACGATCGAGTCAATCAGCTCGCGGACATTCTCTTCATTGAGATCGGCATAGACGCGCGCGTTGCCCGGCCAGATCCGCACCCGCGCGGGATCGAGCAGCAGCTGGGTGACCTGGCGTACCTCGCCCGATGCTACCCGCGCGAGCGCGGACTCGCGGCCGAGCAGCGTCGTGCCGCGCGTGCGGGCGAGGCGGGGCGGCAGCTCGGGCTCAGCCGCGGGGGAGGGAAGGGGGGCCGGTGCGGCGGGCGCAGGCGCCGCCGCTTCCGCCGCGGCTTCCTCGGCGAGCAGATCGGCGAGATAGTCTTTCTGGGTACGTGCCACGGTTCAGCCCTTCTGCCCGGTTGCGGCGGTCCGCTCAGGCCGCTTCATTGACGACATCCTCTTCGCTGGCCGGCGCGACGCGGCCCCAGTTGCGGCGGACCAGCGCCTCGACCTGGCCCAGCGCCTCGTCGAGATTGGCCTTGCAGCGCTTGTGGGTGCGGGCGGTGCCGATCGGGCGATCCAGCTCATAGATCGTCATCATTCGCATCGCCGCGTGGCTGATCTCGGCGGACTCCAGGATCGGCACCGGTAGCAGCGCCGGCCCGAACGCCTGCTCCATGATCTGGCGGACCATCGCGTGGCTGGGATCGTTGCCGTCGAACTTCGAGCAGATCAGCCGCACGAAATCATACTGCACGTCGATGCCCGCCTCGGTCAGCTGGTGGAGCACCTGGTCCATCATCGACAGGAACTGGACGGTGGAGCAGAAGTCCGGGGTAGTCGCCGCCAGCGGCACCAGCAGCGCATTGGCTGCCTGCATCACCGCAAGGCTGATCGTGCCGAGCGCGGGCGGGGGATCGAGGATCACCACGTCATAGTCCCGCGCGAGATCGTTGAGCCCGGCCTTGAGCTTGCGGAAGCGCGTCGCGAGGATCGAGCCGCCATCGGCGCCCGCCGCGGCCAGTTCATATTCGACGTCGAAAAGCTCGAGGTTCGACGGGATCAGGTCGACATTCGGCCAGGGCGTCTTCTTGACCGCATAGAGCAGGTCGGCCTGGGTCGGGTCGATCGAGAGATAGGGGTAGAGCGTCTCTTCGCGGGTGATGTTGAAATGCGGGTTGAAGCCGAACAGCGTGGTGGTCGTCGCCTGGCTGTCGCAATCGACCACAAGCACGCGGTAGCCCTGCACCGCGAAATAATGAGCGAGATGGGTGGTGACGGTCGACTTGCCGACGCCGCCCTTGAAGTTCTGCACCGCGATGATGGCGGGCACGTCGAGCGGCGCACGGGCAGGGGAGGCGCCGAGCACCTGCCGCATGTTGAGCAGTTCCTCTACCGTATAGCCCGGCCGCCGGCCGTTCTCGCTCGGCGGGGGCGGGGGGAGGCGGCCGTCGTCTTCGGCCATGCGGATGCGGTTGGTCGAGCAGCCCAGCAGTTGTGCTGCCTCGGCGATCCCAAAGCGGACGTGGAGTCCCTTGCGGCTTTCGGGTAAGAAGGCCTTGCGGCGCAGTCTTTCGATCATCCGCTCGCCAGCGTCGGCGAGCTCCGTGATCCGCTCAATGTCTGAATGCATTCGTGCCTCGGCCTGCGCGGTTGAATGAGAGTTATGAGAGATATCTCATATTTCGTTCAAACCGACAAGGTTAGTACCGAAACGGCGCAACCTTCGAGCGCAGCAATTGTTATCGTAGGGTATGAAGACTATATTCGGACCGATAATGGTCTGAAATCATACGATAAGGGTCGGAGACCGAAATGCGCTACACCGAACAGGTCAAGCCTGTGAGCTATTTGAAGGCCAATGCTGCGGATGTGCTGCGCGGACTCGCCGCGGGCGGCGCGCCGCTGGTGATCACGCAGAATGGCGAGGCGCGTGCCGTGCTGCAGGACGTGGCCAGCTATCAGGCGACGCAGGAAACGCTGGCGTTGCTCAAGCTGATGGCGCTGGGAACGCGCGATGTGGAAGCCGGGCGCGTGACGCCCGCGCGCGACGCCATCGCCCGTTTGCGCAGGGGCCGCCCCGACACCGCAGCATGAGCGGTCGCTACACGGTCTATCTCACCGCCGGTGCGGAAACCGACCTCGCCGAAATCCATGGCTGGATCCACGACCATCGCTCGCCGGAACAGGCCGACGCCTTTCTGGAGGCGATGCTGAGCAAGGTCGACAGCCTGGAGACCTATCCCGATCGCGGCAGCGTGCCGCGCGAGCTCGACGCGCTTGGTATCCGCGAGTTTCGCCAGCTGGTGGCGCCGCCCTATCGACTGATCTACCGCGTGATCGTCGATCATGTGTTTGTGTTCCTCATCGCCGACGGCCGCCGCGATTTCCAGGCGCTGCTGGAGCGCCGCCTGCTCACGGCTTGAGCGCCGCGCAGCCGCTCAGCCGTGCGACCAGCCGAACTGGCCCGCGACGATCGCGGCCTGGGTCCGGTTGCGGACGTTGAGCTTGCGCATCACCGCGGTCATGTGGACCTTCACGGTCGCCTCGGCCATGCCGAGTTCATAGGCAATCTGCTTGTTGAGCAGCCCTGAATGGACGCAGCGCAGCACCTGCATCTGCGTAGGCGTGAGGCGGGGCTGCATCGATGATTCGAGGCCGGTGCGTTCAACCTGCTGTGCTTGAGTCGCGGCTTGCATGCCCATCCTCCCAGACCGATCCGTTTTCCGAGGCTGTGCCTCCAGATTCGTTAACGTTAACGTAGGCGAACTTGTATGACAGGTTCAAGTGCAAATTTGCGTGGACCCTCACGCCCGATCGTTTCGCCTGGCAATTCTGGCCGGTTTCGCATAGAACCTGTCCGATAAGTTACCGCCGACATTTGGCAGGCAAGGGGAGGGGCATGGCGGTTGCAGGGGCCCGGAGTACGGGGCGGTGAACCAGCCGCGGCTATCCGATCACGCCTATGCGGCGATCGTCGAACTCATCAAGGCGGAGGATCTCGAGGTCGGCGCGCGGCTGCCCTCGGAAGCGCGGCTGGCCGAGATGTGCGGCGTCTCGCGCGCGATCGTCCGCGAGGCGCTGGTGCGGCTTGGCTCGGACGGGATCACCGAGGTGCGGCGCGGCGCCGGCTCGTTCGTGAAGGGGCGCCCTTCGGAGCGCCTCGCCGCGTTCATGCCGCTCGCCGAGCTTCCCGCCACGCTGGGTAGCTACGAGGTGCGCTTCGTTCTGGAGACCGAAGCCGCGCGGCTCGCCGCCGTCCGCCGCACCGCCGAGCAGATGGCGGTGCTGGAAGCCGCGCTCGCGGACCTGCGTGCGGCGCTGCTGTCCAGCGCACCGGCCCATGTCGAGGACCGCGAACTCCACCGCGCGATCGCGGATGCCACCGGCAATCTCGCCTTCCAGCAGGCGTTCGACGCGCTGTGGCCCGATGTCGAGAAAGTGATGCAGGCGGGCGTCGACATTTCGCGGTCGCGCTCGGTGGACGTGATTGCCGTGATGCTCCACGAGCATGAGGTGATCGTCGAGTCGATCCGCGCCCAAGATCCCGAGCGCGCCGCGCTGGCGATGCGCTGGCATCTGGGGGAGGGGCGGCGCCGGCTCATGCCCTGAGCGCGGGCTGCTCCAGATAGGCGAGAACGCGGTCGCACAGCGTGGCCGGCGGCAGGGTCGCGGGCAGGATCAGCACGCCTTCGTCGGGCTGCGGGCGCTCCAGCGTTTCCAGCTGGCTGTCGAGCAGGCTGGTCGGCATGAAATGCCCCGGGCGCGACGACATGCGCTTGAGAAGCTGCGCGCGATCGGCCTCCAGCAGCACGAACTGCACCGGGCCGGGGATCTCGCGCCGCAGCCGGTCGCGATAGACCCGCCGCAGCGCCGAGCAGGCGGCGACCGACACCCCGCAGGTGTCGATCGACGCCGCCACCGCCGACCCGATGCGATCGAGCCAGGGCCAGCGATCGGCATCGGTGAGCGGGGTGCCGTCGCGCATCTTCACCACCGCTTCGGCCGAGTGGAAGGCGTCGCCCTCCAGAAACACGCAGCCCAGCGCCTCGGCGAGCAGCGCGCCCAGCGTCGACTTGCCCGAGCCGCTCACCCCCATCACGATCACGGCTGCAGCGGCAGGCGATCGGGCAGGCAGGTCAGACATGGGCAAGGCTCCGGCAAGAGGGTGCAGCCTCGCTTGTGAAAGGCTGCAGCGATGCTGAAAACTACGACCTTGGTCGCAGGTGCCGCTAGCCCTTCAACGGGTTAGCCCGTGCAATCAAGAACTAAGCTGAGAATGGGGATGGATATGCGCTGCTTCCTGGCCGGTCTGCTCGTTGCGACCTCGCTCACCGCGCCGGCGGTGGCGCAACATGCCTCGGTGTTCCCCACAGCGCCGGACGAGCCGAGGGCCGTCACGGTGAAGGCGCGCGGCGACGGCAAGGCCGATGATACGGCGGCGATCCAGAAGGCGCTCGACGATGCGCGCGACGCCACGCGGCACGGCATCGTCTTCCTCCCCTCCGGTCGCTACCGGATCAGCCGCACGCTGGTCGTGCCGGCAGGCGTGCGTGTCTACGGCGTCGGGCCGACGCGGCCGACGATCCTGCTCGGCGCCAGCACGCCCGGCTTCCAGCAGGGCGTCTCGACGATGATCGTGTTCGGCGGCGACGACCAGTATGCGGTCGGCAAGGTGCCGGTGCCGGTCCCCAATGTCGTGCCGCGCGATAGAATCGTCCGCGACGCCAATTCGGGCACCTTCTATTCGTCGATGAGCAATGTCGACATCGAGATTGCTGAGGGCAATCCGGCGGCGGCGGGCGTGCGCTTCCGCATGGCGCAGCATGCCTTTCTCAGCCACATGGAGTTCCGCCTCGGCAGCGCGTTCGCCGGCGTGTACCAGGCCGGCAACGTGATCGAGAAGGTGGCGTTCAAGGGCGGGCGCTACGGCATCGTCACCGAGAAGACCTCGCCCGCCTGGCAGTTCACGCTGATCGATTCGACCTTCGACGGCCAGCGCGAGGCGGCGATCCGCGAGCATGAGGTGGACCTGACGCTGGTCAACGTCGCGATCCGCGACACGCCGGTGGGGATCGAGATCGACCGCGGCTATTCGGACTCGCTCTACGGCAAGGACGTGCGGTTCGAGCGCGTCTCCAAGGCCGGGGTGATCATCTCGAACGAGAACAACGTGTTCACCCAGATCGGTTTCGACAATGCGGTGGCGGTCGACAGCCCAGTGTTCGCCCGCTTCCGCGAGAGCGGCAAGACCGTGGCGGGGAAGGGCAGGGCGTACCGCGTCGGCGCCTTCTCCTATGGTCTCAAGGTGCCGAAGCTCGGCGAAATGGGCGAATATGACCTGCAGGCGGAGGTGCAGTCGCTGCCCTCGATGCCGGCGCCGCGCGCGGCCGCGGTCCGCGATCTGCCGCCGATGCGCGAGTGGGTAAACGTCCGCAAGCTGGGCGTGAAGGGCGACGGCACGACCGACGACACCGCCGCGCTGCAAAAGGCGATCGACGGCAACCGCGTGCTCTATCTGCCCATCGGCTTCTACAAGGTGACCGACCGGTTGAAGCTCCGTCCCGACACCGTGCTGATCGGGCTCCATCCGGCGACCACCCAGCTCTACATCCCCGACGACAACCCGGCCCATCGCGGGCTTGGCACCGTCATTCCGATCCTCGAGACCCCGCAGGGGGGCGACAACATCCTCTCCGGCCTCGGCCTGTTCACCGGCCGGGTGAACCCGCGCGCCTCGGCAGTGCTGTGGCGCTCGGGGGCGAACAGCCTGATGCAGGACGTCAAGATCATGGGCGGCGGCGGTACCCCCACCGCCGATGGCAAGCCGCTCGGCAGCCTGCAGGGCCGCACCGGCGATCCGGTGGCCGAAGGCCGCTGGGACGCGCAATATCCGAGCATCTGGGTGACCGACAATGGCGGCGGCACCTTCACCGATGTGTGGAGCCCCAACACCTTCGCCCAGGCCGGCTTCTACGTCACCAACACCAGCACGCCGGGCCATGTCTACGAGATGTCGGTCGAGCACCATGTCCGCAACGAGTTCGTGCTCGACAATGTGGCGAATTGGGAGTTCCTCGCGCCCCAGACCGAGCAGGAAGTCGGCGACGGCCCCGACGCGGTGTCGCTCGAGATCCGCAACTCGCGCAACCTGCTGTTCGCCAACTATCATGGCTATCGCGTCACCCGCAGCTACCACCCGGCGAAGAGCGCGGTGAAATTGTTCAATTCCTCGGACATCCGCTTCCGCAACGTTCATGTGAACGCCGAGAGCGGCTTTGCGGCATGCGACGACGAGGGCTGCGGCACCTTCCTGCGCGTCAGCAAATATCCGTTCGACAATGCGATCGAGGACGTGACCGGCAAGCGCCTCGTCCGCGAGCGCGAGTTCGCGCGGCTCGACATCGGCGCGGTGGCGCGGCAGGTCGCGGAGAAGGCCGCCCCGGCCAAGCTCGAGAAGCTGGAGGACGGCTTCTATTCGATCTCCGGCGCGACCGTGGATGCGCAGGGCCGGCTCTACTTCATCGACCGCCGCTTCCAGCGGATCCAGCGCTGGACCGAAGCCAAGGGCCTGGAGATCATCCGCGACCACGCGCTCGATCCGGTCAACCTCGCGGTCGACGCGTCGGGCCACCTGCTGGTGCTGTCGTCGCTGGGGCCCAAGGGCGCGGTCTATTCGATCGATCCGGATGGCCCGCGCGACCAGCTGACCCGCATCGAGCCGACGCCGATCGGGGCAGGGGCGGGCGCGAAGACGCTGCTGCCGGTCAACTGGTGGGCCAACGGCGAATTCCGCGACCAGCTCGACCAGCAGACCTACCAGTTCACCACCATGGCCGAGCTGTTCGCCAAGGAGGCGATGGAGCCCAAGACCCAGGCCTATGTCTCGCCCGACGGCAGCGTCGCGCTGCCCGCCTTCCGGGTATGGCAGCAGGGGCCGATCGACCATGTCGGCTGGCGCTGGTCGCACGCGCTCAACGCCAATGGCCTGGTTGGCGGCAAGCAGGGCGAACGGCTGTTCGTCACCAACGGGTCGGAGAACATCACCTATGCCGGCACCGTCGGCCCCGCCGGCACGCTCACCAACCTCAAGCCCTTCGCCAATCGCGGCGGCGAGAGCGTCGCGGTGGCGCCGGACGGGCGCGTCTATGTCGCGAACGGGCAGGTGTTCGTGTACGGCGCGGACGGCAAGGAGGTCGGCCGGATCGACGTGCCCGAGCGGCCGCTCCAGATCCTGTTCGGCGGCGCGGACAAGCGCACGCTGTTCATCCTCACCCACCACGCGCTCTACGCCACGCGGCCCTGAACGGACCGCGCCGGAGGCATCTACCACCTATGTCGTAGATGCCTGCGGGGCTCGGCAGGTCTAGCGTCGCACCATCATTGCCACGGGTCGGATAACGCCCGGAAAACATTGGAGGGGTTCGTCGCATGAAAGCCATTCTCACGTCGCAGCTGCGCCTTGGCGGCGCGAGCCTGATCGCGCTCGCGGCCATGGGATGGGCGAGCGCGGCGCATGCCCAGACCACCACCGCGGACCCGGCGCCCGCCGCCGAAGTGCCGCAGGCGGACACCGCTGCCCAGACGGAGCAGAACGACCAGATCGTCGTCACCGGCTCGCGCATCGTCGCCAGCGGCTTCACCGCCCCGACGCCGACGACCGTGATCGGCGCCGAGCAGATCGCCGCCAATGCGCAGCCCAACCTGTTCAACACCATCGCCCAGCTGCCCTCGCTCCAGGGCTCGACGGGTGCGGCGACCGGCACCTTCAGCACCTCGAGCGGCACCCAGGGCCTCAGCTCCTTCTCGCTACGCGGCCTGCAGCCGATCCGCACGCTGACGCTGCTCGACGGCCAGCGCGTCGCCGCCGCAAACGTCAGCGGCGTGCCGGACATCAGCCTGTTCCCGCAGCTGCTCGTCCAGCGCGTCGACGTGGTCAATGGCGGCGCCTCGGCCACCTATGGCTCGGATGCGGTCGGTGGCGTGGTGAACTTCATCACCAACACCCGCTTCACCGGCTTCAAGGCCAATGTGATGGGCGGCATCACGACGTACGGCGACAACAAGCAGATCCTGGCGCAGGGTGCCTGGGGCGGCTCGTTCGCGGGCGACAGGCTGCACGTGATCGTCAGCGGCGAATATGCCCATGACGGCGGCGTCGGCCCCGGCGACTTCGGCACCGACCTCGCCCGCAGCCGCAATTGGTACAAGGCGACGACGCTGCTGAACACCGGCGTCACCACCGGCGGATCGCCGCAGTTCGTCTACAGCGACTACGCCCAGCCCTATCAGTACGCCCGCTACGGCCTGATCAACAACGGACCGCTCCAGGGCATCGCCTTCGACGCTGCCGGCAACCCGTACAATTTCCAGTATGGCTCGGGCGGACAGCCGCTCGGCAACGGCCGGGTGAGCAACTGCTATCCGGGCAACAGCTTCTGCGTCGGCGGCGACCTCAGCGGTGCGCCGGGTTCGGGCGCGTCGCTGGTCTCGAAGCTGCAGCGCGTGGTCGGCTATACGCGGATCGGCTATGATTTCGCGCCGGGCAACGAATTCTACGGCACGCTCAACATTGGCCAGGTCAAGACCAACAACCAGCCGAGCCCGGGCTATAACCGCCCGAACCTGACCGTGCAGTGCGCCAACCCCTATCTGCCGCAGCTGGTGCGCGATCGCTGCGCGACGGCCGGGATCACCTCGTTCAACTTCGGCACCAGCAACGGCGCCTTTCCCGATCCGCAGGTCTATACCGATCGTCGCCAGTATCGCGGCGTGCTCGGCGCCAAGGGCAAGTTCTCGGCGGCCGGCGGCGAGTGGAACTATGATGCCTATTACGAGCATGGCGAGACGATCGCGGACATCAACGTCCACGACATCGTGCTGCAGAACCGCTATGTCGCCGCGACCAACGCGATCGCGCTCAACGGCGCGATCGTCTGCGCCGATCCGGTGGCGCGCGCCGCGGGCTGCCAGCCGATCAACATCTTCGGCGGCTTCGCGCCCTCGGCCTCGGCGCTGGCCTATGTCACCCCCGCCAACGGCCCGTTCCAGCACACCAAGCTGACCCAGGACGTGGTCAGCGCCAACATCTCGGGCAATCTGTTCGACCTGTGGGCCGGTCCGCTCAGCCTGGCGATCGGCGGCGAATATCGCCGCGAATTCTACCGGGTGAATGCCGATCCGTACGGCGCGGGCGCCACCAGCCCCAACAGCGCCGCCTACCCGGTCGACCCGCTGCTCAACCAGACGCTCGGCAGCAACTGGGCGGCGGGCAACTACAAGAATGGCGGCGGCAAGTACAATGTCTACGAGTTCTCGGCGGAAACCAACCTGCCGCTGCTCGACAGCGCGAGCCTCGGCCGGGCCAATCTGAACGCCGCCGCGCGCTACACGCACTACAGCACCTCGGGTTCGGTCTGGGCGTGGAAGATCGGCGGCACCTGGTCGACCCCGATCGACGGCATCCGCCTGCGCGCGGTCACCTCGCGCGACGTGCGTGCGCCGAACCTGTCGGAGCTGTTCGCCGCGCCCACCGTCACCACGCTGCCGAACTTCAACGATCCGTTCCGCAACGTCGCGGTTCAGGCGTTCCAGAACACGGTGGGCAACCCCAATCTCAAGCCCGAAATCGCGCGCAACACCGAAGTCGGCATCACGCTGGCCAACCCAACCTGGCTGCCGGGCCTGAGCCTCTCGTTCGACTATTACACGATCAAGCTGAGCGGAGTGGTCTCCACCCTGTCGCCGGACCAGATCGTCCGCTTCTGCTTCGAGGGCAACCAGGCCTTCTGCGGCGGCTTCGTGCTCAACAGCCCGGTGCAGGGCGGCAATTTCATCAACGTTCAGCCGTTCAACCTGGCGAGCTGGAAGACCAGCGGCTTCGACATCGAGGCGAGCTATCGCTGGCAGCGGCCGCTCGGCCTGCCGGGCAACTTCACCGTCCGCGCGCTGGGCACCCATGTGCAGGAATTCCTCGTCCGCGCCGGCATCGCCGGGGTGGCGACGGTGGACAATGCCGGCGCCAACAACGGCGCCACGCCCGACTGGAAGTGGCTGGCGATCCAGACCTACGATACCGACAAGTTCAGCCTGCTGGTGCAGGAGCGCTGGTTCTCCGACGGCAATTTCGGCAACCAGTATGTCGAATGCCAGAGCGGCTGCCCGGTCTCGACCGGCAACAACCCGACGATCAGCCGCAACTTCATGCCCGGCGCCTTCTATGTGGACGTCGGCGGCTCGTACAAGGTCACCCGTGGGCTGGAGGGCTATTTCAAGGTCGACAACCTGTTCAATGTCGACCCCGTGCCGGCGCCGCAGACCAACACCGGTCTCGACGTGAACCCGGCGCTCTACGACACGATCGGCCGCACCTACCGCATCGGCGTTCGCCTCAACTTCTGATCCTTTCGTCCCCCCGACGATCTCCTGGTCCCGGTCGCAAGACCGGGACCTTTGTTTTGTGCGGAAACCCGGGCGGTCGCGGGCGTTGAGGGCGGGTGCGCAACGCTGCGCCCCGATCAACGGAGACGAAGCATGACCGAAGCCACCCAGACTGCCGCCAAGACCGTGTCGAACAGCAAGACCGCGCTGACCGACGACATCCGCGCCCATTTCTCGGGCGATGCCCCCATCACCGAAAAGGCCAAGAGCTTCGCCAAGGCGCGGCCCTGGACCAGCGCTGCCTTTCTCGGCATCGCCGCGCTGGCGGTACTGAACGGCGTGCGCGGCGTCCGTCCGTGAGCATCCGGCGGTGGGGGTGTGTCACCCCCACCGCAGCTTGTCACTTCCTTGTCACGTGGAATGCGCGTACTGGCAATTCGCCATTGCCGGGGTTATATACCGCTCGTTATGAAAACCGCAGCCTGTACCGTAACCAAGGGTCGCCCCCGCGAGTTCGACGTCGACGAGGCGCTGACGGCGGCGCTCCGCATCTTCTGGACCAAGGGCTATGAAGGTGCCTCTCTGACCGACTTGACCGAGGCGATGGGCATCACCCGGCCCAGCCTCTATGCGGCGTTTGGCAACAAGGAATCCTTGTTCTGCAAGGCGCTGGACCTCTACGAGCGCGAGAAGACATCCTATATCGGCCGGGCGCTGGAAGCCCCGACCGCGCGCGGCGTGGCGGAAGCGCTTCTGCGTGGCGCGTTGGAGCGACAGCGGGACACCAGCGATCCCAAGGGCTGCATGGGCGTGATCAATTCGGTGGCATGCGGCGCCGAGGCCGAGTCGATCCGCGAGGAAGTGCTCAAGCGCGGCGAGGCGGCCAAGCGCGCGATCGTCACGCGGTTCGAACGCGCGAAGGAAGAGGGTGATCTCCCCGCCCATGCCGATCCGGAAGGCCTGACCGCCTATCTGATCGCGCTACTGCAGGGGATCGCGTTGCAGGGCGGCGCGGGTGCCACCTGCGCCGATCTCGAGCGACTCGTCCAGACCAGCCTGTCGATGTGGCCGGCGCGCTGAGGCCGGCCGTTCGCTAGAGCGGCCTGCACTCAGTCATTGGGGACGGTCAGCACGATCCCGGTTTTGTCTTCCTGCTTCGAGACCATCACCGACACCTGCTTGCCGTCCTTCTCGCCGGTGATCATCGCCGCGTCGGCCATCAGCATGGACTGGGGCAGCTTCCAGCCCTCCTTGGCAAGCGCGGCCTTGTAGAAATCGCCGACCTTGGCGACCGGATCCTGGGTCGCGAGCGTCACCATCTTGGTCTTGCGGCCGCCCGAGTCGGTTTCCATCACCCCGTCGACGGTCGCGCCCGGATAGACCGGCGCATAGGTGGGCATCACCACCGCGGCCGCGGCGGCACCCTGGGTCGTCTTGATGCTGCCGTTCGCCGTGATGATCGAGGACGTGCCGGCGCTTTCGTCGGTCTTGTAGGTGGTGCCGGCGATCGTCGTGGACTTTTCTTTGGACCCGCACGCGGCGAGGAGGAAGGCGGCAACGAGAACGGCACGGCGCATCGGTCAAGTCTCCTAGGCACGGCGAAAATGCAGACGTTTGGAACGCCTGGACAATGGCCGTGTAGCGATCGTCCATGTGGTTATCAAACACGCCGCTGGGGGCGGCCACCACGCGGCGAGAAGAAAACGTTTCGCAGCCGCAAAACAGGCTTGCGAGGAAAAATACCGGCCGGTATAAAAAGCCTGTTGACGCACCGCAGCGCGACTTATATACCGACTGGTATAGAAAGTGATCCGCCGCCCCTACGGGGTCGCGGGGCAGACGGAGACGCGGACATGCGCCAGCTTGCACGCAAGAAACGGGGTGAGCCCTAGGCTCGAACCTTCCACAGCAACGACGTAACGGGCGCTGCCTTTCGGCAGAAGGACGCGGCGAGGCATCGCTGCGATCCATGGCTCGCGACCAACTGAATCCATCCCGGCACCCGGATCCGCAGCAGGCGCTTCTCGGGAGGGCGGAGCCTTGCTCGCCGCCGGCGCAACCGAGGGAGAATGACATGGCATATCTCGATCTCACCGACATGGCCGGCAACGCCGCCGCGCTGCCCGCCTTCCTCGCCACGCCGCGCGAGGAAACCAAGCTGAGCGCGCTCGAATGGCAGGTCGTCGCGATCGCCCAGAAGGACCGCCTGTCCTCGCTGGAGGCGCCGAGCCGCCTCTCGATCGCCTTGGGCGTGATCTTCGGCGGCGAACGCGGCAATCCGCGGCTGGCCGATCCCAAGCTCGAGGCGCTGCGCCGCATCGCCGTCATTTCCTGGCACCGCGGCTTCCGCGTGCCCCAGTCCGAAATCCAGCGCTTCCACGAAGCCGGCTACACGCCCGGCCAGCTGGAGACGCTGCTCACCAGCATCAGCCGTGGTCGCGCGGCGATGAATCAGGGGAACCATCATGAATATGCACGCGCCCATTGAGGGCGAAGCGGTGGCCGAGCGCCGCCCCAAGCGACTGCGCACCTGGCAGAAGGCGGCCCTGGTCGTCGTGCCGGTGGGCGTGGTCGCCGCCGGCTTCAGCCTGAGCGGGCGCAACGCCCCCGCCGTGGCTGCGCCGGCCGCACCCGTCGTCACCGTCGCCGCGCCGCTCGCCCGCGAAGTCAACGAGTGGGACGAATATGTCGGCCGCTTCGAGGCAAGCCGCACCGTCGAGGTGCGGCCGCGCGTGTCGGGCGCCGTTACCGCGATCCACTTCAAGGACGGCATGGTGGTGAAGCAGGGCCAGCTCCTCTTCACCATCGATCCGCGTCCGTTCACCGCCGCGCTCGCCGAGGCCAAGGCAGGCGTGGCCAGCGCGCAGAGCGATCTCGCACTCGCCCGTTCGGACCTCGACCGCGCCCAGCGGCTGGTCAGCGTCGAAGCCGTGTCGAAGAGCGATGTCGAACGTCTCCAGGCCCGCGTCCGCGCGGCCACTGCCGCTGTCGCCGCGGCGGAGGCCCGGGTCCGTGCCCGTGCGCTCGACGTCGAGTTCACCCAGGTGCGTGCGCCGATTTCGGGCCGCATCTCCGATCGCAAGGTCGATCCCGGCAATCTGGTCGCCGCCGGGGAAGGGCAGGGGGGTACGCTCCTCACCACGATCAACGCGCTCGATCCGATCTACTTCACCTTCGACGGCTCGGAGGCCCTGTTCCTCAAGGCCAAGCGTGCGGCAGGGTCGTCCGCCAGCCCGGTCGAGATCCGGCTGCAGGACGAAGGCGACTATCGCTGGAAGGGACAGATCGACTTCACCGACAACGGGCTCGATCCCAAGTCCGGCACGATCCGCGGTCGCGCGGTGCTGGCGAACAAGGACATGTTCCTGACGCCTGGCATGTTCGGCAACATGCGGCTCGCCGCGGGCGGCAAGGCGCAGGCGCTGCTGGTGCCCGACGCCGCGATCCAGACCGACCAGGCGCGCAAGCTGGTGCTCACCGTCGGCGCGGACGGCACCGTGGTGCCGAAGCCGGTGGTGCTCGGCCCGGTGGTCGACGGTCTCCGCATCGTCCGCTCCGGCCTCGCGCCCCAGGACAAGGTGGTGATCGCCGGGACGCAGTTCGCCCAGCCCGGCGGCAAGGTGCAGCCCAAGGCCGGCACCATCACGCCGAACGCCGCGACCGACGCGCCGATCGTTTCCGCTCCGGTCACGGGCCAGGCGACCTTCGCCCGCTGACCGAACTGCCGCCGGGCGCACCCCAGAGGCCCGGCGGCAGGTAGTTTCCCGTGTGCCCGTCCGCGCGATCCAGCGCGGGCGCGAGCACGCGCGTCCGCCAGGGAAAGGAGAAGGCCATGCGCCTCTCACGCTTCTTCATCACCCGCCCGATCTTCGCGGCGGTGATCGCGATCATCATCACGATCCTGGGCGGCATCGCCTATTTCGCGCTGCCCATCTCGCAATATCCCGACATCGTGCCGCCGACGGTCACGGTGACGGCCAGCTATCCCGGCGCCTCGGCCGAGACCGTGGCGGAAACCGTCGCCGCGCCGATCGAGCAGGAAATCAACGGCGTCGACGACATGCTCTACCAGTCGTCGCAGTCGACCGGCGACGGCAATGTGACCATCACCGTCACCTTCAAGACCGGCACCAACCTCGATGCCGCGCAGGTGCTGGTGCAGAACCGAGTCGCGGTCGCGATCCCGCGCCTGCCCGAGGAAGTGCAGCGCCTCGGCGTCGTCACCCGCAAGACCAGCCCCGACTTCCTGATGGTGGTCAACCTGATCTCGCCGGACAACTCGATCGATCGCAGCTACATCTCCAACTATGCGCTGACCCAGGTGAAGGACCGCCTCGCGCGGCTCGAAGGCGTGGGTGACGTGCGCATGTTCGGTGCGCGCGACTATGCGATGCGAGTGTGGATCGATCCCGGCCGCGCCGCCGCGCTGAACCTCACCGCCGGCGACATCGTCCAGGCGCTGCGCGGGCAGAACATCCAGGTGGCCGCGGGTACGCTCGGCCAGCCGGGCTCGCAGCCGAGCGGCAATGCCTTCCAGCTCAACGTCGAGACGCAGGGACGCCTGAAGACCCCGGCCGAGTTCGGCCGCGTCGTTATCCGCACCGATAGCGAGGGCCGCCAGGTCCGCGTGAGCGACGTCGCGCGCGTCGAGCTCGGCGCCGCCGACTATTCCTCCAACACCTATCTCTCGAACAAGCCGACCGTGATCCTGGCCGCCTTCCAGCGCCCGGGCTCCAACGCGCTTGCCGCCGCGATGCGGATCAAGGCGGAGATGGACACGATCTCGAAGACCTTCCCCAAGGGCCTCGAATATCGTGTGATCTACAACCCCACCGAGTTCATCGCCCAGTCGATCGACGCGGTGTACCATACGCTGGGCGAAGCGGTGATCCTCGTCGTCCTCGTCGTGATCGTGTTCCTCCAGAAATGGCGGGCGGCGATCATCCCGGTGGTGGCGATCCCGGTCTCGCTGATCGGCACCATGGCGGTGCTGCTGCCGATGGGCTACTCGCTCAACAACCTGTCGCTGTTCGGGCTGGTGCTCGCCATCGGCATCGTCGTCGACGACGCGATCGTCGTGGTGGAGAATGTCGAGCGCAACCTGGCGCATGGCATGACCCCGCTCCAGGCCGCACGCACCTCGATGGACGAAGTGTCGGGCGCGCTGGTCGCGATCGTGCTGGTGCTGTTCGCGGTGTTCCTGCCGACCCTGTTCTTGAATGGGCTTTCGGGCGCCTTCTACAAGCAGTTCGCCGTGACGATCTCGGTCGCCACCGCCATCTCGCTGCTCGTCTCGCTGACGCTTTCCCCGGCGCTCGCCGCGGTGCTGCTCAAGCATCACGAGGGCGAGGCCAAGGGCCGGATCGGCCGCGTGTTCAGCCGTGCAGCCGACGCCTTCAACCGCGGCTTCGAGCGGATGAGCAACGGCTATGCCCGCCTCACCCACAAGCTGGTCACCCGGCCCAAGCGGATGATGGTCGCCTATCTCGGCCTGATCGCCGCGACGGTCGCGACCTTCTGGGTGACGCCCGTCGGCTTCATCCCGGCGCAAGATCAGGGCTATTTCCTCACCGTCATCCAGCTGCCGCCGGGCTCGTCGCTCGAGCGTACCGATGAAGTGATGCGCAAGGTGGTCGCGCGCATCCTGCCGATCCCGGGCGTGAAGGGCTCGGTGATGCTCGCGGGCTTCGACGGCCCGTCGCAGACGCTCGCCCCGAACAGCGCCGCCGCATACGTGCCGCTGCAGAGCTTCGAGGAGCGCAAGAAGCTCGGCGTCAACATCGCCGGCATCATGGCCGAGGCGCGCAAGCGCACCGCCGACATCAACGAGGCGATGCTGCTCGTGGTCCCGCCGCCGCTCATCCAGGGCATCGGTTCGGCCGGCGGCTATCGCCTGATGGTCGAGGATCGTGCAGAACATGGCTATCAGGCACTGGGCGCCACGTCCTTCGGCCTGATCGGCCAGGCCAACAAGACGCCGGGGCTCGCCCAGGTCTATACCTTCTTCAACACCGCGACGCCGCGCGTCTTCGCCGATATCGACCGCCGCAAGGCCGAGATGCTGGGCGTGCCGCCGGAGCGGGTGTTCGAGGCGCTCAACGTCTATCTCGGCTCGGCCTTCGTCAACGACTTCAACATGCTCGGCCGCACCTACCGCGTGACCGCGCAGGCCGACGCGCCGTTCCGGGCGACCGAGGCCGACATCGCCAACCTCAAGACGCGCTCGGACGCCGGCGGCATGGTGCCGATCGGATCGGTCGCGACCTTCGAGAACAAGACGGGCCCGTATCGCGTGACGCGCTACAACCTGTTCCCGGCGGTGGAAGTCGATGGCGATACCGCGCCGGGCTACAGCTCGGGCGCCTCGCTCGACGCGATGGAGAAGCTCTCGGCCGAACTGCCGGCAGGCTATGCGGGCGAGTGGACCGGCATCGCCTATCAGCAGAAGATGGCAGGCAGCACGGCAGGCCTGGTGTTCGCGCTGGCGGTGCTGTTCGTCTTCCTGGTGCTGGCGGCGCAATATGAAAGCCTGACGCTGCCGCTGGCGATCATCCTGATCGTGCCGATGTGTCTGCTGGCGGCCATGGCGGGCGTGAACCTGCGCGGCATGGACAACAACGTGCTGACGCAGATCGGGCTCGTCGTGCTGATCGCGCTCGCCGCCAAGAACGCGATCCTCGTGGTCGAGTTCGCCCACCAGGCGGAGGTCCGCGACGGCCTGTCGCCGGTGGAAGCCGCGGTGCGGGCGGCGCAGGACCGGCTGCGGCCGATCCTGATGACCAGCTTCGCCTTCATCCTCGGCGCGGTGCCGCTGCTGATCGCGAGCGGTGCGGGTGCGGAGCTTCGCCAGGCACTGGGGACCGCCGTGTTCTTCGGGATGATGGGCGTCACCGGCTTCGGCCTCTTGTTCACGCCGACCTTCTACGTGGTTTGCCGCGCGCTGGGCGCGCGGCTCGCCCGGCGGCGCGGGCAGGGTGGGGCGCACCACCAGCTCCAGCCGGCCGAGTAAGAGCAAGTGGTTGCCACCCCTTCCAGCCGTGGTTCCGGCAAAAGCCGGAATCCATTGGGGTCACCGGTCCGGCACGCGCCGATGCCGAGTGGCGAATGGATCCCGGCTTCCGCCGGGATGACGGGTCAGGGAAGCGGTGGGCCGTTCAAACGAACCCGGTTCAACTGAACCAACCGGCGGGCGCTGCCCATGCGCCCGCCGCAGGAGATTTCACATGCAACGCATGGCTTCGATCATGGCCGCAGTCTCGGCGCTGGCGCTTTCGGCCTGCGCCGTCGGCCCCAACTACAAGGCGCCCGCCCGGCCGCAGAGCGCTGCGGGGGCGTTCCTTTCCACCACCCCGGCGGTTTCGACCGCGCCGGTGCAGGAGGGCTGGTGGCGGCTCTACAACGATCCGGTGCTCGACCGGTTGGTGACGGAGGCGCTTGCCGCCAACACCGATGTCCGCGTCGCGGTCGCCCGCATCGAGCGCGCCCGCGCGACGTTGCGCGGCGCAACTTCGGACCGGCTTCCCCAGGCGACCGCCAGTGCCGGCGCCAATTACGGGCGCCTGCCGGTGGGGCAGCGCCCGATCGGCAGCGCGCAGGAAGACTGGCAGATCGATACCGGCCTCAACGTCTCCTATGAGGTCGACCTGTTCGGTCGCATCTCGCGCAACGTCGAGGCGGCACGCGGCGATGTCGCTGCGGCCCAGGCCGATGCGGATGCGGTCCGCGTGATCGTCGCGGCGGATACGGCGCGTGCCTATGCCGATGCGGTGTCCTCGGCCGAGCGTCTGGCGGTGGCGGAGCGGATCGTGGCGCTGCTCGACCAATCGATCGACCTGACCCAGCGCCGCCGCAATGTCGGCCTCGCGACCCGGCTCGACGTCGCCCGCATCGCCGCGCTGCGCAACCAGCGCCAGGCGGACGTGCCGGCGCTCGCCGCGCAGCGAGACGCCGCACTGTTCCGCCTCGCCACGCTGATCGGCAAGACGCCGGCCGAACTGCCCGCCGAGGCGCGCGAGCGGCACACCACGTTGCGACTTGATCAGCCGATCCCGGTCGGTGACGGCGCGGCGCTGCTCGCCCGGCGGCCGGACGTGCGTGCGGCGGAGCGTCGTCTGGCGGCATCAACGGCACGGATCGGCGTTGCCACGGCCGACCTCTATCCGCGCATCTCGCTCGGCGGGTCGGGTGGATCCACCGGCAATGACTTCGGCAACATCTTCGGGGCAGGGCCGCTGCGCTGGCTGGTCGGCGGGCTGATCAACTGGACGGTGAACCCGGCGCCGGCGCGTGCCCGGATCGCCGCGGCGGAGGCGGATAGCCGCGCCGCGCTCGCGACCTTCGACGGCACGGTGTTGACCGCGCTGCAGGAGACCGAGACCGCGCTGTCGAACTACGGCCGCGCGCTCGAGCGGCGCACCGCGCTGCAGGCGGCGCTCAACGAAGCGGAAGCGGCGGTGCGGATCGCCCGCGCGCGCCAGACCGAGGGCGACATCAACTCGCTCGACCTGCTGGATGCCGAGCGGACCTTCGCCGATGCCCAGGCCGCGTTGGCCACGGCCGACGCCGCGATCGCCGAGGCGCAGGTCAACCTGTTCCGCGCGCTCGGTGGCGGCTGGCAGCAGCAAGCCTGAGAACCCACGCTCCGGCGCCGCTTCCGAACGGTAGCGGCGCCGGGGGGCAACCCTTAGAGGGCGATCTCGCCCTCGTCGCTGCCATTCCAATAATGCAGCCGGCGCGCGCGGACATGGATCATCACCACGCCCGGCGTGTCGATGCCCTGCTCGAACCAGCGATCGAGATCCTTGGTCCAGTGCGCGGCGAACTGCGCCTTGTCGCGCACCAGATCGGCATCGCCTTCCACCGCGACGAACAGCGGCGGTCCGCCGAGCAGCCCAGCCGCGCCGGTGAAGGTGAGGCCCACTTTCGGTTCGGCCTCGATGTCGGCGATGGTGCGTGCGCTGTCATAGCTGAAGAAATAGCTGTCGCCGCGATATTCGACCTCGCCGTTGTTGCTCATCGGGCGGCTCGCGATGGCGCCCCCATCCGTCCGGGTGGAGAGCATGCCGAAGTCGATCTTGCCCATCTTCTTCGCCAGCGATTCCAACGTCATTTCCGCCATGCTGCGCTCCTTCCACACGACCGGGCATTCCGGCCGGAGGCATCAACCATGGCCGAGGGCATGGGTTGCGTCGGCTGGCGCTGCCGGCCGACGGAAAAACTTAATCCGTTTTGAACCATTCCCGCTGCGCCCGGCACTTACGGCATGCGAACGCTTCCGGCCGCAGCGTTCCCCCTGTGTGCGGCCGAGGCCGACGTGCGTGTCCGATCCGGTGTCCGCCCCTGTGCACCGGATCGGACCAATCAAGGGAGAACCATTGCATGCGTATTCTGTTGGGCGCTGTTGCGCTCGCCTCGCTCGCCGCCGCACCCGCGCTGGCCCAGACCCAGACCGTCACCGATGCCACGGGCGATTTCCTTTCCGGCTATACCGGTCCGAAGCGCGGCGATCTTGATGTCACCAGCTTCTCGGTGAGCTATGATTCCGCCGCCAAGCTGTTCACGCTGGGAACCACCTTCGCGGGTGCGATCACCCCGGGCACGCCCGGCTTCTATGTGTTCGGCGTCAACACCGGCAAGGGCGCGATCCGGCCGTTCGGCGGGATCGGTCAGGGCAATGTGATCTTCGATCAGGCGATCGTGGTGCAGAAGGACGGCACCGGCTCGATCGGCGGCACCGCGCTCGATTCGAATTGGGTGGCGATCGCCGGCAACATCCTGACCGTGAAGGTGCCGCTGTCGCTACTGCCGAGCACCGGCTTCGCGCCGGGCAAGTACGGCTTCAATCTCTGGCCGCGCACCGGCTTCGGGGGCAACGCCCAGATCAGCGACTTCGCACCCGAGAACGCCACCCTCGCGGCCGCCGTGCCCGAGCCGGCGAGCTGGGCGATGCTGATGCTCGGCGCCGGCGCCGCGGGCGGCATGCTCCGCTATCGCCGTCGCCGCCAGGCGACGCCGGCGCTCGCCTGATCTCCCGACGCCGGCCGGGCGCGCAAAACCACCCGGCCGGCGAAAAATTGCACCTCGGGTCGCACCGGTTGAACCTTCGCTCCCCTACACTCCACTAAGGGGGAGCGAAGGCAGGTGCGTGATACAGAGCGATCCCCAGGCGCGGCAATCGGCCGCACGGCAGGACGACGAGGAGATGGGCCTCGTCGCGGCAGTGCGCGCGCGCGACCTGCGGGCGTTCGAGCAGCTCTATCGCCGCTACCAGCCACGGCTCACCCGCTTCGTCGGCACGCTGCTCCGCTCGCCGGGGCTGGTCGAGGAAGTGGTCAACGACACGCTGATGGTGCTGTGGCAGAAGGCGGGGGACTTCACGGGCGCCAGCCGCCTCTCGACCTGGCTGTTCGCCATCGCCTATCGCAAGGCGGTGCGGGCCCGCCCCCGCGAGCCGCAGCGCGCCGAGGACGTGGCGGCGCTCGTCGAGCTCGCCGATGACAGCAGCACGGATGCGGGGCTGTCGCGCGATCGCACCCGGCAGGCGCTCCAGCGCGCGATGGGCGTGCTCTCGGCCGAGCATCGCGCGGTGGTGGACCTCACCTATTTTCACGAGATCGGCTATCGCGAGATTGCCGAGATTCTGGGATGTCCGGTCGATACGGTGAAGACGCGGATGTTCCATGCCCGGCGCCAGTTGCGGCGCGCGATGGCGGGCGAATTGGCGGACTGGATCTAGACGATGGGCGACCTACTCCATTTGCGCGGCGATCCGCACGAAGCGACGATGCTGCTGCTGCCCTGGTATGTGACCGGGGAGATCGAACCCGGCGACCGGCTGTTGGTCGACGCGCATCTCGCCGACTGTGCGGAGTGCCGCGACGAACTGGCGGCGGAGCGACGGCTGCATGGCGCCGTGGCGGACCTGCCCGCACCGAGCGTTGCCGGCTGGGACCAGATGGTCGCCGAACTCGCCCGGCCCGAGGCGCCGGCGCAGCTGCCGCGAAGCTTCCTGCGCCGCGCGGGCTGGATGCTGGCGGCGCAGGCGGCGGTGCTGGTGCTCGGCGTCGGCGTGGTGCTGCACCTGCAGCGTCAGGTGCCGTCCGTCGCCACGCCGCAACCCTATCATGCGCTCGGCGCGCCGCAGGAGGGGCAGACGGGCAATATCCTGGTGATGTTCGCGCCCGACACCCGCGAGCCGGCACTGCGCAAGGCAATCGAAGCCTCGGGCGCGCGGCTGGTCGACGGACCGACCGCGGCGGGTGCCTATCTGCTCGCCATTTCGCCCGGCGAACGTGCGGCAGCGTTGGCGCGGCTGCGGACGCAGCCGGGGGTGACGCTGGCCCAGCCGGTCGACGCCGCGCCATGAGGCGGCTGGGCGCGGCACTGCTGCTCCTGCTGCTCGCGGCGGTGCCGTTGCAGGCACGCGCCGCCGAGGAGGATGCGCCGCGCATCCTGATGATGCTCCGCCTGGCACCCGCGCACTTCCGCGCCGGAAGCGGCTATGGCGGCGGCTATGGCGAGGACCAGTCGGCGGCGGCGCGGCGGCGGATCGCGGCGGCGGTGGCCAAGCGCAACGGGCTGCGCCTGGCCGGTAACTGGCCGATGCCGATCATCGGCATCGATTGCTTCATCCTGATCGTGCCCAAGGGCCGCGCGCCGGTAGAGGCGGCCGCGCAGGTCGCCCGGGATCCGGCGGTCGAATGGTCCGAGCCGGTTGCGACCTTCGAAGCCCAGGGCGATCCCATGCCCAATGATCCGCTCTATCCGGCGCAGCCCGTGGCGCGTGCCTGGCACTTGGCGGTGCTGCACCGTACCGCCACTGGGCGGGGCGAGCGGATTGCGGTGATCGACAGCCAGGTGGATGCCCGGCACCCCGATCTGGCGGGTCAGGTCGCGATCGAGCGCAATTTCGTCGATGGCGCAGGCGTCGCGGCGGAACGGCACGGCACCGGCATCGCCGGGGTGATCGCGGCGCGGCCGGACAATGGCGTCGGCATCGTCGGCATCGCCCCCGGCGCCCGCCTGCTCGCGCTGCGCGCCTGTGCGGAGCAGGGGGCGGGCCCCGGTGCCGCGACGCTCTGCGACAGCCTCAGCCTCGCCCGCGCGGTAAGCTTCGCGGTCGAGCAGCGCGCCGATGTGATCAACCTCAGCCTCGCCGGGCCACCCAGCCGGCTGCTCGAGACGCTGCTGCGGATCGGAGTCGCGCGCGGCGCAACGGTGGTCGCGGCCTATGATCCCAAGCTGCGCGGCGGCGGCTTTCCGGCCGCGATGCCCGGCGTCGTCGCGGTGGCGGAGACGCCGGTAGGGCAGGCGGGCGGGCCCTATGCCGCGCCCGGCCGCGACATTCCCACGACGCAACCCGGCGGCCGCTGGTATCTGGCAAGCGGTTCCTCCTATGCTGCCGCCGAGGTGAGCGGGCTGATCGCGCTGATCCGCGAAGGGCATGCGACACCCGGCAGACGGAGCGCGCTCGTTTCTGCTAGACCCGGCGGCGGAGAAATCGATGCCTGTGCGAGCGTTGTCGGGAAGGCGAAATGCGCAGCGCTGCGCCGCTGAGGCGCTGCTGGCACTCGCGCTGCTGAGCGCGGTACCGGCGCGCGCGCAGTGGAGCGGGCAGGTCTCGGTCACCAACGACGAGCGCTGGCGCGGGCGCAGCATCAGCGCGGGGCGCCCCGCCGCGACGCTGTCGCTCGGCTATGACGATCGCTCGGGCATCTATGCCGACGCTTCGGCAACCGTGGCGGCGCTGCCGCAGGGGGTGGCGCTGGTGTCGGCAGGTGTCGATGCCGGCTATGCCTGGCGGCTGTCCGGCGGGCATGTGCTCGATGTCGGGGTAACGCGGCGCGAGTTCCGCAGCGCCGCGACGACGCCCCGCGGATCGGGCTACACCGAAGCCTATCTCGGCATCGGCGGCCGCAGCTTGTCGGCGCGGCTGCACTATTCCCCCGACTATCTGTGGCGTGACACCTCGACGCTCTACGCCACGGTCGATGGCGTCGCGCGCCCGGCACCTGGCTGGCGGCTCCTCGCCCATGCCGGGGCAATGCAGTTCCTGGGGACGGTGCCGCGTTACAGCGCCGACCGGACGCAGATGGATTACAGCCTCGGTGTGGCGAAGCGGTTCGGGCGGATCGACGCCCAACTTGCCTGGAGCGGCGGTGCGCCGGGCACCGATTTCTATCGCGGCGCCGCGCATGCGCGCCGGGCGGTCACGCTGGTGCTATCGCTCGGCTTCTGAAGCGGGCGCGGGGCCGATGCTGTCACGCAGGATCAGCCGATGGGGCAGGCGAAGCGAGGGCGTCGCCTTGCGGCTCTCTGCGGGGCGGGTGAGCAGCTCTACCGCCGCCGCTGCCATCTCGACATGCGGCTGGTGGACGGTGCTGAGCGGCGGCCAGGCCATGCGGGCGATCGCGGCATCGTCGAACCCGGCGATTGAGAGCTGGTCGGGCACCGCGATCCCGGCGCGCATCGCCGCGACCAGGACGCCCAGCGCCATCTCGTCATTGGCGGCGAAGATCGCGCTCGGCCGGTCCGGGCCTGCCAGCAGCTTTTCGCCGGCTGCCAGGCCTGCGCGGAAGGTGAAGTCGCCCGGCAGCGTTCGCTCTGCGCGCAGGGCAAGGCCCGCCGCGGCCATCGCCGCTGCGAAGCCCTCTTGCCGGCGGGCGGCGGCATGGTGCTCGGGATTGCCCTGGATGAAGCCGATGTCGCGGTGGCCGAGGGCGATCAGCGCTTCGGTCAGCTCGCGCGCGGCGCCGCGTTCGTCCATTTCCACCGCGGCGGTACGATGGTCGGCATCGCCGGGCGAGACCCGCACCACGGAAACCTCCATCCGCGCGAACAGATCGAGCAGTTCGGGCCAGTCGCACAAGGGCGGAGGAAGGATCGCGCCGCCCAGCCGCATCGCGCGCAGCGACGCTTCGCACTCCGCCAGCCAGCCGGGCCGGTCGCGCGTCACCTGCTCGACGACAAGATGGTAGCCGAGCGCCCGGCACCGCGCGAGCGCGCCGCGCTGGACATCGGCGGCATAGGCCGAGGCCGGGTCGTCGAAATAGAGGCCGAGCAGGAAGGAGCGGGCGCTGGACAGCTCGCGGGCAAAGGCATTGGGGCGATAGCCGAGTTCGTCGACCACCTTCTGTACCGCCGCGCGCACCTCGGGCCGGACATAAGCCTCGCCGTTGATCACGCGCGAGACGGTCTTGGGCGAAACGCCCGCCTGCCGGGCGACGTCCTTGAGGGTAAGCGGCTTCATGCGTGTGCAGTCTTATCGCCTCGCAGGCGATAGCGCTATCATGCATGCGAAGCCGGCGATCCCCAGATAGCACAGCAGCGGCAGCGCCAGTGCGGCGGCGAGCCCGACCTGGTCGGCCAGCGCGCCGGTGGCGAGCGGCACCACGGCGCCGCCGACCACCGCCATGCACAGGATCATCGAGGCATAGGCGGCAAGCCCGCGGTCCTCGGGCAGCGCCAGCGCGAAGATCGTCGGGTACATGATGGCGTTGCACAGCCCCACTGCGATCAGCGCCGCGGCTCCCGCTATGCCCTGCGCGCCGCTTGCGATGCCGACCAGCAGCACGGCCCCGAGGGCCACCCCCGCAAGCAGCCGCGCCGGTGCGATCCGCGCCAGCCCCAGCGCGCCGGCGAAGCGCCCGAGCATCGCTCCGCCCCAATAGAGGCTGACCAGCCGCCCGGCGCTTGCCGGATCGATGGCGAGGATCGTCGGCAGCGCGAGATAATTGGCGAGCAGGCTGCCGATCGTCACTTCCGCGCCGACATAGCCGAACATAGCGAGCGCCCCCCAGGCGAGCCGCCGTTCGCGCAGCACCCGGCCGAGTGCCGCCAGCGGCAGCCGCGCCGGGGCGGGGTGGGACGCCAGCAGGTCGCGCGCGCGCCAGAAGACGAGGCACAGCCCCCCCAGCACCACCGCGCAGGCGAGGAACGGCAGCGCCAGCGGCACGCGCCCCATCGCGCCGAGCTGGAGCAGGAAGCCCGCGCCGAGCAGCGGCGCCAGCACGGTGCCGACCGAGTTGAACCCCTGGAGCAGGGTCAGCCGCGCGGCGCCGCCCCCTTCGGTTGCGACCAAGGGCTGCACGACATTGGCGGCGATCTGGAGAAAGGTGATGCCGGTCGACAGGCTCAGCAACGCCAGCAGCAGCAGCGGATAACTGCCGATCCACGCCGCGCCGCCCAGCGCCACGCAGGCGCAGGTCATCACCGCCAGCCCGGCGGCGATGGCGCGCATATAGCCGGTGCGGACCAGCAGCGCGGTGATCGGCAGCGCGAACAGCAGATAGCTCGAATGGAAGGCGAACTGCACCAGTACCGCACGGGTATAGTCGAGCCGGTCGATCAGCGTCAGCCGCGGCACCAGCAAACCGACCAGCGCCGTGACGAAGCCGCCCATGAAGAAGATGCCGATCGAGCGGCGAAACAGGCGCGCGACCATGACCGATGCCGAGGAGGGGAGGGGAGCGGATGCCACGCCCGGACCTTAGCGGCCGCCGCGCGCCAGGCAATGCGGGTCGGCTTTGTGCTTGACATCGATGTCAGATGTATCCAGACATCGCTGTCAGAAAACTAGCTCGCAACAATGCGGGTCGAAATGGGGGAGAGGACATGCCGGGCATTGCTGCCGTTCGCTGCGCGACTGCGCCGACGCGCGCCTTCACCCCAATACGCTTTCCGGTTCCGGCCCCCTCCTCAAGGGCGGATTACCTGCGGCCGTCGTCCGCCCCGATGGACGGCGGCCGCATTTTTCGGGCTGCACCCCTTCCCCAGCATCAGGAACTCTCGCGCCGATGAACGCTGCCCGCGCCCTTGCCTTGCTTCTTCTGGCCGGCACCGCGCCCGCGGCGTCCTATGCGCAGAGCACACCGCCCGTCTGGCAGGATAGCAAGCTGGCGTCCGAGGCCCGCGCCGCCGCGCTGGTCCGCGCGATGACGCATGCCGAGAAGCTGCAGCTGATCCACGGTCTGTTCCCGCCCCGCGCGCAGCCCGCCCCGGCGGACATGATTCCCTCGGCCGGCTATGTCCCCGGCATCCCCCGGCTCGGCATCCCGACGCTGCGCGAAAGCGACGCCAGCCTCGGCGTCGCCAACCAGGTCGAGCAGCGCAAGGGCGATGTCGCGACGGCACTGCCCTCGGGGCTCGCCACCGCCGCGACCTTCGACCCCGAGCTGGCCCGCGCGGGCGGCGCGATGATCGGCGCCGAGGCACGCGCCAAGACCTTCAACGTGCTGCTCGCCGGCGGCGTGAACCTCACCCGCGACGCGTGGAACGGCCGCAACTTCGAATATCTCGGCGAGGATCCGATCCTTGCCGGCACGCTGGCCGGCGCGGCGATCGACGGTGTCCAGTCGAACCACATCGTCTCGACGATCAAGCATTTCATCCTGAATGCGCAGGAGACCGGCCGCACCGTGCTCAACGCGCGGATCGACGACGCGGCATTGCGCGAAAGCGACCTGCTGGCCTTCGAGATTGCGATCAAGGCGGGCAAGCCCGGCTCGGTGATGTGCGCCTATAACCGCATCGAAGGCGATTATGCCTGCGAGAGCGCGCGGATGCTCACCGACGTGCTGCGCCGCGACTGGCGCTATACCGGCTGGGTGATGAGCGACTGGGGTGCGGTGCACTCCACCGTCAAGGCAGCGATGGCGGGGCTAGACCAGGAATCGGGCCAGGAGCTCGACCACGCAATCTATTTCGCGCCCGAGAAGATCGATGCGGCGATCCAGGCGGGGCAGATCACCGAGGCGCGGATCGACCAGATGGTGACGCGCATCCTCACGGGCGTCATCGCCAGCGGCCTCTACGACCATCCGACCCCGGCCACCGCCCAGCCGATCGACTATGCCGCGCATGCCGAAGTCGCGCAGCGCGTTGCCGAGGCGGGCATGGTGCTGCTGCGCAACCAGGGTGACCTGCTGCCGCTGGCCAAGTCGGCGAAGAAGATCCTGCTGATCGGCGGCCATGCCGATGTCGGCGTGCTGTCGGGCGGCGGGTCGAGCCAGGTGCGCTCGGTCGGCGGCGCGCCGGTCGAGATCCCGCTGACCAAAGGCGCTGCCGCCTCGTTTGCACGAATGACCTGGCATGCCTCGTCGCCGCTCCAGGCGATCCGCGCCAAGGCGCCCCAGGCGCAGGTCACCTATGTCGACGGCAGCGACCCCGCCGCCGCGGCGGCCGCCGCGCGCTCGGCCGACATGGTCGTGCTGTTCGCGACGCAGTGGGCGACCGAGGCGCAGGACGTCGATTCGCTTGCGCTGCCCGACAAGCAGGATGCCCTGATCGCCGCGGTCGCCAAGGCGAACCCGAAGACGGTGGTGGTGCTCGAGACGGGCGGTCCGGTACTGATGCCGTGGCTCGACCAGGTCCCCGCCGTGCTCCAGGCCTGGTATCCCGGCCAGCGCGGCGGCGAGGCGGTCGCGGGCATCCTGTTCGGCGACGTCAATCCCTCGGGCCGGTTGCCGATCAGCTTCCCGAAGAGCGCCGACCAGCTGCCCCGGCCCAAGCCGGTGGTGCCCGCCGGGCTCAACTCGGATGCCGCCAGCGACGCCGGTGCAGGCGACGGCAGCACGCTGCCGAGCTGGGCTGTGGCCTACAGCGAAGGCGCCAATGTCGGCTATCGCTGGTATGCCGCGCAGGGCACGCAGCCGCTGTTCCCGTTCGGTTTTGGCCTCAGCTACACCCGCTTCGCCTTCCGCGATGCGCGCTTCACCGGCGGTGCGGCGCCTTCGGTGACGGTCACCGTCCGGAACGAGGGGGCGCGCGCCGGCACGGTCGTGCCGCAGCTCTACGTCACCGGGCCCGAGGGGGGGGCTTCGCGGCTTGCCGCGTGGAAGCGCCAGGCGCTCAAGCCGGGCGAGTCCGCACAGGTTACGCTCGCCGCCGACCCGCACGCGTTGGCGCGCTGGAAGGGCGGCCGCTGGACAATTGCCGCCGGCAAGTATCGCCTTGCGATCGGGCAGGATTCCGCTTCCGCGACCATGGTTCGCGAAGTAGACGTGCCTGGCGGAGCGATTCGTGAATGAAAACATAACGAAAGGGGAAAGTGTGAGGACAAGTAAGACAACGTTGTCGCCGACTGGTGTCGGTATTCAGCGGACCATCAGGGCCTAATGGCCCGTTCAGGAGGGGAAGAAACCCACATGCGTATTCGTTCGTCATCGCGCGTTCGCGCGGTATCCATGCTCGCCGTCGCGACGGCACTCGCCATGCCCGGCCTCGCCGCGGCGCAGACCAGCACCGCCACCGACTCTGCCGCGGCCGACACGGCGCAGGACGCGGGCCAGGACAGCGGCGAGATCGTCGTCACCGGCATCCGCGCCTCGCTCGAGCGCTCGATTGCGCTGAAGCGCGATTCGACCGGCATCGTCGATGCGATCTCGGCGGAAGACATCGGCAAGTTCGCCAACACCAACCTTGCGGAATCACTCCAGCGCATCACCGGCGTGTCGATCGACCGCGTCAACGGCGAAGGCTCGACCGTGACGGTCCGCGGCTTCGGCGCGCAGTACAACATGGTGACGCTGAACGGCCGCCAGCTCGCGGCCTCGAACATTGTCGCGGTGGGCGGCGACCAGGGCGGTGACGGCGCCGGCGGCTTCGGCCGCTCGTTCGACTTCGCCAACCTCGCCTCGGAAGGCGTGAAGACGCTGGAGGTCTACAAGACCGGCCGCGCGGCCGTTCCGTCGGGCGGCATCGGTGCCACCATCAACATCGTCGGCGTCCGCCCGCTTGATCGTCAGGCGGGCTTCTCCGGCTCGATCGGCGCGAAGGCCAGCTACGACACCTCGGCCGACGACTGCATCAGCTGCGGCAGCCATGTGACCCCGGAATTTTCGGGCGTGGCGAGCTGGAGCGACCAGGAGCAGCGCTTCGGCGTCACCCTGTTCGGCAGCTACCAGAAGCGCAACTTCAGCTTCCCGAGCCAGGCGAACAATTACTGGAACATGCCGCGGCTGTCGGATTTCCTCGATCCGTCGAAGGGCTACATCACCGCTAACACCAAGATCAACAATCGCCCGACCGATCCGAACACGCTGGTCGCGGTGCCCGACGACTATCGCCACCACTTCTCGGAAGCGAGCCGCGAGCGCATCAACGGCCAGGCCGTGGTGCAGTATCGCCCCTCGGACAGCATGACCTTCACGGTTGACGGCCTGTTCGCGCAGCTGCGTTCGTCCGAGCGCCGCTCGTCGCAGTCCAACTGGTTCTCCAAGCCGTTCGACGAAGTCACTTTCGACGATTCGAGCAACGGCATCGCGACGACCAAGTACCTCCACGAGACGCTCAACGGCGTGAAGGACGAAGGCTTCGAGAACGCCTATCGCGCGCAGAAGAACCGGCTGTGGGATATCGGCGGCAATCTGAAATGGCAGCTCGCCGACAATTTCTCGCTGAACTTCGACGGCCATATCGGCAAGGCGGAGAGCCTGCCCGATAATCCCAACGGCCAGACCTCGACCACGGTGGCGTTCAACGGCAACATCGTCACGTCGCACGGCCTGACCTGGGACAATGACGGCTTCCCGACCCAGACGCTGACGATCAACGACTGCTACTCGCAGACCACCCCGACGGGCGTCGCGTTCAAGAACGGCAACTGCAACGGCGTGTTCGATGCCGGCGATCTCTCGGCGGCGGTGCAGCGTCAGTTCGCGTCGACCCAGTCGCAGAAGATCAAGGAAGGCCGCATCGATGCCGGCTGGGATCTCGGCGGCGGCAGCCGCTTCGATTTCGGCGGCGACTTCCGCACCACCGACACCCGCCAGACCCAGTACAATACCCGTCAGACGCTGGGTGACTGGAACAACGCGCTGCCGCCCGACGTCGCGGCGTTCGCGCCCGGCACGGTGCAGCAATATTGCCTGGTCTGCCAGTTCCACCACAACAACGCGACTGCCGACGCGGTGGGCAAGGTGGCATGGCGTGCCCAGGACACGACCAAGCTCTACAACGCGCTCTACAACCACTATATCGGCATCACCAACGACGGCGTCAGCCATGCCAATGTGGTCGAGGGCAACAACGACAACCGGGTCAAGGAAGACATCTGGGCAGCCTATGGCCAGCTGACCTGGAAGGGCGAACTCGCCGGCCGCAAGGCGACCCTGGTGATGGGCGTCCGCTACGAGCACACCAAGGTGAAGTCGACCTCGTTCCAGACCGTGCCGCTCGCGGTGGTTTGGCAGGCCGACAATGACTTCACGGTGCTCAACTCGGCCGACCGCCAGGCGGTGTCGGGCAAGGGCAGCTACGACAATCTGCTGCCGCAGATCGACTTCCAGATCGAAGCCGCGAAGAATCTGATCGGCCGCGTATCGTACAGCAAGACGATCTCGCGCGCACCCTATGGCAGCCTGTTCGCTTCCACCGGCGCGGGCGCGCTCAACAACCCGACGTCGCTCGGCGGCGTTGCGACCGGCAACCAGAACAATCCCGGGCTGAAGCCGCTGGATTCGGATAACTTCGACGTGTCGCTCGAATGGTATCCGCGCCGCGACGTGTATCTCTCGGTCGGATTCTTCGACAAGCGGGTGCACAACTTCATCGGCAACTCGGTGGTGCAGCGCAACCTGTTCGGCCTGCGCGATCCAACCGCGGGGCCGCTGGCGCAGGCAGGGCGTGCCATCGTCACCGGTCTCGGCGGCGACATCAGCAATGTGAACCTGTTTACCAGCACCGCGGTGCTGCAGAAGTACAATGGCAACGTCGCGGCGGCGACTGCCGAGCTGCAGGCCAATTACGTGCCGGCGACGAAGACGTTCGGGTCGAGCTACATCAGCAACACGCTCGCCGCGATCGACGTGAACCCGACCTCGGCCGATCCGCTGCTCAACTTTGCGGTGAACACGCCGATCAACAACCGCGACGCCGAAATCTACGGCGTCGAGCTCGCCGGCCAGTATTTCCTCGGCAATACCGGCTTCGGTATCGCCGCGAGCTACACGCTGGTGCGCGGCAATGTCGGCTTCAACATCACCGCTGATCCGAACGACAACCAGTTCGCGCTGTCCGGTCTGAGCGACACGGCCAACGCGACGCTGATCTACGACAAGCACGGCATCTCCGCCCGCCTGTCGTATAACTGGCGCGCCAAGTTCCTGAGCGATCTCAACCGCGGCGCGGCGCACAATCCGGTGTTCAACGATCCGTACGGCCAGGTCGATCTCAGCATCAACTACGACCTGACGAAGAACATCGCGCTCAGCTTCGAAGGCATCAACCTCCTGGAGGAAGGCGTCCGCAGCTACAGCCGCGACTACATCAACACCTGGTACGAGTCCGAAGGCTCGGCCCGGTATCTGGTCGGCGCGCGCTTCCGCTTCTGAAGCCCGCCTGTACACTAGGGAAAGGCCGCTCGCTTCGGGCGGCCTTTCTCGTTTAAGGTTTGCACATCATGCCCCGCGCCGTGCTCAACAATATCGACCATGCCGATCTGCGGATCCGGCTCGACCGTGGCGCCGCGTTCGGCGATGCGGTGAACCAGATGACGGTGTTCCCCACCGAATTCGAGGCGCTCCAGCGCGACTATGTCCTGATCTTCCGCCGCGATGACGACGGCAGCTGGCGCTCGACCGTGCTGCTCGGCCTCGATACCGACGAGAATCTCTACCTCGACGGCGACCGCTGGGACGCCGACCAGCTGCCTGCGCTGATGGAGATCGGCCCCTTCTCGATCGGCCTGCCGCCGGCCGGCGCCCAAGGCGAGCCGATGATCCATATCGATACCGATCATCCCCGCGTCTCGACCAGCGAGGGCGCACCGCTGTTCCTCGAGCAAGGCGGCAACGCGCCCTATCTCGACCGGATCGCGGCGACGCTGCAGGCCATCTATGTCGGCGACCAGCTCTCGGCGCCGATGTTCGCGGCGTTCGAAGCTGCCGGTCTGTTAGAGCCGGTCACCTTCGACATCGAACTCACCAGCGGCCGGCGCTACAAGGTGCCCGATTGCTGGGTGATCGACGGCGGCCGCTTCGCCGCGCTGGGGGCCGAGGCACTGGCGGCGCTTCACGCGCAGGACTTCCTGCGCTGCGCGGTGTGGCAGCTTTCCTCGCTCGGCAACCTGCCGCGACTGATCGCGCGCAAGGAACGCCGCGAAGGTTGAGGACAGAATAACAGAAATTTCGGAGGGGATCGGCAATGGACGGACAGAGGTTTCGGGTGGTGATCGCCGGCGGCGGCACGGCGGGCTGGGTCGCGGCGGCGGCGCTGGTGCGGCATCTGGGGCCGAACCTCGACATCACGCTGGTCGAATCCGACGCGATCGGCACGGTGGGCGTGGGCGAGTCCACCATTCCGACCGCTTGGACCTTCCACAAGCTGCTCGGCATCAACGAGCAGGTCTTTCTCCGCGAGACCAACGCAACCTTCAAGCTCGGCATCTCGTTCGAGAACTGGCTGCACGACGGGGATCGCTATTTCCACCCGTTTGGCTCGGTCGGGCGTGCGATGCCGCTCTGCGATTTCCAGCATTTCTGGCTGGAGGCGCAGCGGCGCGGCTTCGGCGGTGCGCTGGCTGACTATTCGCTGGAGACGCAGGCGGCGCTGGCCGAGAAATTCGCCACCGGCGATCCGATGCCGCTGGCCTATGCCTATCATCTCGACGCGACCGCCTATGCCGCCTTCCTGCGCGGCCTGGCCGAGCCGGCGGGCGTGCGCCGCGTCGAAGGTCGCATCATCGAGGTCGAGCAGGCTGCGGACGGTGACATCGCCGCGCTGGTGCTGGAGGGCGGGCTGCGCATCGAAGGCGAGCTGTTCATCGACTGCACCGGCTTCCGCGCGCTGCTGATCGAGGAGACGCTCAAGACCGGCTTCGACGACTGGAGCCACTGGCTGCCGACCAACCGCGCCTTCGCCGTCCAGTCCGAGACGACCGAGGCGCCGGTACCCTATACCCGCGCGATCGCGCACGGTGCCGGCTGGCGCTGGCGGATTCCGCTGCAGCACCGGATGGGCAACGGGTTCGTCTATGCCAGCGACTATCTGTCGGATGACGAGGCGAAGGCGCAGCTGCTCGCGGCGGTGCCGGGGCGCGCGCTGTTCGATCCGCGGCTGATCCGTTTCACCACTGGCATGCGGAAGCAGGCGTGGAACCGCAATTGCGTCGCGCTGGGCCTGTCGAGCGGGTTCATCGAGCCGCTGGAATCGACCAGCATCCACCTGGTGATGATCGCGGTGACGCGGCTGCTGCAGAACTTTCCGTTCCGCCGCGACATGGCGGCGCTGTCGGCGCGCTTCAACGCCCAGTCGCGCGCGGAGTCGGAGCATATCCGCGACTTCATCATCCTCCACTACAAGCTCAACGACCGCACCGAGCCCTTCTGGCGCGATCATGCCGCGCGCGCGGTGCCGGACAGCCTGGCCGCGCGGATCGCCTTGTTCGAGGAAGGCGCGTCGAGCTATCAGGAGGGGACAGACCTGTTCCGCGTCGACAGCTGGAACGCGGTGATGCTGGGGCAAGGCGTGCGCCCGCGCGACCATCACCACATGCCGGCGCAAATCCCCACGGACGATCTCGAACGTGCACTCGGCGACCTGCGCGCCGGGATCGCGGCCCAGCTCGCCAAGCTGCCGGGCCATGCTGAATTCATCGCGCGCTATGCGGCGGCGAAGGTGCCGGCCGCCGCTTGAGGACCGGGTCTAGCGGCGGCTGCCGATCAGGGCGAGTTCGGCGACGCGCAGGCTGAGCTGGTCGGCGGCGGCAGGGTCAGCCTCGCCCCAGGCGAAAGCGGGGCGGGCGGTGCCTAGATCGGCGCGTACGCGCCGCGCGACCCGCTCCAGCTCGTGCGGCGTCGGCGGCCGTCCTTCGGCAATGCAGGCGATCACTTCCGGTGCGATCGTGCTTGGCATGGCGAACATCCTTACCCCTCCCGGTACTTTGCGGAAGCTGGGGACGAATGAACGCGGAAAAAGGTCCATAACGGCGCGCTTGCGACGAACCGCGCGGCCGCTAGGATCGGTGCCAATGTCCTTTCCCGCGCTCCGCATCGCCGGCCTGCAAAAGTCCTTCGGCAAGCCCGTTATCACCGGCCTCGACCTCACCGTCGGCGCAGGCCAGCTCTACGCGCTGCTCGGGCCCAACGGCGCCGGCAAGACGACGACGCTACGCATGGCGGTGGGGCTCACCGAGCCCGATTCCGGCAGCATCGATATATTTGGCGTCGATGCGCGGGCAAACCCGCGAGAAGCCAAGGCGATCACGGCCTGGCTCCCCGACGAGCCGATGCTGTACGACAAGCTGACTCCGGCGGAGTATCTCGGCTTCGTCGCCGGGCTGTGGCGAATATCGCCCGATCGTGCCGCCCCCGAGGCTGAGCGGCTGTTGCGCTGGCTGGAGTTGTGGGAGGTGCGCGACACCCGTTGCGAAGGCTTCTCGCGCGGCATGCAGCAGAAGGTGGCGCTCGCCGGCGCGCTGATTCACGACCCCCAGCTGCTGATCCTCGACGAGCCGCTGACCGGGCTCGACGCGGCGATGGCGCGATCGGTGAAGGATGCGCTGCGCGCCGCGGTCGACCAGGGCAAGACGGTGATCGTGACCACCCATATCCTCGAGGTCGCCGAGCGGCTGGCCGACCGGATCGGGATCATCGCCGGCGGCAAACTGCTCGCCGAGGGGACGCTGGAGGAGCTGCGCGCCCTCGCCGGGGCGGACGAAGCGACGCTGGAAGATACCTTCATCCGCCTGACGAGCCGCGCATGATCGGCTGGACGATGCGGCGGTTGCCGCCGGGAAGCCTGACATGGCTGACGCTGCACGAGCTGCGCGGCAACCTGCGCGCCGCCGGACGCAGCAAGCTGGGGCAGATCGTGCTCGCGCTCGTGCTGCTCGGCTATACCGGGCTGGGCGTCGGCCTCGGGCTGCTGCTGGCGGACGAGCATTGGCAGGCCGGGCCGCTCGCCTGGCTCCTCGCGCTGATCGCATCAATCCTGCTGTTCACCTTCATGACCACCCAGGCGCTGCTCGCCAGCCAGCGGACCCTTTACGAGGCGGGCGATCTCGACCTGCTCTTCTCCGCACCGCTCGATCCGCGCACGGTCGTGTCGGCCAAGCTGCTGGGCATTGCCGGCGGGGTGATGCTCACCTTTTCGATCTTCCTGCTGCCGATCCTGCTGCCGGTGGCGCTGCTCGGTCATCCCGAGCTGCTCGGAGCGCTAGCACTGCTGGTGGCGCTGGCGCTGGCGGCGGCGTGCGTGGGGCTGGGGGTGACGCTGCTGCTCGCGCGCACCGTGGGACCTCGGGCGGCTCGGACGCTGGGGCAGATCCTCGCGGCGCTGACCGGCGCAAGCGTGTTCCTCGCCACGCAGGTCCTCAACCAGCATGACGATCGCCGCGAGTCCGGCACCGTGCTCTTGTTCGATGCGCTGCGCAGCCGGGGATTCGGCAAGGGCGGGCTGAGCAGCCTGCCGGGGCGGGCCGCGTTCGGCGAGCCGTTGGCGATGGCGCTGCTGCTCGGGGCTGCACTGGCGCTGTTCGTGCTGGCGGGCTGGGGAATGCGCCATCCCTTCCTGCGCAGCTACCGCGCCGGTGGTGCCCGCCCCGCCACGCAGCGGGCGGCGAAGGGCGGCATTGCCCGCCATTTCCACCGCGGTCTGTTCGCCGCGATCTTCGCCAAGGAGCTGCGCCTGCTGCTGCGCGATCCGGCGCTGATCTTCCAGGTGCTGCTGCGCCTCGTCTATCTCGCGCCGATCCTGCTGGTCGCCTTTCGCGACCATGGTTCGCTGCCGATGGCACCGACGCTCGCCTTCACCAGCGTGGTGATTGCCGGGCAGCTGGTGTCGAGCCTCGCCTGGCTCGCCGCTTCAGCCGAGGATGCGCCCGATCTGCTCAAGGTGGCGCCGGTCGACAAGGACGATCTGGATGTCGCCAAGCTGCTCGCGGCGATGGCGCTGGCGGCGCCCTTGGGCATGTTGCTGCCGGTTGCGATCGCGATGGAGACCATCCCCGGTGCGCTGGTGACGTTGCTGTTCACCGCCGGTGCGGGCGGGGCGGTCGGCTATCTGGAGGTGGCGCATGCCCAGCCGGCACCGCGCTCCACCTTTCAGCGGCGGCAGAAGGGCGGGGGGATTGTCCGGAATCTGGTCGAGTTCGTGATCGCGCTGCTGCTCGGGCTCGCCGCGGGCGTGATCGTCTACTTCCTCTAACGTCAGCCGCCGGGCTGGAGCGCCCGACGCGCCTCCTCGGTCACGGCATAGACGGCGTGGCGCTGGGCACCGCGATTGTGGTGGTCGACTCGGAAGCCCTGATAGTGGCGTCGCACCAGTCCGGCCCGAACCAGCTCGGAGACCGCGCGGCTGACATTGGTGCGGCCGGAAAGGCGGATGCGATGCTGCACCTCCGCCTCGATCGCCGCCTGCGCCGCCGCCGGATCGGCGGGGAGGGTGCCCGCCTTTTCCAGTTCGGCCCGTGCGCGGGCCGCCAGCCCCAGCCGGCGCGGATCGCGCCGGGCGACCGGCGACAGCGCTTCGCTCAGCCAGTCGCGCACCGAGAGGCGGCGGCCGTCGCGTTCGATCCAGGGGCCGGCCCAGCCGGTGCGGTCGCTCGCCTGGGCGATCAGCTGGAGCACCATGAAGCTGTAGCGCGGCCGCTCGCAGGTGGCGCTCAGCCGGTCGAGCACCGCGGGGAGGTCCATGGCGGTGGGGGAGGCCGCATCCGGCCGAACGCGGGGGGCGGCGGCGAAGAGATCGGGCTGGAACATAGCAGGAATCTAAGCACATCGCGATTCGCCTGTGAATCCCTTGCGTGCGCCCCTCTGCAATTGGACCAGCCATGGCACTTTGCCGCGCGCGGGAAACGGCCGGTCGCGGCACTTTGCCCGGCGGTAAAGTGCCACTCGCGACAGGCGCCCCAAGGGCTAGGCGCGGGCGCATCGGCGCGATAGGATCGGCTACGACACGCGGACAGCAATGACAGGCGGGTCGCTCCGCCCTCTCGACGAGCAATGCCCTTGACCGATCCGCATCCCACCTCCGCCCTTCTCGCGCCAACAACAGTGCTTCCCGCGCTCTCGACTGACCCGCGGGCCGGCATCGGCTTTTCAGGCGGGCAGGTGCGGGCAGCGGTGATCGCAGCGGTTGGTGCCTGCGCGCTGCTGCTCTGGGCTGCGGGGCTGACGATTGATCCCTTCGCCCACAGCAACATCCCCTATTACGCAATTCTCGCTACCGCACCGCTGCTGCGGCTGTGGTGCCTGCGCGACGGCCGCCGCTGGAGCCTCGTCCTCGCCCAGGTGGTGGAATATTATACCCTGTTCATGGCGCTGGCGCTGATCGGTGCGGTGAGCTCCTACCCGGTCGCGGGGCTCAGCCAGGGGTTTGCCGATGCCGGACTGCAGCGCGTCGATGAACTGCTCCAGTTCGACTGGCTCGCCTGGTACCGGCTGGTCGCCGCGCATCGCTCGCTCCAGCTGCTCGGCATTATCGCCTATCAGAGCATCTTCCTCACGCCTGCAATGCTGCTCGGCTGGTTTGCGCTGATGGGCATGCGGCGCGAGGCGCACCGCTTCCTCGCCGCCTTCGCGATCGCCGCGGTGCTGACGCTCGCCATCTACAGCCAGATGCCGGCGGTGGGGCCCTTCTCCTATCTCTGGCACGGCCCGATCCCCTACATGCCCTTCAGCGAGCTCTGGCAGCCGGATCTGATCCCGGCGCTGCGCGACCACAGCCTGACCGTGGTTGATGTCGGCCAATTGCGCGGGCTCGTCTCGGCGCCGAGCTTCCACGCGGCGTCCGCCACGCTCTACATCGCCGCCGCCCAGCGCTGCGGACCCTTGCGCTGGTGGCTGACCGCGATCCCCTGCGCGATGCTGCTGTCGACCCCGGTGGAGGGCACGCATTATCTGATCGACCTGATCCTCGGCGCCGGCGTCGCGCTCGTCGCGTGGTTCTTCGCGACGCTGCTGGTCCGCTGGCGCGTGCGGACGGCGCTCGCGGCAGGTTGATTATACGGCGACGCTAGACGCGGGAGATGAATGCTGGCGGCACTGCTTCCGCCAACCAGACACCGTTGCTCGACAACCGGAAGACAGCGCCCTGGCGTGCCATCTCTCCAGCGGCAATTTGGAGAAGGACCGGCGCCCCGCGTCTCTCGCCGACACGCGCGGCGGTCTCGACATCGGGTGACAGGTGCACATGGTGCCGCGCCATGGGCTTGAGCCCCTCCGCAAAGATCGCTTCCAGAAACCGCTCGACGGTGCCGTGGTAGAGCGTCTCGGGCGGGGTAGCGACCGGCCAGTCGAGATCGACGTTGATCGAGTGCCCCTGCCTCGCCCGGATGCGGGCGCCGTCGACGGAGAGCTCGAACCGCTGCTTGTCGCTGTCCGCAACCACCTGGTCGAGCAGGTCCGGATCGGCTCCTTCGCGGGAGAGTGCCGCGCGCACGGCGTCGACCGGCGCCCAGCCGGCATCGTCCAGCGTGAGGTCGCCAGCCTCCGGGGCATGGCGTAGCCAATAGGATAACAGCTTCGAGAGCTTCTGAGTCATTCCGGCTAAACTAAAGGGCCGCAACGCGATCGTCGACGACACGAATGCCGTGGGCCGTCACGCCGCGAACACATTCTCCACCGCCGCCCGCAGCGCGCTCGGCGAGCAAGGCTTGGAGCAGACCACCGCCTGCGGATAGCGTGCGCGCAGCGAGGTCGCGTCGGCGTGGCCCGAATGGAAGATGATCGGCACGCCCGCATCGCGCAGCACATCGGCGGCGGGGAAGACCTCGCCGTCGGTCAGGCGCACGTCGAGAATCGCGCAGCCGGGCAGGTGGCTCGCCACCGCCTCCAATGCTTCGGCGACCGAAACATAGGGGCCTTCCACCGCAAAACCCGCTTCTTCCACCACGTCCTGCACGTCCAGCGCTACGAACAGCTCATCCTCGATGAGCATCACCGTCTTCGTCATTCGCAAGCACTTTCGCAGGCAGATGGATCTGGATGGCGAAGACCTGGTCCTCCGCCGATCGGGTGACCGTCACGCCCAATTGGCGCGACGAGGTTTGTACCAGAATCGTGCCGAAGCCGGTGCCCGATTCCACCGAAACGGGGCGGTCTCCCGCCTCGCGCCAGTCGAGCCGGACGCCGTCGGGCACACGTTCCCAGTGCACGGAGAGTTCCCCGCCGTTCGCACCGAGTGCCCCATATTTGACCGCGTTCGTCGCCCATTCGTGCAGCATCAACGCAAGGGGGGACAAACAGGTCCGGTGAATCTTCACGCTCGGACCATTTATTTCGATGCTGGCATGATCCCGATACGGGGCAAGGGTCGCCTCGACGAGTTCGGCCAGGTCGATCGACTGCAAGGCGCCCGCCGGCGCCGCCAGCGAATGCGCGCGGCCCAGCGCGGCGATCCGCTCGCGCATGTCGTTGGCGAAGCGGGTCACGTCGTCATGGCTGCGGGCCCCGGCCGAGATCATCCCGCTGACGATGGCGAACAGGTTCTTCACCCGGTGGTTCATCTCGCGCAGCATCAGTTCGCGGGTCTCGGCAAGCTTGTATTCCGGCGTGATGTCGATCGACACGCCGACCAGCCGGAGCGGCCCGGCATCGTCCACCCGCCGCCCAAAGGTCTTGATCCGGCGAACGTCCTCGCCGTCGAGAATGCGGTAGCTGATCTCGAGGTCGCCGCCCTGTGCGATCACCCGCGCCAGTTCCGCCTCGAACAGCGGGCGGTCCTCCGGGTGCATCCGGTCGAGCCGCGCCTCGGGGTCGTTCAGCGCCATGCCGGCCGGGATGCCGAGCACGTCGCGGGCATGGTCGTCGACCAAGGTCTCGCCGGTATCGACGCGATATTCCCACACCGCGATGCCGCCGGCACGGATCGCCATGTCGAGCCGCTCGCGCTCGGCGGCGAGTGCGCGTTCGAGCGACAGCGCGTCGGTGATGTCGGTCAGCACCAGCGTCGCGCCGTCGGTGGTGCCGTTCTGCGCGCGGTAGGGCAGGGTGCGCATCGACAGCGTGCGGCTGCCGTCCTGGGTGGTAACCCGGCGCTGGAGCGGGCCTTCGCCGGCGATCACCGCACGGGCATCCGCGAGATAGTCGTTGCCCGACAGGCGGCTGGCGACATCGGCCAGCGGTCGGCCGCGGTCGCTCGGCTGGAGGGGAAACAGCGCGGTCGCCGCTTCGGTGAAGCTGCGGATGCGCATGTCGGCATCGAGCACCACCACGGCGAGGTCGGTCGATTCGAAGAAGTTGCGCAGGTCCGAATTGGCGACGGTCAGCTGGTCGACCTTGCCCTTCAGCTCGTCATTGACCGTGGACAGCTCCTCGTTGGTCGACTGGAGCTCCTCGTTCATCGACATCATTTCTTCGTTGGAGCTCTTCAGCTCCTCGTTCGCGGTCTCCAGTTCCTCGACGGTGGTGCGCAGGCGGTGGCGAGTGACGCGCAACTCGTCCTCAAGCGCATCGAGATGATCGTCACCGGCGTCGAGTTCGGCGACATCCTCGTCGAGCGCGGGGCGGAAGGGCGCGGTCTCGCGGAACACGAACAGCAACGTGCCGTCGGGCATCGGATCGCAGACCACGTCGATCGTCTGGCTGCCATATTCGGACTCGACGGTGACGTCGCGCGCCACCACCCGCTTGCGCCGATCGCGACCGGCGCGGAGCAGCGGGCCCAGCACATTGCGCAGGCCCGGGCGGGCAAGGCCGATCGCGCTCGATCCGCCGGTGCGGGTGACGGGAAAGTCGAAATAGCGGCCGAGCCGGCCATAGGCGGCGATGATCACGCCTTCCTGGTCGAGCACCAGGCTGGCGGGGGCATAGCGATCGATCAGCCGGCGGACCGCTGCGGTCTCCTCGGCGCCGACCCGGCCCGCCTGGCGCTCGTGGCGATCCTCGCGCGGGCTGCGGGCGCGCGAGCTGCCGGGCAGGTCGATCGGATAGTTGGGCGCGCCCGGCGAGCGCTGGAAGATCCGTGCCTGGCCGTCAATTGCCGGAAACAGATGGTCGAACCGGCCGATCGTCTCGGAAGGCCCCAGGAACAGATAGCCCTCGGGCCGGATCGCGTAATGGAGCAGCGGCATCACCGATTGCTGCAGGCGATCGTCGAAATAGATCAGCAGGTTGCGGCACGAGACGAGGTCGATCCGCGAGAAGGGCGGGTCCTTGACCAGGCTGTGGTTGGAAAAGCGGATCATGTCGCGGATCTGCGGCACGATTTGGAAGCGGTCGCTGTGCGGCAGCGTGTAGCGCTCGCGCATGGCCGGCGGCAGGTCGACCAGCGCCGACGCGGGGTAGACGCCGTTCCGGGCGATCTGCAGCATCTGCTCGTCGATATCGGTCGCGAAGATCTGCACGCCGGTGGCGGGCAGCGCGAGCTTACGCGCCGCCTCGGCGAACAGCATCGCGATGCTATAGGCTTCCTCGCCCGAGGAGCAGCCGGGGATCCAGACGCGGATATCCTCCTCGCTGGTCCAGCTGCGCATCAGCGGCTCGATCACCTGGGTGCGCAGGCGATCGAACAGGTCGGCGTCGCGGAAGAAGCGGGTGACGTTGATCAGCAGATCGCGGAACAGCGCCTCGCATTCGTCGGAATCGGACTTGGCGCGGGCGAGATAGGCGCGGCCGCTGGTGATGCCGAGCACGTGCATCCGCCGCTCGATCCGCCGGATCAGCGTGGTGCGCTTGTAGCCGGAGAAGTCGTGGCCGACGGCGCTGCGCAGCACCTTGCACAGCTCGTCGACATGATCGGCGACCAGCGAGGCTTCTTCCTTCTGCTCCTCGCCGCCGCTGCGGTGGAAGAAGGCGTGGAGGCAGTCGAGCATCTGGCCCGGCGCCTTGACGAAGTCGACCAGCCCGGTGCCGACGGCCGAGAGTGGCATGCCGTCATAGCGCGCGCTCTCCGGTTCCTGTACCAGGCAGACGCCGCCATGTTCCTTCACCGCGCGCAGCCCGATCGTGCCGTCGGCGCCGGTGCCCGAAAGGATCACGCAGGCGGCATTGCCCTGCTGGTCGGCGGCGAGCGAAAGGAAGAAATCGTCGATCGGGCGGCGAAGTCCACGCGGCTGGGCAAAATCGGTCAGCTCGAGCGTGCCGCCGCGGATCGCCAGCCCATGGCCCGGCGGGATGATATAGACCTTGTCCGCCTCGATCTGCTCGCCGCCCTCGCACTGGAGCACTTCGAGATTGGTCTGCCGGTCGAGCAGTTGCGCCAGCATGCTCTCATGGTTGGGATCAAGATGCTGGACGATGACGAACGCCATGCCGGTCGGCGCGCGGGCGGGCGCCAGCATCTCGCGCAGCGCTTCCAGTCCCCCGGCCGAGGCACCGATTCCGACGACCGGCAGCGTCGCCTTCTTGGCGTCGAACGGCGCGTTCACAGATAGCTGCTCGCATCGAGATCGGAGAGCGTCATCTTGGCCTGGGCGATCGTCGCGGCGGTGTTGGCGATGGTGATCAACGTGCCTTCCACCGCGATGCCGCTTTCGGCGACGACGGGCGCGAGCCGAGCAATCGTTTGCCCCAGCGCTTGATCATAGTCCGCGAGCCGCTCGGGCTGGGTGCGGCTGACGTCGAACTGCGAGGCGAAGATGTAGCGCACCTCGCCGGTCAGCGCGCGCAGCTTCGACATGTAGAGCAGGTTGACGAAGGGCGTGCCGTCCTTGCGGAAGTTGACGATGGCGGTGCGAACGCTGGTCTGCGCGTCGTCGTCGAGGAAGGCGTGGATGCGGATGCGCGCTTCCTGGTTGTCGCTGTCGCCCTGGAGGAAGCGGCAATTCTGCCCAGCGATCTCGTGCGAGGCATAGCCGGTAAGATCCCGGAAACGCTGGTTGGTGAGCAGCAGCGGATGGTCGCCCACCGCCTCGCCCAACGACAGGGCGACGGGCGAGCTCTCGAAATAGTCGCGCAGGGCGGGGGGAAGGTGCGGGGTCATGTCTGCTGGGCCTCGATAGGGAAGCAGAACGACCTGTCCCGGAAACTGATCCAGGATAGGCGCGATTCGACCGCGAAACAACCCGACTCGGCGGGCGGGCTGTCGCTAGTTAGTTGATTTCGAAGGCGTTCCGATCAGCGATGGAAAGCGGCGTCACCCCAGACGATCGGCAGTCGCTCGTTCACCGCACCGGCGGAGCGGGCCACCAGCTCGACCAGCTTTACGCCCGCGACGTTGACGGCGAGCGGCTTTGCGTCTGCGCCGCGCCGCACGGGCGCGGACGTGGCGAGCAGGCGCCCATCGCCAAAGACCTGGAAGGTGACGGCATGCCCTGCATCGGTCGCCGAATCGTCCACACCTGTTGAGAGGGTGAGCTGCCGGTAGCCGGCATTGCGCACCTCCAGCCGCGAGTTGGCGAGCACGCCGAGCCCGGCGGTGAAGTGCTTGCCCGCCACCGCGAGCTCGCGGCCGTAAGGGGTGGCGTCCGCCTGCGCGCCGCCCCAGCCGGCATAGAGCGGCCGCTGCCCGGCGCCGCGCGTCCCGCTCCAGGAGACGACCGCACGGTGGATCGTCGGGTCGGCCATCGGTGTGGTGACGCCGTCCACCGCGGGGTTCACGCTGCCGGGCATTTCCGACAGATACAGTCCGTCGGCGAGCAGCCGGGTGCCCTTGGCCCGAAACACCAAGGCCTCGTGCGGGGCGAGCTTGAACTTGGTTTCCTTGCTGAAGCTGGAGGTCTTGCCGGTCCACAGATCGGTCAGCGCAACCGGCGCATCGTCGCGCAGCTTGAGGTGCTGCGCGGTGAGGATTGCCTCGGTCGGTGCGGCGGTGCGGTTGAACAGCGCCACCGCCTTGTCACCGTCCGCCAGCGTCTTGACGAGGATCTGGAAATCGTCGGTATCGAAGGCGAGCACCGCCTGGTTGCCCGCGGGATCCTGGTCGATCGCGATCAGCGCGGCATTGCCGAAAATATCCATCAGTGATTGCGGCGTGGTGCGCAGGTCGGCGCCGATCAGCAGCGGGGCCGAGACCATGGCCCACAGCGCGAAATGCGACCTAGCCTCGGTGAGGTGGTCGGCGTCGAACTCGCCCTTGCCGATGAACAGCATGTCGGGATCGTTCCACGAGCCCGGATGCGCGTACAGCGGGCGCCGCGCCGCGGTGTCGAAATTGGTGAGCAGGCGCGTCCAGTGCGGGGTGATGTCGTCGCTGGTGCGCGAGATATTGCCGACATCCTTGGCCCAGCTGCGCACGTCCGCCGAACCCCAGATGCACAGCGACAGGAGATAGTCCTGATCGGGATCGGCACGGACCAGCGCTGCCTTCACCTGCGCGAACATCGCCCGCACCGCCGGGATGTTCGAGCGGTTGATGCTGTCGAGGTCGAGGATCGGGGCGAGGGCGCGGTAGCGGCCGGCTTGGACCAGCGGGATGTCTTCGGCGTACGCGCGCAAGCCGCAGCCGTCGATTTTGATGTAATCAAAGCCCCATTCGCCGAAATAGAGGCCGATGTCCTGGTCGATATGGCCGTAGAGCCCGACCTCGCGCTCCAGCACGCTGCCGCGCGGTAGCTGCGGCTCGTTGGGGCCATAGGCCTGGGCGCAGGTGTTGCGGCCGAGATCGGTGTAGATGCCGGCCTTCAATCCCATCGCGTGGAGCCGATCGGTGAACGGCTTGAACGAGGTTGCGCCGTCGGCGGTGCGGGCGGAGGGAAATTTGTCCGCGCGGACCAGCATTCGGCCGTCGGCGCGGCGATGGTCCCACCAGCCTTCGTCGAGGTTGATATAGCGATAGCCCTTGGCCGCGAGCCCGGTGTCGACGATCTTCTGCGCCGAGGCGAGTACCTTCTCCTCGTCGACGTCGGTGGCGAAGGCGTTCCAGCTGTTCCAGCCCATCGGCGGGGTCGGCGCGCGGCCATCGGTGTTGGCCGACCAGCGGCCGGTGGGGGCGAGCGGATCGCGCGGCGCGGCCTGCAGGCTCGCCGACGCCAGCAGCAGCAGCCCCGAAATGCCTGCCAAGGTCTTGATCGCCATCCTGCTTCTCCCCTCGTTTATATTTGTCCGACTAACCGGAGCCTCGGGGAAGAGGCAAATGCTTTCAGCCCATCTACGACCATTGCCCGGCCCGCCACCGCGCCGTAGCGTGGGAGCCATGAACCCCAAGCGGCGGATCCTGATCCTGGGCGGCGGCACCGCGGGCTGGCTCACTGCCGCCTATCTCGCGCGGTATCTCGATGTCGCGCATCAGCAGCGCTTCGCGATCACGCTGCTCGAATCGCCCGCGCTGGGGATCGTCGGCGTGGGGGAGGGGGGCTTCCCCACGATCCGCCACACCCTGGAATTTCTCGGCATCGACGAGCGCAGCTTCGTGCGGCGGGCGAGCGCTACCTTCAAGCAGGGCATCCGCTTCGACGACTGGCTGCATGCGCCCCGGCCCGACGGCACGCGGCACCGTTTCCTCCATCCATTCGAGGCGCCGTTCCACACCGAGGGCGCGGGGCTGGTGCCCTATTGGCTGCTCCAGCCCGAGGCGCGGCGGGCGCCCTTCGCCGAGGCGATGACGATCCAGAACCGGGTCGCTGCGCACGGCCGGGCGCCGAAGCGCGCGGAGGAAGCAGGGTTCGGCGGGCCGCTCACCTACGCCTATCACTTCGACGCGGTGCGGCTGGCGCAGCTGCTCCGCGACCGCGCGATCGAGCTGGGCGTGACGCATCTGGAGGGCGAAGTCTTCTCCGCCCATACCGATGCCCAGGGCGCGATCGACCGCATCGAGACGCGCGAGCATGGCAGCCTCACCGCCGACCTCTATATCGACTGTTCGGGGTTCGAGGCGGCGCTGATCGGCAAGGCGCTGGGCGCGCCCTTCACCTCAGTACGACACCAGCTGTTCACCGACCGCGCGCTTGCCTGCAAGCTCCCCTATGCCGACCCCGAGGCGCCGATTGCGACAACCACCGTCGCCGCGGCCCACGAGGGCGGCTGGACCTGGGATATCGGGCTACAGCACGCGCGCGGCATCGGCTGCGTCTATTCCTCCACGCATCTGGACGACGATCGCGCGGCGGAGATCCTCGACACGCATCTCGGCGGCGCGCCGCACGACGCGCGGCTGATCCGCTTCGAGCCGGGCTATCGCCGCACGCCTTGGGTCAAGAACTGCGTCGCGGTCGGCCTATCGGGTGGGTTCCTCGAGCCGCTGGAGGCGACCGGCGTGGTGCTGATCGAGGCGGCCGCCGCGATGATTGCCGAGCTTTTCCCGCATGCCGGTCCCGTCGATGCGCCCGCCGCGCGGTTCAACGCGCTGATGACGGCGCGCTACGCGCGGATCGTCGACTTCCTCAAGCTCCATTACTGCCTGAGCCGCCGCGAGGAGCCGTTCTGGCGCGACAATCGCGATCCGGCGACCATCCCGGACACGCTGCAGGCGCTGCTCGACCAATGGCGCCACCGCCCGCCAAGCCGGTTCGATTTTCTGCTCGACGTCGAAAGCTTCGCCTTCTTCAACTATCAGTACATCCTCTACGGGATGGACTTCCCCACCGACCTTTCCCTCGCCCGCGGGGGCTTTCCCCATGAAGAGGCCGCCGCGCGCCAGTTCGCCCGCATCCGCGGCTTCGGCGAACAGGCGGTGGCGGACCTGCCCGCGCACCGCGAGCTGATCCGCCAACTCGCTGGCTAGACCGTCGCCAGCTGGCCCTCGATCGCGTCTAGCTCGCCGCTGGCCCGCGCCTTGCGGCCATAGACCGCCTCGAACAGCGGGGTTGCCATCACCGTCGTCACGATCGCCATCAGCACCAGCATCGAGAAGAGCGTCGGGCCGATGATGCCCTTCTGCAGCCCGATATTGATGATGATCAGCTCCATCAGCCCGCGCGAGTTCATCAGCGCGCCGATGCCGAGCGCGGTGCGGTTGTCCTCGCCGGCCACGCGCGCCGCCGCCCAGCAGGCGCCGAACTTGGCGAGGACCGACACCGCCAGGATGCCCAGTGCGACCAGCAGCAGCGAGGGCGAGTTGACCATGTCCATTTGGGTGTTGAGCCCCGAATAGGTGAAGAACATCGGCAGCAGCAGCACCACGGCGAGCGGCTCGACCTTGCGCTTGAGCTCCGTGACGAACAGCCCGCGCGGCATGCACACGCCCATCAGGAAGCCGCCGAAGATCGCATGGATCCCGATCGCGTCCATGAAGAAGGCGGACATGCAGAACAGCATCATCGTGACCGCGAGCACCGCGCTGCTCATCTCGCCGCGCGCCTCGACGATGCGGCCGAGCGGCGCGAGCAGGCGCCGGCCGAACAGCAGCATGAAGCCGGTGTAGAGAACCGCCCCGCCGATCGCGAGCACCGCCACGCCCGGCCCCGCGCCGAAGGTCGCCAGCACCAGCGCCAGCACGCACCAGGAGGCGGCGTCGTCGAACGCGCCGGCGGTGAGCGACAGCGTGCCCAGCGACGAATTTGCCAGACCGCGCTCGTTGATGATCCGGGCGAGCATCGGGAAGGCGGTCAGCGCGATGCAGGCGCCCATGAACAGCGTCGCATTGGCCTGGCTGATGCCGGGGGTGAACAGCCCGGGTACGGCAAGCAGGTAGGGCGTGATCAGCGCGGCGAGCAAGAAGGGCGCGGCGATCCCGGCGGCGGAGACGCCCGCGGCGCTCTTCGCCTTGGACCGGAAATGGTCGAGCCGCAGCGTCAGCCCGACCATGAACATGTAGAGCCCGACGCCGAGTTGCGCGCCAGCATAGAGGACGTTGCGTGTTTCCTTGGGGAAAATCGCCAGCTGCAAATCGGGGAAGAACAACCCGAGCAGCGAGGGGCCGAGCACGACACCGGCGATCATCTCGCCGACCACTTGGGGCTGCTTCAGGAACTTCTGCCCCGCCCAGCCGACCACCCGGCAGGCGAGCAGGATGATCGCCAGCTGCAGGAAGAAATGGATGCTGAAGTCGCCGGGCGCATACGTCTTGGCGGCGTGCACCGCCGGGCCGTGCGGATTGAGGACGTCGGTCAGCGCGTGCCAGGCGCCGGTCAGCAGCTCGTTCATTCGGTTCGATCCCCTCGGGCGCCAGACCTCTGCCGTGTCTGCGCGAGCCTCTAGGGAGCGCGTCACTGCGCATTGCACAAGGGCCGATCACCGCAGCATTCTACTTTTTGCGCAGGTCGAGCCGGACTGTTGCCGAGGCTCCACAAGGTAGGTACGTACCTACACGATAACGCTGTCGATCAGCTGCTCGGGAACCCGCGATGAAGGTGCTCACCAGCCGTGAATTCAATCAGGATGTGAGCGCGGCCAAGCGATTCGCCCGAACGGAACCCGTGTTCATCACCGATCGCGGCAAGCCTACCCATGTGCTGATGAGCATCGCCAGCTTCCGTGCCTTTACCGGTGAGCGGGAAAGCATTGTCGACGCACTGGCGGCAGCCGAGCCCTTTGAGGTCGACCTGAATCCGGGGCGCTGGTGAATGTATCTGCTCGACACCGCGGTGCTGCTCGACCTGCGCAAGGCGCGGGCCGGTGGCGCCGACCCGCGGCTGACCGCCTGGGCGGGCGGCGTGCCGCGCGAGCAGATGTTTGTGTCGGCCCTGGCGCTGGCTGAGATCGAGGCGCAGGCGGCGCGCGCATCACGCGGCGATGCGGCAAGCGCACTGCGGCGCTGGATCGACGACCAGCTCGTCCCCGCCTTCGGCCCGCATCTGTTGCCGGTCGACACGGCGGTGGCGCGCCGGCGCGGGCAGGTGGCGCTGGCGAGCGACCGGCATGCGCTGGTCGCTGCCACCGCGCTCGAACATGCCCTGACGCTCGTCACCTATGACGCCGCTGCCTATCGCGGTGTCCGGCTCAAGCTGTTCGATCCCCGCCGCTATGATCCGGAGGAGGCAGTGGACGACTGGCGCGCCGCTGCCGCGCGCAGCGGCCCGGTGTGGTTCCGCAATCTCTTCCTGCGCAGCTGAACCGCTGCAACCGGCGCAGCCCCCAAGCATTTGTCTGCCAAGGAGAAACGCCATGGCCGACGCGAAGCAAGCGACCCTTTACCGCATGGTGCTGCCCGACCATGTCTGTCCGTTCGGCGTCCGCGCCCGCGAATTGCTGCTCGAGCGCGGCTATGACATCGACGACCGCGTGCTGCGGACCCGCGACGAGGTCGAGGCGGTGAAAGACGAGTTCGGCGTCGCCACCACGCCGGTGATCTTCCTCGGCGAGGAGCGGTTCGACGGCGCCGACGCGCTCGCGCACGCGCTCGCCCGCCGCTGACCCCGGCGCAGGCGATTGCGAGCACAGGCGGGGGCGGATGACGCGCTGACGGCTCGATCCACCGACGGGGCATGATGGACGAGAACGCGCGTGGGGAAGAAGTCCTCTTCTTCCGGCAAACCGCCATGCAGGCTATCGGTGCACGATCTAAGTCACGGGAAGAGCAGCGGATTGTAGCATTCGGCGGTTTTTTGGCGATTCTGCTCACCACTCGGCTCGTCGCGTCCGCGTTACCATCTCGGAACAAAGCGCCGCGTCGTTGATTTCCGCACCCAACGATTTTCGACTGTACCAACGTAAAAGGGTAATGATGATGAAGAAGATGCTCGTGCTCGGCGCCGCTGCCGGCCTGATCGCGCTCTCGGCGTGCAACAACACCCCGCGGGAGCAGGCGGCCGACAACATCGAGGCGAACGCCGAAGCGCGCGCCGACAACATCGAGGCGATGGCCGGCAACGCCACCACCGATGCGGCGCAGGACAATCTGCAGAACCAGGCCGATGCCGTGCGCGCCGAAGGCGACGCCAAGGCCAAGGACATGCGCACCCACGACGCAGACACCAACCTGCACAACGGGATGTAATTCCGGAAATTTTCCGGTCCGGGTTCCCGCCGTTACCACGCAGGCGGCGGGCCCTAGCGAAGGGCGCTCGCAATCGCGGGCGCCCTTTTGCGTTTGCGCCTATTTGCTCCATTTCAATTGCAAACGATTGTTGCCGCTCGTCGCGAAACGTTCCATAAAGGGAGGATAGAAAAGACGGGCCCGGGGAGGGGCGCGACGATGAACCCTGCCAGCGCGAAGCCGCGCCTATCGCTGTGGCGAATCCTGGAGATGAACCTGGGCTTTCTGGGCCTGCAGTTCAGTTTCGGGCTGCAGCAGGGCAACATGGCGCCGATCTATTCCTATCTTGGCGCCTCCGAAGCCTCGTTGCCGTTGCTCCAGCTTGCCGGACCGATGACCGGGCTGCTCGTCCAGCCGCTGATCGGCGCGATGAGCGACCGTACCGACAGCCGCTGGGGCCGCCGCACCCCCTATTTCCTTGCCGGCGCGGTGCTGTGCTCGGCGGGGCTGTTCTGGATGCCGCTCAGCAGCTCGATCGTGATGGCGGTGTCGCTGCTCTGGCTGCTGGACGCCGGCAACAACATCACCATGGAGCCGTATCGCGCCTATGTGTCCGATCGGCTCGACCCCAGCCAGCACGGCCTCGGCTTCCTCACCCAGAGCGCGTTCACCGGGCTGGCGCAGATGCTCGCCTTCCTCACGCCGTCGCTGCTCGTCTGGGCGGGGATGAGCCAGGACTGGGTCGATGCGCACCACATTCCCTATACCGCGCGCGTCGCGTTCATGGTCGGCGCGGTGCTTGCGCTGGGCACGATCCTCTGGTCGGTGCTGCGCGTGCCCGAACTGCCGCTGACCCTGGCCGAGCGCGCGCATATCGCTGCGCAGCCCAAGTCGCTGGGGGCAACGCTCGGCGAGATCGGGGGCGCCATCCGCGACATGCCGCTGGCAATGCGCAAGCTGGCGCTGATGAGCCTGTTCCAATGGTATGCGATGATGGCGTACTGGACCTATGTCATCCTCGCCGTCGCCCGCTCGGTCTACGGTACCGTGGATTCGACCGCGCCGGGCTTCCGGTCGGCCGTGCTGACCAATGGCGAGATCGCTGCCTTCTATAACGCCGTCGCCTTTATCGCCGCCTTCGCGATGGTGCCGATCGCCCGCAGGATCGGCGCGGCGCGGCTCCATGCCGCCTGCCTGGTCTGTGCCGGGATCGGCATGCTCTGGCTGCCCCAGGTGCAGGACAAGGCGCTGCTGTTCGTCCCCGCGATCGGCCTGGGCCTCGGCTGGGCGAGCATGATGGGCAATCCGTACGTGATCCTCGCCGGATCGATCCCGCCCGAGCGAACCGGGGTCTATATGGGCATTTTCAACATGATGATCGTCATTCCGATGCTGTTGTTCTCGGTTACGCTGCCGTTTCTCTACGGGCCGCTGCTCGACGGCGACGCGCGCAACGTGCTGCGCCTGTGCGGGCTGCTGCTGTTCTGCGCCGCGCTCGCCGTGTGGACCGTACGCGGGCGCAACGTCGCATGAGCGCGACGGCGGAATGGACGCGCGCGGCGGTTGCCGGGATTGCGACGCAGGCGGGGGCGGCGCTGCCGTTGCTCGCGCCGGGCGGAGAATCGCCGGCGCCCGGCATGGACTTGTGGGACATGTGGCCGATCGCCGATGCCGAGGGCCGCACCGTGCTGCGCGGCGGGCGCAGTTGGTGGTTCTTTCTCGCCGCGCCGCGGCTCGACGATCCCGAGGGCCGGCACGACGTCGCCCGCATCCGGCTGACCAGCCATGGTGTGGACGGCTGGCAGGACCATGGCGACGCCTTCCCAGACGGCTTCACGCCGGGCTCGCGCGAATGGTCCGGCTCGGCGGTGCTGGAGGCGAACGGGGTTACCCTGAGCCACTATTTCACCGCCGCCGGGCGCCGCGGCGGGGCCACCACCTATGAGCAGCGCTTGTTCGTCAGCCGGGGGCGGTTCGTGCTCGACGGCGAGGCGCCGCGGCTCGAGGGCTGGGATAGGCCGCAGGAGATCGTCGCGGCCGATGGCGCGCTGTACACGATCGCCAACGAGACGATCGCCCCCGCGCACGGCATCCAAGGCTTTCGCGATCCCGGCTATTTTCGCGACCCCGCCGATGGCGCGGAATATGTCCTGTTCACCGCCAACGCCGCGTGGAGCGACGCGCAGGTCAACGGCGTGATCGGTGTCGCGCGCCGCGAGGGCGAGGGCTGGCGGCTTGAAGCGCCGCTGCTCTCGGCAATCGAGGTCAATAGCGAGCTCGAGCGGCCGCATATCGTCGTCCGTGACGGCCTCTACTACCTGTTCTGGAGCACTCAGGCGCGCCGCTTCGCCGAGGGCATCGTTGCGCCGACGGGCCTGTACGCGATGGTGGCCGAAGGGATGGCGGGGCCGTGGCGTCCGGTCAACGGCACCGGGCTGGTCGTCGGCAATCCGCCTGAGGCGCCCACCCAGGCCTATTGCTGGTGGGTGACGGGGGAGGGCGAGGTGCTCAGCTTCGTCGACTATCCCGGCGTCGGCCCCGCCGATGCGGCGATGCTCGCCGATCCCGACCAGCGCCGTCGCATCTTTGGCGGCGTGGCGGCACCGTTCTTCCGCCTCGCCTTTGCCGGCGACCGCGTGACGGTCGGCCCCTAGGCCGAATCCCGCACCACCAATTCGGGGGGCATCACCAGCGACGGCGCGTCCTGCCCGGCAATCCGCGCGAACAGCCGCTCGACCATCGCGCGAGCGCCCCGGGCGATATCCTGCCGCACCGTGGTGAGGCGGGGTACCGTCTGCAGCCCCAGCGGCAGGTCGTCATAGCCAATCACCGGCACGTCGCTCGGCACCGCCATGCCCTGGTCGGCGAGCACGCGCAGCGTCGTCATCGCGATCATGTCCGATCCGGCAGCGATCCCGTCGATCCGATCGAGGTGGCGGGTGAGATGTGCGGCGATCTCTCGCTCCATCATTTCGGAGGCGAGGTGTGTGTCGAGCTGGAGCGGCTCGGGAAGCCCCGCGGCGGCAGCGGCGGCGCAAACCCCGGCGAAGCGTGCGCGAATCTCGGGAGCGCGCAATTCGCCGAGAAAGGCGATCCGCCGCACGCCGCGCGCGATCAGATGCTCGGCGGCGATCCGGCCGCCGGCGACATTCTCGGTGCCGACGGCGCAATGCACTTGCCCGGGAAGGTTGCTGCCCCAGGCTACCAGCGGCCGATAGCGCGCCGCAACGCGCTCGATCGCTTCCATCTGGTCCGACTGGCCGATCAGCAGCACCCCGTCGAGCATGCCCGAATCGACGATGCGCTCCAGCCAGTCCGCGGCATCGGGAATCACGCGCGAGAGCATCACGTCATAGCCATTCTCGGTCAGCGCGTCGGCGAGATGGCCGAGGATGGTCATGAAGAAGGGGTCGGAGAGGTGCTGGCGACGCTCATGCCCCAGCGGCACGACGACGCCGATCACCCCGGTCTTCTGCGTCCGTAGGCGCCGCGCCATCTGGTTGACCCGGAAGTCGTTGGCGGCGGCGAGCGCCTGGATGCGCTGACGGGTCTCAGCATTGACCAGGCTGCTGCCGGCCAGCGCGCGCGACACGGTACCGGTCGAAACCCCGGCGAGGCGCGCGATATCGGCCAGCGTGCGGGCCGGCCGATCGGAAGGCAGTGCGTCTTGGCTCACGAACAAGGTGTGGCGGGAATGGCGGAAAACCGCAAGATCGCGCCGCTCCGGACAAATACGGGGCTTGTTGCAATCGATTGCATTAGGAGATATACCGATATGTGAAGGGCTCCCGCCAAGGAGAGCCCAGATCAGGGAGAGAGGCTCATGGCCATGTCTGTGCGCGCCAACCAATTCCGCCGGCTGCTGCTGATCGGCAGCATGCTGGCCATCCCCAGCGTCCCCGCCTTCGCGCAGGACACGGCGCCGCCGCAGGAAGCGGAAGCAGAGAAATATACCGAAATCGTCGTAACCGCCGTGGCGCGCGGACGGGACCGGCTCGACACCGCGATCTCGACCAGTTCGCTCAAGGCGGACGACATCCAGAAGGCCGCGCCGCGCTCGGTGGCAGAAATCTTCCGCAGCCTGCCCGGCATCCGTTCCGAAAGCTCGGGCGGTGAGGGCAACGCCAACATCTCGATCCGCGGCCTGCCGATTGCCTCGGGCGGCGCCAAGTTCCTGCAGCTGCAGGAAGACGGGCTGCCGGTGCTGGAATTCGGCGACATCACCTTCGGCAATGCGGACATCTTCCTGCGCGCCGATCTCAACCTTGCCCAGGTCGAGTCGATCCGCGGCGGCTCGGCCTCGACCTTCGCGTCGAACTCGCCCGGCGGCGTGATCAACATGATCTCCAAGACCGGCGATACCCCCGGCGGCGCGGTGCAGGCGACGGCGGGCCTCGACTACAAGGACTATCGCCTCGATTTCGATTACGGCGCAAAGCTCACCGACAGCGTCCGCTTCCACATGGGCGGCTTCTACCGCCAGGGCACCGGTCCGCGCCGCATCGGCTATGACGGCAACAAGGGCGGCCAGTTCAAGTTCAACATCACCAAGGACTTCGAGGGCGGCCATATTCGCCTTTACGGCAAGTTCCTCGACGACCGCGCCGTCGGCTATCTGCCGATGCCGGTGCGGGTGACCGGCACCAATGCCAACCCGACCTATCAGGACCTGCCCAATTTCCGCTCCAACCGCGACCAGCTGCTGACGCCCAACTTCACCCGCAACGTGACGCTGGACGGCAACAACAATCTGGTCACCGACGACGTCCGCGACGGCCAGCACCCGCTGGTCAAGTCGATCGGTTTCGAGGCGGAGACGCTGCTCGCCGGCTGGACCGTCACCGATCGCTTCCGCTATTCGGACATCTCCGGCCGGTTCATCTCGAACTTCCCGGCGGCGGTGGATAGCGCCAGCGCGATTGCCACCTCGATGGGCGGCGCGGGCGCGACGCTGTCCTATGCCAGCGGTCCCAACGCGGGCCAGGCGATCACCAATCTGGGCGGCCTCAACGGCAACGGCCTGCTCGCGCAGATCGTGGTGTTCGACACGAAGCTGAACAGCCTCGACAACATCACCAACGACCTGCGCGCGAGCCGGGCGTTCGACGTTGGCACCGGCAAGCTCACCGCCACCGCCGGCTTCTACAAGTCGCGCCAGACGATCGACACCGATTGGCTATGGACCTCGATCCTCACCGATGTCCGGGGGAATGGCGATGCGGCGCTGGTCAACGTTCGCCGCGCGAACGGGACGGCCGTCACCCAGGACGGCTTCTACGGCTATAGTGCCGCCTATTTCGGCGGGTGCTGCCGACGCAGCTACAATGTCGACTACAACGTCAACGCGCCCTTCGCCTCGCTCAACTATCAGGTGGGCAAGGTTTCGATCGGCGGCAGTGTGCGCTATGACTTCGGCGACGCCAGCGGCTCGATCGCCGGTGCCGATCTCGGCGGCGGGCGAGTGGGCGCGACCAGCCGCGACATCAATGGCGACGGCGTGATCTCCGATGCCGAAACCCGCGTCGCAGTGATCCCGCTGACCAGCCCCGCGCCGGTCAACTATAGCTACAACTACTGGAGCTATTCGGCGGGCATCAACTATCGCTTCGTCGACTATATGTCCGTCTTCGCCCGCTACAGCCGCGGCGGCCGCGCCAACGCCGATCGCCTGCTGTTCGGCCCGGCGGTCAGCACCACCGACGGCCATCTGGTGAGTTCTGCCGCGGCGGTCGACTTCGTCAACCAGGCCGAGCTCGGCGTGAAATATCGCGAAGGCCCGCTCACCCTCAACCTCACCGGATTCTGGGCGCGCACCGAGGAGCAGAATTACGAGGCGACGCGCCAGGTGTTCATCGACCGCACCTACCGCGCTTATGGCCTCGAATTCGACGGCGCGGTGCGCCAGGGGCCGTTCAGCCTGACCGCGGGCGCGACCTGGACGCATTCGCGGATCGTCGCCGATGCGCTCAACCCGGGGGTGGTCGGCAACACCCCGCGGCGCCAGGCGAACCTGATCTTCCAGGCGACGCCGCAGGTCGAGTTCGGCCGCGCCTCGATCGGCGCCAACGTGATCGGCACGACCAGCAGCTATGCGCAGGACAACAACCAGCTCAAGCTACCCGGCTATACCCAGGTCAACGCCTTCGCCCAGTTCCGACCGATCCCGAAGCTGCTGGTCTCGCTGAACGCCAACAATCTGTTCAACGTGCGCGGCTTCACCGAGGCGGAGGAGGGCGCGATCCCGGCCAATGGCATCGTCCGGGCGCGCTCGATCAACGGCCGTACGATCAGCACCTCGGTGCGGATCGACTTCTGACCCTCACCTGATCCTCCCCCGCCAGGGGGAGATGGCCCGCGCCAGCGGGTCGGAAGGGGAGGAAGCACGCCGCGCGCGACGATCTGGGATCCTCCCCCTCCGTCACCTTCGGTGACACCTCCCCCTGGCGGGGGAGGATTTCGTAAGGCTTACCAGATCCGCACGCGGTCCGCGGGCGCGACATATTGCTTCTGGCTGGGATCGATGTTCCACGCGGCATACCAGGCATCGACGTTGCGCAGCGGGTTTACCGCGCGGATCTGCCCCGGCGAGTGGGGATCGCTGACCAGCTGCTGGCGCAGCGCCTCGTTGCGGAACAAGGTGCGCCACACCTGGCCCCAGCCGAGGAAGAAGCGCTGGTCGCCGCTAAAGCCGTCGAGCACTGGCGCCGGTTTGCCGCCGAGCGAGGCGTGATAGGCATCGAGCGCGATCAGCACGCCGCCCAGATCGCCGATGTTCTCGCCCATCGAGGCGCGGCCGTTGATGTGCAGCCCGGGCAGCCCCTCGAAGCTATAGGCCTCATACTGCGCGCCGAGCCGCACCGCCTGCGCCTCGAATTTGGTCGCATCCTCGGCGGTCCACCAGTCGCGCAGCACGCCGTTGCCGTCGGACTTGCGGCCCTGGTCGTCGAAGCCATGGCTGATCTCGTGGCCGATCACCCCGCCGATCCCGCCATAATTGACCGCGTCGTCGGCCTTGGGATCGAAGAAAGGCGGCTGCAGGATCGCCGCCGGGAACACGATCTCGTTCTTGACCGAGTTGTAGTACGCATTGACCGTCTGCGGCGTCATGCCCCACTCGGCTTTGTCGACCGGGCCGCCCAGCCGGTTGCGGCGATAGTCCCATTCGAACTTGCTCGCCCGCTCGGCATTGCCAACCAGATCGCCGGGGCGTACCTCAAGCGTGGTATAGTCGCGCCACTTGCTCGGATAGCCGACCTTGACGGTGAAGCCCTGCAGCTTGGCGAGCGCCTGCTCCTTCGTCGCGGGGCTCATCCAGGCGAGGTTCTTGATGCGACCGGCAAGCGCCACGCGCAGATTGCCGACCAGCACGTCCATCTTGGCCTTGCTTTCGGGCGGGAAGTAGAGCGCGACATAATCGCGGCCGACGCCTTCGCCGATCGCCCGCTCGGTGAAGGAGACCGCGCGCTTCCAGCGCTCGCGTTCCTTGGGCTGGCCGTTGAGGAAGCGCGAGCGGAAGTCGAACTGCGCATCCGAGAAGCGCTTCGAGAGCAGCGGCGAAATGTCGTCGGCGATGCGGAAGGCCTGCCACGCCTTGAGCGTCTCCAGGTCAGTGTCGGCGAAGACCTGCGCGATTTTCGGCACCGCGCTGTTCTGCGCGACGATCACCCGACTCGCCTCGGAGAGCCCGGCGGCCTGCCAGAACGGGTCCCAGGCGAAGCCCGGTGCCTGCGCCTTGAGCTCGGCGACGGTGACCGGGTTGTAGGTCTTGTCGCGGTCGCGGCTTTGCGCCCGGGTCCAGTGCGCCTCGGCGATGCGCGTCTCCATCGCCACCACCTTGTCAGCGGCCCCGGCTGCATCCGGCCAGCCCGCCATGCCGAGCAGCTGCGCGACATATTGCCTGTAGCGCGCGACCTGGGGGGCGAATTTGGGATCGAGATAGAGGTCACGGTCGCCCAAGCCGAGGCCGCCCTGGCGCAGGTACAGCGCATAGACGTCGGGCTGCTTGGCATCGTCGCTGACGCCGACGCCGAAGAAGCTGGCGCCGAAGCCGCCCATCGCCGCGCCCATCTGCGCCGCGAGCGCCGCCTTGGTCTTCGCCGCCTTGACCGGCTGCAGGCGCTGGAGGAGCGGCTGCGCATCGAGCTTTTCGATCGCCGCTTCGTCCATATAGCCGCGATAGAGCGTCGCGGCCTTGCGGCGATCGGGGTTGGCAGCGTCGGTGGGGCTATAGCCTTCGATCAGCCCGCGCAGCCGCATTTCGGACAGGTCGCGCAGCACGGCGAACGCGCCGAAGGAGGAGCGATCGTCGGGAATCTTGGTACGATCGGTCCAGGCGCCATTGACGAAACGGTACCAGTCGTCGCCCGGCTTCACGCTGCGGTCCATGCCCGAAAGGTCGAAGCCCCAGCTGCCATAGCGGGTCGCCTCGGCGCTCGGCGCGGCGGGGGCGGTCTGTTGGGGCTTGCGGCTGAGCGCGGGGGCGGCGAGCGCCGCAATCGACAGGGTAGAGGCCAGGAGGACGTGCTTCAGCGCCAAGGAAAGTCTCCAATTCAGTCGGTTAGCCGACAATTTACGCTAGTCTACACAGCCGAGGGCGGCTGGCAATCCGTCGTAGGAAATTGGCGGTTGAGCGCAGCGGGCGGGCTTGCCGCGCGCGCGGCCGGCGGTAGAGCAGGTGGGGATGCAGACGTCCCCCGAACTCGCCATCCGCATGGCCCGCGCCGCCTTCAACCGTGCGCTGGCCGCCGCCGACCTCGCCGCGATCGGGCCGCTGCTCGCGCCGGACGTGGTATTGGTCGCCGGCACCGACAGCGCGCTACTCCAGGGGCGGAAAGCCCAGCTCCAGGCGTGGAAGCGCGAGTTCGCGACCCGAGAGCGGAGCGTATACAGCCGGGTCCCGGAGACGGTAGTCGTCTCGCCCGTCGCCCCGATCGCCTTCGAGCATGGCCAGTGGCAAGGTGTTTCGGCGGCGGATGGAGCGGTGCAGGCAAGCGGCAGCTACACCGCCAAGTGGCGCGAGATCGGCGGCGCCTGGACGATCGAGGCCGAGCTGTACCTCACGCTCGCCTGAGCGATTACCGGCAACCAAGCCCGGTGAGCGTTGCCGCCACGGCGTCGAGCAGCGGCGTCCGCGGCTCGCCGCCGAGCGTCGCGACCAGCCGCGCGTTGCGGAGGCGGATCGGCTGCTGCCACAGATAGCGCATCTCCATCAGCTCGCGGGGCGTCGTCATGGCGAGCGCGGCGAGGCGGAGCTGCCACCAAGGCAGGGGGCGGATCGGCACCGCGGGATCGCCGAGCACGCGGGCGATGGTCTCCGCCATCTGCTGTCCGTCCGCGTCCCAATGCCCGTCCATGTGGAAGCGCGCGAAGGCGGGCAAGGCGGGCTGATCGAGCAGCTGCGCCATCGTCTCGGCGACATCGGGCAGATAGGCCCATTGATGGCCGATGCCCCGCTTGCCCGGCATGCGGATCACGCGGGGGCGGGTGCCCGGGGTCACCATCGCCTGGCCGAACCAGTTGTTCGCAGCGCCGGGTCCGAAATAATCGCCGGCGCGGACGATCAGAACCTTGGCAGGCCCATGTGTTGCGGCGTCGCGTAGCCGTTCCTCCAGGGCGACCCGGATCGCGCCCTTCCGCGTGCGCGGGCGCTGGGGCGCATCCTCGTCGATCCCCGGGAAGGCGTCGGGCCCATAGTTGTAGACGGTGCCCGGCAACACGATCCGGGCGGCGGCCGCCTGTGCGGCGGCAATGCTGTTCTCGATCATCGGCAGCACCAGCTTTGCCCAGTTGCGATAGCCGGGCGGGTTCACCGCATGGACGATCACCGCCGCATCCCGTGCTGCCGCGCGCACCGCATCGGCATCCATCGCGTCACCCAGGATCTGCTCGCAACCTTCGAGCAGCGGCAAGGGGCGCCGGGTCAGCGCCTTCACACGCCAGCCGCCGGCCAGCAGCCGCTGCCGCATCGCGCCGCCGATGCCGCCGGTCGCCCCCAGGATCAGTGCCGTTCTCTCGGTCATCGGTGCCTCCATCTGTCGTGGAGCACGTTTCGGCCAACTCGGGTCGAACGGAAATTGCCCAAATGCGGAGAACAGATATACGGAAATCGATGAGTATTGAGCCGAGCTGGGACGTCTATCGAAGCTTTGCCGCCGTTCTGCGCGGCGGGTCGCTCTCGGCGGCGGCACGCGCGCTCGGGATGACGCAGCCGAGCATCGCCCGCCATATCGATGCGCTGGAACAGGCGAGCGGCGGCTCGCTTTTCGTCCGCTCGCCGCGCGGGCTCTCGCCGACCGACCGGGGCCTGGCGCTGCAACCCCATGCAGAAGCCCTTGTTGCAGCCGCGGCGGCGCTCCAGCGGGCTGGGCAGGGGCGTCCGGGCCAGCCCGAGGGCGTGGTGCGGATCAGTGCCAGCCAAGCGGTGGGCGTGCTGCACCTGCCGGCCATCTTCACCCGGCTGCGCCAGGCGTATCCGGGTCTGATCTTTGAGCTGTCGCTCTCCGACGCGCTCGACGATCTGCTCCAACGCCGCGCCGATATCGCCATACGAATGACCGAGCCGGTCCAGCAGGCGCTGGTGGCGCGGCCGGTCGGGGCGCTGCGGCTCGGCTTTCATGCCCATCGCGACTATCTCGCGCGGCGGGGCACGCCTGCCGGTTTCGAGGATCTGCCCGCGCACGACCTGATCGGCTTCGATACCGAAACACCTTTCATCCGCGCGGCGATGCGCCACCTGCCCGAATTTGACCGATCCGCCTTCGCGCTGCGCGTCGACAACGACGCCGCGCAATTCGAAGCGATCCGCGCCGGCTTCGGCATCGGCATCTGCCAGACCGTGGCGGCGCGCCGCGATCCCGCGCTGGTCCATATCCTGCAGGACGCGTTCGACCTGCCGCTGCGAATGTGGGTGGTGATGCACGAGGATCTTCGCCACGGCGTCCGTTACCGCGCAGTATTCGACGCGCTGGCGGAGGCGCTCACCGCCATCGCCGAACGCTGAGGAACGAAACGCGCGCCGCATCGGTTGACGCCGTACCTCCGCCCCCTGCTGGACGTGCCGTCGTCCTGGGAGACGCGCCATGCCCAGTTGCCGATCCTTCTTCGAACGCCGTGCGCAGGAAGAGCGTGCCCGCGCCGCATCCTGCGCCAACCCGATTGTCGCCGCCGCCTTTCGCAGGCGGGCAGAGGCGTTCCAGCATCGCGCCAACGCGCAGTTCGAGGATGGCCTCGACGCGCGATAACGTGCAGCTGCCCGCGTTTCAGCCCCCCAATCTTTTCTTTCCTGCATTCCTAGCCGGAAGATGGGAGATCGCGCGATGACAAGAACGAGATCAAGGGGTTGACCATGCGTACCTTCCGCCACGCGCTGCTGATTGCAGCCTCCACTGCCGCACTGGCTTCCGGCACCGCACAGGCGCAGCAGACCGGCGCCGAGCCGGCGCAGGCCGATGCTCCGGTGGCCGGCGGCGGCGATGAGATCGTCGTCACCGGCACGCGCACCCAAGGGCGCTCGCGGCTCGATACCGCCTCGCCGGTCGACGTGCTCAGCAGCGAGGCGCTCGGCCGCCAGGGTACGACCGAGTTGGGCGCCGCCGTTGCCGCGGTCGCACCGTCGATCGACTTCCCGCGCCCTTCCGCCACCGACGGCACCGATGCGATCCGCCCGGCGACGCTGCGCGGCCTCTCGCCCGATCAGGTGCTGGTGCTGGTCAACGGGGTGCGGGTGAACAGCTCGGCGCTGCTCAACATCAACGGCTCGGTCGGCCGCGGCTCGGCCGCGGTGGACCTCAACACCATCCCGACGGCCGCGCTGGAGCGGATCGAAGTGCTGCGCGACGGTGCCTCGGCGCAATATGGCTCGGACGCGATCGCCGGCGTGATCAACCTACGGCTGCGCGAGGCGCGCTCGGGCGGCGCCGCCTCCGCGACCTACGGCGTCTACCACACGGACATCGACACGGCGCGCGGCAGCCGCTCGACCACCGGCGAGCCGGCCTTCACCGCCTCGGTCTGGCAGGGCTTCGGGCTTGGCGAGGACGGGTTCGTCACGGTCACGGGCGAATATGTGAACCGCCAGGCGACCAACCGCGCCGACTTCGACCCGCGAGTCACGCCCACCCGCGTCACCGGCCGCTTCGGCGATCCGCAGGTCGAGCAATACACCGGCACGATCAATGCCGGAAAGGGTATCGGCGGCGGCTGGAGCCTCTATGGCTGGGGCAGCTATCAGGACCGCGACACCCGCAGCGCCGCCTTCCCGCGGCTGGCCAGCGCTACCACCGCGCTTGCCGGCTATCCGGATGGCTTCCTGCCGATCATCAACACCAAGTCGACCAATGCCGTCGGCGCGGTGGGGGTGAAGGGTGATCTCGGCGACTGGGGTATCGATCTGCACGCCGGCTACGGCCGCAACAAGATCGCCTATCGCACGCGCAACTCGGCCAACTATGCCTATGGCGCGGCGACGCCGAAGAATTTCTATGACGGCGCGCTGATCTTCGACCAGTGGGTGGCGGGGCTCGACGTGCGGCGCAAGTTCGACGTCCTCCAGTCGCTTAACCTGGCGTTCGGCGCAGAAGGGCGGCGCGAAGGCTATAAGATCACCCCGGGCGAGACGGCCTCCTATGATGCGCCTACCACCGGCGCGGTTGCCGGCGCGTCGCCGGGTGCGCAGGGCTTTGGCGGTTTCGCGCCGGTCAACGCGATCGAGCGCTCGCGGCGCAGCGTCTCGGGCTATCTCGACCTCGAAGCGCAGGTGACCCAGGCGTTCCTCGTCGACATCGCGGTGCGCGGCGAGCATTATTCGGACTTCGGTGACACCGCCAACGGCAAGCTCTCGGCGCGCTACGACGTCGCGCCGTGGTTCGCGCTGCGCGGCACCGTCTCCACAGGCTTCCGCGCGCCGAGCCTGCAGCAGCAATATTTCACCTCGATCGCGCAGGTCGTCCAGAACGGCACGCCGATCCTCACCGGCACCTTCCCCTCGACCGCGCCGGTGGCGGCAGCGCTGGGCGGCAAGCCGCTCCAGCCGGAGAAGTCGACCAACTTCTCGGTCGGCACGGTGATCCGTGCCGGCGGCTTCGACCTCAGCGTCGACGCCTATGAGATCCGCCTGCGCGACCAGCTCGGCCTGTCCGAGAACATCCAGGCGAGCTTCAGCCCGCAGGTCGCGGCGATCCTCAACCCGTTCAACGTGCCGTCGGCGCGCTTCTTCATCAACGGCCTGCGCTCGCGCACCCGCGGTATTGATGCGGTGGCGCATTACCGGCTGGGCAACGCCGCCGATCCGGCGGGGTCGTTCGACTTCACGCTGGCGGGCAACGTCAACGAGATCGTGGTAACCCGCGTGCCGACCAACACCGCGACGGTGAATCCGGCGCCGGTGCTGTTCGCGCGCAGCCGCGTGTTGACGATCGAGCAGGGCACCCCGGGCGAAAAGGTGACCGGCACGATCGACTGGGCGAAGGGCCCGGTGGGGCTCACGCTGCGCGGAACCTATTATGGTGACGTCAACCAGCCGGGCACCACGCCTGCGGCGGACATCCACACCGGCCGGCACCTGATCAGCGATCTCGAGCTGCGCTTCCAGCCGCGCAAGGGCGCCCAGATCGCGCTCGGCGCGAGCAACCTGTTCGACGTCTATCCCGACCGGACGATCCCGGCGAACAATTCGACGGGCGTGGTCGGCTTTCCCTATTACTCGCCCTTCGGATTCAACGGGCGCTATCTCTATGCGCGCCTCGGCGTGAACTGGTAGGCTGGTGCGTGGGGCGGGCGGCGGCGGCCGTCCGCCCGGCCCCCCGAGGCATGTATTTTACATAAGATACCTTATCATCTCGAGGGTTTGCGACCGGGCGGATTCCAAATCGAAGTGCGAAAACCTAGTCAATCTGCGGTGTTCAGCCGCTTGAGGGTTTCGCAGCGTGAGCCATTATCGGCATCTGGATCTGGACGAACGGCGACGTCTCTATCAGCTTCGGCAATCCGGCAGAAGTGTCCGGGAGGCTGCCACCGAGCTTGGTCGCCACGTGTCGACCGTCTATCGAGAGTTGGAGCGGAACCGGCATCTGGATGACGAGCCGATGTTCCGCGGCTACTTCCCGACGCTTGCGAATGACAAGGCAGCAGCTCGCCGGCGTCGAGGGCTCAAGATATCGCGGAATTTGCCGTTGGCCGCCTATATCCTGGACCGCCTCGAGGCAGCTTGGTCTCCAGAGCAGATCGCCGGCTATCTGCGTCGGCACCGCGTCGGATCGGGAAACGTCTGTCACGAGACGATCTACCAGTACGTCTATAGTGAGGACGGCAAGCGCCAACGGCTGTGGAAGCTGCTCCCGATGGCCAGGAAGAAGCGCCGGTCGCGCTATGGGCGCAAGCCGCGCGCCGCCCGCATCCCCGACGCGAACACCATTGCCCAGCGCCCACCGGAGATCTCCGAGCGGAGCAGCTTCGGTCACTGGGAAGGCGATCTGATCGCCTTTCGCGCGGTTCACGGGAAAGCAAACCTCACCACGCTCGTCGAGCGGCGCAGCCGCTTCACGATCCTGTGCCCCAACCCGAGCAAGCACTCGACCGAGGTGATCACCGGCATCGAGCGGCGTCTTCGCTCCCTCCCCCCTCCCCTGCGACGCTCCATCACGTTCGATCGCGGCACCGAGTTCGCGAGATACCCCAGGCTCGCCAGCGCGCTGAACATCACGTCCTATTTCTGCAAGCCGTCAGCACCCTGGCAGAAGGGCAGCGTCGAGAACACCAATGGTCGCATCCGGCGGTTTCTGCCCTTCGACACTGACATCGCCGCGATATCTGACCGGCAGCTTCAAGGCATGGTCGATCGGCTGAACAACACGCCTCGAAAGTGCCTCGGCTATCAAACCCCGCAGGAGGTCTTGAGCCAGCAGCTGGACGCTCCGTCGCTGCTGGCTCCGGTGGATCCATGACCGGAAGGCGACGAAAAGCGGACAGGCAGCTCCCGCCCAATCCCCGTCGTTCAGCGTCGCATCTGCGGAATCCGAAACCTGCCGCTTGTTCATCTTCGGCAGCGAATCTCGGAATGACAAAGCCTGGGCATAAGTTGCCGTTCGCCTGCGGCGTGTCGGACGGCGGCTCTTGTCAGAAGCCGACGTTCAACTGTTGCCCGACCGGCACCTCGGAACGTCAGAAGCTGGGCCGTATGCCGACTGGCGGCTTTTGAGGTGGAAGCTCCGAGTGAGTAGCGGACATTCCCACTAGTCGCCGCCGACGCGGAGAGGCAGGCTATTTCGATTCGCTAATCGCGGGCATTCGGCTTCCACCTTGCTCACGACGCCCCGCGCGATATGCCCGCCGAACGTTCGCAGGCATACGCTGCGCCAGCAGAATAGCGGCAGCACCGGGACAATGCCGCCCGCTCGCCAACCGGGCATCGAACCGCGTATCCGGGTCCATCGGGTCGTAAGCCTTGCAGAAGGTGCCAACAGCACGGTCAACGCGGCGTACTAGCATGGCGCGATCGACTGCGGTATCGAGCCGCAGATCGCGATATGCGACTGTCATGCTTGGCGGGAATGCCATCGCCGACGTGCCGTAGGCGCAAGCCGACAGCAGCGCGGCGCTGAAGAGCACCAACAACTTCATGATCTTCTCCTGTACAGATTGGCGTCGATCGCGCCGCAGAGCGGCCGCCACGGGTCCGCTTGGGTGGCTTTATGCCCCTTCCTGCCGACGCGACTGGCTCACCGCAGGCGGCGGAAATGGAAGTTCCTGACGAAAGGCGCTCCACCGGCGTCGGCAGCCGCCGCAGATTCCGTCATTTCCTTGCCGTCCGACGAGATTGCATAGACCCGCACCGAGCCGAGCATCTTGTTCTTCGCAAGGCTCATGACCAGCACGTTGGATGCGGGCTGGTTGATCGCGGCGCTGTCCGCTTCCGATTTGTCGCCTTCGCCTGCCGATGCCGATCCGTCGCGTGCGTAGCGCACCGCCATGTGCCGGACGCTGCCGTCCGGCGCGGTGATGTCGACGGTCGTTCGCCACTGACCAGCGCCGACATCCTCGAAGGTATAAAGGACCCGGCGGGGTGGCGGACCATAGTTGGCAGGCATGCGGGTGAGGTCCAGCTCCCAGGTTCCCAGGAAGGGGGACCGGTTAGCGGCAGCGGGATCCTCCGGCCCTGCGACGACCGCCCCGAGAGGCAGCAGGAACAAGGCAGTCGCCGAACAGCGAAGGATGAAACGCAGGGCTGCGGTTCGCATGCATCGTCTCCTTGCCCCGAGGGTGCGGCGGGGGCTCCGCAGCGACGAGCGCGTCGCTTTACGGCACCGCTTGCGGCCATGCGGCCTCACGCTCCGGGGCGGTGCACCCGAAGACCGTCTTGCATCCCGTCGCCGTGCGATCCGCTTAGCGGACCAGAGTGGGTGCCGGACCAGGCGAGAAATGCGCGTGCCAGCGCGCCACGCTTGCGATGATCGCCAGCTCGATGGCGAGCACCCCGCTCTGGATCAGCGCCTGCCGGCCATCGATGAACAACACGCTGAGGAACGTCACCAGAGTCGCCGATGCGGCCAGGCTCAGGCTGCCCCAGCGAAGCGCTGCCGCCCAATCTCGCTCCAGCACCACCCAGGCGATCCGCACATGCCCAAGCCCGATCAACAGCTGGAGCAGCGCTAGCGACGGGATCGCCGCTTGGTAGACGCGGCGCAGCAAGTCCTCCTGCAGCCCGCCGTCGATCAGCGCGCCGCCCAGCCCGTGCAGGCCGGGATAGAGATAGGGCAACCCGAACAGCGCACAGCCGATTTGCAGCGCGGCCATCGGCAGCAGTACACCGATCGCTACGGCATAGCTGGTGAGGACAAATCGTCCTTCCTCGGCCGCTAGCAGCCCGCGCCCTGCCGCCAGAAGGCACCCGAACGCGAACTGCACCGGCGCGCCTTCGGCGATCGCCGTGTCCAGCTCCGCTTCCATCGCCATGGCCCAGTCGCGCTTGCGCTCGCCTAGACAAGCGGTTGCCAGGCGGAGCAGCGCGCGTGCGAACAATGCTTTCATGCCAGCGCTCCCTTGAACGGTTGGCCCGGCGCACTGCCGGCGAGGTCGCGCGCAAGGGCTACGCCTGCCGAGGTCAGGCGGTAGGCGTGGCGGGCGGGTCGTCCGTGCTGGGAGGGCTCGCGCCACTCGGCCTCCACGAGCCCCTGCTCGGTCATCCGCATCAGCAGCGGATACAGCGTCCCGGACAACAGCCCGGTGACCTTCATCAGGTCGTAGCCATGTCGCCATTCGCCCTGCGTCTTCGAGAGCGATTCAAGGAGGCGGCACATCTGCTTCGAGGGCTGTCGTTTACGGGCCATGGCATCATACCAACATATGTAGATTTAAGAGTCAAGCACATGTGCCGCACCGATTACTTCAACGATCGTTTGCCGAGGCCAGCGGGGGCTTCGGTCCAGACCAGACGCGGCGGCGGCCTGCCTCGGATCATCGTGAAGCTCGTACACGGGGTCGTGAAGGCACTCACTATGGCCAGCGCATTGTTGAAATGCGCGCTTTGAGGCTTTTGAGCGATCTAGCTTGGGAAGATCGTTCATGAGCGAGAAAACGGCGGGTTTTGGCAAGAGCAGCCGAGCGGGAGCATGTGCGGGACCGTCTGAGGTTCGCCGGGAGGTGCTACACGCCAGGACTCGCTCAACGGCAGCTATACCGATTTCTTGCTCCAAAAGCGGTCAGTCCGCTTCCCACCAATCTCGGCCATTGAGGCGAGCGGTCGTGTCAAAAGCCGCCATTCGCTGCTCGCCGCAGGGAAACGTCCGCTTTCAGCTCGAACCCTCCCGGCGACGGCCGAGATTGGGTGGGAAGCGGACAGGCGGCTTTTAGGGAGGCGGGTGCCAAAAGCCGACATTACGTGGGGCTGCCGCCTTTCCCAAAAACGATGGTATTTCGGGATTATGGAAGTAGATCGGTTAGCCGGTTCCACCTGAGACATCAGGAGCCACTTTGGGGTCCGGGTCCTGCGCCTTGCCGGTCGCGGGTGCCACCTTCTGGCTCGGCATAGCGGTGAGATAAGCAACGATCGCATCGACGTCCTTCTCGGCCACTGGCGCCTTATACACCTCACGCATCTTGGTGACGGTCGCCTTCCACTGATCCGCCGATAGCGCAGGCTGGGTCAGCGCCATGCTGGCTGAGTGGCACGAGGTGCAATTGGCATTGATGACGTCGGCGTGCGGACCGTCGGGGTAGGTCGCGTCGTCGGCCGGCAGGTCGACGCTGGTCGAGGCAAGCGAGAAGCCGCGCGCTGACACGCTGGCGGCCGGTGCCGGCTCAGACATCTCGGAGATCGGAACGGGCGCCTTGCGGCTGCTCGGCGCGCCGATCGAGACGAGGATGATGCCGGTCAGGCCGATCAGGCCAGCAGCCATCATGCCGGGAGACGGAGTCTTCATGATTTGCTCGCTCCTCAGGCCGCGATGATGGTGGTGGTTTCAATGTTGCCGCGCATGAACCCGCCGGGATTCCAGATCGGCTTCATCGGCTGAGCGACACCGTTGGTGTTCCAGCAGCGCACCATGATGGGGTTAGGCCCGCGTCTCAGCGGCACCCGCCCGTCCCAGCGCCGGAAGCTGTACCTGCCCTCGTCCGCTCCGAGCGTCGTCCTGTACCAGGTGCGGCCACCGTCCGACGACACATCGACCTTGGCGACGCCGCAATCGCCGCCCATTGCGATGCCGCCGACCGGGATCGACGCTTCATAGGCGATCGCCTGACCATCGGGCAGGCTGGTCATCCAGCTACGCGGGATCATGCGATTGATCGGTACGGTCGGGAAGTCCTTGGCACCGGGCGCGACATTCGCGCCGGGTGTCGCGGGGATCTTGTAGGCCTTGGCCATCCAATACTGGTCGTCAGGGCCGGGCAGTACCTCGATCGCGTTCAGCATCTTGACCCAATAGGTCGAGTACCAGCCCGGCACGATCAGCCGGCAGGGAAAGCCGTTGAGGAGCGGCAGTTGCTCGCCGTTCATGCCGAAGGCGATCATGACCTCGCCGTCGCGGGCATGGTCGATGTCGAGTGCCTTCTCGAAGTCAGGAGCGCCCGCCACGACCGGCTGATCGAGAGCGCCGAAGCGCACCTGCACCGCGCCTGCCTTGACCCCGGCGAGGTCGAGCACGTCGCGCAGGCGAACGCCGAGCCACTTGGCGTTGCCCATCGCGCCATTGCCCCATTGCGCGCCGGCGACGCGCGGCTGGAACAGCCCGCGGCTGTTGCCCGAGCACTGGTTCACCGCCGCCATCTCGACCCGTGGAAGGCGCAGCAGCTGAGCGAGGCTGATCGACAGCGGCCGATTGACGTGGCCGAAGACGTTGAGGCGGAAACTTTCGACGTCGATCGAGGTCGGTATGTCGGCCCAGTGCCAGCGGACGAAGAACTGGTCGTTGGGCGTGAACACCGACTTGTCGAAGACCTCCATCGGCGTCTCCAGCAAGGGTGGATGGACGCGCTGGAGGATCATGCTGCCCTTGCCGGGAAAGGCGCTGGTCATCGGCCGCTCGGCATTGCCGCCGGGCAGCTTCAGGTCGACGAGCTGCTGCGCCAGTGCCGGCGCGGCGGCAAGGCCGGCGGTGCCGAGCGCGGCATGGCTGAGGAAGCGGCGACGGCTGGTCTCACTCGCCAGCCCGGCGTCGAAATTGTCCATGACAAGGCTCTCCTGTGGCCAGTCACGCTGGCGGATCGAAGGGGCATTCTGCAAGTGATCGGACCGACTGATCCGATCATCATGGCGGATCAGTTCGGGGTGGCGATGCAGGGCGAGACGAACAGGTTGCCCCGCCATGCACCGGCTAGCGTCTTGGCACCGACCAGCAGCCACATCGCCGCAAGCGCGACTGTCAGCACCGTGCCAGCTATGCCGAAGAAGCCGAGGTTCAGCGTCGTGCCGAGGCGGAAGGTGGCGACGGTGTAGACGCCGAGCGGAAAGGTATAGCCCCACCAGCCCAGGTTGAACGGCACACCAGCGCGCCAGTAGCGGATGGTGATAAGCGTCGCGAGCGCCAGCCACCACAGGCCGAAACCCCACAGGCAGAGTCCGGCGACAACGCCGATCCCTTGAGCGACGCTACCGACATCGGCCAACCCGTGCGCCGCGAGGATCGCCGGCGCATCTGCCCCGAGCACCAGCATGCCCAGAGCACCCGTGCCGATCGGCCCCAGCGCCAGCCAGGAGGATGCCGCCATGCTTTCATGCGGCAACTTATGGAGTGCCATGCGCAGGATGAGGATGGCGAGGATGCCAAACGCGACCGGCACCGAATAGGCCCACAGCACATAGGAGGTCGCAAGCGTGACTAGCTGCGCGTGGGGATCGGCCAGATGCGGCGCGAGCAGCCCGCCGCTGGCACCCGCCACTTCGGCAGCGACGACCGGCAGCAGCCATACCGCGGTCATGCCGTCCAGGCTATGCTCGTGGCGGGTGAACATCAGGTACGGGATCAGCACGCCGCAGGCGAGCGACATGGCGACGTCGATCCACCACAAGAACTGCGCGACCGGTACGATGCCATTCCCGAACCGCGCGATGCCGAAGGCGAGGCAGCCGTTGATGATTGTCGCCAGCCCCATCGGGATGGTCCCGATGAACATTGACACGGTGTTGTGCCCGAAGATGCGCCGCGCCTCATGCCCGAACATCACCCAGCGCGCGCCATAGAGGCCGGCGAACAGCGCGAAGAGTGCGATGTTGAAGAACCACAACACCTCGCCGAATGGCTTCAGCGAGGGTCCAATGCCGGGTACCTGCGGCAGTGCGAGCGCGAGGATGCCCGTGCCCATCGTCGCGGCGAACCAGTTGGGCGTGAACTGGCGGATCATCTCGCGGGGGTGATCGAGCCGGCTGAGCGGCTTGAGGCCGCTCAGAACGGAGTGCGTGTCGGCAGTCATGCGACCTGCTCCTTGATGAGGTCCGTCAGCGCGTCGGCCGCGCGGGTGCGATAGCGTTCCTTGTGGCGCAGCGCGTGAAAGGCGCGGTCGGGCAGCCCGAGCGGCAGCTCGACAAGGTCACCGGCCTTGAGCGCACGAGCTACGACCAATCGCGACAAGACGGCAACGCCGGCACCGGCCTCGACCGCGGTACGCACCGCCTCGTTGGACGGCAGCGTCATCGCTATCGTCAGCTGGGCCGGATCAAACCCGCGCGTTCGCAGCACGTCCTCGAAGGTCGAGCGCGTACCGGATCCCAGCTCACGGACGATCCAGCGTTCAGTGCGCAGCCAGGCCTCGTCGACACGTTCGGCGTCCTCGCGGCCGACCAGCACCATCGGATCACGCCCGACAGTCCAGTGGGCGAGTGCCGGTTCGTCCACCTCGCCCTCGACAAAGCCGAGTTCCGCCGCGCCGCTCAGGACCTGCGCTGCCGCACCTTCGGTGTTGTCGATCGCGAGCTCAACCGCGATCTGCGGGTGGCGTTCGTGGAAGGCGGCGAGCTTTGCCGGCAACCAGTAGCTCGCGATCGTCTGGCTGGCGACGATCCGCAATGAACCACGGGCAAGCCCGGCATAGTCCGCCAGCATCGTCTCGGCATGCGCTGCCCGCCCCAGCACCGCGCGCGCTTCCTCCAGAAAGCCGCGGCCTGCTTCGGTCAGCTGGATGCCACGCCCGACGCGGTGAAACAGAGGAACCCCGTAGCGCGCTTCGAGGGCAGCAATCGCGCCGGAGGCAGCAGACTGCGTGACGTTCAGCACCTCCGCTGCCTTGGTGACGTGTTCGCGCTCCGCGACACCGACGAATATTCTGAGCTGCTCCAGGGTCATGCAGCTTATATCGCGCAATCTGATCGATACGACCAACCGTTTGATCTGCTCATTCCAATCTGGATATCGGAACGATCGGCAGCCTTTCGTCTGTGATGGTCTTGAAGACTTGAAGCGATCCGCGCGCTTGCGGCGTTTGTTCGTCCATGACCGATATGATCGAGCGCAAATCCGATCCCTACAACGCCGAGCCGACGCCCAGTGCGTTGATCGAGCGGTTCCTGACGCCGCAGGCGCTGTTCTACGTGCGCAGCCACGGGCCAGTGCCGGATCTGCCCGCCAATCATCGGATCGAGGTGAGCGGGAGGGGCATGGCGAGCCGCTCCTTCTCAGTGGACGAACTGAAAGCTACGTTTTCCGCGCACTCGGTGACAGCCGTGCTCCAATGCGCGGGTAACCGGCGCACGGACCTCCAGCAGGTCGGCAAGACGTCGGGCGATCCTTGGGATGTCGGCGCGATTGGCAATGCGGAGTGGACCGGCGTACGCCTGGCCGATGTGCTCGATGCAGTTGGCGCGCCTGATGCGTCCAACCTGTTCGTGGCGTTCACCGGCGCCGACGAGGTGGACGTGGAGGGCGAAGAAGCCTTGTTCGGGGTCTCGATCGCCATGGACAAGGCGCGGCAACCCGACGTCCTCATTGCCTGGGCGATGAACGGCGAGCCGCTGACGCCCGAACATGGCGCCCCGCTCCGCATGGTGGTGCCGGGCTATGCAGGCGTGCGCAGCGCCAAATGGCTGACACGGATCGAGGTGCGAGACACGCCTTCCGACGCACCGATCCAGGCGCACGACTACAAGCTGTTTCCCGCCGATGTGACGAGCGACACCGTCGACTGGAGCCAGGGTCTGACGATCAACGCCATGCCGCTCAACGCCGCGATCTGCGTGCCCGGCTCTGGCGAAAGCCTGCCGGCCGGGGAGGTGCGGATCGAGGGCTATGCCATCGCCTATGATCGCCGCGTCTCTCGGGTCGAAGTGTCGGTAAACGGTGGTCGCGAGTGGCAACAGGCGACGTTCGCCGATGATCCGGAGACGCACTGGGGTTGGCGGCGCTGGACCCTCGACGCCACGCTTGCCAAAGGTCGCCAGC
>NZ_CAJYHX010000023.1 GCF_913774285.1 uncultured Sphingomonas sp. | reverse complement strand
GACCTGCTCGGCGGGTCGGCGGCGCCGGACCAGGCCGGCGATACCGATCTTGTCGTCGATGCCGGGCTCGGCCTGCCGATCATCGACGATGTCGTCGCCGCTGCCGACGTGAACCTGGACCCCGTCGAGGCGCTCACCGGCACCGATATCGATGTGGACCTCGCCGCCGCGCTCGACACGGCGCCGATCGAGAATCAGGCCGCCGCCACGCTCGATCCGATCCTCACCTCTGCGGGTGACCTGCTCGGCGGGTCGACGGCGCCGGACCAGGCCGGCGATACCGATCTCGTTGTCGACGCCGGGCTCGGCCTGCCGATCATCGACGATGTCGCCGCCGCTGCCGCCGTGAACCTCGATCCCGTCGAGGCGCTCACCGGCACCGACATCGACGTGAACCTCGCCGCCACCCTCGACACAGCGCCGGTGGAAGACCAGGCCGCCGCCACGCTCGACCCGATTCTTGCGGCTGCGGGCGACCTGCTCGGCGGGGCGGCGGCGCCCGACCAGAGCGGCGACACCGATCTCGTCGTCGACGCCGGGCTCGGCCTGCCGATCATCGACGATGTCGCCGCCACTGCCGACGTGAACCTGGACCCCGTCGAGGCGCTTACCGGCACCGACATCGATGCAACTGTCGGGGCGACGGCATTGCTCGACGCATCGGCTGGCTTGGCGCCATCCGCGGAGCCAGCGAGCTACCTTACCGAGACGGCGGCGGCGGGTGGATTGTCCGAAGACATCGACATCTTTGGCGCCTTGAGCGACCTGCAATCCAGCGACGTCACCATTCAGGACGTCCTCGCCATGGATCTTGCCGCGACCAGTTCGACCGTCATTTCGGTCGAAACCACGTCGAGCGAGATTCTTGCCCTCGATACAACTGATGTGCTCGCGGTAACCGGCACCATGCTCGCCAGCACCGCGGTACTAAGCCCGGTTGTCGCGACGACGGCCGACACGCTCGCCGTATCTGGTGATCTGGCCAGCACGACGGCGATCGATACGTCGACAGACGCCGGCACGCTGTCGTTGAGCAGCACCTTGTTGGGCTCCACTGGCACAGCCTCACTCCCGGCTATCGTCGACCCGACAAGCACGGTCACGCACGCGACGACCGACACCGGTACGCTTTCCTCGAGCATGACCCTGCTCGGCACCGGCAGCACGGCGTCGCTCACCACGATCGTAGACCATTCGACCATGGCCGCTCCGGCTGCGACCGACACGAGCACGCTCTCGCTCAGCACCCCGCTGCTCAGCGCCGGCACGACCAGCGCGCTCACCACCACCACGGCCCCGACCACGACTGCGCCCGCTACAACCGACATCAGCACGCTCTCGCTGAGCACCTCGCTGCTTAGCTCCGGCACGACCAGCGCGCTCACGACCACCACAACCCCGACCACAACCGCGCCGGCTGCGACCGACACCAGCACGCTCTCGCTGAGCACCTCGCTACTGAGCTCCGGGACGACGAGCGCGCTCGCGACCACCACGGCCCCGAACACAACCGCGCCGGCTGCGACCGACACCAGCACGCTCTCGCTGAGCACCTCGCTGCTGAGCTCCGGGACGACGAGCGCGCTCGCGACCACCACAACCCCGACCACAACCGCGCCGGCTGCGACCGACACCAGCACGCTCTCGCTGAGCACCTCGCTGCTGAGCTCCGGGACGACCAGCGCGCTCGCGACCACCACGGCCCCGACGACGAACACCACGTCTCTGAGCAGCTCGCTGCTCACGTCGAACGCCACCACGTCACCCACAACTACAACCACAACGACGGCGCCGACGACGACCAGCACTCTTTCGCTCACAACGTCCTTGCTGAGTTCGAGCAGCACGGCCACTCCGGCAGCGACCACAACGACTACGACGGCGCCGGCTACCAGTACGTCGTTGAGCACGTCGCTGCTCACGACCAGCAGCACGACAACGCTTGCGCCGACGTCGACCACCACTGCCACCACGTCGTTGACCTCTGCCGTCACGACGTCGCTCAAGACGTCGCTGCTCAGCGGCAGCAAGCTCGGTCTGGTACATTGACATGTTGCTGCCGGGGGGAACAGCGCGGACGCCGGTGGGCACGCTCGTGCTCGCGACGGTCGCGATCAACATTCTAGGGCTGGCGCTGCCGATCGCGACGCAACAGATCTTCAACCGCGTGCTGCGCCATCCCGAAAATGCAACGCTCACCGCCCTGGTGCTGCTCGTCATCCTCGCCGCGGCGATCGAGGGCGGGTTGCGGCTCGGTCGGACCTTCCTCACCCTCCAGGCGGATCGCCGCTTCATCGTGAACGCGATGCACTGGCTGTTCGATCGCACCGTGCAGCGCCAGTCGCTGCACATGACTTCCGGCGCGGCGGCGAGCCTCAAATACACCACCAGCATCTACAAGGCGAAGGAGCGCGCCAACGGCCAACTGCTGGTGGCGAAGGCCGAGCTTCTTTTCCTGCCGCTTTCCGTGGCGGTGATCTTCTACATTTCCTGGATCGCGGGCGCCTGCATCGCAATCTTCATGCTCGGCAGTGCGCTGATCACCTATCGCCAGGCAACGCAGCTGTTCGCGCTGTCGCACGACGGGATCGACGCGGTCGAAACGCGGTTCGCCTTCCTGTTCGCCGTGCTGAAGGCAATGCATCCGCTCAAGGCCGTGGGTGCCGAGCTGCACATGGTCCGGCGCTACGAGCATGTTCAGGCGACGCTGGCCCGCACCCAGCACCAGACCGCGCACTGCATCGCCAGGCTGACCGACCATGGCATCCTCGCCGGCAAGCTGCTGACTGCGATGCTGCTGGTGGTCTGCGCCTATCTGTCGGTCTATCGCGGTATGACGCTGGGGGCGGTATCGGCCACGATCCTGCTGGCGGGCCGGCTGCTGCAGCCCTTGCAGCGGGCGATCTTCATCCTCGTCCAGACACGCGAGTTGCGACAGGCCGAGGACACGCTGTCCAGCCTCGTCGAAGACCCCGTTCCTGCCGACGGACCGCGCGGACAGCATCCGCTACCGGAAAACCTCGGCGCGCTCGCGATGCGGGGCGTGGTGCTCGCCGGATATCCGGACCAGCGCCCGATCCACCTCGACCTGCATCCCGGCGAGACGATCGCGATCCATCCATCCAGCGATCAGGGCGCGACCGTCCTGCTCAAGACGATGGCAGGAATCGTCGCACCGGACGGCGGCACGATCGCCCTCAACGGCGCGCCGCTGGCCGGCTTCGGATCGACGGCCCGCGCGCACGCCGTTGCGTATCTCTCCCCGGACGCACGAATGTTCGATGGCACCATCCGCGACAATGTGACGCGGTTCGGCGAGGCAAGCCAGGCACAGGTGCTGGAAGTCGCGCGCCTGCTCGAAATCGATCGCCGGCTGAACGAACTGCCGAACGGCCTGGAGACGAAAGTCAGCGGGTCGGATGGCGGCGGCATCCCGCCGGGCCTCCAGCAGCAGATCGCGTTGCTGCGGGCGCTGGTGCTGCGCCCCCGCCTGATCCTGTTCGACAATGCCGATCGCGGGCTTGACCGCGACAGCTATGCGCAGCTGGTGCGGTTCCTTGGCCGCATCCGCGATCAGGCCACCATCGTCCTCGTCAGCGACGATGGCAACATCACCGCACTTGCCGACCGCTCCTTCGATCTCGACGGCACCGGCCTCAGCCCCCGCCAGCGGGCTTCCGCAGCACGCGCTACCTATCGGACCTTGAAGCTATGAAGGGTGCCCTAGCCCCCGTCCCCGCCGATCCGGTGGGGGTCGAGCGACTGCGCGTGCTGATCGCCGCGCACGCCAGCCGCCGCGCGGACGATCGCGAGCTGTTCAGCCATCTGCTCAGCCTGTTGTGCGTCACCAGCGGCGCCGAGTTCCAGCTGAAGGACCTGCTCGGCGCGCTGCCGACCGATCAGGACCAGGCACTGTCGGACGCGTTGCTGACGGCAATGGCGAATCTCGGCTTCGAGGCGAGCCGGAGCGGCACCGATCCTCACCAGCGCCGCGCGGGCGCGCATGCCACGCTGTTCATCGGCCCGGACGAACGCTCGCCCTATGTGATCGCACCGGACGAAGCGGGTCAGGTACGCGTTTATGGCAAGGTCGGCTGGAGCCCGACGCTGGACGAACTGCAATCGATCCGCGGCGAGTGCTGGAGCTTTCGCCGAGAATGGCGCGTGCATGCCGCTTCCGAGGACCAGCGCAAGCATACTGGGCATAGCTGGATCCGCGCGCTCGCCGAACATATGCGCGCCGTCGCGGTTCCGGTGATCGGTTCCAGCCTGGCGATCACGGCCCTGGCATTCGCGATGCCGCTGCTCGTCGCAGCATCCTATCGCCAGGTCTTCGGCCTCGCCGACATCGCGGCAATGCCCGGATTTGCGATCGCGGCGATCGGGGTCGTCGTGCTCAGCAAGATCCTGCTGACGATTCGTGCCCGCGCGCTCGCCTGGCTGGCGATCCGGCTGGACTATCTGGTAGGAATCGCATCGTTCGGGCGGCTGGTCGGGCTGCCGGCCGCACTTTCCGACCGCGCCGACGCCAAGGACCAGACGGCGCGGCTGCGCTCGTTCGAGAACATCCGCGATTTTCTTTCAAGTCCCACCGCGTCGACCATCCTGGAGATGCCGATTTCGATCTGCGTTGCGCTGCTGTTCGCGGTGATCGCGCCCAGCCTGAGCGGAGTCATCCTGCTGACCATCGCCGCGTTCCTGCTGCTCTTCTGGGGCATCTGGCGGCGCGTTCGCGTGCAGATGAGCGTTCTGGCAGACGAGGCCACCGAGCTGCAGCGCGTGTCGATCGAGACCTTCGAGAAGCGCGATCTGATCCGCGAATGCGGGCTAGAGGATCGCTGGGCCGACATGCAGCTGCGCAAGATCGCCCGCGAGCAGAAAGCCCAGGGCGGGCTGAACCTGTTGGGGGCGATCAGCGAGACGCTCGCCAATTTCCTGCTGTCGGTGGGCCTGATCGCCCTGGTGGCGCGCGCGGCGGTGCTGGTCACCAGCGGCGGCCTCAGCCCTAGCAGCCTGCTCGGCCTGATGCTCGCCGGCGTGCTGGTGCTCGCACCGTTTCACGGCCTGTGCACGGCGGTCCCCCGTTTCGAACAGGCGCGCAAGAGCATCAAGCAGATCAACGAATTCATGCAGCTGCCGCAGGAAATCCAGCTGACGGCGCCGCAACGCCGTCTGCCCGAGATCCGTGGCAACATCGCCTTCCTCAACACCACCTTTCGCGTTGCCGACACCCGGCCGGTGTTCGTCGGCCTCGATCTCAGCGTTCGTGCCGGCGAAGTGATCGGCATCGCCGGATCGGCCGGATCGGGCAAATCGACCATCCTCAAGATGACGCAGGGGCTGATCGACTGCGCGATGGGCACCATCCACATTGAGGGCATCGACATCCGCCAGCTCGCCGTGGGCGAGCTGCGGCGCCGGATCGGCTATGTCCCACAGGCGCCGCAGCTGCTTCCCGGCACCTATCGCGATAATCTGAACCTGGCCAATCCGCTCTCGACGCCCGAGCAGCAGGCGCGCGTCCTGACCCTGGTGGGGCTGGCCGCCCACCTCCCGATGCTGGATCTGCCGCGCACCGAGGACGTGGAGGAGGAAGCAGATTTCCGTTTCCGCTTCGCGCTGGGACAGGCCCTGCTGGGCGGCAGCAAGCTGCTGCTGATCGACGAGTTTCCCAATTCGCTGATGAGCGCCGAGCTGGGCGCCCTGCTGCGCCGCGTGATCCAGTCCGCGCGCGGCAAGCGCACCGTGCTGTTCGTTTCCCATCGATCGGATTTTCTCGGCCTCGCCGATCGCGTTATCGCCATGCGGTACGGCGCCGTGCCGCAGATCCTATCCTCCGCCGAACTGCTGCAAAGGGCTGCGTGATGCTGCGTCCTCGCCGAAAACTCGTGGCCGCGACGACTGCGCTGGTCAACGTCGCGCCCTGGGAGCGGCGGTCGCTGGTCCTCCCGCTGGGGGTGGAGGAGCGGTTCCCCGAGCGGCTCGCGCGCCAGGCCACGCTGGTCATGGCACTGGCCATTCTGCTGGGGCTGCTGTGGTGCGCCTGTGTCCAGGTGAGCGAAGTCTCGCGCGCCGTCGGCGTGCTGACGCCGATCGCGCTGGAGCAGCAGGTCGATCAGCCCGAAGGCGGCACGGTCGCGGCACTTCTGGTGCGCGAGGGACAAGTGGTCGAGCGCGGGCAACCGCTGCTCCGGCTGAACGACGGCGTGACGCCGCAGGATCTTGCCGTCGCTCGCGGCCGGCGGGACGGTATCGTCGCACAGATCGCCGCGGTCGAGGCGCTGCGTGCCGGGCACGCGCCGCGCTTCGATGGTGCGGCGCTGAGCAGCGAGGCTGCCGCCAGCACCGCGAGTGCGGTGGCCCGGCTGCAGACCAGTGCCGCCGAGCGCGGCCAGCTTGCGCAGCAGGCAGCGCAGGCCGCTGCCAACGCGGCAGCCGTGCAGGCCGAACTGGCGACCGCCACCAGCGATCTTGGCCTGATCACGACCGAGCGCGACCGCTACAGGACGCTCCTCGACAAGGGGCTGACGACCGCGACCGCTTTCACCCAGCGCGAGCGGATCCTGGTCGAATCGCGCGGTCGCGTTGCGCAGCTGCGCCACCAGCTCAGCGCGGCGCAGAGCCGGCTGGGCGAAGCGAACCGGGCGATGGCTGCCTATACCGCGCGTGGTTCGCTGGAGTTGAGCGAACAGCTCCGCGTGCTCCGCGCCCAGCTCGCCGAAATCGACGGGGATGTGGCCAAGAAGAGCGGACGGAGCGACCGGCTCGTGGTCCGCAGCCCGGTGCGCGGCATCGTCAAGAAGCTGGCGGTCAACGGCATCGGCGAGGTGCTGGCGCCCGGCGCCCCGGTGGCGACGATTGTGCCGACCGGTTCGCCGCTCTATGTCGATGCGCAGGTCGCGGCATCGGAAATCGGCTATCTGCGCACCGGCATGAACGCCAAGATCAAGGTCAGCGCGTTCGACTTCACGCGTTTCGGCTGGATCGAAGGCGCGGTACGCGCGATCTCGCCCTCTTCCTTCACGGACCCGCAGGGCCGGCGCTTCTACCGCGTGGAGATCGCGTTGCACGACGGCGCGTTCAAGCACGGCGCCGGCAAGCTGCTGCCCGGCATGGACGTGGAAGCGGATATCATCACCGGGCACAAGACGATGCTCAACTATCTGCTGAGCCCGGTTCGCCGCGGCTTCGATTCGGCCTTCTCGGAACACTGATGCCCGACGCAACACATCCCAACGGCGGCAAGGTGCAAGGACGGGTGCTGCTCGTCGAAGACGACCGCATGTCGCGCATGCTGGTCACCGGACATATCGAGCAGCTCGGCTACACGGTCGAAAGCGCGGGCAATGGTGCCGACGCCTATACCATGCTTCGGGAAAATCCGGCGCGTGCTGATATCGTCGTCAGCGATCGGATGATGCCGGTGATGGACGGGCTTGCGCTCACGCGGCGCATCAAGCGCGACCCGGCGCTGCAGGCACTTCCGGTGGTGCTGCTCACCGGTGCGGCGGAGGCGGCCGATATTGCAGACGGCGTGGCGGCGGGTGCATTTTACTACCTCACAAAGCCGGTGGAGCCGGCGCTGCTCGCCCAGGTGCTGGAATCTGCCCGCAAAGAGATCGTCCGCACGCAGCGGATCCGCGAGGTGCTGGCGTCGCACCAGGGCGCCTTCTCCAACATGCAGGAGGTCAAGTTCGCGCTGACCGCCCCGTCCGAAGTGGAAGGCGTGGCCGGTCTGCTCGCGAGCCTGGCGCCGGTGCCGGAGAAGATCCTGCCAGGCCTGATCGATCTGATCGGCAATGCCGTCGAACATGGTCGCCTGCGGATCGGCCTGGAAGCGAAACATAGCCTCACCGAAAGCGGCCAATTCGACGCCGAGATCCAAAGGCGAATGCAGGATCCTGCCTATGGGGGCCTCGTATTGGCAAGTGCGGTGCGCGCGGCGGACGGTATTCGCTTCATGGTCAAGGATCCCGGTGTCGGATTCAACTGGCGCCGGTTCATTCACCCCGACCCCTCACGCGCAAACGCTGCTTCCGGTCGGGGCATCGCACGGGCGGCGATTATCTTTGATCGGGTCGTCTATAATGAAGAAGGAAATCTAGCAGTCGCTTTGCATACGCCGAGACGGTCAGAGCGCTGGTGAAAGGCTGATCCGGTGCCAGGAAATTCGAAAGTCCATCTTCGTGCGCTTCAGGTGTCCATGGGAGCAGCACTTTCGATTCTAGGCGGCATCTCGATCTGGTTTTCGATCACCACGCTCCATGACGCCCGCAGCCAGTTCGAGATCGAAAGCGACGTTCTTTCCGGGGATCTCCAGGCAACCTTCGACAAGGTCGCCGTCCGCCTCAAGGATGCCGGTGTCTACATCGAGTCCGGCGTCGCAAATCGCGTCGCGGAGAAGTTCCGGTCCGGAGGTGTTCGTCAGTCGTCTTACCTGACCGACATGGGCTATTTCGACTTGCCGCAGGACACGGTTCGGTCCTTCAAGAAAGCGGCCGCCGAAGCCGTAGGCAGCGCCGAACCGGAGCTGATCGCCCTCAAGGCGTTGGCGCTGAAGTCCCCGGGCTTTGCCGTCGCACTCCCCGCCGCGCGCCTCCCGCGCCTGTTCCCGAAGGTGGCCAGGAACAGCCTGATCATGGCGCAGGCATCGCCGAACGCGATCGATCCGGCGCATGGCTGGTACCTTGAATATGGCGTGATCGACCTCGAGCGGGCGGCGCGCGATCTGCGCACAAGGGCACGCTATACCAGCCTGGAGCGGATTGAGGACGGCGAGAACGGTGCGTCGCTTCTGGCCTTCGCACCGGACGACATCGCTTGGTGGGAACGGGTCTTCCGACCGGGGCGCCATGCGAACGAAGTATTGCTCACCAAGAACATGCCCATTCGCGTCCACTTCCAGCAACGGCTGGCGTTCGTGGGCCGCTTTCTCGTGGTTGGGATGGGCATCCTGCTCGTCGCGCTGCTCATCCTGATGATCTCCACGATCAACCAACGCATCCGCCAACGCCAAACCAAGGCGCTGCAACTGGCGCTGCGGAACGCGGAGTCGTCGAACGAAGCGAAAAGCACGTTCCTTGCCAACATGAGCCACGAGATCCGTACCCCGCTCAACGGCGTGCTCGGCATGGCCGAACTGTTGAGCCGTACGCCATTGAACGAAAACCAAAGCCGCTATGCCCAGCAAATCAAGCAATCGGGCAATGCGCTGCTCGCGATCCTGAACGACATTCTGGATATCGCCAAGCTGGAAGAGGGCATGCTTGCCATCGATCCGGTACGGACCAACATTCCGGAGCTGTTCCAGGAGGTCGTAACCTTCTACGCGGGCAAGGCGGCCGAAAAGGCCGTCAGTCTTCTCGTGGAGATCGACCCGGCCATGCCCGAATTCGCCATGATCGATCCCATGCGCTTGCGGCAGGTCCTGGGCAACCTGCTGTCGAATGCGATCAAGTTCACAGAGCGGGGCGAGGTGGTCGCCGCGGCCCGCGCCGACGCACGCGGCGACGGCATGGACCTCGTGGTCTCGGTACAGGACTCCGGTATCGGCATCCCTGCCGAACACCAGTCCAAGCTGTTCCAGCGCTTCACCCAGGCCGAATCGGGCACTGCGCGCTCCTATGGCGGCACCGGGCTGGGTCTGGCGATCTGCCGCCAGCTGGTCGAGCTGATGGGGGGCACGATCGCGTTCGAAAGCACCGAGGGCGTCGGCACCACCTTCTCCTTTCGCGTGCCGCTGGTCGCGGCCGAAGCCAGGGTGCCCACGCAGGAACACGACACGCTGGTCGGTGTCGTCACCGCTTCGACAAATGTGCGCCGCATTGTGTCCGATGCATTGGCCGAAGTCGGCATCGGCTGTCTGCCGCTGACCCCGGAGACCGCCGAAGTGGTGCTGCGCGAGCAAGCGGGCACGATCAGCGGCTTGGTGATCGACGAAGGCCATGACATCCATGCGGCCAGCACCCTGTGGCAGACCCTGATGCGCAACGCCCCGTTCGAAGGGCGGGGCTGGGCCGTCGTGCTGGGCGACAAACAGGCGCACCGGCTGTACATGTCGTTCGACAAGGCCCTCATCAAGCCGTTCATGCCGCGTGCGCTCGCCAAGGCCGTCGTCGACCTGATCGAGCGGAACCGATCCGGCGACATGGCGCCGCAGACCACGACCGAAATCCGCAGACCATCGCCCGTCGCGCCGGCATCTTCGCAACCCCGCTTTGGAGGCAAGCGGCTGTTGCTGGTCGACGACAACCAGATCAACCGCCTTGTCGGCGAAGAACTGCTGCGGCCCTTCGGCTTCGACATTGTGACAGCAGCGGACGGTCTCAAGGCCATCGAGGCGGCGCAGAATGGCGACTTCGATCTCATCTTCATGGACTGCCGGATGCCCAACATGGACGGCTATGATGCTACCGCTCGGATCCGGGCCAGCATGGCAGCCGGCACCGTCCGGCGCGCGCCGATCGTCGCGGTCACGGCGAATGCGATGAAGGGCGATCGTGAGCGCTGCCTGGAGGCAGGCATGGATGCCTTCCTCTCCAAGCCGCTTCGTATTCGCGAAGTGACCGACGTGCTGGATGCTCTCGTCGTTCAGGGCATGCTGCCTCTGGGTGGTGCGGACGACACACCAGCCAACACGGCTGCAGCAACCGAACCGGCTCCCGAGGTTCGCGCGGCGATCCCGGTGGCGTCGGCTCTTAGCGCAGCGCCGGTCGCAGCACCTGCCCCACCTCCGCCTCCGGTTCCCATAGCAACCCGGTCAGTGCCCGAGCCCGTACCATCACCGCCGCCGCCATCGGGAGCGAATGATCGACCGCGCGTGTTGCTGTTCGACCGAAGCATCTTCGACGAAACCCGGGACGCAGTGAACGGCTTTGACGCGCTACTGGAGATCTTCCGTAGTGACAGCGAAGAACACTTGAAGACACTGCGAGAGTCTCTGACCGCAGGTGAGTTCGAGGCAGCCATCCTGCCTGCGCATACGATAAAAAGCTCGGGGAAGATCGTCGGAGCGACCGGCCTCAGTGCGCTGGCCGAAGCGATGGAGACCCGATTGCGCAATCGGCAAGGCGTAACCCAGGAACAACTTCTGAGCATCCATGCGCAGATGCGCATCATCTTCGACAAGACCTTGGTCGCAATCGATCAGTATCAATCAGCGCGCTGAGCGGTTGCGGCATGACACGGCTCTTCGGCGGCTCTTTTCGGCTTGGCATTGCCAGCGACAGCCCTGCCGATGGTTCGCCGGGACCAACGAGAGGCTGACGCAATTTTTGTGCGCAGTTCGCGGCAGCGTGTCACTATGGATTAAATAGCACGAGCATCACCGGTCTAGGCGGAATGACCGGACCCGGGAGCGCAGGGCATCAGCGGGGGCAGCGCTGCGCTACGAGGAGGGCTCCGCGCAGCCCCCCGCTGCCTCGAGCGGGCTGTGCCATTTCTATCTGGCTGCGGAATGTGCCTTTTCTAACTGGCGGCAACAGCTTGCCTAGCGGGTGTAAGCGCAACGTACAAATGTCACTCTCCCGCCGGATGGAGATGTCACAGTCTCTGGGTTGATGCACCTCGACATGGCGGAGAGCGAGAGCGCCCTCTCCTACCTGCGGGCGACGCGGAACGGCACGGCAAGCCGATCGCCTTCTATTCGGACAAGCACAGCGCCTTTCGGAACAACCGCGCGACGGCGGACAGCGACGGCATGTCGCACCTGGGCCGCGCGCTCGACAAGCTCGGCGTGGAGATCATCTGCGCCAGCTCACCCCAGGCCAGGGGGCGGGTCGAGCGGGCCAACCAACAGCACGCTCCAGAAACGATGATCGACGTCGCCCACCACTGCCCTCTAGTGTCAAGAATACACCACATTCGGTAGTTTACCGGGAATCATGAACGCAACCACGCATGTCTTTACTGAACGCGTTTGTAACGCGCTGCACCATGATCCATGCGACTGGCCGGCCGCCTGATGAGGTGCCGCAGCGGCCGCGTTGATTTCAGCCCTCCACCACCAGGCCCGCCGGGGGCACGCGGACGATGAAATGCCCTTTCACGCCCTGCGGCCACTGCGCGAACGGCACCTTGCCGTGGTCGCTGGCCGCATAGGCCACGGCATAGTCGAGGATCGCCCGCGCGGCTTCCGCATCGGGCGTGAAGCGGCCGAGGACATAGCCGACCTTGCCCGGCGCGCGCAGATGCACCGCGCAATGCTCGTTGCATGCGAACAAGCATGGCATCTGCTGAATCGCGATGCCGGCGTAGTGTGGGTCGGCGTCGCGGGTCTCCGACAGCGCGTCGGCAAGCACGGCGCCGCCGCGGCGGCCCTGCGCGTCCTCGCGCGCGCTGGCGCTGAGGCGACAGGTATTGCACACGACGATCGCGGGGCCGTCTTCAACCGGGGTAAGCATACAGGTCTCCTGATGGGTCAGCGTTCGAACAGGCGGTCGACGAGCGGCTCGCGGGACTGCCAGCCTCGGCGTTCGAGTTCGGGGATGTCGGAAGGCGCCTCGGGATAGCCGAGGCAGAGCAAGGCAATCAGCGTCCAGTCGGACGGTGCGTCGAGCAGCACGGTCACGGCATCCGGGTCGAGGATCGACACCCAGCCCAGGCCGATGCCGCGCGCACGGGCCGCCAGCCACAGCGTGTGGATCGCCGTGACGCAGGAATAGCGCAGCATCTCGGGCATGGTGGCGACGCCGAGGCGGTGTCCGGCCGCGGGGCGCTCGTCGCAGAACACCGCCAGCAGCTCGGGCGCCTCGCGCAGGCCGTGGAGCTTCAGCGCGCGATAGGCATCGCGGCTCTCCTGCTCCGCATAGCCGGCGGCGGCGCGGGCGTTCTCGGCGTCGACATGGGCCGCCACCGCCTCGCGCAGCGTCGGGGTGCGCAGGCGCACGAACCGCCAGGGCTGCGCGTTGCCGACCGAGGGCGCAAGGCTCGCCGCGTCCAACAGCGCCGCCATGTCCTCCGCCGCGATAGCGCGGGTGTCGAAATGGCGCACGTCGCGGCGCCAGCGCAGCAGCGTGTCGAACTGGCGCAGGAAGTCTGCGTCGAAGGCGGGAAAACTGCTCAGAATTCAATCCCCTTCTGCGCCTTCACGCCGGATCGGAACGGGTGCTTCACCTGCGTCATCTCGGTGACCAGATCCGCCGCCTCGATCAGCGCATCGGGGGCATTGCGGCCGGTGACGATCACGTGTTTCATCGGCGGCCGCGCTTCCAGCACCGCCAGCACCTCGTCGAGCGGCAGATAATCGTAGCGCAGCGCGATGTTGAGCTCGTCCGCCAGTACCATGGCGTAGGACGGATCTTCGATCATCCGCTTCACTTCGTCCCACGCCGTCCGCGTGACGGCGATGTCGCGCGCGCGGTCCTGCGTGTCCCAGGTGAAGCCCTCCCCCATCGGCTTGAACTCGACCTGCTCGGGGAAGGCGTCGAACACGGCTTTTTCGCCGGTCATCATCGCGCCCTTGATGAACTGGACGACGCCGACCTTCATGCCGTGACCGATCGCACGGACGACCATGCCCATCGCCGCGCTGCTCTTGCCCTTGCCCTTGCCGGTATGGACGATCAGCAGCCCCTTCTCTTCGGTCTTGCTCTCCATCATCGTGGCGCGGGCGGCCTGGATCTTGCGCATCTTTTCGGCATGCGCGGCGTCGTCGCGGTTCATTCGGGGTTCTTTCGCAGGAGGTAGACGTCCATGATCCAGCCATGGCGCGCCCGGAGCTCGGCGCGAGCGGCGGCGATGCGCGCACCGGCTTCGGCAAGGGGGCCGTGGTCCAGCGCCTGGTGCGGCATGCCGAGATAGGCGCCCCACCAGATGGTGAGGCCGGCCGGATCGAGCGTCTGGAACGCGCAGCCGCCGTCCAGCATCACGACCAGCGTGTCCAGACCGGCCGGCCAGCCATGGCTGCGCAGCAGGCGGCCGGTGGTGATCGTCACCGCACCGGCAAGCGGATTGAGCGGGATCGCATGCGCGGCGGTGAGCAGCTGGATGCTGGTGATGCCCGGCACTACCCGTACCGTCACGTCCGGCAGCCGCGCGGCTATCCGCAGGGTGCTGTCGTAGAGCGACGGATCGCCCCAGACGAGCAGCGCGACGCTGCCGCCTCGCGGCAGATGCGCCGCGATCGCCGCGCGCCAGGCACCCGCGATGGCGCCATGCCAGGCATGGACCGCCTCGACATAGTCCTCCCCTGCCCGCACCGGCATGTCGAATCCGACGATCCGCACCGGCCGGGTGAGGACTGCGGCGCAGATCGCCTCGCGCAGATCGGCGAGATCGGGGGCATTGTCCTTGCGTGGCACGAGGATCAGATCGGCACCGTTGAGCGCGGCGATCGCCTCGCTGGTCAGATGCGCCGGGTTGCCGGTGCCGATGCCAATCAGTTGGAGCGCGATCATGCCGCCGCCGCGATCAGGTGGAAGAAGCTGCCGGTGACATGGCCCCGGACCGACCCGGTCTCGGACACGGCATTGCCCTCGGCATCGGCAACATCGGCCAGCGGCGCATCCGTCTGCGAGACGATCGTCGAATAGTGGAACTCGTGGCCGGTCAGGCGCGCGCCTGCCGGCAAGGCCGCAACCGGAGCACGGAGGGTCGCTTGCCGATAGCCGAGATGCATCCGCCGCTGGGCATGGCTGGTGACGAGGCTCAGCAATCCCGCCATGCGGTGTGTGTCGCCTGCCTTGTCGACCAGTGCCTCGCCCAGCACCATATAGCCGCCGCACTCGCCATGGATCGGCCGATGCTCGGCATGGGCGCGCAGGCCGGCGAGGAACGTTCCCGCCGCCGCGATCGTGCCGGCATGGAGCTCGGGATAGCCGCCGGGGAGCCAGACGAGATCGGCATCGGCATCGGGCGCCTGGTCGGCCAGCGGGGAGAAGGGCAGGATCTCGGCCCCTGCCCGCCGCCAGCCTTCGAGCAGATGCGGGTAGAGGAACGAGAACGCCGCGTCCTGCGCGATAGCGATGCGCTGGGCGGGCGGCGCCGGCAGCGCGGCAACCGCGGCGGCGATGTGGTGCGAGGTCGATGCCGCCGCCGCGCGCAGGGCGCCGAGGTCGACATGTTCGCGGACAAACGCCGCATAGTCGACGATGGTGCGGTCGAGATCAGGGTGCTCCACGGCCTGGACCAGCCCCAGGTGCCGCTCCGGTAGCACAAGATCGACGCGTCGCGGCAGCGCACCGAGCACCGGGATGCCCGCGCTCTCCATCCCTGCCCGAACAAGCCGCGCATGGCGCGGACTGGCGACGCGGTTGAGGATCACGCCTGCGAAGGGTACCGTGGGATCGAGCCGGGCAAAGCCCAGCGCGGTCGCCGCCGCCGACTGCGCCTGGCCGGATACGTCGAGCACCAGCACCACCGGCCAGCCATAGCGCCGCGCCAGATCGGCGGTGGCGCCGGTGCCGCTCGCCCCTGCCTGCGCGACACCGTCGAACAACCCCATCGAACCTTCGGCCAGCACGAGATCGCTGTCGCTAGTCTCGCCCGCCAGGGCATCGAGCAGCCGCGCGTCCATCGCCCAGCTGTCGAGATTGTACGACGCGCGGCCGCTCGCCACGCGGTGGAAGGCCGGGTCGATATAGTCGGGTCCGTTCTTGAACGGCGTGACCGACACGCCCGCTTCGCGCAGGGCGCGGAGCAGGCCCAGCATCACGGTCGTCTTGCCGGTACCCGAAGCCGGCGCGGCGATGATCAGGCCGGGCACGCTCATTCGGCGCTGCCTGCGAAGCGCGAGGAGGCGTCCTGCGGGCGGAAGCGGCGATCATAGCCCGGCGCGTAGAGGCTGCTCTCGGCGAAATCCTCCGCCGCCAGCACGGGGCCGACCAGGATCAGCGCGGTGCGCTCCATCGTACCGGCGACTGCCGCTTCAATCGTCGACAGGGTCGCGCGAACGATCCGCTCGTCGGGCCAGCTTGCCCGCCACACCACTGCGACGGGGCAGTCCGCGCCATAGGCGGGCAGCAGATCGGCTACGAGCGTCGCAAGGTTGTGGATCGAGAGATGGATCGCCAGTGTCGCGCCGGTCGCGGCGAAGTTGGTCAGGCTCTCGCGCGGGGGCATGCGGCTGGCGCGTCCGGGGGTGCGGGTTAGAATGAGGGACTGGCCGAGCTCGGGCAAGGTCAGCTCCGCCTCCAGCGCGGCGGCGGCAGCCGCGAAGGCGGGCACGCCGGGGGTAACCGTGAACGGAATGCCGAGCGCGCGCAGCCGGCGCAGCTGCTCGCCCATCGCCGACCAGACCGACAGGTCGCCCGAATGCAGCCGGGCGATGTCGTGGCCCGCGGCATGGGCGGCGACGATCTCCGCGACAATCGCGTCGAGATCCATCGGCGCGGTGTTCACGATCCGGGCGCCCGGCGGGCAATGCGCGAGGATCGCCTCCGGGATCAGCGACCCGGCATAGAGGCATACCGGGCTCGCCGCGATCAGGTCGCGGCCGCGCAAGGTGAGCAGGTCGGGCGCACCGGGGCCGGCGCCGATGAAGTGGACGGTCATGCGGAGGCTCCTTCGGCGATGGCGCAGGTCGCCATGCGGTCGGGGGAAATCTGGCGGGGGACGAGCAGGCGGGCGCCGGGACCGGCAGCCGCAAGCGCGGCGGCCTCGGCGACGCTGCCGGTTCCGCGCGCGGCAAAGCTGGCGACGGAGCGGGTCGGCGTGGCGATGCCTGCCACCGTCTCGACGGCGATGGTCGGCAGGCCGAGTGCAGCCAGCAGCGGCAGCTTGTCGGCGAGCGTCGCGACATGGGTAACGGGCGGCGTCCCCGCCTGCGCCACCTCGAGCGCCGCGCGCAGCGAGGCGGCGGTCGCGCCGCTGCGATAGCCGAAGCCGGCGACGATCATCGGGTGACGCTCCACTGCACCACCGGGTAGCGTGCGCGCCAGCCATGCCGGGTGCCGAGCGGCACCGCATCGGCCAGCTCGATCCGGAGCAGGCTGCCGCCCTCGGCGCCATGCCACCGGGCAAGCAGCGCCTCGGACTCGAGCGTCACCGCATTGGCGACGAGGCGCGTACTTGCTGGGAGCCGGCCCCACAGGACCTCCAACAATTGCTGCGACAGGCCGCCGCCGACGAACACAGCGTCGGGCAGGCAGTCGGGCAGCAGCGTCGGTGCATGTCCCACCAGGACTTGCAGGCGATCCACGCCCAGCCTCTCGGCGTTGGCGCGGGCTCGCGCGCCACGCACCGGATCGGCCTCGACTGCGACCGCGCGGTTGGCGGGGTGCGCGAGCAGCCATTCGATCCCGATTGATCCCGAGCCAGCGCCGATGTCCCACAGCAGTTCGCCCGCGCGCGGCGCCAAGGCGGACAGGGTGAGCGCCCGCACCGGTTGCTTGGTGAGCTGCCCGTCGGACTCGAACCAGCCGTCCGGCCGGCCGCTGGCGCGCGGGAACACCGCCCCCTCCCCCGCCGTCTCGATGCCGACGAGGGTCGGATGCGCGACATCCTGCCAGGCAAACGCGTCGGCACGCACCGACCGGACCCGTTCGCGCGGGCCGCCAAGCGCCTCCAGGACGTGCAGCGTAGAGGCGCCGAACCCCTCGCCAGCCAGACGCGCCGCCAGCGCCGCCACGGCCGCACCGTCGCGGACCGTTACCAGCAGGTGCTGGCCGGGCACGAGATGTGGTCGCAGCTGGCCGAGGGACGCAGCATGCAGCCCGAGGCAGGTCGTGTCCTGCAGCGCCCATCCCAGCCGCGATGCGGCCAACGCGAAGCTGGACGGCGCGGGATACGCCACCCACTCCTGCCCGGAGAGATGCCCGGTGACGCTCGTCCCCGCGCCGAACCAGAAGGGATCGCCCGAGGCGAGCAGCACGACCCGCCGTCCGCGCTCGGCGAGCAGCAGCGGGATCCCGTCGGCAAAGGGCACTGGCCATTCGCGCGCTTCGCACTTAAGCGCCGGCAGCAACGACAAATGCCGGGCCGCGCCGAAGACCAGCTCCGCCCGCTCCAGTACCGCGCGGGCGGCGGCGGACAGGCCATCGGCGCCGTCCTCGCCCAGTCCGATGATGGTGAGCCAGGGAAGATCAGCCATGCCGAACGTCCTGCTGCTGGGTGGTACCACCGAAGCGAGCGCGCTGGCCCGCCTGCTGGCGGAGCGGGGCGTGACGGCAACGCTGAGCTATGCGGGCCGCACCGAGGCGCCGCGCGCCCAGCCGATCCCGGTGCGCGTCGGCGGCTTCGGCGGGGCGGACGGTCTGGCGGCGTTCCTGCGCGCCGAGGGCGTGACGCACCTGGTCGACGCCACCCATCCCTTTGCGGCGACGATGAGCGTCAATGCCGTCGCGGCCGCGAAGAAGGTGGGCATCCCGCTGCTCGCGCTTAGCCGCTCTGCCTGGGAACCCGGTTCGGGCGACCGATGGACGCGGGTAGCCGATATCGCCGGCGCAGTGGCCGCGCTTGCCGGCACACCCCGGCGCATCCTGCTGGCGCTGGGTCGCATGCATGTCGAAGCGTTTGCCGCAATGCCGCAACACCATTATGTCCTGCGCTTCGTCGATGCGCCGGTGGTGCCGCCGATCCTGCCCGAGCACACGCTCATCGTCGATCGCGGCCCCTTCACCGTCGAGGGAGACCGTGCGCTGATGGAGGCGCACCGCATCGATCTGGTCGTCTGCAAGAACGCGGGCGGCAGCGGTGCCGAGGCGAAGCTGGTCGCCGCGCGCGTACTCGGCATTCCGGTGGTGATGGTCGACCGTCCCGCGCTGCCCCCGCGGACCGAGGTGACCGATCCTGAGGCGGTACTGGCCTGGCTGGATCATGCGCCCGCTCCCATTGACCGCGGCGTATAGAGGATCGGCCGCGCCGCACCCGTTACCCAGCGGGTCTGGCTCGATCCCAGGATCACGATGGTCCGCATGTCGGCCATGTCGGGCGCCGCCTCGCCCAGCGGCACGATCCGCAACGCTTCCTCCGGCGTGGAAACTGCCCGCGCGAACAGGATCGGCCGGCCCGGGCCACAGATTTCGAGCAGCAGTTCCAGCACCCGCGCGAAGCCGTGCGGGCGGGCCTTGGAACGCGGATTGTAGAAGGCCATCGCGAAATCGGCCTCGGCGGCGAGCCGCAGCCGCTTCTCGATCAGCGCCCAGGGCTTGAGATTGTCGGAGAGGTTGATCGCGCAGAAATCATGGCCGAGCGGCGCCCCTGCCCGTGCACTTGCCGCGAGCATCGCCGTGATCCCCGGTAGCACGCGGATGTCGAGCCCGCGCCATGCCTCGGGTCCGCCCTCCAGCGCTTCGAACACCGCGGCTGCCATCGCGAACACGCCGGGGTCGCCCGACGAGACGACCACCACCCGCCTGCCCTGCGCGGCGAGATCGAGTGCGCGTGCGGCACGGTCCAGCTCCACCCGATTGTCCGAGGGATGCAGTGTCAGCCCCGCACGCGGCGCCACCCGCGCGACATAGGGGATATAGCCGACAACGTCGGTCGCCTCGGCCAAAGCCGCGGTGACCTCGGGCGTCACCAGCGCGTCGTCCCCCGGCCCGAGCCCGGCAATGGCCAGCCAGCCGCTCACGGACGGCGGCCCCGGCCATGGATCAGCAGGATCGAGAAATAGGGCGTGACGCTGGTCGCCTCGGCGAGCGGGGTAACCCGCTGCTCGGGCATCGCGGCGTGCTCGACCAGCCACGCCTCGGCCTCGCGTCCCGCGGCGACGACGGCGCGCCGCAGCTTCGCCAGATTGCGGCCGATCTTCATCACCACCAGCGCGTCGGTGTCGCAAATCCGGCGGACGAGTTCCTCCTCCGGCAGCGTCGCCATCGCGATGGTCAGCACGTCGTCGCCCCAAGTGATAGGCTGGCCGGTCGCGTTCCACGCCCCCGCCATGCCGGTGATGCCCGGCACCACCGCTACCGGCACCTGGCCCGAAAGCCGGGAGTGGAGATGCATGAACGAGCCGTAGAAAAAGGGGTCGCCTTCGCACAGCACCACCACGTCCTCCCCGGCGCGAGACAGCGCCAGCAGCCGCTCGGTACATTCGGTGTAGAAGGCGGAGAGGCTGGCATTGTAGCGCGGGTCGCTCAGCGGGATCTCGGTGGTCACCGGATATTCCATCGGCAGCTCGATCGCGTCGGGACGAAGCATGCCGTTCGCGATCCGCCGGGCCTGGCCGGGCCGACCTGCCTTGCGGAAATAGGCGACATGCCGCGCGCCGCGCACCAGCCGGTCGGCACGGACGCTCAGCAGATCAGGCGCGCCGGGGCCGAGGCCGACGCCATGGATCGTGCCCAGGCTCATTCCGCGCGGCTCGCCAGCGCGTTGACGGCGGCAACGGTGATTGCGCTGCCGCCCAGCCGCCCTTCGATTATGCAGCACGGTACCGGCGGCGCCTCCCAGAGCGCCGCCTTCGACTCCACGGCGCCGACAAAGCCCACCGGGCAACCGATGATCGCGGCAGGGCGTGGGCATCCCGGGTCCTCGAGCATGTTGAGCAGATGGAACAGCGCGGTCGGCGCATTGCCGATCGCGACCACCGCCCCGGCCAGATGCGGCCGCCAAAGCTCGAGCGCCGCCGCGGAGCGCGTGTTTGCCATTGCTTGGGCGAGCGCCGGCACCTGGGGGTCGTGGAGCGTGCAGAGCACGCGATTGTCGGCGGGAAGCCGCGCGCGAGTGATGCCCTCCGAAACCATCCGCGCATCGCACAGGATGGGTGCCCCGGCCGCCAGTGCCGCCCGCGCCGCTGTGGCGAAACCCGGCGAGAAGCGGATGTACGGCGCCAGCTCGACCATTCCCGCGGCGTGGATCATGCGCACCGCCAGCGGCTCTTCGTCGGGCGAGAAGCAGCCAAGATCGGCTTCGGCGCGGATCGTCGCGAAGGACTGGCGGTAGATGGCGGCGCCATCGGTTTCGTAGCGGTACGGCATCAGTCGGTTCCGAAAAGAGCAAGCAGCGCGTCGGTCGTGAGGCCGCTCTGGGTGGCTGGCGCCCCGGCGCGGGCGTCGAAGGCGAGGTCGAGGCGGCCGCCCCGCCCGGTGACGACCACGTCCGCGGCATGGGCTCGCGCGCAGCCCTTGGCGCAGCCCGAGACGTGCAATCGTCCGGAAACCAAGGGTGCGAGGCGGCGGGCCAGCATGCGCGTCTCGACGCTTGCCTGCGGGCAGGCGGGGGCACCGACACAGGCATCGGCGCCCAGCAGCGGATCGGTGGGGTCGGTGATCAGACCGGAAGCGCGCAGGCTCCCGTCTTCCACCAGAAGCATGCGCCAGGGCGTTATCCGGACAGCCGAGGTCTCTGAAGCGAGCGCGTCCCGCAGAGAGGCCGCGTCCAGTTGCCCGAACGGCACACCGAGTGCCGTGCCCAAAGGATGTCGGCCCGGTGCGATGCGCCTGGCCGGTGCGGCGGGGACGAGGCGTTCGGCGGCCCATGCCGGCAACGGCGCGAGGTGGCGGCCCATGCGCCTCGAGGCGGTCCCGCCGGTCTCGACGAACCAGTGCGCCAGCCGTACGAGCGCAGCGGCTTCGTCCCCCGCGGCGACACGGCTCCCCCCCGCCCGGCCATCGGCACGCAGGATGAGGCGGCCTTCCTCGCAGCGCTCCACGCGGAAATCGCCTGGCGCACCTGCCAGCAGCGGCGCGGGCCCCGCGTCGATCACGAACCCCATCTTTCCCGGCAGTTCCGGCAGCATATCCAGTGCGGCGAGCAGGTCGCACGCGATGCGATAGCTGTCGTCGCCGTCGCGCCAGTCGGGTGCGACCAGCATGTTGCGGCGCTTCTCCTTGTCCGGGTCGGCGTCGACGAGGTCGAGCCCGATCAGCGTTTCGACCAGCTGCCGCCAGCCCGCATCGGTTACGCCCCGTATCTGCAGATTGCCGCGGGTGGTGAGGTCGATCAGCCCGTTGCCGTGCAGCAGCGCCGCGTCGCACAGCCCTATCAGTTGCGCATGCGTCAGCCGTGCAAGTCGCGGCTTCACGCGCACCAGCATCCCGTCGCCCGCCGCCATCGGCTGCCACGCATCGGGGCACCAGCCGCGCACATGAAAGCCGCTCATGCCGCGCCTCCGAGCTCCGCGAGGATCGAGTTCCGGCGCGTCTGCCAAAGCCCCGCCGCATGCAGCGCCGCGAACCGTGCCTCCATTGCCGCCAGCGCCGCCGGGTTCTCGCGGGCGAGGAAATCGTGCACCGCTCCGTCGCCGAGCGTCGCGTCGTAGTAGAGGTCGAACAACTGCGGCGGCACCGCGTCCGCCAGATGCGCGAAGGCGCCGAGATGATCGAGCGTGGCGGCGATTTCAGCCGCGCCGCGAAAGCCGTGGCGGCGCATGCCGGCGATCCAGCCCGGGTGGGCGGCACGGGAGCGAACGACGCGCGCGATTTCCTCGGTCAGCGGCCGCGCTACCGGCCGTCCGGCATCGCGCGCGTCGAGATGGTATAGCGCGGCCGATCCGCCGCTGAGCGCCTTGGCGGCGGCAAATCCGGCTTCGTGCGCGGCATAGTCGGCTGCCACCAGCAGGTCGGTCTCGGGCAGGTCCTGCAGATGGACGAACGCATCGGCACCGGCCACCCTGGCACGCAGTCCCTCCGGATCGGCCAGCGCCTCACGCCCGTCAAACGCGTGGTCGGAACCGGCTAGCCACGCCTCGCCCGCCACGCGCCGTGCGTCCTCGGTATAGGTCTCCGCCGCATCGCCCATGCCGAGCCCGTAGCTGCCAGGCCGCGGACCATAGACGCGCGCGCCGGCATCCTTCCCGGCAAACGGATTCCACTCCGGTGCCTCGTCCCGTGCCGCCAGCGCGCGCACTGCCTGACCGAACAGCTGCGGCAGCGTCGGGAAGGCATCACGGAACAGGCCGGAGACGCGCAGGGTCACGTCGATCCGCGGCCGGTCGAGCATCGCGATCGGCAGGATCTCCACCCCGGTCACCCGCTCGGACGCCGGGTCCCAGATCGGCGCGGCGCCGAGCAGGTGCAGCGCCATCGCGAACTCTTCGCCGGCAGTGCGCATCGTTGCCGAACCCCACAGGTCGACGACGAGTCCCTTAGGATAGTCGCCATGATCCTGAAGGTGCCGGCGGATCAGCTCGTCGGCGAGCACGATACCCTGCGCATGCGCAGCACGACTTGGCACCGCGCGCGGGTCGATCGTGTACAGGTTGCGTCCGGTGGGCAGCACATCGGTTCGCCCTCGGAAGGGCGATCCCGAGGGGCCCGCGGTTACCCGCTTCCCCGCCAGGCCAGCGAGGAGGCCGTTGCGCTCCGCGTCCCCGCATGCGCCGCGGCCGAACACGTGGAGCCCGTCGCCGAACTGGCCCTCCTTCACGTCGCAGACGAAGCGGTCGATGCGGGTGATCGCCTCGGCGCTGCTGGCGGCGCTCTCCAGCCCCAGCTCCGCTTCGAGCCCGACGGCGCGTGCTTCGTCGCGGATCGCGGTCTGGAGCCGGTCGCGGCGCGCAGGATCGAGGCCCACGGCGTTGGAGAATTCATCGAGCAGCGCCTCTATCCGCGCAAGGCCGGCGCCGGTCTCCGCCGTCTTCAGCGCGGGCGGCAGATGGCCGATCGTGACCGCGCCGATGCGCCGCTTGGCCTGCGCCGCCTCGCCGGGATCGTTGACGATGAACGGGTAGAGGATCGGCAGCCCACCGGTCAGCGCCTCGGGCCAGCAGGCGTCGGAGAGTGCCACCGCCTTGCCGGGCAGCCATTCCAGCGTGCCGTGTGCGCCGATATGGACGAGGGCATCGATGCCCTGCGCCTTCAGCCACAAGTAGAAAGCTACGTAGCCGTGCCGGGGTACGCGGCCGACATCGTGATAACTGTCCTCTCGCGTAGCAGAGTCGCCGCGTTCGGGCTGGAGCGCGATCAGCAGCTTGCCGCTTCGGATGGCCGGGAAGTGCAGGTGGCCGTCGCGACACGCCGGGTCGGCTTCAGGCGCTCCCCATGCAGCATGCAATGCGGTGCGCAGCGGCTCGGGTAGCGTGGCAAGCGCGTCGCGATAGGCGGTGAGCGGCCAGCGTAGCGTGTCGCGCTGCAACCGTTCGGCCAGGCTTTCCACCGGCTGTCCCAGATCGGCAGCGATGGTTTCCGCTGAGGCGAGTGCATCCAGGCCGACGGCGTGCGCCAGCTGCCACGCCTTGCCGGGATAGGTGGAAAGGATGAGCCCGACCTGCCTTTGCGCGACAGGCTTCTCCGCAAGCGCGATCCAGCCGGCCACCCGCTCGACGATCGCCGTGATCCGCTGCGGTTCGGCGCGGTGGATCGTACGGGCGAAGCCCAGTTCCTCGTTGCGAGGCTCGGTCTGCTTGAAGCTGGCGACTCCGGCGAACACGCGGCCGTCGAGCTCGGGCAGGACAACGTGCATCGCCAGATCGGCAGGTGACAGGCCACGCTCCGCGCCTTCCCACGCCTCCCGCGAGGCGGTGGCAAGCGCGATCTGGAAAACCGGCACGCCTGCCGCATCGAGTGGCGAGTTGCCCTGGTCGTCGCGTGCGGAAAAGGCAGTGGCGTTGACGATCGTGAAAGGCGCCAGCGCGCGCACCCATTGTTCCACCTGCGCGCGGGCCTCCGGCGCCTTGAGCGAGGGCACGAAGATGGACAGCGTGTCGAAACCCCGCTGTTCGAACGCGGCGTGCAGGGCCTCGAACGGATCGAGGTCGCAGGCAGCAAGATAGGAACGATAGAAGACGATCAGGACCAGCGGGCGCCCGGTGGGGGCCCAGCTTGGCCGCCCCGCCGCCCGACACGCCTCGTCGTCGCGGAGGCGGGGATGACGGGTGGGGTGGAGGAACGCGCCGTACGCCGGGTGCCAGAGCCCGAAGCTGGGCAGCGGCACGTACGCGTCCCCGCTGCCAGCGCCGAGGCCCGCCAGCTTCGCCAGGACACCGAGGGCGGCCCGTGCAGCGTCAGCCCCGCCCGCATCGCAAAGCCCCGACAGCTCCCGCAGCACCCCCAAAGGCACCGTCGATGCCGCCTCCAGCCGTTCGTCCGGCCGCCCGTCCGCGGGCAGAACCGCCAGCGCGATTCCCCGTGCACGCGCCAATGCCTCGACCTGCTGGAGGCCATAGCTCCAATATGGCATCCCGCCGATCAACCGGATCAGGATCGCCTTCGCGCCCGACAGGGTCCGCTCGACATAGGTGTCGACCGACAGCGGGTGCATCAGTGCCGCGAGGTTCGCCAGCCGCAGGGAAGGCAGGTCCCCCTGCCCCGCACGCCAAGCCGCCGCGAATGCGCCTAGGTCGCTGTCGGAAAAGGACAGCACCACCAAGTCCGCGGGCGCCTGCCCGAGGTCCTGGGGCACGGCATTTTCCTCCAGCCCGTGCGTTTCGCGGAACAGGACGTGCATCGCCCCTGCGCCTCAGCCGGCCAGCACCGCGCGGAACGCTGCCGGATCGACATGGTCGTGCTCGGCGATCGCGACCAGCGCGGTGCCGCGCGGCTCGCCCGGACGCCAGGGGCGGTCATATTGGTGGCGCACCCGCGCGCCGACCGCCTGGACCAGCAGCCGCATCGGCTTGCCGGTCACCGCCGCATAGCCCTTCACCCGCAGCACCTTGTGCTCGCGCGCCAGCCGCTCGATGCGGGCGACGAGCTCGGCCGGCTCGGCGATCTCGCCGAAGGTGACGACGGTGCTGTCGAAATCCTCATGCTCGTGATCATCGGCGCCATCATGGTGCGAGGGGCGCGCGGCGAGATCGTCCTCGGCGGCGGCACCCAGCCCCAGGATCACGCGCGGGTCGATCGCGCCTTCGCGGATCTCGACCACCGGCACCGGGCGCGGCGCCTCGGCGGCGATCACGGCGCGGGCAGCGGCGACGCCCTCGGGTCCCGCCAGGTCGACCTTGGTGAGCAGCACCATGTCCGCGCAGGCGAGCTGGTCCTCGAACACTTCGGCCAGCGGCGTCTCATGGTCGATGCCGGGGTCGGCCGCGCGCTGCGCCTCCAGCGCCACCAGATCGGGGGCGAACCGGCCTTCGGCGAGCGCTTCGGCATCGGCCAGCGCCAGCACGCCGTCCACGGTAATGCGGCTGCGGATCGCCGGCCAGTCGAAGGCCTTGAGCAACGGCTTGGGCAGCGCGAGGCCCGAGGTCTCGATCAGAATATGGTCGGGACGCGGATCCAGCGCGAGCAGCCGTTCGACCGTCGGGATGAAATCGTCGGCGACGGTGCAGCAGATACAGCCATTGGCCAGCTCGACGATGTTCTCGGCCGGACAATCGGGGATCGCGCAGGACTTGAGGATCTCGCCATCGACGCCGAGCGTGCCGAATTCGTTGACGACCACCGCCAGCCGCCGCCCCTCGGCATTCTGGATCAGGTGGCGGATCAGTGTCGTCTTGCCCGCGCCGAGAAAGCCGGTGACGATGGTAACGGGGACCTTGGCCAGGTCGGTCATGCATGTCTTCCCCCGCGCCCGAGCGAACGAGACGGGGGCTTGCCGGACGCATGTCCAGCCGGCGCGCGACGACGGGCGGGCGCGACAATCGCCCGGCACCACGCGACCGTGCAGCCCCAGCCGCACAGCTTCGTCGCTCGAACGGAAGCAAGACCGTGCCGCGGCCATCCCCTGGACCAAGGCAAGAGCGACCGTTGCGCCGGCAGGTCTCCTGGCTTGCGGGTCACGGCACGCTGCACGCCTTCCCAGGCCGGGCTGGCCCAGTGGCTGCCTCTCGGTGGAGGCCAGTGCATCGCGCTATCCGCTCACAGTTGCAGGGACAGCCGCGGATTTGGGGAGCAGGCCCCCCGCACCGCATTCCCGATTAAGCCCCATGTCCGGGGCACCGGCGCGATCTTTGCGAAGGCTGAAGAGCCTTCGAGGGCAGCTCTAGACCCGCACCTCGATCTCGTCCAGCCTCTGCCAGCGATAGATGGCAAAGCTCACCACCCAGCAAGCGACGAACAGCCCGATGATCGCGAAGCCAAGGCCGTTGAAATGCGCGCCGAGGTCGGCCGCGAGCCCGAACGCGCCGCCGGTCCAGCCCATCTTGTCGCCGATCAGCGCCAGCGTCTCGATCCCCCCGATCACGATCGCGACCAGCGCCGAGATCAGCGTGATGGTGACGTTGTAGTAGAGCTTGCGGATCGGCTTGACGAACGCCCATTGGTACGCGCCGAGCATCACCACTCCGTCCAGTGTATCGACCAATGCCATCCCCGCCGCGAACAGCGCCGGGAGCACCAGCAGCGTGCCGAGCGACACGCCATGCGCCGCCTGCCCCGCCGACATGCCGAGGATCGCCACTTCGGTCGCTGTGTCGAAGCCCAGCCCAAACAGGAAACCGAGCGGCGCCATGTGCCAGCTCTTGCTGACCAGCCGGAACATCGGCCCGAACAGCTTCGACAGCGGCCCGCGCGAGCCGAGCAGCAGGTTGAGGTCGTCCTCGACATAGGCGCCGCCCGCGCGAACGTGCTGGAAGGTCTTCCACACCGCGCGCAGGATGAGCAGGTTCATGCCGGCGATGGCGAACAGAAACAGCGCCGAGACCCCGGTGGCGATCACCCCGCCCAGTTCCTTGAACGCCCCTATCCCCGCCAGCGCGCCGGTGGCGAGCGCGATGCCGGCCGAGGCGATGGCGATGATGCCCGAGTGGCCGATCGCGAACCACAGGCCGGTGGCGATCGGGCGCTGGCCGTCGTTCATCAGCTTGCGGGTGACGTTGTCGATCGCGGCAATGTGGTCGGCATCCACGGCGTGGCGCAGCCCCAGTCCCCAGGCGAGCAACGCGGTGCCCAGCATCAGTGGCTGGGTATGGAACAGGGCGAAGGCCCAGCCCCAGGCGGCGAGATTGGCGGCGATCAGGCCTGCGAACAGCAAGGCAATGCGCGCACGCAACGGCAGAACGGACAAGACAGGATACTCCGGCGGCGTCGTGCGACCTGGCCGGGGCCACCGCGAACGGCCGGCCGCGTACCCCGGCCGGACGCTTCCCCAGCGACCGAGCCACGCAACCGCGAACGGCCCCAGCCGCTCATGCGTCGCTCAGACGGAGTACACCGTGCCGCGGCCATCCCCTGGGCCAGGGCAAGAGCGACCGGACGCCGGCAGGTCTCCTGGCTCGCGGGTCACGGCACGATGCACGCCTTCCCAGGCCGTGCAGGCCCAGTGGCTGCCCCTCGGATGGAGGCCAGTGCATCGCGCTATCCGCTCACAGTTGCAGGGACAGCCGCGGATTTGGGGAGCGCGCTCCCCGCACCGCATTCCCGATTAAGCCCCTGTCGGGGCACCGGCGCGATCAGGCGCTGGTGGTAGGGGAAGCCGGGCGGTGGATCAACCGGCGCTCGGTGCCCGTGCGCAGGAAATGCAGCGCCGACACCAGGGTCAGCCCGCCTACTGCCAGCGCGGCCGCATAGCAGCAGGTAATGAAGAAAGGCAGCCAGCGTACCTCCGGCGCCCCGAGGGCATGGACGAGCATCAGCGTCACGCTGCCGACATAGCCCGAGGCGTCGGCGATGTAGATCAGAAACCCGGCATTGGCGGCGGTACCGATCGTGGCGATCATGCGATCGAACAGCATCGCGTTAAATGGGGTATAGGCGAGGTAGAGCCCCGCCCCCGCGACCGTCATCCACGGCAGCGGTGCGAGCAACCCAGCCTGGAAGGCGAGCGTCGAGCCGCCCAAGCACAGCGCACCGAGCAGGATCAGCCCGTGCATCGCCAGCAGCGCGCGCAGATTGTCGCGGATCAGCATCAGCAGCGCCAGCGCGGCAAGCGTAAGCAGCGCGATCGGCAACTCGCTCGCCGAGAACACCGCCGCCTCGCCGCCATAGCCGAGCGCCGTCCAAAGCTCGCGGGCGAAATTGTCCCGGATGTCCCGCAGCGCGGTGAGCAGCACATAGCCGAGCACGAGCAGCACAAGCGTCGCGCCGTGCGCACGGAGGAAGGCGGCGCGGTCGGCGGCCTGCATCGGCACGCGTGCCGTGCGCTCTGCCTCATCGCGTGCGTCCGGTGGCGGCAGGCGTTCCAGCTGCCATAGCGCGGTCAGCAGCACCGGCGCGAAGGCCAGCCCCGTCGCGGCCGGCATCCACTGCTCGGCGACGCCCGCATCCATCAGCAGCACCGCCACCGACTTCACCACGCCGGAGGACAGAATGAAGCTCGCGCACAGCATCGCGCCCAGCAGCTCGGAGACGCGGCGCCCCTCGACATAGCTGAACACCAGTCCCCAGATCAGCCCGAGCGGCAGACCGTTGAAGAAGAGGCAGGCGACGTTCCATGGTGCAGGCACGAGCGCGAACAGCACCAGCGCCGCCCACGAGGCGCCGATCAGCCCGAGGATCGTGCGCGCCCGCCCCTGCCGCCCGGCTTCGGAGATGACCCGCACGCCGATCAGCTTGGAGAGCGCATAGCCGATCACCTGCGCGATCAGCAGCGCGCTCTTGTAGTCGATGGCGAACTGCCAGCCGGCGACATCGGCATAGGTCGCCACCGCGAAAGGCTTGCGGAAGGCGTACATCGCGAAATAGGCGCTGAACGCCGCGAGGCCGCTCAGGAAGAGTGTAAAACCCGAAGCGGTACGCGCTGGCCCGCGCGTGCCATCATCCTGCATTGCGATTCCCCATGAAGCGTCGCGCTTGTGGCGTCCAAGCGCGACGGCTTCATGACAGCGAAGTTACGCGAGCATCACCAGGGCCGGACGCGCAGCGCCTCCGCTTCCGCGGCGCAGCTCTGCGCATTCGGGCGCGGTGCGGTCGCGCGCAGCCGTGCGACCTCCTGCCGGGCCGCAGCGAAATCACGCCGGTAGCCAGGCGAGGTCTGGAGCACCGCGAACACCGAGGCGCCTGCCATATAGCCTGCCTCCACCGCGCTCTTGCTGTGCGAGCCGCAGATCGCGCGGCTTTCGCCATAGGCACGACCGCGGGCGAGGATCGCGGCTGCCTTGTCGGGCATCACCTCGGCGAGGACCTGCGCCTCCAGCCAGCCATTGGCCGTGTGGCCGGAGGGATAGTCGCCGTTGCTGGCCAGATGCGCGGTCTTCGCCTCGCAGATCGGCCCGTCTTCGCGAAGATAGGGGCGCGGCACCTGATAGGCGGCCTTCACCCTGCCGACGACGGGGCCCGTGCCCGCGCGATCGAGCAGCCGGGCAAGTGCCGGCGCGTTCTTGGCGTCGAGCACCATCCCCATCGCGCAGGCGTTGCGGCGCAGCGGATCGTTGGTGACGTCGTCGGTGGCGATGCGCCAGCGCGGGCTCCCCTCGAGCTTCCGCGTCGCGCGGAACACGGCCATGTCCATCGCGGCACCGGGGCTGTCCGGCGCAGGCGGCGGCGGCAGGATCACCATGCCGTCGGGATATTGGCTCGCAGCCAGATAGGGTGCGGTATCGCGCGCCTGGGGGGCGGCGATCAGCAGCGAAAGCGCCGCGAAGAAGCCTCCGCGGATCATGCTGTGGGGCCTGATCGGGTGCCGTTGCCCGAAGTGGGCGCGTGGAGCTGGTGACGCATGCGGCGCCCCCTACGCTGCCGCGCGATTTTCTTCTACGTAGTTTTACAGGCGCCGGCATTATGCTGGAGGCAAGGCCGTGCGGGCAAGGTGCCGGGACTTGCACATGGGGGCGACGTGGACATCTCGCTTCAGAATAACATCTTGGAGCTTGTCGCCAAAGGCGCCGATCTTGCCTCGGTTACCGATCGGTTGTGCCGGGAAGTGGAAGTGCGACTGCCCGATGTCCGTCCGATGGTGCTTCGCGTCGATCTCGCCGGGCGCCTTCATCCCGTTGCCAGTCCGAGCCTCCCCGAAAGCTATCTGGAGGCGGTTGACGGCATGATGATCGGCCCGAAGGTCGGTTCGTGCGGCGCCGCCGCCTATCTCGGTGAGCCTGTCGCCAGCACCGATATCGAAACCGATCCCAACTGGGCCAAATATCTCGACCTGACCCGTCCGCTGGAGCTGCGCGCCTGCTGGTCAAACCCGATCAAGAACGCGCGGGGCGAGGTAACCGGCGTCGTCGCCTTCTACTATCGCGTGCCGCGCGGCCCAACGCCGATGGAGCGCCGGATCATCCGGGTGTGCCTGCACCTTTGCGCGATCGCGATCGAACAGGACATATGGCGCGCCAAGCAGGTCCGACGCGCGCAACTCGACGGTCTGACCGGGCTGCCCAACCGCTCGGCCTTCACCACCTCGCTCGGCGACCTTGATTGCAACGAGCCGGGGGCCTGGGGGCTGATCCTGGTCGATCTCGACAATCTCAAGATCGTCAACGACACGTTCGGCCATGTCGCGGGCGACGCGCTGATCATTCACGCCGCGCGGCGACTGTCCGAAGCCGCAGCGCCAGATCGTGCCTATCGCCTTGGCGGGGACGAGTTCGCGGTTCTGGTGCAGAGCCCAGCGGCCCTTGCTGACCCGGCAGAAGCCGCGCGCATGCTGCTCGATGCGCTCGCGCAGCCGATCGAAGACGGCGAGCGCAACGTCGTGCCCCGCGCCACCGCCGGGGGCGCACTGATCGGCGAAGGCGAGACGGCCGAGCAGGTACGGCTCAACGCCGATCTCGCGCTGTATCACGCCAAGGAGACCGCACGCGGCAGCTTCGTCCGCTACGTGCCCGGCATCGCCACGCGCATGGCCCGCCGGCTCGATGCAATCCACGCGGTGGAGCGTGCGCTCGCCGAGGACCGGCTGCTGCCGCACTACCAGCCGCTGTTCGACCTGAAGACCGGCGAGATCCTCGGCTTCGAGGCGCTGTGCCGGATGCGCACCGAGGATCGCATCGTCTCCGCCGCCGAATTCTTCGAGGCGACCACCGACGGCAAGGTTGCCGGGGCGATCACCGCGCGAATGCTGGAACGCGTCGCCGCCGACCTGCGCCACTGGTGCGACCTCGGCATCGCGCCGCCGCATGTCGGCATGAACTTCTCGTCGAGCGACTTTCACGGCGCCCGGCTGCGCGAAATGATCCCCGAGACGCTGGCCCGGTACTGTGTGCCGCTCCACCATCTGACGCTGGAGATTACCGAGACCGTGTATCTCGGCCAGGGCGACACGGTGGTCGCAGATACGTTGCGCTGGTTCCGCGCCCAAGGGCTGCTGGTGGCGCTGGACGACTTCGGCACCGGCTATGCCTCGCTCACCCATTTGCTGACCATGCCGGTGGACTTCATCAAGATCGACAAGAGCTTCACCGACCAGCTGCTGCAGAACAGCGCCAGCCGGGCGATCGTCGAGGGGGTGCTGCACATCGCGCAGGAACTCGACATGCGGGTGATCGCCGAGGGGGTCGAAACCGAGTTGCAGGCCGAAAGGCTACGCAACATCGGCTGCGCCTATGGCCAAGGGCACCTCTTCTCGCCTGCGGTAGGCGTCGAGCGCGCGACCGAAATACTGCGCGCCTCCAAGATCCCCCCCTTCCAGCCGAGGCGAGCTATTGCGGGAAAGGCAACAGATACCGCGCTGCTGCACTAAAACTAGTGGAACCAACAAAAAAAGGGCCGGAAGATCGCTCTCCCGGCCCAGTGCTTTCCTCCCCAGGAAATTCAGAAGCGTGTACGCAGGGTGATGCCGTAGGTGCGCGGCTCGGCGAGATAGGCCGAGAAGAGCTGGCGACCGCCCGGATATCTGGGATCGGTGAACGGCGCAGTCGCGGCACCTTCCTGGAAGGGCGAATTGAACACCACCTGCGTGTAGTTCTGGTTGAAGATGTTCTGGCCCCAGAACTCGATGGCCCAGCGCTCGTCCTTGCCGCGGATGCCGATGCGGCCATTGACCAGCGTGTAGCCATCCTGGAGCTTCTGCGGGAACAGATCCGAGCCGGTATTGTAATCGCCGGTCATGCGCGCGTCGAAATAGATCAGCCCGCTGAGACCCGAATTGCCGATCGGCGGCGTCCAAGCGACCGAGGCGGTGCTGACGATCTCGGGTGCGTTGGACAGTTGCTGGCCCGGCAGCCGCCGCAGCGCCTGGTCGAGCGGGCCACCGGCATCGTTTCCGACCAGCTGATCGCGATAGTGCGTGTCGGCATAGGTCAGGCCTAGGCCCACTCGAAAATCGCGTGCCGGCACGAGCGAGGCTTCGAGCTCGACGCCCTGCGACACCACGCCGTAGCTGACGTTGGACGACGAACAGGCGCCGGTGGTCGATGCCGCGGCGTTGAAGTTGCTCGCAGTGCTGAACTTGCTCTGGTCGCGGTCGCCCCCGCCTAGGCTGGCGGTGCAGCCGTTGATGTTCTGCACCAGGAAGACGGTGCCGTTGAAGGTGTTGAGCTGGAAATTCTTGAACTGCTGGCGGAAGGCCGAGAGATTCAGGCTGAACTTGCGGGTCGAGTATTTCAGGCCGATCTCGAAGGCGTTGTTGGTCTCCGGCGCGAACTGGAGGTTGCTCGTCAGCGCCTGCGCGCCGCCGACCGCGGCAAAGGGTAGGATCGGCACCTTGAGCGCCGACTTGTCGAGGTTGAAGCCGCCCGCCTTGTAGCCGCGCGAATAGCTGCCGTAGAGCAGCAGGTCATCGGTGGGCTTGTACGAGAGGATCGCCGTACCGGTGAACTGGTCTTCCTTGCGCGTGTCGCTGATCGCCGCGCCGTTGAGTTCGGCGGTCGAGTTACCCTGGCACGACAGGCCGAGGATGCCGTCGATCGTCGCGGTGAGCGAGGCGACTGAGCGGAGCGGCAGCAGCGCGGTTTGGTTGGCCACGCAGGCGGTGTTGTCGTTGCCGAAGGTGGCATTCAGCCGCTTGCGCTCGTTGGTGTAGCGCAGGCCAAGGGTGAGGTCCAAACCCTTGGTTACGTGGAAGATATTGTGGGTGAACAGCGCCCAATTGCGGCTGTTCTGCTTGAAATAGTCCCGGGTCGTGCCGCGATCGTTGATCCCGTCGAGCCGGTCGAACGCAGCGTAGATCAGCGGCGTCGCGGCGCCAAACAGCGCCGGGCGGGCGGCAAGACATCCCGCTGCCGCCGGATTGTACAGTGCGGCGAGTGCGCTGCCGGACACGATGCGGCACGTGGCGAAGCGGCCATACTGGCTGCCGAAGCGGAGATTGTCGACGAGCGTCAGGTCTTCATTGGCGAAGTAGCCGCCGACCAGCCAGTCGAGCTTCTCGTTGAACGCGGTGCCGTTAAGGCGCAGTTCCTGGCTGAACGTCTCGAACGCGCGCGACGAATCCGCGTTCGGTGCGCGATAGAGCAGGTCGACTGCACTATAATCGGTGTCAGCGCCCTGGCTCGAGAAATAGTTGCGATAACCGGTGATCGAGGTGAGCTTCACATTGCCGAGGTTCCAGTCGAGCTGGACGGAACCGCCCCAATCTTCGGTTATGCCGCCATAGCTGCGGCCCCGCGAGACATAGAGGTTGCGACTGTAGGGATCGCTGAACGCCGCCATCGGCTGGCCAAGATCGCGCAGCACCCGGACGATGTTGTTCGCCGTGGGGCTGTTGAGGTCGCCGATATACGGGTTGATCGAGGAATCGACATAGACCGCGCCGCAGCATTCTTCGTTGCGGTGGGTATAGTCGCCGATCACGCGGATCTGGATGTCGCTGGTCGGCTCGAACAGCAGCTGGCCGCGCAGAAAATAGCGGTCGCGATTGTTGACGTCGCGATTGTTGGTGACGTCCTGATAGAAGCCGTCGCGCTTCATGTAGACACCGTCGAGCCGGCCCGCGACGGTGCTGCTGAGCGGTACGTTGACAAAGCCCTGGAGACGGATCGTGTCGTAATTGCCGTAGGTCGCCTCGGCACCCGCCGAGAAGATCGGCTCCGGCTTCTTCGAGACGATGTTGATGATGCCGGCCGAGGCGTTCCGGCCGAACAGCGTGCCCTGGGGCCCGCGCAGCACCTCGATCCGCTCGAGATCGCCGAGTTCGCTGAGGCCGATGCCTGAGCGCGAACGATAGACGCCGTCGATGAACACCGCGACCGAGCTTTCCAGGCCCGGATTGTCGCCGACCGTACCGATCCCTCGAATACGCGCCGAGCCATTGGCCTCGCTGCCGGTCGACGAGACCAGCAGCGACGGCGCCACCTGGTTGAGCGCGCGGATGTCGTTGGCGCCGGTCTGCTGCAGCGTTTCGGCGCTGACCGCAGAGACTGCCAGCGGCACGTCGGCCAGCGCCTGGGCGCGGCCCTGTGCGGTGACAATGATCTCGTTGTCCGCCTGCACGGATCGCCCGGCGGCGTCCTGCTGATCCTGGGATGTTTCCTGCGCGAGCGCGGGCGCTGCGAGCGCCATCACGAGTGCCGGCACTGCACAGGCCGACATAAGGCGTAGCCGCATATCTTTCCTCTCCACCGAGGTTGGAGCTGTGTTTCCGCTCCATACCCGAAGCTCGAATACACGCCTTGCCGCCAGCGGCGTCAAGCAAAACTAAAGTTGCAAAATGCCACTTGAATACAATCGTTGCTGAGAAGGCACAGTGTTGCCCAACCCCGTTGGCGCGCATCGCGCGTGCGCCCCGCACGGTGCGAGGTAAGGCGTTGACCTGCTTCGCACTTGCCGCCACGGGCGGCCGAAGATGGCGCAACCGGGCGAGTTGCGGTATGCTCGACGCCGGTTGGGAGGGACCGCATGCAGTTTCACCATCGCGCCGTGCCGATCGTGCTTGCCGCCGTCTTGATCGATTCGATCGGCTTCGGCGTCATCCTGCCCGTACTTCCGAAGCTGATCGTCACGCTGTCCCACGCCAGCCTCGACGATGCCGCGCGGATCGGCGGCTGGATGCTGGTGGCGTTCGCTGTCGCGCAGTTCTTCGCCGGGCCGATACTTGGCTCGCTGGGCGACAGCATCGGCCGGCGCCCGGTATTGCTCACATCGATGGCCGCCTTCGCGGTCGACTATCTGCTGATGGCGGCGGCGCCGACGATCGGCTGGCTGTTTCTCGGCCGCATCGTCGCCGGGATCGCCGGCGCGGTCTACGGCCCCGCCAATGCCGTGCTGGCCGACGTCACCCCGCCGGAGAAGCGCGGCGCGACCTTCGGAATGATGGGAGCGGCGTTCGGGATCGGTTTTATCCTGGGGCCTGCGATCGGCGGCCTGCTGGCGAGCCTGGGACCCCGCGCGCCATTCATCGCCGCGGCGGCACTGGCGGGGCTCAATGCGATGTGGATTCTCTTGCTGTTGCCCGAGACGATGGCGCCCGAGCGCCGCCGCCCTTTCCGCCTGCGCGAGGCGCATGTCTTCGCCGCGTTCCGCCCCCTGTTCGAGGCGGGTAATGCCAAGCCGCTGTTGCTTGCGGCTTTCCTCTGGCAGCTTGCGCACATGGTGTACCCGGCGACCTGGGCGTTCTTCGGCGAAATCGCGCTCGGCTGGGACGAGCGGATGATCGGCGCCTCGCTCGCCGCCTCGGGCATCTGCATGGCGCTGGTGCAGAGCTTCGTCACCGGCCGCGCGATCGCTGCCTGGGGCGAGGAGCGGACGGTGGTGCTCGGCATGCTTGCCGGCGGTCTGGCCTTTCTGGGCTATTGCTTTGCCAGAGAGACCTGGATGGTGTTCGCGATCATTCCGTTCGCCGCCTTCCAGGGGCTCGCTTTTCCCTCGATCAACGCCCTGCTCTCGCGGATGACCGATCCCTCGCGCCAGGGGGCGCTTCAGGGCGGTATGGCGGCGCTGGGCAGCGTCGCGCTGATCCTCGGCCCGCTGCTGCTCAGCCAGGCGCTCGCCTATGGCTCCGAGCACGGCTTCCAGGGCGGCAATTTCGCGGTCGCGGCAGTGCTGGCGCTGGGTGCGCTGCTGCTGATCGAATGGAAGGTCGTTCCCCGTGTGCAGCCAGCCGCGGCCGAATAGCACACGACAATTTGCGACACTTTGCCGCGGGCGATGACAAACCCCTGCGACAGCCTCGCGCGAAACCAGGCCTGTGCCGGGGGTCTGCCCCCGCCCCCGGCATCCCCTTCCTCTCCAGGAGTTTCGGATGCTGAAACGTGTCACCCTCGCCGCGCTCGGGGCCTCGCTGCTCGCAGGCTCGGCGCTTGCCGCCCAAGCCGCGCCGCAGGACGGTCCGCGCGGCCCTCGTCACGATCCGCTCGCCATGGCCGACCAGAACAAGGACGGCGTCGTCACCCGCGACGAGATGCTCGCCAGCGTCGCGACGCACTTCAACGCGATGGACGCCAATCACGACGGCAAGGTCACGCCGGAAGAGCGCGAGGCCTATATGGCGCAGCAGCGTGCGCGGATGGGCGGCCGGATGGCGCCCAAGGGCGACCTCACGCTCGCCGACGCGCAGTCCCGCGCGACCCGCATGTTCGATCGGGTCGATACCAACCATGACGGCAAGATCGACGCTGCCGAGCGGCAGGCTGCGGCACAGAAGATGATGCAGATGCGCCGCGGTGGCGGCTGGCGTGGGCGCCAGGGCCCGCCGGCCGCCGACATGGCGCCCCCGCCTCCTCCGGCCGACGTCAACTGACGCCAGCCGGAGCAGCCGGGCGGGAGGCCGCGGGTGTCGCCGATCCTGTCCCCGTCGGGATCGAATGCGCCTCCCCTGACGCGTCACCGCGATGCCTTGTGGATCTCCTCCCTCCCGCCCGGCTCTTTTCCCCGACGACAAAGGCGCTACCTTGGCAACCATGTCCGAAGTCCCGCACCTGCTGCTTGTCGACGACGAGCGCTCGATCCGCGAGCCGCTCGCGCAATATCTCACCAAGCAGGGCTTCCGCGTCACCCAGGCGGGCGATGCGGAGAGCGCCCGGGCGCGGCTCAACGCCTATGCGATCGATCTGGTGGTGCTCGACATCATGATGCCCGGCGAGGACGGGCTGAGCCTGTGCCGCCATATCCGCGAGACCAGCGAGACGCCGGTGATCCTGCTCACCGCGCGCAGCGAGGAGACCGACCGGATCGTCGGGCTGGAAATGGGCGCCGACGATTATGTCGTGAAGCCGTTCAGCCCGCGCGAGCTCTCCGCCCGGATCAAGGTGGTGTTGCGGCGCTGGTCCGCCGGCGGCGCCAAGCAGCATGCGCCGGAGACCGGTTCCTTCGCCTTCGCTGGCTGGGTGCTGCGCACCGGCGAGCGCACGCTGGTCGATCGCGAGGGCGTGTCGGTGCCGCTGTCGACCGGCGAGTACAATTTGCTCCACGCGCTGGTCACCCGGCCGCGCCAGGTGCTCACCCGCGACCAACTGCTCGACCTGACCCAGGGTCGTGAGGCGGCGGCGTTCGATCGCGCGATCGACAACCAGGTCAGCCGGTTGCGCAAGAAGATCGAGCCCGACGCCAAGAACCCCTCGATCATCAAGACCGTCTGGGGCGGAGGCTATACGCTGGCGGCCGAGGTCACCCGGCTTTGAGGCGGTTCCTGCCCACCAGCCTGATCGCGCGCATCGCCCTGCTGGTCGCCGCGGCGCTGTTCGTCGCCCAGGCGATCAATTTCGGGCTGCTGCTCCATGAGCGGCAAAAGGCGCGGTTCGCGCTGGTGATCGCGCCCGCCACCACCCGCCTCGCCGACGCCGCCGAACGACTGCTCGTCCTTCAGCGCGAGACGCCGCGCCAGCCGGGGGCTGCGAAGAACCGTTTCCTCTCCGATCCGCGCACCCATGTTAGGCTGCATGCCGAGAACCCCTTCGCGAGCGAGACCGATCGACGCCGGCCCGATGTCGAGCGCGATCTTCGCCGCGGCCTGGAGGACGCCGGGCTGCGGGCGGGCACGATCATGGCCGCCCTGCGCCCTGTCGATCCCAAGCGTCTGCTCGATCCCAAGCTCGATCCGCTGCGCGCCGAACGGCTGCGACGGATGGGCGCGGAGATGCTGGTTGCGGTGGAGTTGCCCGGCAAGGGTTGGCTCACCCTCGCGACTCCGTGGCCGCGCACCGAATTCGACCTGATCTGGCAGCTCGCCGCGCAAACGCTGATCCTCTACGTCGTGGTCCTCGTGCCGGTGCTGCTGGTCGGCGGACGGATCGCGCGGCCGTTGCGTACCCTGACCGACGCCGCACGAACCTTCCGCCCCGGCGACGACACCGCCCCGATCCGCGAGCGTGGCCCCAGCGATGTGCGCGCGCTGATCGCCGCGTACAATGCGCTCGGTCGGCGCGTCACCTCGATGCTCGACGAGAAGGATCGCATGCTCGGCGCGATCGGCCACGACCTGCGCACCCCGCTCCAGGCGCTGAGGGTGCGGATCGAATCGGTGGAGGACGAGGACGATCGCGCGCGGATGGTCGACACGGTCGACGAGATGAGCCGGACGCTGGACGACATCCTGTCGCTGGCCCGGCTCGGGCGGCCCAGCGAGCCGAACACCGATGTCGATCTCGGCGCGCTGGTCGATGCGGTGGTCGAGGATTTCCGCGATCTCGACCACGACGTGACCTTCGAGGAGCCCGAGCGGCTCAAGATGCGGCTGCGGCCGACGCTGATGCGCCGCGCGGTGCGCAACCTGATCGAGAATGCGGTGAAATATGGCGGCGGCGCCGAGGTGCGGCTGATCCCCGAAGCCGAGCGGGTGACAATCGAGGTGTGCGATCGCGGGCCCGGCATTCCACAGGACAAGCTGGAGACGGTGTTCAACCCGTTCACCCGGCTGGAACAGTCGCGCAACCGCGATACCGGCGGAATCGGGCTCGGGCTCGCCCTGGCGCGCGCGATCGTCAACGATGCCGGGGGGACCATCGCGCTGGGCAATCGCGACGGTGGCGGGCTGACGGCGACGATCACGCTGCCGCGGTAGGTGTCTCTTCTAAACCCCTCCTCCTTGAAGGAGGGGTCGGGGTGGAGGGATTCCAGAACGCACGTTGGTCTCTGCGAGACACAGCCCCGCCCCAACCCCTCCCCTGAAGGGCAGCGGCTTAGGACAAAGAAAAAGGCCGCGCTCCCCATCGGAAGCGCGGCCCTTTTTCTACCGAAAACCCCGGCCTATCAGCCGACGATTTCTTCCGGCTTGAAGAAGAAGGCGATCTCGATCGCGGCATTCTCTTCCGAGTCCGAACCATGAACCGAGTTTGCTTCGATCGATTCGGCCAGTTCCTTGCGGATCGTGCCCGGCTCGGCGTTCGCCGGGTTGGTCGCGCCCATGATGTCACGGTTGCGCTGCACGGCGTTCTCGCCCTCGAGAACCTGCACGACGACCGGACCCGAGATCATGAACGAGACGAGGTCGTTGAAGAAGGGGCGCTCCTTGTGGACGCCGTAGAAGCCCTCGGCCTGCTCGCGGGTCATCTGGATGCGCTTGGAGGCGACGACGCGCAGGCCAGCCTCTTCCAGCATCTTGGTGACGGCGCCGGTGATGTTGCGGCGGGTGGCATCGGGCTTGATGATCGAAAAGGTCCGGGTCGCGGCCATGGCCGTGCGGCTCCTGTAATTGATGATGGAAGGAAGTGGCGGCTCCCTAGTCCTGCCGCGCCTTCAATGCAAGCTCAGGCGACTTGTGCCCAGCGGCCATTTTCGTCCTGACGCCAATAGCGCCGCTCGACCCCCTCGCGCTCGCCGAGTGCGCGCCAGGCGACGCGCGCCGCGCCGATGCTTTCCTCGTCGAAAAGGTGGAAGGCGCGCTCGAACGCCAGCGCCTCGTCGCGCCACAGACCGTCGACCAGCGCCACGTTGCGGGCGCCGTTGGCGGGTGCAACCGTCTCCGCGATCAACGCCGGCTGCTCGCTGTCCCAGTCGCCGCCCGCCTGGCCGTGCGGCAGGAAGCTCGCCGGCTGGTAGCTCCACAGCAGCTGGTCGATGCGGGTACGCAGCGCCGGATCCTCGGCGACGATCAGCAGCCGCCCGCCGCTGCCCAGCACCTTTTCGGCGATAGACGGCAGCACGCGATCCAGCGGCGCCACGGTAAGGTGATAGAAATCGACCTGCATGCGGGGTCCCTTAGCCCGGATGTGCGTTGGGGCCAACGCGCCTCCCGTTGCGGAGCCGCAATCGCTGCGATAGGGCACGTGGATGCCCGTTGCCGGGGAGTGTCGATAAAGGTGGGAGTTTTCGTGAAGCGCAAGGCCATGTTCTTTCCGGCCGCGCTCGGTCTGTGCCTGTCGGCGCAGGCACGTGCCCAGCAGGTGCCCGATTCGCGTCCCCTGCCCGCCGATCAGGCTGCCGGTGCCGCGCTGCCGGCCGCCGATCTGCAGGACCGCCCGGTCGAACCCGCGCCGCCGCCCACCGACGGACTGCCCGACGATCCCAAGCAGGTCCAGTTCACCGCCGACCAGCTCGATTACGACATGAACAGCGACGTCGTCACCGCCAGCGGCGACGTGCGCATGTACCGCGAGAGCAACCGCCTGCGCGCCGACAAGGTCACCTGGGACCGCCGCACCGGCAAGGTGATGGCCACCGGCAATATCGTCGTCGCCAACCCGCAAGGCGACGCCGCCTATGGCGACAGCATCGAGCTGACCGACACGCTGAAGGATGGCGTCGTCGACAACATGCTGGTCGTGCTGGAAGCTGGCGGCCGCATCGCCGCCGCGCGCGGATCGCGCAACGACGGCGGCGTCATCACCGTGGAGAATGCGGCCTATACCCCCTGTTCGGTCTCCGACAGCTCGGGCTGCCCCAAGGAGCCGTCCTGGAAGATCACCGCCGACCGGGTCGTCTATGATCCGGCCAAGCACCGGCTGCGCTACAAGGGCGCGCGTATCTCGGTCTTCAATTTCGTTACGATCCCGCTGCCGGCCTTCTCGCATCCTGCGGGCGGCCAGAGCGATTCGGGGTTCCTGACGCCCGACGCGCGCTACAGCCGCACCAACGGCCTCCAGCTCGCCTTGCCCTATTTCTTCAGCATCGCGCCCAACCGCGACCTGACCGTCACGCCGCGCGTCTTCTCCGACACGCTGCCAATGCTGCAAGCCGATTACCGCGAGCTCAACAGCCTCGGCGCTTTCCGCCTCCAGGCCTATGGTACCTATAGCCGCCGCGCCGACGACCTCACCGTCACGCCGACCCCGGCGACGCTGCGCAACGACTTCCGCGGCTATCTCGACCTGGTCGGCCGCTACCAGCTCGATCCGAGCTGGGACGTACGCGCCTCGCTCCGCGTCGCGAGCGACCGCACCTTCCTGCGCCGCTACGACATCTCGCGCGACGACCGGCTGCGCAACAACATCGCCATCGAGCGGATCGATGCCGACAGCTATTTCGCGATCAACGCGTGGGCGGTGCAGACGCTGCGGGTCGGCGACCGCCAGGGGCTGCAGCCGGTGGCGCTGCCCGAAATCGATTATCGTCGGAGGCTCGACGACGGGTTGCTCGGCGGCAAGTTCGACCTGCAGGTCAACACGCTGGCGCTCACCCGTACCGGCGGCCAGGATACCCAGCGCGCCTTCACCAGCGCGCAGTGGAGCATCCGGCGCCTGACCAACTGGGGCCAGGAAGTCAGCCTCACCGCCTATACCCGCGGCGATGTCTACAATACCTCGGACACCATCGCGACGACGGTGGCGAGCTATCGCGGCGAGAATGGGTTCCGCTTCCGCGGCATCGCGGCCGGCGCGCTCGACGTGAAATGGCCGTTCGTGGGCGATTTCCTCGGCGGCAGCCAGCGGATCACGCCGCGCGTGCAGATGGTCGTCGCGCCGCACCTCGCGAACATGGATGTCCCCAACGAGGACGCTCGAGCCGTCGATCTCGAGGATTCCAACCTGTTCGCGCTCAACCGCTTCGCCGGCTATGACCGCTTCGAGGATTCGACCCGCTTCACCTATGGCCTCGACTATGCGCTGTATCTGCCGGGTATCAGCGTCGAGGCCAATGTCGGCCAGAGCTACCGCCTGACGACGCGGCCCACGCTGTTCCCGAACGGCACCGGGCTCACCGACCGGATGTCCGATATCGTCGGGCGGACGGTGATCCGCTTCCACGATTTCGTCAGCCTTACCCACCGTTACCGCCTCGACAAGGACGGGCTCGCGGTGCGTCGCAACGAGATCGACATGTCGGTCGGCTCGCGTGCCACCTATGTGACGGTCGGTTATCTGCGGCTCAACCGCAATGTCGATCCGACGCTGGAGGATCTGCAGGATCGCGAGGAGCTTCGCCTCGGCGCGCGCGTGCAGTTCGCACGCTTCTGGTCGCTGTCGGGCTCGACACTGATCGACCTGACCGACAAGCAGGAAGATCCGCTGTCGCTGGCCAACGGCTTCCAGCCGATCCGCCATCGCATCGGGCTGTTCTACGAGGACGATTGCCTCCGCATCGGCACCACCTGGCGGCGCGACTACGCCACCACCGGCGACGCGCAGCGCGGCAACTCCTATCTGCTCACCCTCGCCTTCAAGAACCTCGGCCGCTAGAAGACCCGGTCTGGGGGGATTCGGCGCTAAGCCTTGGTTCAGGCACAATTGCGCTATAAGCGCTGCTTCCCGTTTGAGGATAAGGGTCGTTCTGAAGTGATGATGGGTGTGGGCAGGATTGCGGGAACGGGTGCGAAGTGGCTGGCCGGCGCAGGGCTTGCCGCCCTGGCGACGATGGCGATCGCCCAGACCTCCGCGGGGCAGGACAGCGTGAACAACGGGCTCGATCTGCCGAGCACGCTGGAAATCTTCGGCAAGGCCGATCCGAACGTCCGCAAGCCTACCGCGATCGTGAACGACTATGTGATCACCGGCACCGAGGTCGACCAGCGCGTCGCGCTCGTCACCGGCATGCAGAAGCTCACCCTGAAGCCCGAGGAGCGCGAGCAGCTCAAGCTGGCCATGCTTCGTCAGCTGATCGACGAGACCCTGGAGATCCAGGAGGCCAAGGCCAACGAGATCAAGGTCGATCCGCGCGAAATCGAAAACAGCTTCAGCCGCGTCAGCACGCGCTTTCAGAAAACTCCGGAGCAGATGCGCGCCTGGCTGCGCGAGATCGGCTCGTCCGAGCGCTCGATCAAGCGCCAGATCGAGGCGGAGCTTGCCTGGAGCCGGCTGCTGCGCAAGCGCGTCAACGTGAATGTCGGCGAAACCGAAGTGAAGGCGATGATCGATCGCCTGACCGCCCAGAAGGGCACCGACGAATATCACGTCTACGAGATCTATCAGAACGCCACGCCCGATCGCGCCCAGGAAGTCTCCGCGGGCATGCAGAAGATGATCGAGCAAATGCGGCAGGGCACGCCGTTCGACTATCTCGCCCGCACCTATTCGCAGAGCTCCACCCGCGCCCGCGGCGGCGATCTCGGCTGGATCCAGCCGGCGATGCTGCCCGAGCAGCTCGCCCAGGCGGTGCAGGAAATGCAGCCGGGCCAGGTCGCCGGGCCGATCCCGCTCTCCGCGGGCTTCTCGATCGTGTACCTGGCGGACAAGCACAAGGTCGGCATCTCCGATCCGCGCGACGCCAAGCTGAGCCTTCGCCAGCTGTCGCTCGCCTTCGCCAAGGGCACCACCGAGGCACAGGCGAGCACCCGAGCTGCCTCGTTCGCCAAGGCGACCCAGGCGATCCGCGGGTGCGGCGACGTGAACAAGGTCGCCTCGGCCGAGGGCGCCGAAGTGGTCGATCGCGACAATATCGTCATCAAGGACCTGCCGCCGGCGCTGCAGAACCTGATCCTGCCGCTCCAGGTCGGTCAGGCGACCCAGCCCTTCGGCTCGATCGAGGATGGCGTGCGCGTGCTGGTGATCTGCGGCCGTGACGATCCCCCTGCGGCCAACACCCCGTCGGTAGAGCAGGTGCAAGAGCAGCTCGAGGACCAGCGCGTCAACCTGCGCGCCGAGCGCATGCTGCGCGACCTGCGCCGCGACGCACTGATCGAATATCGCTGACGTGCGCGTCGGGGATCTTACCCCGCCGCCGCTCGCCGTCGCCATGGGGGATTCGGCGGGCATCGGGCCGGAGATTACCGCCAAGGCGTGGGACAAGCGCGAGGCCGAGGAACTGAGAACGTTCTTCGCCGTCGGCGACCCCGCGGCCGTGCGCGCGGTATGGGACGGCCCGATCGCCACGATCGGTGACCCGCGCGAGGCGTTTGCCGTGTTCGACGAAGCGCTGCCGGTGCTGCCGATCGGCGATACCGGCCCGGTCGTGCCTGGAACGCCAACGCTTGCCTCTGCCCATGTCGCGCTCCAGTCGCTCGAAGTCGCGACGGGACTGGCCAGCGCCGGGGCTGCATGGGGGTTGGTGACCGGCCCGGTCTCGAAGGCACAGCTCTACGCGATCGGCTTCACCCATCCCGGCCAGACCGAGTTCGTCGCCGAACGCTGCGGCATCACGGCCGACAACGCCGTGATGATGCTCGCGGGACCGACGCTGCGGGTGGTGCCGATCACGGTGCATGTGCCGCTGGCGGCGGTCCCCTCGCTGATCAGCGTCGAGCTGATCGTCGCGAAGGGCCGCGTCACCGCACGCGGGCTGCAACGCAATTTCGGCATTGCCAACCCGCGGCTCGCCTTTGCGGGGCTCAACCCGCATGCGGGCGAAGGCGGTGCGATCGGCGTCGAGGAAATCGAGGTGCTGGCACCGGCGATCGAACAGCTCCGCGCTGAGGGGATCGATGCCAGCGGGCCCTACGCTGCCGACACGCTGTTCCATGCCCGCGCCCGCGCCGGTTACGACGCGGCGCTGTGCCTCTACCACGACCAGGCGCTGATCCCGATTAAGACGCTCCATTTCGACGACGGCGTGAACATGACGCTGGGCCTACCGATCGTGCGTACCTCGCCGGACCATGGCACCGCCTTCGGCATCGCCGGGCAGAACGTGGCGCATCCGGGTGCGATGATCGCCGCCATTCGCATGGCCGCCAGCGCCGCGCGGCACCGGATGACGGCGGCGGCGTGACTCCCCTCCCCCCGCTCCGCGACGTCATCACCAAGTTCGGACTGAGCGCCAGCAAGGCGCTGGGCCAGAACTTCCTGTTCGACGGCCAACTGCTCGGCCGCATCGCCAAGGTGCCCGGCGACCTTGCCGGCGCCGAGGTGTTCGAAGTCGGCCCAGGCCCCGGCGGCCTGACCCGCGCGCTGCTCCAGGCGGGGGCGAGCGTCACCGCCGTCGAGCGCGATCGCCGCTGCATTCCCGCGCTGGAGGAACTGGGCGGCTATTTCCCCGACAAGCTCCGCGTGATCGAGGGCGATGCGCTCGAGGTCGACGCCCCCGCGCTCTTCGCGGGTAAGCCGCACGTCGTCGCCAACCTGCCCTACAATGTCGGCACCGCGCTGCTGGTCGGCTGGCTCTCCGCGGAGTGGCAGCCCTGGTGGGCGAGCCTGACGCTGATGTTCCAGAAGGAAGTCGCCGAGCGTATCGTCGCCCAGGCCGGCACCGAGCATTATGGCCGCCTGGCGGTGCTCGCCCAGTGGCGAAGTACGCCGCGGATCGCGATGAACGTCCATCGCTCGGCCTTCACCCCGCCGCCCAAGGTGATGTCGGCGGTGGTGCACATCGTCCCCGGCGCGGCGCCCGAGGGCGTGCAACTCCGCATTCTGGAGGCGGTGACGGCCGCGGCCTTCGGCCAGCGCCGCAAAATGCTGCGCCAGAGCCTCAAGTCGGTCCCGGGCGCGCTGGCCGCACTGGAGGCCCTCGGCATCGATGCTAGCCGCCGGGCCGAAACGGTGAGTGTCGCCGAGTTCGTCGCGATCGCGCGCGAACTCGGGCGCGCCTAGTCTCCGGCCGAGCGGAACAGCCGCAGCACCGGTACCAGCGAGGCGTGATCGTCGGTCCAGCCGGTGAAGCCGGGCTGCGCGACGAGCGCTCGCCATTCGCCGCTGCGCGCCTTGAGCGCCGCCAGCACCCGCGGCGAGCGGCTGAGCGCGATCCAGTCCGATACCGCCCCCTCGTCCTGCCGCTCAAGCGCACTCGGCACATGCACCAGCCGCAGCCCCTTCCAGCCGCCAGCCTTGGCCGCTCCCGCCACCACCGGTCCAAGCGCGAGGAAGCGATTGGAGATATGGACGAGCAGCAGGCCTTCGGGCGCTAGCACGCGGCCATAGGTCGCAAACGCCTCGGCCGTCATCAGGTGCATCGGCACCGCGTCCGAGGAGAAGGCATCGAGCGCGAGCAGGTCGAGGCTCGCCGGCGCGAGTTCGCTCAGTCGCAGCCGCGCGTCGCCGACGGAGAGTTTGGCCTGCGGGGCACATAGGCGCAGGAAGCTGAACTTGCCGGAATCGCGGGCGAGATGGACGACCGCCGGGTCAATCTCAAAGAAGCGCCACGACTGGCCGGGCTTGGCATAGCAGGCCAGCGTGCCGGTCCCGAGCCCGACGACACCGATGCGCGCGTCCGGACCGTACAGTTCAGGCGCCGCGAGCATCGCCTGCCCCACACCCGACCCGGCCTGGTAATAGGTTGTCGGCCGTGTCGCCCGGGCACCTTTGAGCTGCACGCCGTGCACGGTGGTGCCGTGTGACAGCCGGCGCTGGTCAGCCTGGTCGCTGACGGTATAGACACCGAAATAGCTCCGGGTGCGCGCGCCGCTGAGCGATGTTTCGATCGCCGTATAGCCGCCAAAAAGGAACAGCCCGCCTGCCAGCGCGACGGCGAACGGCCAGCGCCCGCCGATCGTCACCAATCCGATCACCGCCACCGCGACGAATCCCAGCTGGATCTGGATGGGCCCGAGCAACTGCACGTGCAGCGCGAGGATCACGATCGCCGCCACCGCCGCGCTCAGCACCAGCCCGACGGGCAGCCGATAGCGGCTCGCCCACAGCCGCGCGAACTCGCTGGTCAGCGCGCGCTGCGGGATCAGCAGCCCGGCGGCGAGGATCAGCAGCGGATATTCATAGGTCCAGTCGAACAGCACCGGCGCCAGCAACCCTGAGAACACCCCACCCAGGGCACCGCCCACCGCCATGGCGAGATAGAAGCCGGTCAGCCGTTCGGGAGCCGGCCGCAGCGCATAGAGCCGGGCATGGCAGGCAACCGCAACGGCGAAGAGCAGCACGAGGCCGATCAGCGCGTTGAAATAGGCCAGCCGCGAGTCCCCGGCGACCAGCGTCGCGCCGAACAACAGCAGCACCAGCGGCACGCAGCGTTCGAGCAGATCGTCGAGCAGCGCCGAGCTGCGGAAGGCGACGGGGAAGCTCAGCAGGTACAGCCCCAGCGGCAGCACCCAGAGCAACGGGACGGCGACGATGTCTGTGGTTAGGAAGGTGGTCGTCGCCAGCATCAACCCCGAGGGAACGAGGGCGAGCACGATCCACCGCGCCCAGTCGCGCGCCACCGTCGCGGGGCGGTCGATATGCAGTGCGGCCAGTGGCTCGCGCTTCGGCAAGCGGCTGGCGCAGGCGAGCACCAGCAGCGCCACCACCGCATAGCCGATCGTCCACAGCCAGCTCTGGCTGCGCAGCCGCAGCAGCGGCTCGACCAGGAGCGGATAGGCAAGCAGCCCCGCAAAGCTGCCGATGTTCGAGGCGGCATAGAGCGCATAGGGATCGCGCCCATGGCTCGCCACCGCGTACCAGCGCTGGAGCAGCGGGGCCTGCGCCGAGATGGCGAGGAATAGCGGCCCGATCGCTGCGACGAGCAGCCACGGCACCCATAAGGCTGGCTCGGCGCCTGCCGGCACCTGCATCGTGCCCAGCCCGATCGGCAGCCACAGCGCGGCGAAGGCTAGGAAGCCGAGATGCACGCCCGCCTGGGTCCGCACGCGGAACCGTCCCAACCAATGCGCATAGCCGTATCCGACCAGCAGCAACGCCTGGTAGACGAGCATCGCCGAATTCCACACCGCCGGCGCACCGCCGAGCCGCGGCAGGGCCATGCGCGCCACCATCGGCTGGATCAGGAACAGCAGGAACGAGCCGCCGAGGATCGCCGCGACGAACCAAGCGCGCGGCGCGCCGCCAGCCTGCGGATGTGGATCGGTCACGGGCGGAGAATGCGATAGGTGCGATGGCGTCGGAGCGCGGGAATGGCAGCCGGATGGTCGAAATCGGCATGCAGCGCGCGCTGCATGCCGAGCCGCTCCATCAAGCTCCAGCTGCGCACATTTTCCTCCGCCGTGATCGCCGCGACGCCAGGCATGTCGAGATGCTGCCAGCCCCAGGCGAGGCTCGCGCGTGCGGCCTCGGCGGCGTAACCCTGCCCCCAATGGTCCACGGCGAGCCGCCAGCCGATCTCGATCTCGCCCTCGATCGGGGTGCCGGCTGCGCCCGGCTTGAGCCCGCAAAAGCCGAGGAAGCGGCCGTCCTCCCGCCGTTCGATCGCCCAAAAGCAATGACCATGGCTGGCGAGTAGACCGATCTGCCGATCGATTCCCGCATCGCTCTCGGCGCGCGATTGCACGGGGCCGATATAGGCCATAACGCGCGGGTCGCTGCACATCGCATGGAACGGCGCGCGATCGGCATCGGCCCAGCCGCGCAGGATGAGTCGGTCGGTCTCGATCATGGGCGTGCGATGGCGAAGGCGACGCTGGGGCGCAAGCGATGCCCTTCCGGCTGCACCGGGTGCTCGAAATCGGCGAACCAGGCCATGCCCAGCCGCTCCATCAGCGCACGGCTCGCCAGGTTGCAGGCCGCGGTGATCGCGACAACCCGCGGCGCCGTGCGATGCGCCCAGGCCCAGTCGAGGCTGGCCGCGGCGGCCTCGCGGGCATAACCCCTCCCCCAATGGGCCCGCGCAAACATCCAGCCAATCTCCAGTTCGCCCGCGATCGGCGTGTCGGGAGCCCCCGGCTTCAGGCCGCAAAAGCCCAGCACCACACCGTCTTCCCGTCGTTCGACCACCTGGAAGCCGAGGCCATGGCTCGGCCCATAGCCGAGATGCCGGGCGATCGTCGCACGGCTATGCGCGGGGGTCTTCACCGGCCCGAGGTCGCGCATCACCTCCGGATCGCTCCACATCGCGTGGAGCGCCTCGAAGTCGCGCGGCTCGGGCGGCCGCAACAGCAGCCGCGCCGTCTCGATCACGCGCCGAGCAGCCGTGCCGCCAGAGGGGCATGATAGGTCAGCACGCCCGAACAACCCGCCCGCTTGAACGCCATCAACGTCTCCAGCACCAACGCCTCGCGATCGCCAGCGCCGACCGCGGCAGCCGCCTCGATCATGGCATATTCGCCGGAGACCTGGTAGGCAAATACAGGTACTTCGAAGGCGCTCTTCACGCGCGTGACGATGTCGAGATAGGGCAGGCCCGGCTTGACCATCACGCTGTCCGCGCCCTCGGCCAGGTCGAGGGCCACTTCGCGCAGCGCTTCCTCGGCGTTGGCCGGGTCCATCTGATAGGTCTTCTTGTCGCCCTTCAGCAGCCCGCGGCTGCCCACGGCGTCCCGGAAGGGCCCGTAAAAGGCGCTCGCATATTTGGCGGCATAGGCCATGATCTGGACATTGACATGACCGTCCCCTTCCAGCGCAGCGCGGATCTGGCCGACGCGGCCGTCCATCATGTCGCTGGGCGCGACGATATCGGCCCCCGCCTGCGCCTGGACCAGCGCCTGCTCGACCAGCACTGCCGAGGTTTCGTCGTTGAGGACATAGCCGGCAGCGTCGACGATGCCGTCATGGCCGTGGCTGGTATAGGGATCGAGCGCGACGTCGGTCAGCACGCCCACTTCGGGAACCGCGTCCTTGATCGCGCGGATCGCGCGGCACATCAGATTGTTCGGATTGACCGCCTCACGGCCGTCCTCCGTGCGCAAGGCGTGTGGCGTATTGGGGAACAGCGCGAGGCAGGGAATGCCGAGGTCGCGCGCCTCGCGCGCACGGTCGACGATGCCGGCCAGGCTCCAGCGCGAGACGCCGGGGAGCGCCGCGATCGGCTCCTCTTCCGTACCTTCGGTCACGAACACCGGCCAGATCAGGTCGGCGGGGGTGAGCACGGTTTCAGCGTGGAGACGACGGCTCCAGGCCGAAGCCCGGGAGCGGCGGAGGCGAAGCGCGGGATATTGGCTCATGCGGCGTCAGATGCGCCCTGATTGCGTGCGTTGCAAGCGTCGCCGAGCGCCGCCGCGCCTAGCGTGAGGATAGACGTGGCGTGCCGCTGCGCCACCTCCAGCGCATCACTGCCATAGCCGCCGCCCAGCGTGCTGGCGAAGGGAATGCCACGCCGTCGCAGCGTCTCCGCCACCCAGCGATCGCGTGCGACCAGCCCCGCCCCGCTCAGCCCCAGCCTCCCCAGCCGGTCGTCTGCGAACGGGTCGACGCCGGCTTGGTACAGCACCAGGTCGGGATCGAACTGGGCGAGCAGCGGCAGCAGCGTTGCCTCCAGTGTTTCGAGATAGGCATCATCTCCGGTGCCGTCGGCAAGACCGACATCGAGAGTCGAGCGGGCCTTGCGGACCGGAAAGTTCTTTTCGGCGTGGATCGAATAGGTGGCGATGTCCGACCGGCCGGCGGTCAGCGCCGCCGTGCCATCGCCTTGGTGCACGTCGCAGTCGACGATCAGCACGCGGGCGGCATGCCCCTCCTCCGTCAGGCGTACCGCGGCAATGGCGAGATCGTTGAACACGCAATAGCCGGCGCCGGTATCTGCCAGTGCATGGTGGCTGCCACCCGCACTGTTCGCCGCATACCCCTCTGCCTGCGCGATGCGCGCGGCGAGGAAGGTGCCGCCGGGCACCCGCTCCGATCGACGCGCAACGGCGGGCGTGACCGGGAAGCCGATACGGCGCGTCTTGTGCGGCGGCACGCGCGCCTCCAGCACCTCGGCGACATAGTCGGGGTCGTGCACCGCCTCCAGCCAACGCGACGGCATTGCTTCGGGCGCATGCCAGGTGATGCGCGCGCCCGTGGCCTGCAGCAGGTCACGCACCAGCCCGTTCTTGTTCCACAGATAGGCGCTACCTGCCGGGGCCGGCGCGACATAATCGGGATGGTGGACAACGGGGATCACTCGGACAATCTAGGAAGCCGCTGCCGCGATCGAAAGACGGCCCTTCCGTCAGGTCCCGAGCCACTTTAGGGAGGCACGATGACCGATCCCGCTTCGCTACCCTATCGCCCCTGTGCCGGCGTGATGCTGCTCAATCGCGACGGCCGTGTCTTCGTCGGCCAGCGGCTCGATTCAACGCTGGAGGCCTGGCAGATGCCGCAGGGCGGGATCGATCCGGGCGAGGACGCGCTGGAAGCCGCGTTTCGCGAACTTTGGGAAGAGACCGGCGTCGCCCGCCACCATGCCGAACTGATCGCCGAGGCGCCGGAAGAGCTGCAATACGATCTGCCCGACGACCTGATCGGCAAGGTGTGGAAGGGCAAGTGGCGCGGCCAGCGGCAGCGCTGGTTCCTGCTGCGCTTCCTCGGCGAGGACGGCGATATCGATATCGCGACGGCCCATCCCGAATTTCGCGCCTGGCGCTGGTCCGACCCGGCCGACCTTCCCGAGCTGATCGTACCGTTCAAGCGTGCGCTGTATACGCGGCTACTGGAGCTGTTCGCGCCGCACCTCGGCTGAGCGCGATTAGGCGGCGCGGCGCGCCGGCATCACCGCGAATGACAGGCCGGTGATCGTGCCCAGCAAGACGCCGGAAACCACACCGCCGACCAGCCCGCGGATCGCGATCTCGAGGCTGCTCGGCTCGGCACTGCCGACCGAGGCAGCGACATAGATGCAGGGCAGCGCGGCGCCCCAGCCGATCGCGCTCACGGCGACCCACCAATGCACCTGACCGGCGGCGCGGTAGAGCACGAGCGCCTGTGCCGCGCCGAACAACACCCCCAGCCCCAGCCCGAAACCGGCAGCCGCGACGGCGGTCTGGAATAAGGTTTCCACGGGCGGCAGCAGCGGATCGCCGTCCAGCGGCGGAAACACGGCGTACCAGGCACCGATCGACCAGACGAGGAGGCCGACCAGCGTTGTCGCCCCCACCCACGCGCGCAGGTCCAGCGCCGGAAACTGTCGCCGCAACGCCCAGCCCTGGAGCAGCCCGAGCGTCAGCCCCTGGATCAGCCCGCTGAGCGCCTTGGCGAAGAAGACGAGCCATTCGGCGGTCACACCCACCGGTACCGGATCATAGCGATCGACGGTCACCCACCAAAGCGCCGCCGCACCGATGCCCAGCAGTTCACCCGCCGCGCACGCCTCGATCCAGCGGGTGAAGCCATCCTCTTCCTGCACGTTGCCATCCTTTGGGGGCGCGCGGTCTTCGGGGGGTGAACCGTCGAGCGCCCCTTTGTATCGCGATTGAGACACGAGTTTCCCAATCGCCACAAGCCCGGAAACGGCAGAAGGGCAATCACTAAGTCGCTACGTCACCGTATCGATGTGAGACGTATCGCCCCTAATTTACTCAAATTCCAGGATTGCGGCATCGACCGCGAGGCTGTCTCCCGGCACGAAATGGGCGTGCTTGACGACACCAGCCCGCTCGGCGCGCAGGATGTTCTCCATCTTCATCGCCTCGATCACCGCCAGCGCCTGCCCGGCCTCCACCTTGTCGCCCGGCTGGACGTGGAGCCGGGTGAGCAGTCCCGGCATCGGTGCCAGCAGGAAGCGGCTCATGTCCGGCGGCACCTTCTCGATCATGTGCGCGCGGTACTGCGCGACATGCGGCGGCAGCACCTCGACGAGATGCGCGGCGCCGTGCGCGGTGAGCTTCCAGCCGGTGCGGGTACGATCGACGGCCGTCGCGAATGCCTCGCCGTCGATCCGGGCGACGAACTGCGGATCGCCCGCGCGCCAGTGGCCGGAGACTTCCAGCGGGGCCTCGTCGCTCGACAGGTTCACCAGCAACCCGGTGTCGCAGCCATCGACGGTCACCTTGAACTGGTGCTCGCCGATCCGCACCGAGCGCTCGGTAGACAGCGCCACATCGCCGAGCTGGCCAGAGATTTCCGCGGCCCGCGCCGTGCGGGCGAGATCGAGCACCACTGCGACGGCAGCGAGCTTGCGCACCAGTTGCTCGTCCGCCGGCGCACCGTGGAAGCCCTCGGGATATTCCTCGGTGATGAAGCCGGTGGTGAGTTCGCCCGAGCGGAAGCGCGGGTGCTGCATGATCGCCGAGAGGAAATCGATGTTGTGGCCGATGCCGTCGATGCGGAAGCGATCGAGCGCCTGCACCTGCAGGTCCGCCGCTTCGTCGCGCGTCGGCGCCCAGGTGATCAGCTTGGCGATCATCGGATCGTAGAACATGCTGATCTCGGAGCCTTCGGTCACGCCATCGTCGACGCGGATGTAGCCCTGCCCCGCCTTCTCCACGGTCGGCGGACGGTAGCGCACCAGCCGGCCGGTGCTCGGCAGGAAGCCGCGATAGGGATCCTCGGCATAGACGCGGTTCTCGATCGCCCAGCCATCGAGCTTCACCTCGTCCTGCGTGAAAGAGAGCTTCTCGCCGGCCGCCACGCGAATCATCTGCTCGACCAGATCAAGGTCCGTGATCGCCTCGGTCACCGGATGCTCCACCTGAAGCCGGGTGTTCATCTCGAGAAAGTAGAAGCCCTGCCCCGTCTTGTCGGCGCCCGAGACGATCAGCTCGACCGTACCCGCGCTATAATAGCCGACCGCGCGGGCCAGCGCGACCGCTTGCTCGCCCATCGCCTTGCGCATTTCGGGCGTGACGAAGGGCGACGGCGCTTCCTCGACGACCTTCTGGTGGCGGCGCTGGATCGAGCATTCGCGCTCGTTCAGGTAGACGATGTTGCCGTGCTGGTCGCCCAGCACCTGGATCTCGATGTGGCGCGGGCTCTCGATGAACTTCTCGATGAACACGCGGTCGTCGCCGAAGCTGGCCAGCCCCTCGCGCTTGGTCGCCTCGAAGCCTTCGCGCACGTCCTGCTCGCTGTAAGCCAGCCGCATGCCCTTGCTGCCGCCGCCCGCCGACGCCTTCATCATGACGGGATAGCCGATGTCGCCGGCGATGCGGACGGCATCGTCGGTGTCGGCGATCTCGCCCAGGAAGCCGGGCACGACGTTGACGCCGGCTTCCTTCGCCAGCTTCTTCGACTCGATTTTGTCGCCCATTGCGGCGATCGCGTTCGGCGGCGGGCCGACGAACGCAATGCCGGCGTCGGCACAGGCGCGCGCGAAGCTCTCGCGCTCGTACAGGAAGCCGTAACCGGGATGGATGCAGTCCGCGCCCGTGGCTTTCGCGGCGGCAAGGATCAGCTCGG
>NZ_CAJYHX010000022.1 GCF_913774285.1 uncultured Sphingomonas sp. | reverse complement strand
GCTTCACCACGCATGGCGTGACGATCGACGACCCCTATGCCTGGCTGAAGGACCCGAAGTATCCCGAGGTCACCGACCCCGACGTCCTCGCCTATCTCGACGCCGAGAACGCCTATTTCGAGGCCGTCATGGCGCCGCACCAGCCGCTGGTCGACACGCTGTACGAAGAGATGAAGGCGCGCATCAAGGAGGACGAATCCTCGGTCCCGCAAAAGGACGGCGACTGGCTCTACTGGACCGCCTTCGAGACCGGCGGCCAGTATCGCAAATGGTGGCGCAAGCCCGTCGCGGGCGGGCCGGACGAACTGCTGCTCGACGAGCCCGCCCTCGCCGAGGGCAAGGACTATTTCCGCCTCGGCGCCTTCGCGATCAGCAACAACGGACGGCTGCTCGCCTATGCGATCGACGACAGCGGCGCCGAGCGGTTCGAGGTGCGCGTGAAGGACCTTTCCACCGGCCAGCATCTGCCCGAGGTCATCCCCGGCATGCTGTCCGAGATCGTCTGGACCGCCGACGATACGGGCTTCCTGTACGGCGTCGCCAACGACCAGTGGCGCACCGACAATGCGCGCTTCCACCGGCTCGGCACGCCCGTCGCGGACGACGTCGAGCTGTTCCACGAGGATGACGAAGGCTATCGCGTCGCCGTCGCCGAGACGAGCGATCGCCAGTGGATCGTCATCGGCACCGGCGATCACGTCACCAGCGAAGTCCGGCTGCTGCCCGCCGACGACCCCTTCGCCACGCCCATCCTGGTCGCGCCCCGCCAGGAAGGCCGCGAATATGACGTCGACGCGCACGACGGCACGCTCTTCATCCACACCAACGATACCGATCCGATGTGGCGGCTGTGTACCGCCAGCCTCGACGCGCCCGGCGACTGGCACGAGCTGATCCCGGCCGATCCGCATTTCTACATGACCGGGGTCGAATGCTATCGGGACTTCTTCGTCGTCGAAGGGCGCCGCGACGGCCTCGATCAGATCGCCATCCACCGCTACGACGCGCCGACCGTGCCCCAGCCGATCACCTTCCCGGAGGCGAGCTATGCCGCGGGCCTCGGCGACAATCCCGAATATGACGTCGCGACGCTGCGGCTGGGCTATGAATCGATGGTGACGCCCGGCACAGTCTATGACTATGACGTCGCGACCGGCGGCCTGACCGTCCTGAAGGTGCAGGAAATTCCCGCAGGCTATGACGCCGCCGGCTATCGCACCGAACGGTTGAAGATCACGGTCCGCGACGGCACGCAGGTGCCCGTATCGATCGTCTATCCGGCGGGTTTCGAGCGCGACGGGTCGCAGCCACTGTTCCTCTACGCCTATGGCGCCTACGGCTATGCGATCCCGCCGGGCTTTTCGACCGGGCGCCTCAGCCTGCTCGACCGCGGCTTCGCTTATGCCATCGCGCATATCCGCGGCGGCGACGACCTCGGCCAGCAATGGTATCACGACGGCAAGCTCGAAAAGCGCACCAACACGTTCAACGACTTCGTCGACGTCGCCAAGGGGTTGATCGAGCAGGGGTGGACCAGCGCCGGCCGCATCGCCACCGCGGGCCGCTCGGCGGGCGGCGAGCTGATGGGCGCGATCGTCAATTCCGATCCCGATCTGTGGGGCGCGGTGATCGCCGACGTGCCGTTCGTCGATGTGCTCAACACGATGCTCGACGCCGATCTGCCGCTGACGCCGGGCGAATGGCCCGAATGGGGCAATCCGATCGAGGACAAGGCGGCAGATCGGCGTCGAGCATCGTGTTGAGCACGTCGACGAACGGCACGTCGGCGATCACCGCGCCCCACAGCTCGGGGTCCGAATTGACCACCGCGCCCATCAGCTCGCCGCCCGCCGATCGGCCGGCGATGGCGATCTTGCCCGGCGCGGTATAGCCGAGCGCGATCAGCCCCTTGGCCACGTCGACGAAATCGTTGAACGTGTTGGTGCGCTTCTCCAGCTTGCCCTCGTGATACCAGTGCTGGCCGAGATCGTCGCCACCGCGGATATGGGCGATGGCGAAGGCCATGCCGCGATCGAGGAACGACATGCGGCTGGTCGAAAAGCCCGGCGGGATGGCGTGGCCATAGGCGCCGTAGGCATAGAGATAGAGCTTGCCGGTGCCGTCGCGCGGGAAGTCGTGTGGGTAGACGATCGAGACGGGGACGGCGGTGCCGTCGCGCGCGGTGATGGTCAGGCGCTCGGTGCGGTATTTGGTGCCGTCATAGCCGCTGGGGATTTCCTGGACCTTCAGCGTCTCCAGCGCGCCCGTCGCGACGTCGTAATCCTGGACGGTGCCGGGGGTGACCATCGATTCATAGCCGAGCCGCAGCTTGGTGACGGCGTATTCGGGATTGTCGCCCAGGCCCGCGACATAGCTCGCCTCGGGGAACTCGAGGCGCGTCGGGGGGACGCTCGCGTCGTAGCGGTGCAGCTCGATCTGATCGAGCCCGTCCTCGCGGCCCTCGACGATGAAGAAATCGGCGAAGCAGGCGACCCCGGTCATGTAGAAATGGCGCGAGGGGGCGATGCGCTCGGTCCACTCGCCGGGCGCGGCGATCGGGGCGGTGACGAGGCGCCAGTTGGTGTCGGTATCGTTGGTGTGGATGAACAGCGTGTCGCCGTGCGTGTCGACATCATACTCGCGGCCGGTCTTGCGCGGGGCAACGAGGATCGCCTCGGCGAGCGGATCGTGCGCGGGGAGGAGGCGGATCTCGCTGGTCTCATGGTCGCTGGTGGTGAGCAGGATCCACTTGCGGTCGCTGCTCGTCTCGACGCCGACCGAGAAGCCGAGCTCCTCCTCGTGATAGACCACCACGTCCTCCGCCGGATCGGTGCCGAGGCGGTGGAGCTTGATCGTGCGGGTGCGCCAATGCTCGTCGGTGAGGCCGTAGAGCAGCGCGTCGCCGCCGGAGGTGAAGACGAGATTGCCGATCGAGCCCTCGATCGCGACATTGCCCCAGCGGCCGGCGGCGCCGGGGATGGCCTCGTCCTTGGCGGTGCCGGTGCCCAGGTCCTTGAAGCGGATGGTGTAGCGTTCGGAGCCGTTGTCGTCGGTCGAATAGGCCATCAGCGTGCCGTCCTCGCTGATGCTGACCGCGCCGACGCGGAAATATTCCTTCCCCGCGGCGAGCGCGGGTTCATCGAGGATCAGTTCGTCGGGGCCGCCCGCGACGGGCTTGCGCCACCAGCGCGGATATTCGCCGCCGGTCTCGTAATCGGTCCAGTAGAGCCAGTCGCCGTCCTTCTGGGGGACGGTGGATTCGTCTTCCTTGATGCGGCCGCGCATCTCCTGGAACAGCGTCTCGGAGAGTGCCTTGTGGGGCGCCATCACCGCGTCGAAATAGGCGTTCTCGGCCTCGAGATAGGCGAGCACGTCCTTGTCGGTGACCTCGGGGTAGCCGGGGTCGCGCAGCCAGGCCCAGGGGTCTTCGATGGTGATGCCGTGATGGGTGACGCTGTGCGGGCGGGTCGCGGCGACGGGCGGCGTGGGAAAATCGGTCATGCAGACGTTGTAGGAAGCCGGGGCGCGGGTGCAATCCCCGGCTTCGCTTCAACGAAGGCCGAGCGCGGCCTTGATATCGGCCCAGGCCGCGAGCTTGAAGTTCTGCGCCGAGGGCGGGTTGATGCCATCCTGCGCTATGAACAGTCCGCCGGGAAAGGCCGGGCCGAAATCGCCCACGATCAGCTCGATGCCGTCGGTCTGCTCGGTGCTGCCCAAGGTGCCCGCGGCGACGCGGAAGCGGCCGACATAGGCATCGTCGGCGAGGCGGTAGACGGCATAGGCATTGTCGCCCTGGCTCGAGACGAGCAGATAGCCGCCATTGTCGGGGCCCTCGGCGGCGATCGCGACGCCTTCGGCATCGGCGACGATCTGGCGGCCGTCGGCGGCGGCGATGCGGGTCGGCTGGGTGCTGCCCTCGGGCCGCGCGTCGAAGCGCCAGAGCCCGACATCTTCCTCCGCCACATAGAGCCGGTGGGTGCGATCGTCGACGACGCAGCCTTCGGACTGGGTGGCGAGCTTCATCGTCCGGACGATCCGGGGCGCGGCGCCGCTGCTCAGGTCGAGCTGAGTGATCGTGCCGTCCTTGAGCACGTTGAAGGCATAGAGCCGCGCGCCCGCCCGGTACAGGCACACGCCATAGGCCTCGCCCGTACCCACGCCGAAGGTGCCGAACCAGGACAGCGTCGCGGTCGCCGGATCGAGGTGGAACAGCGAGACCTTGGCATGGAGCGGATCGTTGCGATCGCTCGCGGCGACGATGATGCCGGGGGCGCCCATGTCGCGCAGGTCGACATTGTTGACCCGGCCGGCATCGAGGAACGCGCGTTGGCGCCCGGCCAGGTCGTAGACATAGAGCCCAGCCTGCTTGTCGGTGCCGACGATCAGGCTGGCGGCGGGATCCGCCGGGTTGCGCCAGATCGCGGGATCGTCGGCGGCGTCGGCATTGGCGGTGCCGACCGCCTGCGTCTCGCCGCGCGCCACCACGGTTGCAGTGGGAAGCGGCGAGAGCGCGGGGTGCCGCGCGGTCCCGGCGCAACCCGCCAGCACCAGCACCGCCAGTGCAGAAAGGCCTGCGCGCGGCATCAGAAGGTCACCCGGAAGCCGGCGGCGTAGCGGGCGCCGAAGCGCTCCCACTCGATCGTCTGCGCCTTGATGCGCGGCGTCGGGCTGCCGGTGGCGGTGAGCAGGTTGCCCGGATCCGAATAGCGGCGGCCCGGCTGGTTCAGCACGTTCTGGGCATCGGCATAGATCTCGAAGCGCTTGGTGATCGCATAGCGCACCGAGATGTCCATTTCCTCGTCCGAGGCCCAATAGGTGTCGCCGCCATCGGTCAGGTCGTCGGCGATCGTATCGAGCCAGTCGCTGCGCCGCTGGTACTGGACGCGGAGCGACAGGCCGTATTTCTCGTAATAGCCGCCGATATTGTAGACGAGGTCCGAGGTGCCGGGCAGTCGTACCTTGCGCGCGGGGATGGCACCGAGCGCAGGCTTGGTGACCTGACTGTCGTTCAGCGTGACGTTGGCCGAGATGCCGAAGCCGCCCATCCAGCCCGGCAGGCCGAGCGACCCGGTCCACGGTTCGAGCTGGAGCTGGGCCGCCGCCTCGGCGCCGAAAATGCGGCCGTCGCCGCCATTGGTGATGCCGGTGAAGGTGTAGGCCGAACGATCGATGCCGTTGCTGTCCAGCGCGTTCGAGCCGAAGGTGCGCGACTGGCGATACAGCACGTCCTCGACCTTCTTGTAGAAGACGCCGGCCATCAGATAGCCCTGCGGACGGACATACCATTCGAAATAGCCGTCGATGCCGTACGCCCGCTCGGGCTTCACCGCCGGGTTGCCGCCCGAGATGACCTGGTTGGCATCGTTGATCACCACGTTCGGGCGGAGCTGGTCGTAATCGGCGCGCGCCGCACCCGAGTTGAACGACAGGCGCAGCTTCTTGGTGTCATCGACATTGTAGTTGATGTGCAGGCTCGGGAACGCCATCGTCTGGTCCGAACTCGCGGTGACGGGGCCGGTGGTCGCGCCGAGCGTGGCGACCGCGTTGCCGCGATTCTCCAGCCGCTCGACACGCACGCCGCCGAGGATGGAACCCCAATCGTAGCGCAGCGTGCCCATCACATAGCCGGCGTAGATGCGTTCGCGCACATCATAGTTGTTGGCGGTGTTGGGCGTGAAGGCGAACTGGCTGCGCGCGGCATTGGCGACGGTGCGCATCTTGTCCGTGTCGAAATAGCGGAAGGTATAGTCCATCGCGATCTTGCCCGCGAACGGATCGTTCAGCGAGAAATCGGCGTAGCTGGTCGGCACGCCGATCGCGGTGAGGCCGGCGGCGGTGTTGACCAGGATCTGCTCCTCGTCGGCGACCTTGGTGCGCTGGTCGAACTGGAAGCCCGCCTTGAACACCGCGTCGCTGCCGAGGAAGCGCGTCTCGCGCGCCAGAACCAGCCGACCGGTATAGGCCTTGGTCGTGTCGATCGCGTCGAGCACGGTCAGCGACGAAGCCGGCTTGGTGAACGTGTCGATCGCGGTGACTCGGGCGCCGGCGGCATAGCGGGTCGGGCCGCTCAGCTGGAGCGTGTTGAACAGCCGCAGGCGCGAGCGGTTGGGATCGCTGAAGTCATAGTCGACGGTCGGGCGCAGCGTGCGGGTGTTGGGGCTGTCCCACGCAATTTCGCCGACGACCGAGCGATCGTCCTTGGATTCGGTGTAGTTGCCCACCCAGGACAGGTGCCAGCCCGGCGCGAAATCATGCTCGCCGACGATGCTGTTGGTGAAGATCGACTGTCGAAAGGCGCGCAGGGTTGAGCGCTGGCGGATATCGATGCCGTAGACCGTGCCGCGCAGGGGCGTGTTGCCGACGCACACGTCCGCATAGCCGGTGGTGGTCGGCGCCGGTTTGACGCTGCGATCGCACTCGGCGGTGTTGGCGACGAGGTCGCTCTGGCGATCGTCAAGGTCGAAGCGATAATTGTCGCGCGCCTCGTCGTCCTTGAAGATCGTGTAGATCGAACGCAGCGAGATGGTGTTGCTGTCGTCGGGCTTGTAGTCCACCCGGCCCGAGGCCGACCAGTTGCGGCGGGTCAGGCGATACAGCTTGTTCTCGGCTTCCTGCGCCCAGAAGCGGGTGGCGTTGCCGGGGCGCTGGTCCTGCGAGACGCGCTCGTAATCGGTCTCGAAATTGTCGGTGATCATGCCGCGCTGAAAATAGCTGCCGGACACAAGCACGCCGAGTTCACCTTCGCCGACCTTGAAGCGATCCGAGGCGACGGCCGAGACTTCATACTGCTTGCGGCTGCCGAGGTCGGCGATGCCATAGCCCGCCTTGCCAGCGAAATGCGCGCCGCGATAATCGAATGCCGAGCGGGTGATGACGTTGACGTTGCCGGCGACGGTCTCGCCGGTCATGTCCGGCGTCACGGCCTTGGAGACGACGATCTGCGAGGCGATCGCCGAGGGGATCGAATCGAAGCGGGCGTCGCGCCCTTCGGGGCTAACGACGGTGATGCCGTCGAACGACAGCGTGGTCCAGTAATTGGGCGAGCCGCGCAGCGAGATGTAGCGCGCCTGGCCCTGGTCACGCTCGACCGCGATGCCGGGCAGGCGGCTGGCGGCCTGGGCGATGTTCTGGTCGGGCAGGCGGCCGACTCCGTCGGCGGCGGCCACGGTGACGAGCGAATCCGAGGCACGCTGGATGCGCAGTGCCATCGACTCGGATTCTGCGATCGGCCGCGCCCCGGTGACGACGATGTCGCCGAGCCCCTCGACCGCCGGCTGGGCCTGCTGGTCGGTGGTCTGCGCCACGGCGGCGGTAGCGAGGATGCAGGCCAGCGCACTCGCGCCGGACGCGAGAAGCGCCTTGGTACTCGATGTCATGGAAGCCCCCTGAATCAGCTTTGTTTGCTGAGGCAGCTATGCTGCGATGGGGTCAGTTTGGTTGCGCTTCTGCAACAGTTCCGTGACAGCAACGGTTCTTTACATTCGCGCTGCGCGTTCTGGCGCATTCGGAACCGAAGGCTGTGGGCGCGAGCGGCATCGTCTGCCGTCCATCGGCGCCTCGCAACGCCGCACCGCCGATCGGGCGGCGCGGTAGCGGCAGCCCCTCTCAGCAAGAGGGGCTGCCGAACGCGATCAGGCGCGCGTGCCGGTGATCGGGAAGCTGCCGAAGGCGCCCGCGGTGACGGTGCCGTCGAGGCTGTCGCCATTGACGGTCGCCTCGCAGGTCAGCGTCATCGGCATCGGGACCGAGATGTCGAGCGACCAGCTGAGCGTGTCGCCGTTCACCTTGCCGTCCTTGATCTCGGTCTGGCCCATCGCGCCGTTGAAGCTGCCGGTGAAGCTGTCACCGTTGCTGGTGACGGTGAGCGTCGCCTGCTGGTCGCCCAGCGGCGACTTGGTCACGGTGTTCCAGCTGCCATCCACATTCGCCATTTGGATCTCTCCTACTTGCCTGGTTACTTGGTTGCCGGCGGGGCCTTCCCCGCCAGAGAACTCGCGCTGATCACCTCGACAGGCAGGCCGAGGCTGTCAAGCTGCGGGCGGACCTTGGCGGCGTCGCCCACCACCACCCAAACGAAGCGATCGGCATCGAGTGCCCCGCGTGCCGCAGCGTCAAGCTGGGCGGCGGTCATGCTGCGATATTTTTGCGCGATGCCGTCGTAATAATCGTCCGGGCGGTGGCGGATGTCGTTCTGCTGCATCGCGCCGAGCACGGCGTTGGCGGTTTCGAATCGCCCGGCCAGCTCGCGGGTGCTGCCGGTGATCTCGCGGGCGAGCTCGGCCGGGGTGACGCCGCTGGTGGTCAGGAAGCTGCGGACGTCGTCGCGGATCGCCTTGATCGAGTCCCCCGTGCGGTCCGCCTGGACCGGCGCGTTCACCGCATAGGGCACCGCGTGCTCCAGCCAGTTGAACCCGCCGCCGGCGCCGTACGACCAGTGCCGCGCCTCGCGCAGGTCCATGTTGATCCGCGAGAGGAAGCCGCCGCCCAGCACCTGGTTGGCGGTGAGGGCGACGAGCAGGTCGCTGGTCGGATCCAGCGGGGTCATCTGACCGGCGACGATCAGGGACTGGGGCGAATTGGGCCGGTCGACCAGCAGGATGCGCGGAGAGGCCGGTTGCGGCTTGGCGGTGAACGCCTTCACGCCCGCGGCGCCTTCGCCCTTCCAGTCGCCGAAGCGCGCGTCGAGCGCCGCCTTCACCTGCGCCAGCGGCAGGTCGCTGACCACGAACAGCTTCGCCTTGTCCGGCCGGATCCAGGCGCGATGGAAGGCGATCAGTTCGTCGCGCGACAGCTTCGCTACCACCGCCGGATCGCCCGAGCCGTTGGCAAGCTTGGCGTACGGGCTGGCCGGGCCGTAGAGCAGCCCCGGCAGCGCACGATTGGCGAGCCCGCTCGGGCTGCTCAGCTCGAACTGGATCGCGGTGAGCGTGGTGGCGCGCAGCCGCTCGACCTCCGCCGGCGCAAATGCCGGATGGCGGACGATGTCGGCGAACAGCTCGACGCCCCCGCCCAGATTGGCGCTCGGCACGCCGAGGCTGAGATAGGTGCGGTCGGCCGAGCTGCCGCCGTCGATTTCGGCGCCCAGCCGCTCCTTGGCCTCGGCGATCGCGATGGAATTGCGGCTGGTCGTGCCCTCGTCCATCAGCGAGAGGGTGAGGTTCTGGGTGCCGGGCTTGCCGTCGGGATCGGCGGTGGCGCCGGCATCGAAGCTCAGCACCATGCGCGTCACCGGCACTGCGGTCTGCTGTGCGTAGATCAGCTCGATGCCGTTCGCGAGCCGGGTGCGCGCGACCGTGGGGAAGCGGATGTCGCGGATCGCGCCGACATCGGGCATCGCGCCGCGATCGCCCTTGGGAATCGCTTCCTCGGCGGCCGGCTTGGCGGGAGCGACCGCGGCCGCCTCCTGATAGGCCTCGCGCTCGCCGGGCTCGACGCGGATGGTGAAGGCCGGGCGGGTGAGCCATTTGGCGGCGGCGGCCTGCGCCTTGGCCGGGGTCATCCGCGCGATTTCTTCCAGCCGCTTGCGGAAGAAGCCCGGGTCGTTCGAATAGAGCAGCCCCTCCGCCAGCGTGGCGGCCTGGGCGCGGGTGGACTGCAGGCCCTTGATCGTGCCGGCGACATTGGTGGTGGCGACGCGCTGGACCTCGTCGGCGGTCGGGCCCTTGGCGATCAGATCGGCGAGGATCGCGTCGATCCGCTTGTCGACCTTGGCCGGGTCGACGCCGGGCTGCAGCGTGACGCCGATGGTGAAGGTGCCCGCCTGCGAGAAGGTCTCGGCATAGGCATAGGCGCCCACCGCCAGCTTCTCCTCGCGGACCAGCGCATTGGCGAGCCGCGAACTGGCGAGGCCGCCGAGCACCTGGCCGAACACGTCGAGTGCTGCGGCATCGGGATCGTTGAGCCCGGGAATCGCCCAGTTGCGGGTGATCTGGATGGCGGGCACGCGGTCCTTGAGCACCACCGTCTTGGCGGCGGGCAGGGTGGGGATGGTGACCTTGGGCAATTCGCTCTTCGGTCCCCGCGCGATCCTGCCGAAATATTTCTCGACCAGCGGCCGCGCCTCGGCGGCGTCGATGTCGCCGGCGAGCGCGAGCACCGCGTTGTTCGGGCCATAATGGTCGTGGAACCAGCCCTTGACGTCGGCGACGCTCGCCTTGTCGAGATCGGCCATCGAACCGATCACCGAATGGCCATAGGGTCCGTCGCCGAAAAGCCCTTCGGCGAGCGCATATTCGACCAGGCCATAGGGCTGGTTGTCGCCCTGGCGCTTCTCGTTCTGGACGACGCCGCGCTGTTCGTCGAGCACGCCCTGGGTGATGGCGGGGGTGAGCCAGCCCATCCGGTCGCTTTCGAGGAACAGCGCGCGGGCGAGCGCGGGCTTGGGCACCGTCTCGAAATAATTGGTGCGGTCGTAATAGGTGGTGCCGTTGAGATCGGTGGCGCCGACCTGCTTGAGCGGCTCGAAGAAATCGCCGGGCGCGTTCTGCGAGCCGTTGAACATCAGATGCTCGAACAGATGCGCGAACCCCGTTTTGCCTGCGGGCTCGTGCTTGGAGCCGACATCGTACCAGACCGACAGCGCGACGACGGGCGCCTTGCGATCGGTATGCACGATCACGCGCAGGCCGTTCTCGAGCGTGAATTGTTCGTAGGGCAGCTTCACCTGGTCGACGAGCGTGGCAAGCGGCGCGGGTGCGGTGGCGGCGGGCGCTTGCTGGGCCAAGGCGGACAGGGCAGGCGCGGCGAGCGCGATCAGGGCAGTGGTGCAGAGCAGGCGCATTGACGGCATCGAAGCGAAATCCCCCGGGGATGGTTGCGGGCGACACCATAGCTGCGCGCGCCGGGGCGGCAAGCGGCGGATGACTACCAGATCGGTGCCCCGCGGCGGGTATGTCGCGTCCTGTTCCAGGGCCGGCCGCCCACTAGATCAGATGAACTGTTTTCGCGCGGATCCGCCTTGGTTGCAGCCGTGTTTCTCAAACGTAAGACGGGCGAGACGAACATGCGCTATCGGGGGCGTTAACCAAATCTACATGGGGTAAACTTAACTTTGTTTGTTGGGGCGGTGCCGGTTTCCTCCCAGGGTGTTGCGCGAAAGGTCTTGGCAATCGAGCCTGCAAGCGTGTAACTTTTTGTACTGCGTTAGGAATTGAATGTTGAAGCCGCACCTGAGGAACGACTCGTACCAGCAGTTCGGCGTCGCTGATGTTCCTTCATCGGCCAGCGACGACTGGACGCCGGCGGCGCCAGTGCTGCCCCCGGTCGACATTCCGGCCAAGTACAAGCCCTATCTGGTGGATTGGCGGTTCCTGCCCGAGCATGTCCTGCTTGCAAAGGATACGCTTCGCCACGGCATCGTCCATCTGGGCGCAGCGATGGCGGCTTCTCGCCTGACGCGCCCGGTGTGGCGCCGCGCGTTCCGCGGTGCGATGGTGCCGCCCGTCCTCGCCGCGGGTCGGCTGTTCATCCACATACCCAAGACCGGCGGGACGTCGATCTGCGCCAATCTGTATGGGCGCAACCTTCCGCATGCGACGGCAAGCTTCTGGCGGGAGATATATGGTACCGAAATCGCGGGCGTTCCCAGCTTCGCCGTGCTGCGCGAGCCGCTAGAGCGGCTTAAATCCGCCTACCGGTTCATCAAATATGGCGGTACCGATGTCATCGCCGTCAGTCGCTATGACATGTTCCGGTTGCGCGGCGCCGATACGTTCGATCAGTTCGTCGAGCACCTTCACCGGCACCCCAAGCTGCTGACGACGATCACTACCCTTCAATCCCAGGCCGACTTCGTGTTTGACGCCCAAGGCGACCTCATCGTCGACCGCCTCTTCCGGATGGAGGGTGGGCGAATGCCAGACGATCTCAATCGATGGCTCGGGATCGAGGCGCTGCCGCGACTCAATCGCTCGAGCGTCGAGCCGATTCAGATGTCGGATGTCACGGTCCGTCGCGTCGAGCAGCTTTACGCGCGGGACTTCGCGCTCTTCCACGGCTGAGCACGGCGCGCGCCATCGCGTGCTGTAGCGGATGGCGGGGTGCATGCGGTGCGCGACCTGGCGTCCGCCGGGAAACCCCGTCCCGCTCACGCCATCTTCCACCGCGCCGCCTTTGGCGCTAGCACCCGGCGATGGATACCCAGAAGCTCGCCATCCCCCGTTCGCTGTTCGTCTACGCCATCCTCTATGGCGGCATGGTCTGCATGGCGGGCGTGCTGGGGGTGAAGCAGGTCGCGCTCGGGCCGCTTGCGGTGGAGGCGGGGATCTTCGCCTTCCTGCTGCTCGTTGTGCTGTCGAGCGCGGTCGCCGAGCTGCACGGCCAGGCGATCGCCACCGGGCTGGTGCGGCTGGGCTTCGTGCCGCTGCTGATGTCCGCCGCGCTGATCCAGCTGGTGCTGATCCTGCCGACCGATCCCGGCATGTACCCGCCCGCGGTCGCCGCCTTCCCGATCGTGGTGGGGCAGGGGATGCGGATGATGCTCGCCGGGTTCATCTCCTACGGCACGTCGCAGACGCTCAACGTGTTCATCTTCAACAAGCTGCGCGGGCGCGAGGGGCCGGGCGGGCTCGTCTGGTTCCGCGGCATGATCGCCAGCGTCGTCTCGCAGATCGTCGATACCGTGCTGTTCATCAGCATCTCCTTCCTCGGCGAGCGGCCGATCCTGGAGCTGATGGCCGGGCAGATGCTCACCAAGGTGGTGCTGTCGATCGCCCTCGTGCCGTTCCTTATCACCGGCGCGGTGGCGCTGGGACGCGCTCTCGATGGACGTAGAGCCTGAGCGGTTCTAAAGGGCCGCGCATGACCGACCACGCACCCCATCCGGCGCTGCTCGCCAAGGCCGAGACCCTCACCGAGGCGCTGCCCTATCTGCAGCGCTATGCCGGCGCCACCTTCGTCGTGAAATATGGCGGCCACGCCATGGGCGACCCCGAGCTGGCGCGCGACTTCGCCGAGGACGTGGTGTTACTGAAGGCCGTGGGGATCAACCCGATCGTCGTCCATGGTGGCGGCCCGCAGATCGGGCGGATGCTCAAGCGCCTGGGCGTCGAATCGACCTTTGTCGGCGGCCTGCGCGTCACCGACAAGGCGACCGCCGAGATCGCCGAGATGGTCCTGGCCGGATCGATCAACAAGGAAATCGTCGCCTGGATCGCGGCGGCCGGCGGCAAGGCGGTGGGCATTTCGGGCAAGGATGCGGGCCTGGTCCGCGCCGAAAAGGTGCAGCGCAGCGAGGCCGATCCGCTGCAGGGCATCGAGCGGCATGTCGACCTCGGCTTTGTCGGCGAGCCGGTGGCGGTGGACATCTCCATCCTCCAGTCGCTGGCGGCCTCGGGCTTCATCCCCGTGGTGTCGCCGATCGCGCTGGGCGCGGACGGGCACACCTACAACATCAACGCCGATACCATGGCGGGCGCGATCGCGGGGGCGTGCGGCGCCAAGCGCTTCTTCCTGCTGACCGACGTGCCCGGCGTGCTCAGCAAGACGGGCGACCTGCTCACCGATCTCGATGCGGCGCGGGTGCAGGCGCTCAAGGACGACGGCACGATTTCGGGCGGCATGATCCCCAAGGTGGAGACCTGCGTGAACGCGGTCGCGGCAGGCGTCGACGCGGCGGTGATCCTCGACGGGCGCATCCCGCATGGCATGCTGCTCGAGATCTTTACCCGCCAGGGCGTGGGTACGCTCGTTCACGCCTGATTGTTCGGCGCGCGTTTCATCCTATATCGCACCTGAAACGGTGTCGCGGAGAGTGAATTGACCCAGATTGGCCTGATGCTGCTGCAGATCCTGCAGGTGCTGCTCAACATCGTCTGGTGGATCATCGTGATCCAGGCGATCCTGTCGTGGCTGATCCAGTTCAACGTGATCAACACGCACAGCGATTTCGTCCGCGCGGTGTGGAACGCGCTGCATCGGATCACCGAGCCGCTCTACCGCCCCTTCCGGCGCATCCTGCCCGATTTCGGTGCGCTGGACCTGTCGCCGCTGGTCGTGCTGCTGATTCTCTACATCCTGCAGAACATCGTGATCCCGCGGATCGCGATCATGATCGCCGGCGCCGCGTTCTGAGCCGTGCCGGCCTGGCGGCCTAGCGCCACGGGACTCGAGATTGCCGTGCGCGTGACGCCCCGGGCGTCGCGCGACGTGCTGGCGGCGGGGACCGACGACCATTTCGCCGCCCGCCTCGCCGCGCCGCCGGTCGAGGGTGCCGCCAATGCCGCGCTGGTGCCGCTGGTCGCCAAGACCTTCGGCGTTCCCAAGCGCGACGTGACGCTGATCGCGGGGGAGACATCGCGGCTCAAGCGACTTTCGATCGCCGGAGACGGTGCGGCGCTGGAACAAATCGCCCGCAGCCTCTATGGCGAGGGGCATGACGGCTGAGATCATCGACGGCAAGGCATTTGCCGCGGGCCTGCGCGCCCGCATCGCGACCCTGGTTCCTGTATTCGAAGCGGCGGCGGGGCGCGTGCCCGGCCTCGCCGTGGTGCTCGTGGGCGAGGACCCCGCTTCCGCCGTCTATGTCCGCTCCAAGGGCAAGCAGACGCGCGAGGCCGGCATGGCGAGCTTCGAGCATCGCCTACCCGCTGATACGACGCAAGAAGCGCTGCTGGCGCTTGTCGACCAGCTCAATGCCGATGCGTCGGTGGACGGCATCCTCGTTCAGTTGCCCCTGCCCAAGCATATCGACGAGCAGGAAGTGCTGCTGCGCATCTCGCCCGATAAGGATGTCGACGGCTTCCACCCGGTCAACGCCGGCCGCCTCGCCACCGGGCTGGAGGGCTTCGTGCCCTGCACGCCGCTCGGCTGCCTGATGCTGCTGCAGGACAAGCTAGGCAGCCTGTCCGGCCTCGACGCGGTGGTGATCGGCCGGTCGAACATCGTCGGCAGGCCGATGGCGGCGCTGCTCACCAAGGCGAGCGCGACGGTGACCGTGGCGCATTCGCGCACCCGCAACCTGCCGCATTATCTCCGCCATGCCGACATCGTCGTTGCCGCTGTCGGCATCCCGCACTTCGTCAAGGGCGAGTGGCTCAAGCCCGGCGCCACGGTGATCGACGTCGGCATCAACCGCACCGACGACGGTCTGGTCGGCGATGTCGACTTCGACGGCGCGGCGAGCGTCGCGGGCGCTATCACCCCGGTGCCGGGCGGCGTCGGCCCGATGACCATCGCCTGCCTGCTGCGCAACACGTTGGTCGCCGCGCACCGCAATGCGGGGGTTCCGCTCGAGGCAGACGCGATTTGATCGAGCTGTTCGTCTCCTCCTTCGTCACCTTCTTCGTCATCATCGACCCGCCCGGCTGCGCGCCGATCTTCGCAGGGCTGACGGCGGGGACCAATGCGGTGCATCGCCGTGCGATGGCGGTGCGCGCGGTGATGGTCGCCTCGATCATCCTGCTCGGCTTCGCGCTGTTCGGCGAGGCGCTGCTCCATGCGCTGGGGATCAGCCTCAACGCCTTCCGCATCGCCGGCGGCATCATGCTGTTCCTGATCGCGCTCGAAATGGTGTTCGAGAAGCGCACCGAGCGCCGCGAGGACCGCGCCGAGAAGGTGAAGGCCGAGGATCCGGTCGACATCTCGATCTTTCCGATGGCGATGCCGATGATCGCCGGGCCGGGCTCGATCGCCTCGGTGATGCTGCTGATGGCGCAGAGCAAGGGGATCGAGCAGTCGCTGGTCGTGCTGGCGGCGATGCTGGCGGTGCTGCTGCTGTGCGTGCTGGCGCTGCTCGCGGCGGGGCCGATCATGCGGATCGTGGGGGCGCGGATCGAGGCGGTGGTGTCGCGGCTGCTTGGCGTGCTGCTCGCGGCGCTGGCGGTGCAGTTCGTGATCGACGGCATCCGCGCGGCGCTGGCGGCGGGGTAGGGCGGGGGCCTTAGACTCGCGTCGGCTTGCGCCGAGTTGCGGACATTAATCTGATCAGCGGAACGTACTTCCATGGCTGTCCCCATGATCCAACGTGAGACCATGTTTGAACCGCTGCTGGCTGCGGACCCATCTTTCCAGCCACGGTGGGATGAATTTTTGGCAGACTGGAGTGATGAACCGGACCTCCCCCTTTATTTGGCGCTAAGTTCTCTCGCCGAGCACCTGCTGAAGCGCTTGAAAGACAGGGACACAGAGGGTTTCGACCGCATCTTTGCTGTCGTTGAACGCTGGCATACGGAAGGTGATGCCTATGTCAGTGAAGCGGCGAGCATAGGCCTTCTTGAATCGCTGCAGAATCAATCGGGCGGGACCGGCAGGCGCCCAACAACCGTCGGGCCTTGGCTTGGCCCCGAAAGCAAACGCTGGTGGCTAAAGCTCGACCGCTTTTGGGAAGGTGATGAAAAAGCATTACGCTTAGATACTTAATGTCCGCTTCCCACCAACTTCAGCCGCTTGCCGCGCTCGTCTGCAGGCGCCGGTGTATGCGTCCAAGACCACATTCTATCCCCGCGCAGGATCGCCGGAGCCAACCGCGTGCTGTAGCATTTGTGCAGCGCGGCATCTTTGCCGCGTCCAGCGAAGGACTGCACGACCATGCGCCTGCCTCTCCTGAAGCCCGATCAGCTCTCCGACGACCAGAAGCCGCTGTACGAAGACATGAAGCGCGGCATTTCCTCGAACTTCAACGCCTTCGTCGCGGTGGGCGAGGACGGCAGCCTGATGGGGCCGTGGAATCCGTGGCTGCACGAGCCCCGGATCGGCGGCGCGATCTGGGAACTTACCAAGGCGATGTCGATGGAAGCGACGCTGCCCGATCCGGCGCGGCAGGTGGCGATCCTCGTCACCGGCGCGCATTTCGATGCGGCGTACGAGATCTACGCGCACGTCGCGGTGGCCGAGACGGAGAAGATGTCCCCGGCGCGGATCTCGGCGATCTGCGCGGGGCTCAAGCCGGGCGATCTGGACGAGCAGGAGAATGTCGCGTTCGACGTCGCCTATGCGCTGGTCAAGGGCGGGGTGCTGCCCGAACCGTGCTACCGGCTGGCGGTGAAGACCTTCGGCCAGCACGGCGCGAACGAGCTGATCTATCTGGTGGGGCTGTACAGCCTGGTGTCGGTGACGCTCAACGGGTTCAACGTGCCGGTGCCCGAGCGGGAGTAGGGGGGCCCTCCGCTACCCTCAGTCACCCTCACCCTTCCGGCGCTTCGCGCCTCCCTCCCTCTCCCGCAGGCGGGAGAGGGAATTGGGCCCTCTCCCGCCTGCGGGAGAGGGAGGGGACCCGCCGCCGCAGGCGGTGGGGAGGGTGAGGGTGCGTGGGTTTAGCCGCCCATGCCGCCGCCCATGCTGCCGCCCATCGAACCGCCCATATAACCGCCGCGGTGACCCCCGCCGCGCCGGCCGCCGCCCTCGCCGCCGCGACCGCCGCGGCGCTTCAACCCGCCGGTGCGGAGCTCGGGCAGTTCGGCCTTGGTCAGCTTGCCGTCGTGATTCGTGTCGAGCAGGTCGAAGCGGCGCTTGGCGGCGCTCGTGAACTCGATCGCGCTGACGCCGCCGTTGAGGCTCGAATCCGCCGCCGTTACCGGTTCCGGGCTGCCGAGATAGTTGAAGCGGGCGAGGCCGCTCAGCACCCGCGTCGAGCCGATATCGGCGGCCTTCACCTCGCCATTGTCGCCCATGGTCGGGCCGCCGGTCTCGAAGCCGCCGCCGCGCGCCTCGGGGGCGAGGACGGTCTCGTAATGCTCGATGTCGGCGGGGTCGATCTCGCCGTCGCCCTTGCGGTCGAGGATCTTGAACCAGCGCATCGCATCGTCGCGGAACTCGTCGAGCGTCAGCGCGCCGTCATGATCGGCATCGGCGCCGTCGAACCAGGCATCCTGCGGCGCCTTGCCGTCCACCGTCCCGCGGAACGGCTCGCCCATCGGGCTGACGAACAGGCCGCGCGGACGCGGACCCCCGGGGCCCCCCGGTCCGCCCGGCGGCGGCGTTCCGTCCTGCGCCTGCGCACCGCTCGCCAGCACCAGCAACAGTCCTGCCAAACCCAGCATCCGCATCTCTGAACCCTCCACCCGAAAATCGATTCGTCCCGCTAGCTAGCGATTGTCGCAAAAATGTGCCCGCAAATTTCGGCTTGGGCGCAGGGCCGCGCTTGTGGCAGCAGGCGGCGCATGACCGGCGCCACCCCCATCACCCCCGATACCGAACATCGCGGCCTTATCGGCCTGCTGCCGCGCGGCTGGCGACCCTATGCGCTGCTCGCCCGGCTGGACCGGCCGATCGGCTGGTGGCTGCTGTTCCTGCCCTGCGCCTGGGGGGCGGTGCTCTCGGGGATGCCCGACGGCGCGTGGTGGCGGATCGGCGCGATGCTGCTCGGCGCGATCGCGATGCGCGGGGCGGGCTGCGTCTACAACGACATCGTCGACCGCGACCTCGACGCGCAGGTGGAGCGCACCCGCAGCCGCCCGCTGCCGAGCGGCGCGGTCCCAGTGCGTGCGGCCTGGACCTGGCTGGCGGTGCTACTCGCGATCGGCTTCGGGGTGTGGCTGGCGATGCCCACCCCCGCCAGGCTCTGGTCGCTGGCGACGCTGCCGGTGGTCGCCGCCTATCCGTTCATGAAGCGGATCACCTGGTGGCCGCAGGCGTTTCTCGGCATCGTGTTCGGATCGGGCGCGGTGGTGGGGTTCGTCGCGGGCGACCCCGGGGCAGCGTTCGCCAGCCGGCAGGGGGCGCAGTGGTGGCTCTATGGCGGCACGATCCTGTGGGTGATCGGCTATGACACGATTTATGCGCTGCAGGACGTGGAGGACGATGCGATCGTCGGCGTGCGTTCCTCGGCGCGGCGGATGGGCGCGCATGTCCGCGGCGGCGTCGGGCTGCTCTATCTCGGCGCGGTGGCGCTGTGGGGGGCGGCGCTGTGGGCGGTGCGGCCCGACCCGCTGGCGCTGCTCGCGCTGCTGCCGGTGGCGGTGCATTTCGTCTGGCAGCTGGCGACGCTCAAGCCCGCCGAGGGCGCAAATGCGCTGCGCCGCTTCCGCGCCAATCGCGATGCCGGGTTCCTGATGCTTGCCGCCTGCGCGGTAGTGGGGATGTCCGGACTTTGATTTTGTTGCCCCGCGACCTTAAGTCGCGGGGATGCTGAACAACGATCAGGCCCTGGAGCGCGCCGCCGATGCGGTGGCGCGTGCCCGCCGTGCCGGTGCCGACGCCGCCGACGCCGTCTTCTCCGCCGACCGCTCGCTTTCCGTTTCCGTCCGGATGGGGGCGCTGGAGGATGTCGAGCGCTCCGAGGCCGAGGAGCTCGACCTGCGCGTGTTCGTCGGCAAGCGCTCGGCCAGCGTCTCGACCAGCGACCTGAGCAGCGACGCGATCGCGACGCTGGTCGAGCGCGTCGTCGCGATGGCGCGCGAGGCGCCCGAGGATGCGTGGGCGGGCCTCGCCCCCGAGGAGCGGCTGATGCACGGGGCACCGCCGAACCTCGACCTGGACGACGGCGCCGAGGTGGAGCCCGCCGCGCTCAAGGCCCGCGCGCTCGCCGCCGAGGAAGCCGCGCGCGCTGTAGAGGGCGTCACCAACAGCGAAGGCGCGGGCGCGGGCGCAAGCCGGGTGCAGCTCGCGCTCGTCACCAGCCACGGCTTCCACGGCGCCTATGCGCAGTCGAGCCACGGCATCTCCGCCAGCGTGCTTGCCGGCAGCGAAGGGGCGATGGAGCGCGATTACGCGCACCACTCCGCCCGCCATGCGACGCAGCTGGACTCGCCCGAGGTGATCGGGCGGCTCGCCGGCGAGCGGGCGGTGGCGCGACTGAACCCGCGCAAGATCGCCAGCGGCGCGATGCCGGTGGTGTTCGATCGCCGCGTCTCCTCGGGGCTGCTCGGCCATCTGATGGGGGCGATCTCGGGCGCGGCGATCACGCGCAAGACCAGCTTCCTGCTCGATGCGCTGGGCACCCAGATCTTCGCGCCGGGCGTGACGATCTGGGACGACCCGCACCGCCCGCGCGGCATCCGCTCGCGCGCGTTCGACGGCGAGGGGCTGCCGGTCAGCCGGATGCAGATCGTGCGCGAGGGGATGCTGGAGACCTGGTTGCTCGAAAGCGCCGCCGCCCGCCAGCTTGGGCTCGAGCCGACCGGCCATGCGACGCGCGGCGGCGGCGGGGCGCCGGGGGTGTCGCCGAGCAACCTCTATATGGAAGCGGGCCATGTCCCCGCCGAAACGCTGATCGGCGAGATCGACTATGGCCTCTATGTGTTCGAGCTGATCGGCCAGGGCGTCAACGGTGTGACCGGCGACTATAGCCGGGGTGCCGCGGGCTTCCTGATCGAGAAGGGCGAACTGACCGTGCCGGTGTCCGAAGTGACGATCGCAAGCAACCTCAAGGACATGTTCCTCGCGCTGACGCCTGCCAACGACCTCGAGTTCCGCTATGGCATCAACGCGCCGACGGTCCGCATCGACGGGATGACGATCGCCGGTGCCTGAGCTCGCCGCCGAGATCGCGGCCATCGCCGCCGAGGCGGGCCGACACGCGATGGCGCGCTGGCAGAGCGATTTCGCGCGCTGGGAAAAGGCGCCGGGCAACCCGGTCTGCGCGGTCGACCTGGAGGTGGATGCACTGCTGCGTGAACGGCTCGGCGCGCTGCTCCCCGATGCCGGGTGGCTCTCCGAGGAGACGGTGGACAATGCCGATCGGCTGGCGCTGTCCCGGCTGTGGGTGGTCGATCCGATCGACGGCACCCGCGATTATCTGCGCGGGCGCCCGGGTTGGGCGGTCTCGATCGCGCTGGTGGAGCATGGCCAGCCGGTGATCGGCGTGCTCGATGCCCCCGCCCGCGGCGAGGTGTGGACGGCACGGGCCGGGGTGGGGGCCTGGCGCAACGGCGTGGCGCTGCAGGCCGCCGAGCGTGCCGAGCTGCCCGGCGCGCGGGTACCGGCGGACCAGCTCCCCAAGGTCGACCGCGACCTGGTGGCGGTGCCCAAGCCCAATTCGATCGCGCTGCGCATCGCGATGGTCGCGGCGGGCGAGGCGGATCTGGTCGCGACGCTGCGCTGGGGCCACGAATGGGATATCGCAGCGGCGGTGCTGATCGCCCGGGAGGCGGGTGCTGCGGTGACTGACGCGCTCGGCCAGCCGCTCGGCTTCAACACCCCCGCGGGCGAGGCGTATGGCGTGCTCGCGACGACGCAGGGTATCCACGCCGCCGCCGTGGCGCGGCTGGCCGGTCGGGTGGACCCCGGACAGCGATAGCGTAACGGCCGACCATCGCTGTGCGTCGATGCGGGCGGTTAGCATTCATGCTGAATCAAGTCTTCACCCGGCCGACCTTCCGGGCGCCCCGCGTCTATAAGACCTAGAGATATTCCATGCTTCCGGACGTGTGCGGCCGCTGCCTGCGTGCGCCCGCGCTGCCGGGGGTTGGGCGAACACTGCCCATCGGATCGAAGGACTGCTGCATGATACCCAAGATTCTGCACTTCATCTGGGTGGGAGACGAAACCAAGCGGCCGGACAATTGCATCGACACCTGGCGCGCCCGCAATCCCGGCTGGGAGATCAGGATCTGGGGCAACGAGTCCCTCCAGCAGCGCGGCTGGATCAATGGGCGCCACATGAGCGAGATGTCCGAGCGCGAGCTGAACGGTGTCGCCGACATGATGCGGTGGGAGATCGTGTACGAGCATGGCGGCTTCGTCGTCGATGCGGACAGCGTGTGCGTGCGGCCGCTCGACGACCATCTGCTCGACTGCGAGGCCTTCGCCTGCTGGGAGAATGAAATGACGCGGCCCGGGCTGATCGCCGCGGGCTATTTCGCCGCGAGCCCCAAAAACCCGTTCGTCGCGCAGATCATCGGCGACATCTATCAGGAACCGACGGTGGTCGACCGGATGGCGTGGGAAAGCGTCGGCCCGAAGCGGCTGACCGACTCCTATCGCCAATATCGCTATCACGGCCTGCGCATCTACCCGAGCCACTATTTCATCCCCGAGCATTTCTCCGGCGTGAAATATGAAGGCCCGGGGCCTGTCTATGCCGAGCAGATGTGGGGCAGCACGCTCGGCATCTATGACGAATTGCACCAGCAGGTGGTGACGGGCCCGAAGGCTGCTCCGGCACCCGCCCCGACCCCGGCCGATGACCAGCAACCGGCGCCTGTCGTCGCCGTGCGCCCGCAGCCCGCGCCCGTCGCCGCGAGTGCGCCGGGCGCGCCGACCATGTTCCACCGGATCTGGTTCGGCACCCGGCCGATCCCGGCGGCGTACGAAGCCTATTGGCAGGCCTGGCAGCGGCAATTCCCGGACTGCGCATTCCGCACCTGGACCGATCGCGATCTCGATCAGCTGACGCTGTCGCGGCGGGCGCTCGATCGCTTCACCAGCCACGTCTCGCGTGCCGATCTCGCGCGCTACGAGATCCTCTACACGCATGGCGGCATCTATCTCGATTGCGACATCATGCCCTATGCGCATTTCGAGCCGGAGGCGCTGCGCCGCGAACTCACCGTATGCAACGAGACGGATGCCACCGAATATTGCTCGATCGGCTTCATCGGCGCGCCGGCGGGGCATCCGATCTTCCGCGACCTGATCGAACATATCTGCGCGGCGGAACCGGATGAATCGCGCCCCAACGTGACGACCGGCCCCTGGCTGTTCGGCCGCTACCTGGCGAAGCATGCGCATCGTCGGCTGCCGCCGGCAAGCTTCTACCCCTATCTGTACGACGCCCCCCTATCCTCGATCCGCCGCAAGGACCTCGGCCAGACGCTGGGCATCCATGTATGGGGCGGCGCCTGGCTGCCGCCCGAGCAGAAGAAGGGCAAGGCGCTCGATCTGCTCGCCAAGGGCGACCTGGTCGACGCCGCCGGCATCCTGGAGGGCTTCGACGACAAATGGGCCACGGACCTCCGGCTCGTGCTCACCGTGATGGCCGATTCGCGCAGGATGGCCGCCGAGGCGGCGCAGTTCCTCAGCAGCAGCCTGGCGGTGGCGCCGGCGGATCGCCCGGTCTTCGCATTTGACAAGATCGTCCACTGGCTGCTCGCGCAGGACCGCGATCGCATGGTGTGGCAGATCGGCGCGGCGGACGGCGTCCTCGTCGATCCGCTGCGCTCGGCGATGGTCAATTACGATCCGCCCGCGCTGCTGCTCGAGCCCAACCCGTACATGTTCGGCATGCTTGAGCGCGGCTATGCCAACAACCGCAACGCCGTGCTGCTGCAACAGGCCTATAGCAGCGACGGCAAGCCGCTGGTGCTCAACGCGATCAACCCGGACAAGGCGGCGGCGGCGGGCCTGCCGCGCTGGGTGCTCGGCATTTCGTCGGTCTATGACGACAAGAACGCGATCGGGGGGCTGACCATCGATGCGGAGACGACGCGCCGCATCCAGACCTGCATCGAACGCGTCACCGTGCCGGTGACCGGCTTCGACGCGCTGGCGGCGCAGGCGGAAGGCCGCACGCCCGAGATCCTGGTGATCGATGCCGAGGGCATGGACAAGGCGATCATCGACGATGTGCTCGACCATGGCTGCCGCCCGGCGGTGATTCACTTCGAGATCCAGTGCATGGATACCGCCGAGAGCGATGCCCTGACCGGGCGGCTGGGCAGCGACTATGTGCTGTTCACCTTCGGCAACGACGTGACGGCCTATCGCACCGACATCTTCCTCGATTATGCGAAGTGGATCTACATCCACAACGGCCTGCCGACGATCTTCGCGTCGGCGCTGCCGGTGGTGGCGGGGCTGGCGCAGTAGGACGGCGGACCCGAGCGCGTGCGTCGGCGCGGTTCCCGTGCTAGGGGCGCCCAATGTCGAAATCCCTTAGCACCAGCGGTGCCATCGATCTGGATGGCGTGACCTATGACTGGCGTCTGCAGCGCGAGCCCCATCTGTCGGACGACGAGGGCTGGAAGGGGATGACCATCGCGGTCGCCCAGCGCGATGCCAAGCGCGAGGCGTGGCTGGAATTCCCGGCGCCCAAGCGGCTGCTCAAGGGACTGCCGCGCGGGCGTCTTCAGCTGGACGACGCGACGATCGCGCGCTGCGTCCGCTCCGCACTCTCGGCCGGCTGGGATCCCCTGTCGCGGGGCAAGCCCGAGGTGTTCGTCGTGGATTCGGAGGGCAATTGAGCGGCACCTGCCCCGCCATGGCGCGCGCGCGGGTGACGGAGGGCTAGCCCCACCTCACCCGCGTAACGCGGTCGGTTTGCGGTCGCCGCCCACAGGTTGACCGTCCTGACGTGAGCCTTCCGGTTTCGAAAAGATTCACACTTCCACGCCACGCTATCCGCTCGAACTTGGAGTGAGATGTCGTGGGTGTCAGTCTCTATCTCGTGAAATACATCAACGGTGCTGAGTGCGATATCGAATTCAGCGCGGTTTCCGCGTCCTGAAGCGCCACGGAGTGGATTTTCCGGCGCCGGGCGTGTGCTTTTACGAAGGGACCCAAGGTGTGTACGAAGGCGAGGGCTTTGAGATTTTTGCGGAAGAGACGCGGCCCGGCTTCATAGGGTGCATTTCTGCCGAGCGGCCCTTCTACAACGACACCATCAAAGCCATCATCTTCGAATTGATGGAAGCTTCTGGCCTGTGCGCATTCGACGACGGCTCCGACAAGTTTTACTGTCGTTCAGAGGTCGAGAGGCACTTGCCGAAAAGCAGAAGCGAAGAAAACGGATACACCGTCACGCCGATCGATGCCCCGGAAAAGCTTTGGGCTGCATAATGGCGTGACAAGCAAACAAGAACTACACCGCATGGGCCTTACACGTCACAGCCGGTGGCGTGTATTCCGGAACAATGCTCTCCAAAGTTCCTAGCCCCGCTTCACCCTTGTGACATGCCCCATCTTGCGCCCCGGCCGGGCCTGGCCCTTGCCGTAGAGGTGGAGATGGGTGCCCGGCTCGGCGAGGAGTTCGGGCCAGCGGTCGGCCTCGTCGCCGATCAGGTTTTCCATTTCCACATGGGTGCCGGTCAGCGCGGTCGAGCCGAGCGGCAGGCCGCAGATCGCGCGGACATGGTTCTCGAACTGCGAGGTCTCGGCACCTTCGATCGTCCAGTGGCCGCTATTGTGGACGCGCGGCGCCATTTCGTTGAACACCGGGCCGTCCTCGGTCGCGAAGAACTCGCAGGTCAGCACGCCGATATGGCCCAGCGCCTCGGCGACGCGGCCGGAGAGCGCTGCCGCCTCGGTCCAGTGGCGGGCGATTGCGGTCGGGGCGGGCAGGGTGGAGCGGGCGAGGATGCCGTCCTTGTGCTCGTTCCAGGGCGGCGGATAGCTGGCCAGCGTGCCGTCGAGCCCGCGCACGGTGATGATCGAGAATTCGTGGCTGAAGGTGACGAAGCCTTCGAGGATCGCCGGCCGCTCGCCGATCGCCGCCCAGGCGGCATCCGCCTCGGACGCATCGTGCAGGCGCACCTGGCCCTTGCCGTCATAGCCGAGCCGCAGCGTCTTCAGGATCGACGGCGCGCCGATCTTCGCGATCGCGTCGTGCAGCTCGTCGCGGGTGGTGACCAGCGCCCAGGGCGCGGTGCGGCCGCCGAGGTCCGCCACGAACGATTTCTCGTTGGCGCGGTCCTGCGCGATCTCCAGGCTCTTGGCGCCGGGGCGCACCGGCACCTTGGCGGCGAGGTGCGCGACGGGGGCGAGCGCGACATTCTCGAACTCGTAGGTGATCACGTCGGCGTGGCTCGCCAGTTCGTCGAGCACGATATGGCTGTGATAGTCGGCGCGGGTGAAGCTGGAGGCGGTCTGCGCGGCGATGCTCTCCTCGTCGGGGGCGAGGACATGGGTGCGATAGCCGAGGTTGGCCGCCGCGACCGCGATCATCCGGCCGAGCTGGCCGCCGCCGAGGATGCCGATGGTCGAGCCGGGGGGAAGCACCTCGCTCATGCCGGTTCCTCCGCGACGCTTTCGGTCTGGGCGGTGCGCCAGGCGACCAGCCGCTCGGTGAGCGCTGCGTCTGCCGTGGCGAGGATCGCGGCGCCGAGCAGCGCGGCGTTCTTGGCGCCGGCCTTGCCGATCGCCAGCGTGCCCACGGGAATGCCGCCCGGCATCTGGACGATCGAATAGAGGCTATCGAGCCCCTTCATCGTCTTGGATTCCACCGGCACGCCCAGCACCGGCAGGTGCGTCATGGCCGCCGCCATGCCGGGGAGGTGCGCCGCGCCGCCGGCACCGGCGATGATCACCTTGAGCCCGCGATCGGCGGCGCTGGTGGCGTAGTCATAGAGCCGCTGCGGGGTTCGATGCGCGGAGACGACCTTGGTCTCGTGCGGCACGCCCAGTTCGGTAAGGATGTCGGCCGCATGGCGCATCGTCTCCCAATCGGAGGTGCTGCCCATGATGATGCCGATAAGAGGTGCGTCCGCCATTGCCTGCCCGACCGTGGAATGGAAGCGGGGTGTTAGTCAGGGTGCGGCCCCAGGGCAATGGGTCACCGGTCGAGTTCGAGCAGTTCCTCGCGGACATGGATCGCCTTGAGCGACATCCGCACCTCGACGAGGAAATAGAGCAGCCCCGCGATCAGCAGCAGCATCGAGACGATGAAGGCCACCGCGATCCAGATGCCGACATGCAGGTTGGCCAGGCGCGAAATGAACATGATCGCGACGACGAAGCAGATGGCGAGCGCGCTGGCGGTGCACAGGAAGATCGCGTTGTTGATCACCGAGATGCGGCGATCGATGATGCGCAGCTCCCAGACGTGGCGGTCATGCTCGGGGCCGCTGGAGCGGGGATGGAGCTCCTCGATCACCCGCGCGCGATCGACGATGCGGGCGAGGCGGCCGACCATGGTGTTCAGGAACGCGCCGATGCCGGCGAGCAGGAACACCGGCGCGATCGCAGCCTGGATCGTTTCCGAGACGGTGGAGAGGTAGAAGCCTTGCATGCATGCTCCTTATGCAAGCGGTGGTGCGCGCGGTGCAAGCGCAGGCTGCACCGGATGGTAACGGGTGCGGGGGTAAGACGGGTGCATGGCTTTGCCGTTCCTCCAACCCCGGCGTCATCCCCGCGAAGGCGGGGATCCATTTGCCAGGACTGGCGGGGAAGAAGCCCAGGCGTTCCCATCAATGGTTCCCCGCCTTCGCGGGGATGACGAGCGGCCGGGAGAGGGCGTGTCCGCTACTTTCGTGCCGGGCCTCGCGGACGCGCTGGACGCGGTTGCGGGGCTAGCGCCGGAAAGCCACTGCTTCCTCCGGCGCGGGTGGTACGCCGCAGCGCTCCACGCCTATGGCGGAACGGCGCGGACGCTGGTGGTGGGAGACGCGGGCGCGCCGGTGGCGGCGCTGCCCTTGGTCGTCAAGGGGCCGCGCTGGCTGGGGCTGGCGGAGATCCCCGGCTGCTACTGGCCCGTCCGCAGCTTCCCCGTGGCGGAAGGCGCCAGCCCGGCGGCCGCGGAGGCGCTGCTCGGTGCGCTGGCGCGGCAGGTGCGGGCATTGCGGGTCGGACCGATCTGTGACGGCGATCCCGCGCTCGACTGGCTGAAGCCCCGCGCGCTGGCGGCCGGATGGACGCTGCTCGACCGCCACGTCGCCGACAGCTTCCTGCTCGATATCGCGACCGAGGACTGGCCGCGCGGCTCGACGCTGCGCAAGAACCGGCATCTGGAGAAACACCTCGCAAGCGCAGGCACGCTTGCCTGGGAATGGGGACCGCCGGACATCGACGCGCTCGCTGACATCGAGCGGCGCAGCTGGATCGCCGACCGTACCAACGGGTGCGACGCCAAGTTCACCGCCGAGGGGCACGGCGCCTTCTGGGAAGCGGCTCTGCACGATCCCGTGCTGGCGGACATGCTTTCCGCCGCGGTGCTGCGAATCGACGGACGGCCGATGGCCTTTTCGTTCGACCTGATCACCGGCACGCGCTGCCATGCCATCGCCAACAGCTATGATCCGGCGGTGGCGAGGCAGTCGCCGGGCAAGCTGCTCCAGTATCGCAACCTGCTCCGCGCCCGCGCGCGCGGGGTGAAGCTGGTCGATTGGGGCGCGGGCGACAGCGGCTACAAGCAGACCATGGGCGCCAGCAAGGGCCCGGCGATCCGCGACTGGATCTTCGTGCGGCCGGGGCTGGAGGCGTTCGCCGCGCGGCTGCTGCGCGGGGCGTGGCGCCGCAGCGGTCAGGCGGCGGGTGGCCAGGCCTGAGCGGCGAGCCGCTCGCGCAGCGCGAGGATGAGGATTGCGGTCTTCATGTCGGCCAGCGCCGCCATGCCCTTTGCCCAAAGATCGTCCAGCCGCATCTCGATCACCTCGATATCCTCATGGTCGTGCGCCAGCCCGCCGCCCGCGCTCGTGCGATCGGCCGGGCTGTAGGGCGCGAGATACAGGCTCAGCCGCTCGGTGGAGACCGCCGGCATCGCGAAGAAATGGCCGACCAGATCGATCGCGCCGAGGGTGACGCCGCACTCCTCGATCGCTTCGCGGCGGGCGGTGGTGTCGGCATCCTCGCCCGGATCAATCCGCCCGGCGAGCGCCTCATAGACTGGCTCGGGCTCACCCCGGAAGAGCAGCGGCGGGCGCGACTGGCGGACCAGCAGCACCGTGCCGCGCGCCGCATCATAGGGGAGCACCGCGACGGCATCGCCGTGATCCTCGATCTGGCGGGTGATGACACTGCCATCGGGGGTACGCAGCGTCGCCAGCAGCAGCCGGCCCCACCCCTGATAGACCGTCTCGACGCTTTCGATCTGGTGGCCCGGTTCAGACTCGCACATAGCGGAAGTACCACACCTCGTGCCCCTGGCGGCGCGCCTTGCGCTCGTAGCGGGTCTCGGGCCAGTCGGCGGGGCGCGTGAGGAAGTCCTGCGCGGTCTTTGCCTGCCAGACGAAGTCCTTGCGCTGGCCCAGCACCATCATCGCCCAGCGGCAATAGGTGGGATCATCGGTGCCGAGGCGGAACTCGCTGCCGGGCTTGAGCTTGGCGGCGATCAGGTCGAGCGGGCCGTGGTTGACCATGCGGCGCTTGGCATGGCGCGCCTTGGGCCAGGGATCGGGGTGGAGCAGGTAGACACGGCTAAGGCTGGCGTCGGGCAGCCGCTCCATCACTTCCAGCGCATCGCCCATGTGCAGGCGGACATTGTCGAGTTCGCCGTCGCGGATATGATTAAGCGCGCCGACCACGCCGTTGAGGAACGGCTCGCAGCCGATAAAGCCATGGTCGGGGCGCATCGTCGCCTGGCCGGCAAGATGCTCGCCGCCGCCGAAGCCGATCTCGAATTCGAGCGGGCGGTCGTCGCCGAACAGGGTGCGCGCATCGAGCGGACCGGCATCGGGCACGCTCACCTGGGGCAGCAGCTCCTCGACGAGCGCGGACTGGCCCTGGCGGAGCTTGTGGCCCTGACGGCGGCCATAGAGGCGGCGGAGCGTGACGGGATCTGGCATGGGGCGCAGCGCATAGTCGCGCCGCCGCGTGCTGGCAAATCCGGGGCGTTCAGGCGGCGAGGCGGGTCACCGCGACCGGCGCATCCCAGCGGCGGACCGGGCGGGTGTAGCGGCGGACGCGCGGTGCGGCGTTCGGCGTGCCCTGGAAGTGGCGGAGCCCGGCGGCGGCGGCGGCGCGCTGCTCGGCTTCCTCGCTGGGGACGGGCGCGATCACGGTGACGCCCATGCCGCGGGCGAGGCGCAGCACGCCTTCGACCAGGCGGGCGCGGGCAGGCGCGGCCTCAAGATGATGGACCAGCGACGGCGCGAGGCGGATCAGCCGCGGCGAGCAGTGCGCGAGCAGGCCCAGCGCCAGCGGGCCGGCGGCGAAATCGCTCAGGCCGATCATCATGCCGCGATCGGTGCAGGCATGGATCATCTGGGCGGCGGCATCGCGATCGGTCGATTCGTCGGCGCTGATCTCGACGACGATCTGGTCGAGCGGGAAGCGGTGGCGCAGCGCGGCGCGGAACAGGTGGCCGAGCAGCCGATCGGGCGAACCGGCGCGGACCTGGACCGGCACTACCAGCAGCGTGCCGGCATCCGCCAGCCCGGCGGCGGCAGCGGCGGCGAGCGCGCGATCGAGGCGGGCGGCTTCCAGTTCGGCGCGGTCCTCGCGCAGCAGGATCGCATCGACGGTGTGGAAGGCTTGGGGGCGCGCCTGGATGCCGGCATGCCAGGCGAAGGGTTCGGTGCTGCCTTGCGCCGTGATCGGCTGCAGGTCGATCCGAAGATCCATCGTGGTAGCCATGGGGTGTGCTCCTCTACGCGATTCTTGTGAACCTGAAGCCTGAGTACCCATTTCGGCCCAACCCTCCCATTCCGTGCGTCGCCGCAGCGGATTCAAACGGTTGGGAAAACTACGATGGTTGCATTCGACGACCGCAAACGATTCCGCGATTCGCGCCTCATGCCGCCGCGTTGAGCCGCAAGGCCGGTGCCGGCAGTGCCCCCACCTGCGCGGGTGCGATCAGGTCGCCCTGCATCAGCATCACGTCGAGCGAGCGCAGCCGGTCATGCTCCGCACGAGTCGCAACGCCCTCCGCGATCAGGCGGACTTTGCTCTTCTTGGCGATCTCGGCGACGCGTTCGACGACGATTCGCTTGGCCCAGCTGCTGCACAGGCTATGCACCAGTTCGGGCGCTAGCTTCAGCGTGTCGGGCGTGAAGGCGGAGAGCAGGTCCAGCCCCATGTCGCCGGCGCCGAAATCGTCGAATGCGATGAGAAAACCCTGCTTGCGATAGGCTTTCATCAGGCTGAGCATCTTGTCGCTTTCGAGGTCGTCACGGTCGCTGAACTCGAACACGAGCTCGCGCGCGGGGAAACCGAGTCGCCGCACGATGCGCAGCATGCGATCGGCATCGGCGACGGGATCGGTGATGTAGCGCGGCATCACCTTGATCGCGAGGCGGGTGTGGCGCTCGGTGATGCCGAGCTGCATCGCCTGCTCGATCGCGGCGACGCGGCAGCGCAGATCGAAGGTCGGGCGCTTGTCCTCAGCCAGCGTCTCCACAAAGTCGGCGGGGCCTTCGCCCTCGGGGCCGCGGAACGTCGCCTCATAGGCGGTGACGATGAGGGTGGAGGTGTTGACGACGGGCTGGAACGCCATCGCGAACCAGTCCCGGCGGATGGCATCCTGAAGAGGAGCGGGGGCGATTTGGTCGAGCACGGGGCATCTCCAAGCTGGATCCCCTTGTCTCGAATGGTAGGCGGAAGTGATTACCCGAGCGTTGATGGTGACGCTCGGGCTAACACCATATCAGGCCGCCGCGGCGGGGCGCTCGATGCGCGTCGGCGGCAGCATGCCGGGCGTCGGCGGCGCGACCAGATCGCCCTGGAGGTGGAAGATGCCGAAGCTGCGCAGGCGGCGCAGAACGGCCTCGTTCGCCACGCCGTCGGCGATCACCCGGATGCCGTGCTCGCGCAGGCGCGGTGCCAGTTCCTCGAGCATCAGCCGGCGCGACCAGCTCGAGTCGATGCCGTTCACCAGATCGGGATCGAGCCGCACCATCGCCGGGCGGTAGCGTACGCAGGGGCTGAAGCCGATCGGATCATGGCCAAGGCCGAGGAACGCGGTGAGCGCGCCGGCACGGGCATGGCCGTCGACCAGATCGGCGAGCTGCTGGCCGGGCACGTCGGCAAAGCCATGGATGCCGAAGATCATGCGTTCAGGGGGCAGGCCGGTGCGGTGTCCGGCGTGCGTGGCCGCGGCGAGCGCGGCGTCCGCCGGCGCGGCGGCGGGTGCGTGAATCGGGATCAGCAGCCGCGCGGCGGTGGCACCCAAGCCCATCTCCATCGCCTTGGTCACCGCACCGGCGGCGACCCGGCGATCGAGCTCGGCATGGCGATCGGCGGGAAGCTGGGCGAGGATCTCGTCGCGTTCCTCGCCGTCTGGTCCGCGCAGCACCGCCTCATAGGCGAAGACGCGGGCCGTGATGACGTCGTGTACCGGTCGAAATGCGAGATGCAGGCCCGGTGCCGGTGCGGCCTGCCAGTCCTCCGTGTCGAGAACCATTCCTACTCCCTCCGCTGCCCGCGTTAACCATGGCGGGCCCCACAAGACCTTATAGGTCGCAGGCGAAACAAGCGGGTGGGGAGACATGAAAAAGCCCCGCGCGGCGGGTGCCGGCGGGGCTGTTTTCGTGTTCGGATCAGGAAGCCCGATCAGGCGGCGAGCGCGGCCTTCAGGTCCTCGACCAGGTCGGTGCGCTCCCAAGGGAAGAAATCGCCCTCGGGCTTGCGGCCGAAGTGGCCGTACGCAGCGGTCGGCTGGTAGATCGGCTTGTTGAGACCCAGGTGGGTGCGGATGCCGCGCGGGGTGAGGCCGCCCAGCTTCTCGATGCCCTGGATCGCCTGCTCGATCTTGTCGTCGCCGACGGTGCCGGTGCCGTGGGTGTCGACATAGAGCGACAGCGGCTTCGACACGCCGATCGCATAGGCGAGCTGGATCGTGCAGCGACGGGCGAGGCCGGCCGCGACGATGTTCTTCGCCAGATAGCGGGTGATGTACGCCGCCGAACGATCGACCTTGGTCGGGTCCTTGCCGCTGAACGCGCCGCCGCCATGGGGCGAAGCGCCGCCATAGGTGTCGACGATGATCTTGCGGCCGGTCAGACCTGCGTCACCGTCCGGGCCGCCGATTTCGAACGAGCCGGTCGGGTTGATGTGGTACTCGGTCGCGTCCGAGAGCAGCTCGGCCGGAAGCAGGTCGGCAACGACCTTCTTCACATAGGCGTGGAGCTCCGCTTCCTTCTCGCCCTGGTCATAGCCCGGCGCGTGCTGGGTCGAGACGACGATCGCGGTCGCGGCGACCGGCTTGCCGTTCTCGAAGCGCAGGGTCACCTGGCTTTTCGCGTCCGGCTCGAGGAAGGGGGCCGCGCCCGAATGGCGGTCGGCGGCCATGCGCTCGAGGATCTTGTGGCTGTAGTCGAGCGTCGCCGGCATCAGGTCCGGGGTCTCGTCGCAGGCGAAACCGAACATGATGCCCTGGTCGCCGGCGCCTTCGTCCTTGTTGCCGCTCGCGTCCACGCCCTGCGCGATATGCGCCGACTGGCCGTGCAGGTTGTTCTCGAAGCGGAAGGTCTGCCAGTGGAAGCCCGACTGCTCATAGCCGATGCGCTTCACCGTCTCGCGGACGGTCTTCTCGATCTCTTCCTGCGCGCCCGGGGCCCAGGCGCCGTTCTCGTACACGCCCTTGCAGCGGATTTCGCCGGCAAGAACCACGAGCTGGGTGGTGGTCAGCGTCTCGCAGGCGATACGCGCTTCGGGATCCTTCGACAGGAACAGGTCGACGATCGAGTCGGAAATCTGGTCGGCGACCTTGTCGGGATGGCCCTCGGACACGGACTCGGACGTGAAGAGATAGTTGGAACGCATGTAAATTCCTCAGGTTGGGAAGGATCGCCGGGCCGTTGCCATGCCCATATAAAGCTTTCCTTATATGTTTCCCCTAGCGGGCGAAGCGGCGATTGGCAATCGCGAACAACCCCGTAAGCACCGCGACCAGCAGCACCATCCAGTTGCCGAGCCGCGAGAAGAGCGTCGCCGGCAGCGGACGGGGCAGCGGCAGGCGGATCGCGCCGGCCTCGCCGGGCGGGATGGTGCCGAGCAGGCGACCATGCCCGTCGATCAGTGCGGAGATGCCGGTGGGGGTGGAGCGGAGGATCGGCAGCCCTTCCTCGATCGCGCGCAGCCGGGCCTGGGCGAGGTGCTGCGGCGGGCCCCAGCTGCCGAACCAGGCGTCGTTGGAAGGGTTGAACAGGAAGTCGGGGCGGTGGGCGCGGTCGACCACCTGGCCCGAGAAGATGATCTCGTAGCAGATCTGGATGCCGGCATTGCCGAAGCCGGGCACGTCAATTGCGCGCGGGCCCGGGCCAGGCAGGAAGTCGACGTCGCCCATCACCAGCCGGGCAAGGCCGAGCGGTGCAAGCAGCGGGCGCATCGGCAGATATTCGCCATAGGGCACCAGATGCGCCTTGTCGTAGCGGCCGCCGAGCATGCCGTCGGGCCCGAGCGCCCACACCGAATTGCCCGCGCCCTGCAGCTGGCTGGTGCGGTCGAACTCGAGCGCGTTGCCGCCGATCAGCGCCTGATCCCAGGGGCCCAGCACCGCGCCGATGCGGGCGCGGATCAGGCGCGGGTCCTGCCGGTACCATTGCACCGGATAGCCGTCCTCGACAAAGTAATCGACCATACCCTCGGGCCAGACGACCAGCCGGGGCAGCGCGCCGGGCTTGCCGCTGAGCGCGAGCATGCGGTTGAGGAGGAACTCGGCATAATCGGGGCGGCTGACCGCGTCCTGGCCGATATTGGGCTGGACGATCACCACCTCCTTGCCGCTCGCGGTGCTGATGCAGCGGATCCGGTCGCAGCGATCCGACCAGCCGAACCCCAGCGCGAGCAGCGCCACGGCGGCGACGAGCAGCGGCCGATACTGGCGCTGGAAGGCAAGGTAGAGGCTGCCCGCGATCGCGATCGTCACGCCGGACAGCGCATAGGTGCCGAACAGCGTCGCGAGGTTGCGCACGCCCGGCACCGGCACCCACACGACGGCGAGCGGGTTCCACGGATAGCCGGTGAACGCCACCCCGCGCAGCCATTCGGTGACGATCCACGCGGCGGCGCCTGCAAGGACATAGCCGAGGTCCGGTTCGACCCAGCCGGAGCGCGGCGTCACCTTCCGCGCGAACAGCCAGGCTGCGCCCATCGCCAGCGCCGGGTAGATCGCCAGGTACAGCGCCAGCAGCACCACGGCGGCATAGCCGAGCGCGGGCGGCATCTTGTCCTGAAAGTCGAAGGCGTGTTGGATCCAGTTGTCGCCCAGCGTGAAATGGCCGAGCCCGAACAGCCAGCCGCGCAAGAGCGCGCTGCGCAGCGTGGGCGCGGCGTGGACCAGCGCGAACAGCCCGGCGAAGCAGAGCAGCGCAAGCGGCCACCATTCCAGCGGCGCGAAGCCGGTGGCGGAGGCGATGCCGAGAAAGAGCGAAGCGAGCAGCGGACGGCGAAACATCGTCGGCGGGCCTACACGAAGCGCGGGGCCAGGGGGAGAGGCGTTACGCCCCGCGTCAGCCATTGCGGCCGGGTGCCCCGGAAGCGGGCCAGGCTCCGCTTCAGCCGTTCAACCATTTCGCCGTGATCTCGCCGCGATGTCCTTCCGGCGCCAGTGCGGCGCGGAGGGCCTCGAGCAGCGGCGGCAGCGCCTGGGTGAAGGCATAGGGCGGATTGACGATGAAGAGACCCGCGCCGTTATAGGTGCCCGGCACATCCGCATCATACAGCCAATGCTCCACCGAGAGGAATTTGGGGATGCCGAGATTGCGCAGCTTGTTCTTCCACTGCTGATGCGTCGTGCGGTCCTTCAGCGGATACCAGATGACCGTCACGCCATGCGCCCATTTGCGGTGCGCCGCGGCGAGCGTGGCGGTGATGCGTTCGCGTTCGTCGGTCTGCTCGTACGGCGGATCGACCACCACCACGCCGCGCGGCGTCCGGGTCGGCAGCATCGCCAGCCAAAGCTCATAGGCATCGCGCTGGTGAACGGCGGCCGGCGACCCGCGCATCGCACCGCGCAGGACGTGGGCGTCCTCGGGATGCTTTTCGTTGAGGATCAGCAGGTCCTGTGGGCGCAGCAGCTGCGCCAGGAACTGCGGCGAGCCGGGATAGAGGGTCGGCTCTGCCCCCAGGTTCACCGCCCGTACGGCGGCGCGATAGTCGTCGAGCAAGGGGTTGGTGTCGGCAAAGGCCCGCAGCACGCCGTGGGCGGCCTCGCCGGTGCGCTGGGCCTGCTCGCCGCCAAGGTCGTAGAGTCCGCAGCCGGCATGGGTGTCGATCAGGGTCAGGGCACCCTCTTTCTGCTGCAACGCCCGGACAAGGGCGATCAGCAGGCTGTGCTTCACGACATCGGCGCTGTTGCCGGCATGGAAGGAGTGGCGATAGTTCATTGCGATCCGAAATCCTGCCGACTGGCCTTTGTACGCGTCATACCCAGATGCGCTGACGGGGGTGTATCCTGCCGCCGGCGATGCCGTGGCGGCTGCGACGGGTTTTGGGCAATGCGCAATGTTCTTGCCGGGCGACGGGTGTCGACGCCCCGCATGCGCTTGCGCACCCGGCGGTAACCGGCAGCAGGCGCGTTGCCAAGCGCGGGCGTTCCCGCGGTCACCCCCTAAGTGGGGCTGGAGCGCACCTCGAACTGGCCTGGCGGAATCCCGGCGACGGACCAGTCGCCGATCGACCAGCGGACCAGCCGCAGCGTCGGCAACCCGACCGCCGCCGTCATCCGGCGCACCTGCCGGTTGCGGCCTTCGCGGATGGTGATTTTCAGCCAGCTGTCCGGGATCGACTTGCGCTGGCGGATCGGCGGATCGCGCAGCCACAGGTCAGGCGCGTCGATCCGCGCTGCCTCGGCAGGCAGGGTCATGCCGTCCTTGAGCAGGACGCCCTGCCGCAAGCGCGCCAGCTCTGCCTCCTGCGGATCGCCTTCGACCTGCACCAGATAGGTCTTGGGCATCTTGAAGCGCGGATCGGCAATGCGCGCCTGTAGCCGCCCGTCATCGCACAGCAGCAACAGGCCCTCGCTGTCCCGATCGAGCCTGCCGGCGGGATAGACGCCCTTCACGGCGATGAAGTCCGACAGGGTCGAGCGTAGCGTCGGCGATCCGCGATCGGTGAATTGCGACAGGACGCCGAAGGGTTTGTTGAACAGGAGCAGCCGGGGCATCCGGTGCTCATAGCGCCGGGCTGCGGCCCTGTCTCCCGACGCCCGCCACCGCGAGCCGGTAGCGTTCGAAACTGGTGGCTAGCTGCCGTCGCTATGTTGCCGGGGTGCTTTGAAACGCGCCTCCCCTACCGACACTTGGTTCCGCTCCAGATGGCGCAGCCCAAAGAAAGCGGCGGCCACTGCACTCACTAAAAAGGTTGCGAGGAATGCGTTCCAGATCAGCTGATTAGGCTCACGAAATTCAGTCCACATCGGGACGGCCAGAACTGCGTCGAGCCAGACAGCAGCATACCATTTCGATATCATATCGCCCACCCATGCCCGCGGGTTCAGTCAGACGTCGCGAGCATATCACTTAAGGGAGTGGCTGCAAGTGGGCGGGAGCTGCCAGTCAGCCCGCTTCGTATACAGCTCGATGCGTTCGTCGCGGCGAAAGCGTTCGTGTTTGCGAAGTGGTTACCCTGTTGCCTAAGCTCTTGCCCGCCGAAGCCCTTGCCCGCCGAGTTGCGGGCCTGCCGGGGCTCAACTCCCGGCAGACCCGTCCCCCGCGCTTGCGCGCTGCGGGAAGCACGAGAGGGGGTTAACCCGCGCCGCCCGTTTCAAACCGCTCCCTTCGCTGCCGCGCCATTGTCGCTTGCCGGTCGTTCGATCGGCCGCGTGGAGCGATGGCAGTGGTGGCAGAAGGCGAAATCGAACAGGTGGCTGAGCCCCCATGCCTGCTCGGCCACGCTCCATTCCGCCCACGCCTCGCACGTCACCCCCAGGCGGCCGCAATGTTCACAGGCGACTTCCAGCGGCCTATCGACGGGGGTGATCCGCGCGTTCATCACGGAACCTCTTGTAGCGCATCCGTTGCTGCTGGCGGTGGAGACCTGCTCCGAAGCGGATCAACCCGCCGGTATGGCGGCGGTAGCGGTAGCGGGAGGTGCGGCGGCTTCGGCGGCGGTGCGCGCCTGCACGGCCATGGCGCGGCATATGCGGTGAAGCGCCTCGCTCATCTGGCGGGCGGTTTCGGGTTCTAGCCCCGGATCGGCGGCGATCGCGCGGTCCATCGCGTGCGCCCATTGCGCTGCGGTCTGCGCGGTGACGGCGAGCTGGCGGTGGAAGCCCATGATGCACATGCCCGGCCGTGCCTCGAACCAGTCGCGCGGGCCGCCGAGCCAGGCGACGAGGAAGCGGGTGAGCGATTGGCGGAGCGCCATCAGGTCCGGCTGGTGCATCGCGTGGAGCGCCGCATAGGCGGGGTCCTGCTCGACCAGATCATAGAAGCGGTCGACGATGGCGCGGACGGACTCTTCGCCGCCGATGCGATCAAAGGGCAGGGACGATTCGGACATGGGGGCGCGCTTTAGCCGAAAATGGCGGGCGCGGCTTGACGGGAATCAATGGTAGGCCGCCCCCCACCAGGGGGGGCGGCCAGCCGGATCAGAAGTGCGCGATCACACCCGCCATCGGGCGGAAGCTCTTCGCGTCGCTGAACGTGTTCATCTCGAGGCGCAGGCGCAGGCCGCTGCGGCCGGTGATGCCGCCCAGGCCGATGTCCTTCGGGCCGACTTCGACGCCGACGCCATAGGTCATCGCGTGATAATCACGGTTGGTGTTGGCGTTCTTGTCGAAATTGACCCACTGGTAGCCCACCTTGCCGTAGATCAGGCCGCTGTCGCCCGCGCGCAGACCGAAGCGGCCGGCGGCGCCATATTCCCAGTCGATGTCGCCGCTGACGCCCTTGGCGACGTTACCTTCGGCGCCGACGAACACCGGGCCGAGCGGCACGTTCACACCGGCCACGCCCTGGATCAGCGCGCCGTCGAGGCGATAGTTGTTCGGCGGGATCGGGATGCCGGCGTTCGCCTGACGGTCGAAACGCTCCCAGCCGCCGAGCACGCCAACATAGGGCTCGATCCCGAAGGCCTTGGAGCCGTCCGGTGCGGTCGGCGTGCCGCTGTCCTGTGCGGCAGTGGTCTCCATCGTGCCGGCACCGGTGGTGGTGTCCTGGGCGAAGGCGGGGACGGCGAAGGGGAGCGCGGCAGCGGCTGCCGCGACGGCGATGATCTTACGCATGGGGGGATAACCTCTACGCTGGTGAAACACACATCCTCCGAACCAAGCCCGCTACAAAGGGCGGGGTGGCCGGAGATGGGCGCACAATGCCCGGGCCAAGCGCAAGGTTGCATTGCCGCGAAGCATTTGACGAAGAAGTGTTGCACTGCGGCAACGGTTTCTGTCGCCCCGATGAACAAACGTTTCGATACGGGGCCTCGATCGCGGCCCTCAGGTCAGCCCTTGGGCTGGACGTCTGCGGGCACGGGGGTCAGCTCATACACGTCGACGCTGCCGGGCAGCGCGCCGGGCACCGCCAGCCGCCAGCGGAAGGTGCCGAAGCGCTCGACCATGCCCACCACGTCGCGCGCGCCGGGATTGCCATAGCCGATGTCGTTCGCGCCCGGCTTGGCCTGGCGCGCGCCGAGGAACACGTAGCGCTTGCCGTCCGGGAACACATAGCCAGCGACGATGTCGGTGCCGGTCTGCTTGGCGAGGCCGAGCGGGGCGTCGTCCTTGAGCTCGCTCGAGGCGGAGATGTAGCAGAATCCCGCGGGGCTGGGCTGGACCAGCGCACGGCCGGCGGGGCCGGGCCGCAGGTGCAGCGTGCGGCAGCGGTACGAACCGGGCGGCAGTGCCGGGTGCGGCCGACCGGCATCGGGATCGAGCACCGCGCCCTGCAGCTTGCGTACCGGCGCGCGGACATTCTCGTACAGCTGACGCCAGCTGGTCGGCAGACTCTCGAGGCGCGGCATGTCGGCCTCGGCGATGCGGGTGCGCCACAGGGGCGGGGGCGGCGGCATCTCTACCACTGCGATCGGGCGAAGATCCGTTTTGGTCGTGCTTGCCTGGCAGCCGGCCAGCATGGGCAGAGCGAGCATCGCAAAGGCGAGCCGGTGCATGATACTTCCCCTGTGAATCTTTTTGGCCCCGTGAACCAATGGGAGGCGCTGTGCCGCGACGGTCCCACGGGACAAAATCGTAAACGAAAGTTAACGAAAAGTAAAAGCTGCGGTGGGCGTACGGTCTGGTGCGGCGAACCGAAGCAATCCGCCGTGCGCGACTGCCGGGTGGGCGGACCGACGCGGCGCGGCTCTTGGAACCGCGGGCGAGAAGGCCCATTAGGCTAGACCAAGGACATGGCCGGGAGATTGAAGATGAAGGCTTGGGGAATCGGCGCGGGCGCGGCCGCGATCGGGATGTTGCTCGGCGGTTGCGCGACGACGCAGCAGAACGAACGTTACATGGCCGGCCATTTTCGCGCCCAGGCGGAACTGCACGACGCCGGCGGCAAGGTGGTGGGCACCGCGGTGGCCGAGCAGGTCGAGGGATCGATTCGCGTGCTGGTCGACGTGAACGGCATCTCGCCGGGGCCGCACGGTGTGCACGTCCACACCACCGGCGTTTGCACGCCCCCGGATTTCGCCAGCGCCGGCGGACACTGGAACCCAGGCGCCACCAAGCACGGCAAGGAAAATCCGATGGGCCCGCATGCCGGCGACCTGCCCAACATGAAGGTGGACGAGAAGGGGCATGGGCATCTGAGCTTCACGCTCGCTGGCGGCAGCTTCGAGCAACTGATGGACCAGGATGGCGCAGCGCTGGTCGTCCATGCCGGCGAGGACGATTACAAGAGCGATCCCGCCGGCAACAGCGGCGGCCGCATCGCCTGCGGCGTGTTCCAGACGGTCTGAGCCGTCAGACCGTCTCGCCGGCGGCGCGGGCGCGGGCAAGCTTGCTCGCCTCCGCCGCCGGCAGCAGCCGATAGCTTGCCCCGATCGCCGCGAGGGCGAGAGGGACGCTGGCGAGCAGCGCCAGCACGCCGGTCGCGAGGTCGCCGGTCAGCGTCGCGATCCGCCCGGCGCAATAGGGCCCGAGCGCCAGGCCGATCAGCGTCGTTCCGATGAAGAAGGCGGCGGTGGCGGTGCCGCGCATGTGGGGCAGCACCAGATCCTGCGTGGTCGCCGCAGCCGCACCCAGCCCGCCGCAGATGAGGAACTGCGCAAGCGGCAGCATCACATAGGCGGTGGTGAGGTCGCGCGCGGTGAACAGCAGCACGATCGGCGCAATCGGTGCGAGGCAGGCGAAGAGCAGGACGTGGATTCGCCCGACCGGGCTGCGCGCGCGCAGGGCATCGGCGACGCGCCCGGCGATCGTCACGCCGAGAAAACCTGCAAGTGCCACCGGCGCACCGATCCAGAAGCCGAGCGAGCCCAGCTGCTCCGGCGGGATGTCGAAGGCGCGGCGGAGGAAGCTCGGCGCGAACCCCGCCATCGCATAGGCGAGGAAGGTGTTGAGACCATAGGCCAGCACCACGCACAGGAATGCGGGGGTGCCGACGATCAGCGCGTAGGTCGGCGGGTCGCGCCGCTTGAGCGCGGTCGCCCAGCTGACCACGGCATAGGCGCCGATCCCAACCGCGATCCACTGCGCCGGAGGCTCGCCTAGGTGAACGAGCAGCGCGACCAGCCCGGCGACCAGCGCGAGCACCGCCAGGTTGCGCGCCAGTGCCCCCCGGCCCAGCCGCGCCGCGCCGATCAGCGTGAAGGGCGGGATGATCGTCAGCAGCTCCTCGAAAAAGGCGCGGAACGGGGCGGGGTGGGGCGGGGTCGTCATGCCTTCGGAAAGCCCGCGCGGCGGCTCGCGCAGGGTAACGATCCAGGCCGCGACGAGCAGCCCCGGCACGCCGACCGCGAGAAACGCCGCCTGCCAGCCGACCAGCCCCAGTGGTCCGCCGCCGGGATAAGCCTGGTTCCAGCGCTGGACGATCAGCGCGCCGAGGAACAGCGACAGCCCGCCGCCGAGATAAACCCCCGACGAATAGAGCGCGAGCGCGGTGGCGCGCAGGCGCTTGGGAAACCAGTCGGAGATCAGCGAATAGGCGGCGGGCCCGGCGGTCGCCTCGCCCACGCCGACGCCCATCCGTGCCAGGCCGAGCACCAGCCCGGTGCGGGCGAATCCCGAAAGCGCAGTCATGCTCGACCAGAGCGCCAGCCCTAGCGTCATCAGCCGCACGCGATGCCAATTGTCCGCCAGCCGCCCCAGCGGGATACCGAACAGCGCGTAGAACACCCCGAAGGCGGTGCCATAGAGGAACCCGATATCCTGATCGCGCAGCCCCAGGTCGCGCTTGATGTCGTCCGCCAGGATCGCAACAATCTGCCGGTCGACGAAGTTGAGGATATAGACGAGCAGCAGCAGCGACAGCACATACCAGGCATAGGGGGTCGCGTTCGCCCCGTCGGGCGGTGGGGGCATGCTGGCCATATCCTCTCCCTCGGCGTTGTGCGTGCCGTTGCCAGTGAGGCTAGCAGAGCGTACCCGTTTTACGAAAGGATGATTTTCGCGATGGCCGAACCGGCATTCCTTTTCGTCTGCTTGGGCAATATCTGCCGCTCGCCGCTGGCCGAGGCGGCGTTCCGCGCGGCGGCGGAAGATGCCGGCGTGGCGGTGATCGCCGATTCGGCCGGGACGGGCGGCTGGCATGCGGGGGAGCAGCCCGATCGCCGCTCGATCGCCGTCGCGGCCAAGCACGGCATCGACATCACCGGCCAGCGCGCGCGCCAGGTGACGCGCGACGATTTCGACCGGTTTGATCATATCCTCGCGCTCGATCCGCAGAATCTTGCCGACCTGCGCCGGATCGCCCCGGTGAACGGTCGCGCGCGGCTGCGGCTGCTGCTCGATGTGGTGCCGGGCTGGGAGGGCCGCGCCGTCGACGACCCCTATTATGGCGGGCCGGAAGGCTTCGAGCGCACCTGGGACGAGGTGCGCGCGGCGGCCGACCGGCTGGTGGAAGACCTCGTACAAACCCGTTGAACCAATAGAAGGAGAGCGATCATGGCATTCACCGGACGCGAACTGCGCTCGACCCTTAGCGAGGACGGCACGCTGCGGCTCTCGCTGGAGCAGGTGACCTATGACGAGCCGGCGGCGGACGAAGTGATCGTCCGCATCGAGGCGGCACCGATCAACCCGAGCGATCTCGGGCTGCTGCTCGGCCCGGCACAGGTCGATACGCTGCGCGAGAACGGCGACGCGCTGGTGTTCGACGTGCCGAAGGGGCGCCTCGGCAGCATGAAGGCACGGCTCGGCCACTCGATGCCGGTGGGCAATGAAGGCGCGGGCACGGTCGTCGCCGCGGGCGCCGATGCCGCGGCGCTGATGGGCAAGCGCGTGTCTGCAGTGGGCGGCGCGATGTTCGCCGATTACCGCGTGCTCAAGGCGCGCGACGTGGTCGAACTGCCCGAGGGTACTGCGGCGGCGGACGGCGCGGCGATCTTCGTCAATCCGCTGACCGCGCTCGGCTTCGTCGAGACGATGCGGCGCGACGGGCACAGCGCGATCGTCCACACCGCCGCCGCGTCGAACCTGGGGCAGATGCTCCAGAAGATCTGCCTCGCCGATGGGGTGCCGCTGGTCAACATCGTCCGCTCCGAGGAACAGGCGGCGATCCTGCGTGACATCGGCGCCACCCATGTGGTGAACAGCCGCGACGAGGATTTCCGCTCCAGGCTGACCGACGCAGTGGCCGAGACCGGCGCGACGGTGGCGTTCGACGCGATCGGCGGCGGTACGCTCGGCAGCGACATCCTCCAGGCGATGGAAGCGGCGGCGGTGCGCAAGATGACCGAATATAGCCGTTATGGATCCGAACAGTTCAAGCAGCTCTATATCTACGGCGCGCTCGACATGGCGCCGACGACGCTCAACCGGCTGGCCTTCGGCTTCCAGTGGAGCGTCTCGGGCTGGCTGCTGACGCCGTTCCTGCGCCGCGCCGGCATGGAGACGCTGGGCGCGATGCGGCAGCGCATCCTCGCCGAGCTCACCACCACCTTCGCCAGCCGCTACACCCGCACCATCGGGCTCGCCGAAGCGCTGCAGCCGGACGTGCTGCGCGCCTATGAGCGCAAGGCGACCGGCGAGAAGTTCCTGATCGACCCCGGGCGAGGGTGACCCGGGCGCCCCTCTCATTTCGGGTTGGGGGTTTCAGACAAATTGTTTCCAACGCATGTCAGAATGAACTTTCTCAACCTCTTGCCCTCTACAATGCAGCTGGGTGGGCTGAACGCGGGACCGGCGGAGGAAGGCCGGTACCCGATCGTGAGGGACGAACATGCTGCACTGGTTGGAAGTAAAGGCTCCCATTCGGGAGAAGCTGAAGGTCACCTTCGGCGCGATGATCGGGATCATGGTGGTCCTGGCGGTGCTCAACCTGGTGCTGCCGCACTGGGTGATGCTGGGCCTGAACGTGGTGGTGATCGCCACCGCCTTCGTGCTCACCCGGATGTTCGCCCGAGTCATCGCCGATCCCTATGTCGCCACCGTCGTGCGGATGGAGGGGCTGGCCGCCGGCGATCTCGCCGCGCCGATCGCGCATACCGATTATGAGGATTGCGTCGGCCGCATTTCCCGCGGGATGCTCATCTTCCGCGACGCCGCCGTCGCGCAGCGCGAGGCTGCCGAGCAGCAGGCCGACGTGGTGCGGGTGCTCGGCCAATCGCTCGAGCGGCTCGCCAAGGGCGATCTGACCGCCGACGTGACCGCCGATTTCCCCGGCGCCAATGCCGTGCTCAAGACCAATTTCAACGAAGCGCTGGCCGCGCTGCGCGAACTGGTGCGGTCGGTCGCGACCTCGGCGGAGACGATCAGCACCGGCTCTGCCGAAATTGCGGTGGCCTCCGAGGACCTGTCGCGCCGCACCGAAAGCGCAGCGTCGAGCCTGCAGGAAACGGTCCAGTCGATCGGCGAGATGGACCAGCGCCTGCGCAGCACCGCCGGCAGCGCCAACCAGACGGTCGCGCGCGCCGACGGGGCGATTGCCTCGGTCCAGGCCGGCCGCGACGTCGCCGACGAGGCGGTTGCGGCGATGAGCCGGGTGTCGGAAAGCGCCAAGGGCATCGACGACGTGATCGAGGGCCTCGACAAGATCGCCTTCCAGACGCGGGTTCTGGCGATGAACGCCGCTGTGGAAGCCGGTCGCGCCGGGGAGGCAGGACGCGGCTTCGCGGTGGTCGCGGATCTCGTCTCCGCCCTGGCGATGCGGGCCGAGGAGGAGGCCGGCCGCGCCCGCGATCAGCTGACGACGACCCAGGCTGACGTCACCGCCGCGGTGGGCATGGTCCAGCGCGTTGACGGCGCCTTTGCCGCGATCGCTACCGATGTCCGCGAGGTGCATGGCCTGCTCGGCAGCATGGCGACCGCGAACCAGGCCCAGGCCTCGTCGATCGGCGAGATCAGCACCGCGATCACGGTGATGGATCAGGCGACCCAGCAGAATGCGGCGATGGTCGAGGAAACTTCCGCCGCCGCGCGCAGCCTGAACCGTGAGGTCGAGGCGCTGAAGCGTTCGGCGCAGGCCTTCAATGTCGGCGAGGCGCACAACTCGCGGATGAGCCTGCCGCTGCAGCGTCCCAACCTGTCGAAGCGCAGCGGCGGGGCTGGCCGGGCCGCACCCGCATCTGCCCCTGCGATGGCGGACGGCGACTGGGCGTCGTTCTGACGACGCCCGCCCGGCTCAGCCCTCCATGCCCGCATGGGCGTGTAGGCGCTGCCGGGACGACATCAGCGTCCCCACCGGCTTGGCGATCGGCGCGAACATGCCGAGCCCGAGCCGTTGGCCGGGCAGGTTGACATACACCGCCTCGATGCCGCGGGCGCTATAGGCCTCGTGCCAGAAGCCGGCGCCCTGCGGGTCCTTCAGGAAATCGCGCCACCACACGCTGTGTGGTGCGCTGCGGGTGAAGGCTTCCAGGCTCGGCAGGTCGCGCCAATATTGGCGGAAGCCGACATGGTTCCAGCCGAACAGCATCCCGTCCTCGCCGAGCAGCCCATCAGGCGGGTTCTTCTTGATCTCGGCGAGCCCCTTGCCGATCCGCATCATCGCGGGGAGCGCGCGCCAGCGGCGCAGCTTGAACCCCAGTATCACGACGATCAGTTCGGGATAGGCAGCGAGATCGACCGTGTCGCGGAGCGTGTTGGCTTGCATGGCGAGTCTCCTTGTTTACACTGTACACGATAAGCTTAGTTTACGGTGTAAACAAGATGGAAACTGCAGACGGACTGCGCGCGCGGCTGATCGACGCCGCGACGACATTACTGGACGAGCAGGGCGAGGCGGGCGTCACCCTGCGCGCGCTGGCCAAGGCGACGGGCGTGTCGGCGATGGCGCCCTATCGGCACTTTGCCGACAAGGCGGCGCTGCTCGGCGCGGTCGCGGAGGCGGGGTTCGCCGAACTGGCGGCGGTGCTGGCGGAGGCCGATCGGGCAGAGCCGGCCAAGGCGGCCCTGGTCGCGCAGGGAATTGCCTATTTCCGGTTCGCACAGGCGCACCCGGCGATGTTCCGGCTGATGTTCGGCGGCAATCCCGGCTGCGCGGTGGAGCCCAAGCAATATGGCGAGGCTTTCGCGATCCTGTCGCGGCGCGTCGCGAGCCTCGCGGGCGGCGATCCCGGGCCGGCGACGCTCGCCGCCTGGGGCGTGGTCCATGGCCTGTCGACGCTCGCGCTCGACGGCAAGGTGCCGGCCGAGGACGACGTGGTCCGCGCCGCGGTGGCGCTGGTGGCGGACGGCGTCGCGGGGGCTCAGCCGCGCAGCGTGTAGCGCTCGATCGCTTCGTAGCTGGCTCCCTCGCGGCCGAGATGGCTTTCGTAGAGCAGGAAGCTGTCGACCATGAAGGGTGCGCTGGCGAGACCGGCATGCGCTTCGAGGAAGCGTTCGTTGGCGCCCGCCTGTGCGTTCATCCGGGCCAAGGTGATGTGCGGCAGATAGGCACGACGCTCGGGCGCCAGGCCCGCCCGCACCAGTGCCTGGTCGATCTTGTGGTGGAGCTGGGTCACCATCTCGTGCGGTCGCAGCCCGGCCCAGAGCGCATTGGGCCGCCCGCGCGAGTCGAACTCGCCGACCCCATCGACCACTAGCTCGAACGGCGCGAAGCGGACGTTGCCGAGCGCGAGTGCGACGTCTTCCGCCACCGGCCGCTCGACCTCGCCGATATAGCGCAGCGTGCAGTGGAGCTGTTCGTCGCTCTGCCAGCGCGCGCCCGGCACGCCGCCGGCAAGGCCGAGCAATTGCGCGCGAATCGCGGATGGCGGGCGGAAGCCGACGAACAGACGATGCATCAGCGGCGTTCTAGCCGACCCGCTAGCGTGTTCAAAGCGCACACAAAGTCCTCGCCGCCTGTGTATCGAAACGTTGCTGGGCCGGGTTTTGCTTGAAAACCCCTGTGGCGAGGCCGATATTCCAGCCATCCGGCATTGCGCCGGTCAAAGGAGTTTTTCGAATGGCTAACTGGTCCGATCCCCGCACGAGCGAGTCGCCCTTCGCGACCGCGAGTGCACGCGCCGCGGCGCATGACGCGGGGCTCCGGTCGTACATGCTGTCGGTCTACAACTACATGCTGTCCGGCGTGCTGCTGACCGGCATTGTCGCGCTGGCGTTCGGCAAGGTCGCCTCGCTGCAGGCGCTGCTGTTCCAGGTGGTGGAAACCGCCCGCGGTCTGTCGCTGCAGCCGACGCTGCTCGGCTGGGTGGTGATGATCTCGCCGCTGGCGATCGTGTTCGCGATGAGCTTCGGCCAGAACCGCATGTCCGAGGGCACGCTCAAGGCGCTGTTCTTCGCCTATGCAGGCCTGCTGGGCGCGTCGCTCTCGACGATCTTCGTCACCTATACCGACATGTCGATCGCCCAGGTGTTCTTCGGCACCGCGGCCGGTTTCGGTGCACTGAGCCTCTACGGCTACACCACCAAGAAGGATCTGTCGGGCTTCGGTACCTTCCTGATCATCGGCCTGGTGGGTCTGATCGTCGCGTCGATCGTCAACCTCTTCCTGCAGTCGGGCACGATGAGCCTGGTGATCAGCGCCGTCGGCGTGCTGATCTTCGCCGGCCTCACCGCCTATGACACGCAGAAGATCAAGAGCATCTACGCCTATGTCGCGGGCACCCGCGAGCAGGGCAAGGTCGCGATTATGGGGGCGCTGAACCTCTATCTCGACTTCATCAACATGTTCCTGTTCCTGCTGCGCCTGTTCGGCAGCTCGCGCGACTGATCCCCGCGCGGAACACGGCAACCAAGGGCCCGGTGGAGCGATCCGCCGGGCCTTTTGTTTTGCGCAGGCGCGATGCGGCGGAACGCGAATCCCGGCATGTCCGTTTAATCCGGGTAACGCTCAGGAGAGTGCAGCATGACCAACAATCCCCTCGACCCCGCGATGGACCGGATGTCGGTCGCTCCCGACCCCCGTGCCGACGATGAAGCGGCCAAGGGCGCCGTCCACTCGGCCGATGCGGGCACGGACAGCTCCATCGAGGAGCGGCTGGCCCGCGATCCCGCCAGCAAGGAAGCCCGGCTCGACCGGGCGCTCGACGAGTCGATGGACGCATCCGATCCGCCCGCTTCGACCCAGCCGGTGCACAACAACGAGATTCCGGAGAGCTCGGGCTATGATGCCAAGGCCGAAGCAAATCGCGCCGAAGGTAAGGAAGACGCGCCCAAGGAAGATCGTGGCCTGATCGACAAGGCCCTGCACAAGCTCGGCCTCGACTAAGGCAGTCCCGCATGGCTGCGTCTCCCGCGTCGGGCTGGCGCGCCAATCTGGTTCTCTACGCGGCGCTCGCCGCCAATATCGGGATCGCCGTCGCGAAGTTCGTCGCGGCGGCGATCACCGCGTCGTCCTCGATGCTCACCGAGGGCGTGCACAGCCTGGTCGACAGCCTCAACCAGATCCTGCTGCTCTACGGCCAACGCCGCGCCAAGCGGCCGCCCGATGCCGAACACCCCTTCGGCTATGGCCGCGAACTCTATTTCTGGGCCTTCGTCGTCGCGATCCTGATCTTCGGGCTGGGCGCCGGCGTGTCGGTGTACGAGGGCTATCTCCACATCATCGACCCGGAGCCGCTTCGCGACCCGCTGGTCAACTATATCGTGCTCGGTATCGCCACCGCGATGGAAGGCACCAGTTGGGTGATCGCGATCCGCGAGTTCCGCGAGAACAAGGGCGATTGCGGCTGGTGGAAGGCGATCCGCGAATCCAAGGATCCCGCCGGCTTCATCGTGCTGTTCGAGGACTCGGCGGCGCTGGCCGGGCTGGTCGTCGCCGCGATCGGCGTGTGGGCCAGCCATGCCTGGGATGACCCGCGGATCGACGGCATGGCCTCGATCGTCATCGGCCTGATCCTTGCCGCCGTCGCGACGCTGCTGGCGCGCGAGGCCAAGGGCCTGCTGATCGGCGAGCGCGCCAACCCGGACCTGATCGCCCAGGTGCGGACGATGCTGGAGGCCGAGCCGCGCATCACCGCGGTCAACCATGTCCGCACCATCCACACCGCACCCGACCGGGTATTCGTCGCGATCAGCGCCGATTTTGACGACAGCCTGGCAATGGGCGAGGCGGAGACGCTGGTCGAGCGGATCGAGGCCAAGTTGAAGGCGGCCCTGCCGCAGCTCAGCTCGATTTATATCCGCCCCGAAAAGCGCGAGGATGCCGAGGTGGTGGGCTGAACCCCTTTCCCCCCCTGGCGGGGGAGGATTGTCGTGGCTTCAATTCCCCAGCGCGCCGAGTAGTTCGTGGGTGCGCAGCGGCTTTTCGAGCAGGGCGGCATAGCCGGTCGCTGCCGCCTCGGCGGTCAGCGCGGGGCTGGGATAGCCGGTCATCAGCACGGCGCGGCCAGTCCAGCCGCGCGCCTGCAGCGCCCGCAGCAGGGCGATGCCGTCGCTGTCGGGCAGGCAGTAATCGGCGACCAGATAATCCGCGGTGAGTGCGGCCGGATCGGCGAGCGAGGCCGAGGCCACGCTGTGCGCCCGCACCTGATAGCCCTGGCCGTGCAGCAGCAGCTGAGTCGAGCGACGCACGCCGTCATCGTCTTCGACGAGCAACACGCTGGGGCGTTCGGCGGGGGAGGCGGTAGTCATCGAAGCGAGCCTGATCGCCTCGCCTGCCACGCCGTGAGGGCGGGGTCTTTACGCAAACCTCCTAGGTGGTCGGTCGGTCCGATCCGGCGCTCCGCTGGCCCAAGGGGCGGTTGCGGGCCCAGTCGCGATGCGGCACCCTCCTGTACGATGTTCTTTGACGAGAATCGCGTCTGGCCGCGGCCGGAACCGCAGCGTCCCGCGCCCGTACCGCCCGGGCGGCGCGAGCGATTCCTGACGCGGATGTTCCTCGTCTATGCGCTGATCCTGCTGCTGCTGCCGGTCAGCGCGAGCGGGATCGCCGACCTGATCCGCTACCTGCTCGCGCTGCTCTGAGGGCTGGCATGTTTCCCTCCCGCTTGCGGGATAGGCTAGGGGAGGGGAGCGCGGCAGCTTGGGTCCGCCATCGCCACGTCACTCCCTCCCCCGACCCCTCCCGCAAGCGGGAGGGGAGCGCAGGCGGAGAGCGACGCGTCTCCTTCAGCCCAGCTCGTCGTCCTTGTACTTGATCTGCAGGAAGTTACCCCGCGTCGCCAACGCGTCGAGGTCGCCTTGCGCCAGCTGCGCAGTCATCTCGGCGATTTCCTCGTCGATCACCTGCAGGCCCTGCGCCAGCTGCTGGTCGGGCGTCATGCCGTTGCGGGGCACGGTGCGCAGCGGCTCGGGCACGCGGCCATAGCCCTTGACCAGCTCAGGCAGCTGCTCGCCGATCAGCTTGCGGACCTCGTTGGCGGCGGGGGAGGATTCGTCCAGCCGGGCCAGCTGCGGCGCCAGCGTCTCCAGCTTCACCCCGATCGAGTCCACCAACGTGCGGGCAGGGGCCGGCAGCGCCAGCCGCTGCGTTTCCAGCCAGCGTTCGGTGGTGGAGGGCAGCGCCTTCAAGGGCACCTGCACCAGCTGTTCGACACGCGGCGCGCTGGTGACGGGAAGCGATGCGAAGACGAGTGTCGCCAGGATCAGCAGCGCCATCACCGCCAGCGCCCCGAACATGCCGAGCGGCACGAACATGCCGATCGTGATCGCCGCGATGATGATCACCGCGTCCGCCGCTGCGATCCGCCCGAGCCGCGAAAGGATCTCCGCCTCGCGCCGCTTGCGCGTGCGGGTGGCCAGCGCACCTTCGGTGCGGACGCGCGAGCGCTCGATCAGTTCCTCGCCGCGGGCGAGCAGGCGGTCCACGTCACTCGGCATCGCGGCTTACATCGCCTCCAGCTTGAAGCCATCGGTAGGGCCGCCCAGCCGGTTCTGCTCGGCACCCTCGGCGCGGGCGATATAGCCCTTCGACTTCTCGACTTCGTTCGACAGCGTGTTGACCGTCACCTTCATGCTGTCGAGCGCCTTGAGCTTGAACGTGTCGATCGCATCCATCGTGTCGTAGATGTTCTGGAAGGCGCGCTGCAGCGTCTCGACGGGGATGGTGGCGCTCGCCGCCTGTTCGTGGATCGCGGCGGTCTGGCTCTTGAGCAGCTGGCCGGTCGATTCGATCAGGTTGGCCGTCGTGGTGTTGAGCGCGGTGATCTGGTCGAGCACCAGCTTCTGGTTGTTGAGCGCCTGCGCCACGGTCACTGCGGTACGCAGCGCCGAGACGGTGGTGGTGGAGGCGCGGTCGACGCCCTTGATCAGCTCGACATTGTTCTTCTTGACCAGATCGAGCGCGAGATAGCCCTGCACTGTCACCGCCATCTGGGTGAGCAGGTCCTGGGTGCGCTGGCGGACATAGAAGAGCGCGGTCTCGCGGATCGCCTTGGCCTTGGCCGGATCGGTGTGATCGAGCTCGTTGGCCTTGTCCTCGAGCTTCGCGTCCATCGCCTTGGAGAGATAGATCATCTGCTCGAGGCGACCCATCGCGTTCCACAGATTGGCGCGCTCGGTGGCGATCGCGGCATTGTCCTGCAGCAGCTCGTCCTTGCCGTTGGCCAGGCTCTTGAGCACCGCGTTGATGTGGCTCTGCGACGACTGGTATTTGCGGAAATAGTTGGTCAGGCCGCCGCCGCCGAAGATCTTCGAGAGGAAGCCGTCCTTGCCGCCGATCAGCTTGCCGTTGCGCGAGGGGTCCAGGTCTTCCACGGTCTTGCGCAGCGCGAGCAGGTCGGCACCCACGCCGCCCTCGCTGCCCATCGCGCGCACCGGGCGATCGAGGAAGCGGTTGGACTGGCCGGCGGCGTCGCGGATTTCCTTCTGGCCCATCGCCGCGATCGCATCGACGCGCTTGCCGAATTCGGGCGAGTTCACGTCCTGCGCGATCAGATCGTCGATGAAGCCGTCGACGCGCTTGTCGAGCTCGGATTTCTTGGTGTCTTCGACCGGCACCAGCCCGGCAGCCTTTTCGGGTGCCACGACGGGGACGGGATCCGGGGGCGTGAGCACCAGACCCTGTTCTGCGGTATCCGTCACAGTCGCCATCGTCACTCTCTCCAACTCCGTAGGGATAACCATGCAGGCGAAGCACGTATCCCGCAAGTGTGTCATGTAGATAGCACAGTATGGATTGCAACTTGATCGGGGTCAGGCACGGGGATTGTATTGTCGTATAGCAATCGGAGAGGGTGGATGCAGCGGCGCGAGATGCTGGGCGCGATGGGGGCGGCGGGGTTTGTGGCGGGCGGCGTGGCGAGTCCCGCCAGCGCTGCGCCGGAGACAAGCCTGCCGCTGGAGTTCGCCTATGAAGCCATCGTCACGCTCGGCGCCGGCACCCCGGTTGGCAAGACGCCCTATGGCACGCGGAACCGCATCCCCATCACCGGCGGCACGTTCGAGGGCCCCCGCATTCGCGGCACGGTGCTCGCGGGCGGCATGGACTGGCAGTTGGAGCGGCCGGACCGGATGCTCGACATCTACGCCGACTACATGATGCAGGCCGAAGACGGCACGCTGATCCATGTGATCAACAAGGGGCTGATCAGCCACGATCCGAAGCGCCGCTATGTGCGGACGGTGCCCTGGTTCGAGGTGCCGGAAGGGCCGCATGCCTGGCTCAACCAGTCCGTGTTCACCGGCACGATCGGCGCGCCGCCGGAGGGGAAAGGGCCGGCGGTGCGGATCACGGTCTACCGGATCCTATAGCGGGAAATACGGGGGCCTTCCCGCGGCGCACAAATTCCGCTATGGGCCCGCCCGTACGCGCGCTTCCGCGCCAATCAGGAAATCGCATGAATCTCCGCAACGTCGCGATCATCGCGCACGTCGACCACGGCAAGACCACCCTCGTCGACCAGCTCTTCCGCCAGTCCGGCACCTTCCGCGACAACCAGCGCGTCGAAGAGCGTGCGATGGACTCGAACGACCTCGAAAAGGAGCGCGGGATCACGATTCTCGCCAAGCCGACGTCGGTTGACTGGTCGCCCGACGGCACCGAAGAGAACAGCATCCGCATCAACATCGTCGACACGCCCGGCCACGCCGACTTCGGCGGCGAGGTGGAGCGTATCCTGAGCATGGTCGACGGCGTGATCCTGCTGGTCGACTCGTCGGAAGGCGCGATGCCGCAGACCAAGTTCGTCACCGGCAAGGCGCTGAAGCTGGGCCTGCGCCCGATCGTGGTCGTCAACAAGATCGACCGTGCCGATTCGCGCGTGCAGGAAGTGCTCGACGAAGTGTTCGACCTGTTCGTGACGCTGGAAGCGACCGACGAGCAGCTCGACTTCCCGGTGCTCTACGCCTCGGGCCGCAACGGCTATGCCTCGGACGACCCCGAAGCGCGCGAGGGCACGCTGACCCCGCTGTTCCAGAAGATCGTCGACCATGTCCCGCCGCCCCAGGTGGACCCGGACGCCGAGTTCAAGTTCCTCGTCACCCTGCTCGACCGCGACAACTTCCTCGGCCGTATCCTCACCGGCCGTGTCGAGAGCGGCACGGTGCGCATGAACCAGGCGATCCACGCGCTGGATAACGACGGCAACATCATCGAGACCGGTCGCGCCTCGAAGATCATGTCGTTCCGCGGGCTCGACCGCGTGCCGGTGGAAGAAGCCAAGGCGGGCGACATCATCAGCCTCGCCGGCCTCGCCGTCGCCACCGTGTCGAACACCATCGCCGACACCTCGGTCAGCGTGCCGCTCCAGGCGCAGCCGATCGATCCGCCGACGCTGTCGATGCGCTTCGCCGTCAACGACTCGCCGATGGCGGGCCGCGAGGGCAGCAAGGTGACCAGCCGCATGATCCGCGACCGCCTGTTCCGCGAGGCGGAATCGAACGTCGCGATCAAGATCACCGAGAGCGACGAGAAGGACAGCTTCGAAGTCGCCGGCCGCGGCGAACTTCAGCTCGGCGTGCTGATCGAGACGATGCGCCGCGAGGGCTTCGAGCTCGGCATCAGCCGTCCGCGCGTGCTTTTCCGCGACGGCGAGAATGGCCGTGAAGAGCCGTACGAGACCGTCGTGATCGACGTGGATGAGGAATTCTCGGGCACGGTCGTCGACAAGATGAACCAGCGCAAGGCCGAGATGACCGACATGCGTCCGTCGGGCGGCGGCAAGACCCGCATCACCTTCTCGGCACCGTCGCGCGGCCTGATCGGCTATCACGGCGAGTTCCTTTCGGACACCCGCGGCACCGGCATCATGAACCGCCTGTTCGAGAAGTACGGGCCGTACAAGGGCAAGATCGAAGGCCGCAAGAACGGCGTGCTGATCTCCAACGGCGCCGGCGAAGCCCAGGGCTATGCGCTGGGTCCGCTCGAAGAGCGCGGTATCCTGTTCGTCGGCCACGGTGAGGCCCTGTACGAGGGCATGATCATCGGCGAGAACGCCAAGACGGAAGACCTCGAGGTCAACCCGATGAAGGCGAAGCAGCTGACCAACTTCCGCGCTTCGGGCGGCAAGGACGACGCGATCCGCCTGACCCCGCCGAAGAAGATGACGCTGGAACAGGCCATCGCGTACATCGACGACGACGAGATGGTGGAAGTGACCCCGAAGAACATCCGTCTGCGCAAGCGCTTCCTCGACCCGAACGAGCGCAAGCGCCAGAGCCGGGCGAAGTCGGCCGCGTAAGCGACGCTGCTACGGTGAAGAAAGGCCCCTGCCGGCAACGGCGGGGGCCTTTTCGTTGAAGGCCGGCGTCCTACACCAGAGCGTTTCCTCTCCCGCGAAGCGGGGGAGGGGGACCGCGCCGCGCCAGCGGCGTGGTAGAGGGCGCTTGCCCGGCACTCGCCGCCTCCGCTGCCGCCTTCGGCGGTGGTCCCCCCCCCTGGAGCCTTGCTCCGTGTGAGGAAACGATATCTTGCGGCGCCGGCGGCCTGAATTCAGGCCGCGCGGTTCCACGGCATGCGCTGCAGCGCTACGCCCAGCCCGCACCAGCCGCTGACCCCCGCAAAGGCCAGCATGAAGCCGAAGAACGCGGCCGCGTAGAAACCCGGCACGAACCCCGCCAGCCCGGCCAGCGTGCCGGCCAGCACCAGTAGCCCGACGATCATCTGTACCTGGCGGAAGACCGACACGCGCGGCACACCGACACTCGTCACCGGCAGCCCGGCGGCAGCCCAAGCTTCTATCCCGCCTTCGAGGTTGCGCACCCGGCCCCCCAGGCTGCGCCCCGCTAGCGCGCAGGCCTGGCCGCCGCGGCCGCCTTTCTGGCACTGGAAGATCAGCAGTCGGTCCGCCGGAAGATCGGCATCGGCCAGCACCGCCGGCAGGCTGCCCAGCGGCATCGATGCGGCATAGGGAATGTGGCTTGCCCGAAACTCGTCGGGCTCGCGCACGTCGATCAGCAGCGCGCCGCCGCCGGCGAGCAGGCGGTGCGCCTCGGGGGCCGAAATCGTCGCGGTCATGCGTTTTCCTTTCCGCAGAAATGCGCGTGGAGCACGGCCATCAGCTCGCGCGCGGCAGGGTGGGTGATCGAATAGAAGAGCGTGCGATGGTCGCGCCGCGCGGCGACGATGCCCTCATCCTTCAGCTTGCCCAGATGCTGCGACATCGAGGTCGGCGCGATGCCGGTGGCCGCGATCAGTGCGCCGACGCTCTGTTCCCCCTCCACCAGCGCACACAGGATCATCAGCCGGTGCGGATTGGCGAGGCCGGAGAGCAGCGCGGCGGCGCCCGCGGCCTTGGGCGCCATCGCTTCCATCAGGGGATTCACGGAAAAGCTTGCGTTCATTCCATGACTATATCAATTCATGAGTATACGAATCAATAGGGAGTTGCCCCATGGCCAAGGATTATCGCGCGCTGACGCAGGACATTTCCGCCTATTCCGCCCAGCTGCGCAAGCTGGCGCCGGAAACGATGGCGGGCTTCCACGCCATGGCGAAGGCGGCCGGGGCGAAAGGGGCGGTCGACGCCAGGACCAAGGAGCTGATCGCACTGGCGATCGGCGTCACCCAGCGCTGTGACGGCTGTATCGGCTTCCACGCCAAGGCGCTGGTCGGGATGGGTGCGAGCCGCGCCGAAGTCGCCGAGGTGATGGCGATGTGCGTGTACATGGGCGGCGGCCCGGCGCTGATGTACGCGGCAGATGCGCTGCGGGCGTACGACCAGTTCGCGGACGGGACGGCGGCCTGAACGCAGCGCTCGCGCAATGCCGAAGGTGCGGAATGCGCTTCCGCTCGCCGGCCCGGCATGATCTAAGGAGCGCGTCCTGCCGGAGAGTATCGCATGTTGCTGGCCGCGTTGTTGATGGGCCTTTCGCCCCAGACCCAGGCGGCTGCGCCCGCTACCACCGCGTCGGTGGACGCCCCGCAGCAGGCGGCGGACGGGTCGCAGCGCTGGTCGGTGCTGGCGGATCCCTGCGCGTCCGCCCAGACCAATGGCGATCAGATCGTGGTGTGCGGCAAGGGCGTCGATGCGCCGCGCTTGCCGCTGCCGGAGGAGCGCGGGCCGCCCGACCGGCCGCGACCGAGCAATCCGGACCTGACCGGCATCGGGGCGCTCGGTGCTGCCGATGCTCCGTGCGCGACGCGAATGGGGGGATGCCAGGTCGGCGTCGACATCTTCGGTGCGGCAACCACGCTGGTCCGGGGCGTCGGCAAGGTAATCAGCCCGGGCAGTTGCTGCGAGGAGCCGGGCGAATCGACCAATTTCTTCAAGCTGGTCGGCGATGCCGGCAAGGGGGTCGGCCGGGCGTTCAAGAAGAAGCCCGACAAGTCGAAGCGCGTGCCGATCGACCTCAGCGATCCGGTGCCGTTCCGCTCATCTCCAGCAGCACCGCCCATTCCTCCGGCCGCACCGGTGTCACCGACAGGCGCGACTGGCGCACCATCTCGAGGTCCTTGAGCCGCGGCTCGGCCTTGATCTCGGGCAGCGGCACCGGCTTGGCCAGCGGACGCAGCGCCTTCACTTCCACGCTTGCCCATTTGTCGTCGTCGCCGTCGGGCTGCCAGGCACGGGTGATCTCCATGATGCCGACCGCGGCCTTCTGAATGTTGGAATGGTAGAAGATCGCCTGGTCGCCGGGGACCATGTCCTTGAGGAAATTGCGGGCGGTATAGTTGCGCACGCCGTTCCATTCGGTGCTGCCGTCGCGCACCAGGTCATCCCAGCCATAGACGTCGGGTTCGGAGCGAAGGATCCAGTAGGCCATGCCGCCCGTTACCCAGCTAAACCGCGGCTGAACAGCCGGTTCCGTACCGATTAAGCCGCGATTCTGTATCGGAAGGCCATCGGCGCCGAGCGACTCGCCGGGCGCCTTGAGGTGAGGAGCGAGTGACATGAACCATCTGGCCAAGAAGCTGGTGCTGGGCATCGCCACGGGCGCGAGCCTGCTGGCCGCGGTGGCGCCCGCGCAGGCGCAGGACTGGCGCTATCGTCGGCACTATTACCGCGATCGCGGCGGCGATGCGGCGGGCGCGGCGCTGGTGGCGGGCATCGCGGGCCTGGCGATCGGCGCGGCAATTTCGAACGATCGGCGCTACGATTATGACCGCCGCTTCTACCGCGAGCGCGGCTATTATCCGACCGACGGCTATTGGTACCGGGACAATTATCCGCGCTATCGCTATTATGAATATTGCGACGTGCGGCGGGTATGGGACCCCTATCTCGGCCGGCCGGTGCTGATCCGCTACTGCGACTGACCCCCGGGCGCGCGACCATCCCTTGAGATGGCTCGCGCGCCGCTGCGGTCCGGCTAGAGTGGGCCCATGGCAACCACCGAATCGCTCGACCCGGCCGATCCCTATGCGCGATCCGCCCAGACCTTCCCGGTCCTGACCGCCGAGATGATCGCGCGGGTCGCTGCCTTCGGCATCGAGGAAGCGGTGGCGGAGGGCGCGATGCTGTATCGCCGCGGCGATCACAGCGTGGATTTCTTCCTGTGCCTGTCCGGCGGCATTGCGATCGTCGATACCGACAGCGAGGGCGCGGAGCATGTCTTCCACGTTAATGAGACCGGCCAGTTCACCGGCGAGCTGGACCTGTTCAACGACCGCAAGATCCTGGTGAGCGCCCGCGCGCTGCCCGGCACGCGCGTGGTGCGGATCGACCGCGGGGCGTTCCGCCGGATGATGGCGGCGGAGCCCGATATCGGCGAGATCGTGATGCGCGCCTTCATCCTGCGCCGGGTCGGTCTGCTCCGCCACAGCGACGCAGGCGTGGCGCTGGCCGGGCCGGGGCACGGCGCGGACATGGGGCGGATCGAGACCTTCCTCACCCGCAACGCGATGCCACACCGGCGGATCGACACCGATACCGATCCTGACGCTGCTGGATTTCTGGAATGCCTGGCGCTGACCGAGGACGATCTCCCCGTGGTAGTGCTGGAGGGCCGTGTGCTCCGCAACCCGAGCAACGCCGCGCTGGCCGATGCGCTGGGCCTCGCCACCGCCCTCGATCCGGAGCATGTCCATGACGTTGCCGTCGTCGGCGCGGGCCCCGCAGGACTGGCGGCGGCGGTCTATGCAGCGTCCGAAGGGCTCGACACGATCGTGATTGAGGCGGTGGCGCCCGGCGGCCAGGCAGGGACCAGCTCGAAAATCGAGAATTACCTCGGCTTTCCCACCGGCATTTCGGGCCAGGCGCTGGCGGGGCGCGCGCAGGTGCAGGCACAGAAGTTCGGTGCGCGGCTGCTCGTCTCGCGCTCGGTGGTGCGGATCGAATGCGAGGAGCGGCCGCTGCGGCTCCACCTCGACGACGGCGCGACGCTCCAGGCCCGCGCGGTGGTGGTGGCGACGGGTGCGCGCTACCGCAAGCTCGACCTGCCGCGCTACGCCGCGCTGGAGGGCAACGGCATCTACTACGCCGCCACCGCGATGGAAGCCGGGCTGTGCGCGGGCTCCGAGGTGGTGGTGGTCGGCGGCGGCAACTCCGCGGGGCAGGCGGCGGTGTTCCTCGCGGGCCATGCGGCGCACGTCCACGTGCTGGTGCGCGGTCCCGGACTGGCCGCGACCATGTCGCGCTATCTGATCGATCGGATCGAGGCTTCGGACCGGATCACGCTGCACCCCTTCACCGAAGTCACCGCGCTCGAAGGCGAGCATGCACTAACCGGTCTGGCGTGGACCGATCGCCGGACCGGTGCCGTGGAGCGCCGTGCGGTGGGCGCGCTGTTCGTGATGATCGGCGCGGTGCCCAACACGAACTGGCTGGAGGGCTGTGTCGATCTCGACACGCGCGGCTTCGTGCAGACGGGCAGCGGCGAGACCTTCTTCTGCTCGACCGCGCCCGGCGTGTTCGCGGTGGGCGATGTGCGCGCGGGATCGGTGAAGCGCGTCGCCTCGGGGGTGGGCGAGGGATCGGTGGTGGTCTCGGCCATCCACCGCTATCTTGAACCCGCGGCCGAATGACGGCATGAGCCGCGCATGAGCGATACCCCTCCCGATCGTCTGTCGGTCAACCCGAGCAGCCCCTATTTCACCCGCGAACTGCTGGAGCGCGGCGTCGGCATCAAGTTCAAGGGCGTCGAGCGCCGCGATGTCGAAGAGTACTGCATCTCCGAAGGCTGGGTGCGGGTCGCGCTCGGCAAGAAGACCGACCGCAAGGGCAACCCGCTGACGATCAAGCTGGTCGGCCCGGTCGAGGCCTGGTTCCAGAGCGGCGGCGAGGCGGCTGCGGAAGAGGCGAAGGGCGAGGACGGCGCCGAGGGCTGAGCCCAGCTTGCGAGGCTGCCGAATGTCGGCACGCCTCGCCCGCTTCCTCCAATAGCCGACCTCTAGGACGACGATCGTCAGTCGTCCGTCGATCCGCCCGACCAGCGTAACGTCGCCGCTGGGCCGATCCGGCCCGTTCATCGCGGCGATGGCGAATATCGGATCAAATGTCTTCGCCGAGGGCGGCGTAACCAGGGTTTCCGCTGTCTTGGCGTCGCGGCACGCCGCGTAGCTCCACGCCGTGCCGACATAGCCGATCGCAGAGCCTTGTGGCGGCAGCGCCCTGGGCTTCTCGATAATCCGCTGCCCGTGGCCGATTGGGCGCAGCCGGCCATCGGAGACGGCGCCGCCGACATATTGCGCGCCAAAGTCGAAGCAGATGCCGTCGCTGCGCGTGAGACGTTCCGGCAGAAAGCCGAGCGCCCACGCATCGAGGAACCGCGCACCACCGTGTTCTTCGACCGTGTAGGCGCCTGTTGCCGTCACATGTGCCTTTGCCGCGTTGGCATAGCCGGGGAGCAGGCGAATGTGCTGCCCGATCGCAACGGTCTAGTGGCCGAAACCTGGCAAGCCGGGATCGGCTAGCTTGGCTACTGCCGAACGCGGGGCGCCGGAATAGCCGCCAAGCGGTACGACCTGCGCCTTCCCTCCCTGCGAGCAGTGCAGTCAAGCAGGCGAGGGCGAGCAGGCAGCCCGCCCAAGCCCGGCTACACCGTCGCTCAGTGCTCTACTTCTCGCAATTGTCGCGTCCTAGCGCGTTGCCGCCGCCCGCGACAGCTTGACCATTGCCTCTCCCACGCTCGCGCGGATGGCGGACCGTGTCAGGCTCACCGTCTGCCCCTGCTTGATGCACGCGGTGAAGGCTGGTTTCAGCTTTTCTATCGCTGCGCTTTCCTCCGCTCCGGTGGGCTGGGCGATCAGCAGGGTGTGGGCACCGCCGGGATTGTCGCGGGCGACGCAGTCACCGAACAGGCGGGCGGCGACAAAATCGGCCGGCAGGCTGGCGACGTCGCCGTCGAATTCGTCGGAGAGGCGAAGCGGCGGCAGTGCGCTGAGACCAGCAACGGGTCCGCTGTTGCCGAACTCGCGGCGATAGAGCGAGGGGTACAGCGCTGCCCGAAAGGTCTCAGGTTGTAACCGCATTTCGATGCGGCTGTGCGTGCGCGCCGCAGCCTTGTTGAGGCAGCTGAGGTCCGCCGCCTTCATCGCAGCGGCGTCGAACGAGGGCTGGCGAGGGATCGCGCGCAGAAAGGTCTGAATTGCCGATTGTCTGGATTTCTGCGCCGCGACGCAGTCGGTGAACTCGGCGAGCAGTCGTGATCGTTCGGCGACGGATGGATCCTCTGCTGCGGGCCGCGCCTGTGTGGCGCTCACAGATAGCGAGGCAAAAACGAGCGCCACGACAACAAGTCCGTTGACAGACTGCATGATCCTCTCCGCACATATTTTGTTAGGTGTTGCCAGTGTCGCATAGGTTGGGCGCCGCCCAAAGCGATTTCTGTTCCCGAACAAGCGCTAATCTGCACTTGCTCTAAGCACGCCCAGGCCGCCGCGTTTCTTGCAAGGTACGTTGCTACAGGGTCTCCCTGCTTCAGGGGGAACCTTGCCGGTTCAGATCGCGCTCTTGATCATCCCGTAATGGTGCCAGGCGAAGATCGCCGCGGCGCCGCGGTGCGGGCGCCAGGCCTCGGACCATTCGCGCGTCAGCTTCTCGCTCGGCCGCTCCGGGTGGCCGAGGATGTGGCCGATCTCGATCTGCACCGCCAGGTCGCCCGCCGGCCAGATGTCCGGCCGGCCTTCGGCGAACAGCAGGTAGATCTCCGCCGACCAGCGCCCGATGCCCTTGATCCGGGTGAGGGCGGCGATCGCTTCCTCGTCGTCCTGCGGCAGCGTGGCGAGATCGAGCGCGCCGCTGGTCACCTGCTCGGATAGACTGCGGGCATAGCCCATCTTCTGGCGCGACAGGCCGGCGCTGCGCAGCAATTCGTCGCTCGCCGCGGCGAGCAGCGCGGGGTCTTCGGCATTGCCGAGTACGGCATCGAGCTTGTTCCACACCGCCGTCGCGGCGGCGACGCTCACCTGTTGCCCCACGATCGTGCGGAGCAAGGTCGCATAGCCGGGCTCTCGGATGCGCGGCTCGGGATATCCGGCGCGTTCGAGGGCGGCGGCGAACGCGGGTTCGATCGCGGCCAATGCGTCGATCGACCCCTTCAGCTGGTCGGCGGTAAGGCCCATGGATTGGCTCCTTGAAACGGGCTCGGTTCACCGGCATGGACACGGCGAACCAAGGAGATGCAGATGCCCCAGCTTACGGTCGTGACGCGTGACGGAACCGAACGCACGGTAACCGGCGAGGCCGGTCTCAGCGTGATGGAAGTGATTCGCGACAATGGCTTCGACGAGTTGCTGGCGCTGTGCGGCGGCTGCTGCAGCTGCGCGACCTGCCACGTCCATGTCGACCCGGAATTTGCGGACAAACTGCCGAAGATGAGCATGGACGAGGACGATCTGCTCGACAGCACCAGCGATCGCGACGCGACCTCGCGCCTGTCGTGCCAGCTGCCCTTCACCGATGCGCTGGACGGCCTGCGCGTGCGGATCGCCGCCGAGGATTGAGAACGGGCGGGGAGGGGGAAGCTGCCACTCCTTCCTCGCGCCACCAAGCTTCCATCGTCATTCCCGCGCAGGCGGGAATCCATTTGCCAGGGCGCTGGGGGCAGGAACTGCGGCTTCAGCGCCAATGGATCCCCGCCTTCGCGGGGATGACGAAAGGCTGAGGCACGCTCACCGCCCCTTCGTTTGCTCCGCGGTCTGCCAGACGCGGACATAGTCAACCTCCATCCGCGACGGAAAGGCGGCGGGAGCGATGCCCTGCATGCCGCCCCAGCCGCCGACCGCGACGTTGAGCAGCAGATATTGCGGCTTGTCGAACGGCCAGGTCGCGGGATCGCTCTTATGGTCGTTGTCGAAGCGCATATAGGCATGGCCGTCGACGCCGATCAGGATGCGGTCGCGGGTCCAGTCGAGCTGATAGGTATGGAAGGCGGTGCAGGCGTCCGGCACCTGCGTCGTCGCGCCCTTCTGGCTATGCTGGGCGTGGTTATAGGCGCCGGTGTGGATGGTGCCATGGACTGTCTGCGGGTCCCAGCCGACCAGCTCCATCATGTCGATCTCGCCGAGGCGCGGCCAGCCGGCGCTGCCGTCGGTGCCGAGCAGCCAGATCGCCGGCCATAGCCCCTTGCCGCAGGCCAGCTTGGCGCGAACCTCGATAAAGCCATAGGTCCAGCTGGCGAGGCCGCGCGTGAACAGGCGGGCCGAGCTATAGTCCTGACCGCCATAATCGGCTTCGCTCGAGAGCCGCTCGCGGCGCGCCTCGATGATCAGGTGGCCGTTCTCGATCCGCGCATTCTCGGGCCGGTTCGCGGCGTAATATTGCAGTTCCTGGTTGTACCAGCCCTCGCGGTTGCGGGCGGTATCATAGGCCCAACGCTTCGGGTTAGGCAGCCGGCCCGAGTCGAACTCGTCCGCCCAGACGAGTCGCGCGTCCTTGGGAACGGCGATCGATTCGTCGGCAGCGGCGGGGATGGGCGGCAAGGCGGCGGTCTGCGCGACCACCGCTGCCGGCAGGAACCAGGCTGCGGCGGCGGCCGCAAACGCGAACCGCCGCCGGCGCATCACTTGGGCGAAAGCACCATCAGCATCTGACGGCCTTCCATGCGCGGATAGCTCTCCACCTTGGCCACTTCCGCCGCATCCTGCTGGACGCGCTGGAGCAGTTGCATGCCGAGCTGGCCATGCGAAAGCTCACGGCCGCGGAAGCGCAGGGTGATCTTCACCTTGTCGCCTTCGCCGATGAACTTCAGCACGTTGCGCATCTTCACGTCGTAATCGTGGTCGTCGATGTTGGGACGCATCTTGATCTCTTTGATCTCCTGCGTCTTCTGGGTCTTGCGTGCGAGGTTCGCCTTCTTCTGCGCCTCGTACTTGAACTTGCCCACATCGAGGAACTTGGCGACGGGCGGATCGGCGTTGGGCGACACTTCGACAAGGTCGAGCCCGACCTCGGCAGCCTGCGCCATCGCCTCGCGCGTGTACATCACGCCAAGGTTTTCGCCGTCCTGGTCGATCACGCGAACCTTGGGCGACTGGATGAATTCGTTAAACCGCGGCCCGTTCAGCGGCATCGCGGGCGCCATCGGGCGCCGGGGCATGGGAGAACGTATAAGACTGGCTCCTGTAGTTGATCAGCACCCTATATAGACATGAATCTGCCGCGAGAGAAGGTCTCCTCGATGCCATTCTGCTGCGATATTGCCCGGCAGACGCTTTGTTCCAAAAACCCCGACCCGCTGCTGGGTTACTGCAAGCTTTTCCTATAATGTCGGGAGGGTCCGCGCGCGTGCATGCGCGGCCAGCAACGGGGGTTAGCCATGCAGTGGATGGTGCGAACGGCGGCATGTGTCGCCGCGATGACGGTTGCGGGATCGGCGCTGGCGCAGTCCGCGGAGAGCGAAGGCCGGGTGAGCGTGGGCGTGGCCGCGGGCACGCTGGGGGTGGGGCCGGAGGTCGGCTACCGCTTCAACCAGCATGTCGGCGTGCGGGCGAACGGCGGCTTCCTAGGCATCGATCATAGCTTCACGTCCGACGGGATCGACTATCGCGGCCATGCCAAGCTGAGCTCGGGTGGCATGATCGTCGACGTCTATCCCTTGGGAGGCGGCTTCCGGCTGTCCGGCGGCCTGCGCTACAATGGCAACGAGGCGCGGGTTCGCGCGACACCGACCGGGCCCACCCAGATCGGCGATCGGGTCTATACGCCCACCGAGATCGGGACCATCACCGGACGCGCTGACGTGCGCGAATTCGTGCCGCAGCTGACGCTCGGCTATGGCGGCGGGCTGCGCAAGGGGCTGAGCTTTAACATCGAGGCCGGTGCCCTGTTCCAGGGTGCGGTGCGCATCCGCGACTTCACCTCGAATGGCACGCTGGCGACCGACCAGACCGTTGCTGGCGATACCTATCGAACCGAACTGGGCAAGCAGAAGCGCAAGCTGCAGGATCGAGCCGACGGCTATCCGGTCTATCCGATCCTGCAGGTCGGGGTGAAATACCGGTTCTGAAGATGCAGCGGGAGCGACGCCCCCTCCCGCAAGCGGAAGGGGGCGTCGGGATCAGCGCAGGTCGGGGGCAAGCGCCTCGGCCGTGAGCCGCGCGATCGCCTCGTCCAGCGTCAGCATGGTCTGGCCCTGGCTGCCGAGGACGCGGAGCGCCACGGTGCTCTCCTCCGCCTCGCGCTTGCCGACCACCAGCAGGTTGGGCACCTTGGCGAGCGAGTGCTCGCGCACCTTGTAGTTGATCTTCTCGTTGCGCAGGTCGCTCTCGACGCGGATGCCCGCGGCCTGGAGCTTCGCCACCACCTCGCGCGCATAGTCGTCGGCATCGGACACGATCGTCGCGACGACCGCCTGCACCGGCGCGAGCCAGGTCGGCAGCTTGCCGGCAAAATGCTCGATCAGGATGCCGATGAACCGCTCGTACGAGCCGAAGATCGCGCGGTGGAGCATCACCGGCCGGTGGCGCTCGCCATCCTCGCCGACATAGGACGCATCGAGCCGCTCGGGCAGCACCCGGTCCGACTGGATGGTGCCGACCTGCCAGGTGCGGCCGATCGCGTCGGTGAGGTGCCATTCCAGCTTCGGCGCGTAGAAGGCGCCTTCGCCGGGCAGCTCCTCCCAGCCATATTCGGGCGTGGCGAGGCCGGCGGCGACCACGGCGTCGCGCAGCTCGTTTTCGGCCTGGTCCCACATCTCGTCGGTGCCGAAGCGCTTCTCCGGGCGTAGCGCCAGCTTGATCGCATAGGTGAAGCCGAAATGCTTGTAGACCTGGTCGGCGAGTGCGCAGAACGCCTTCACCTCGTCGACGATCTGGTCCTCGCGGCAGAAGATATGGCCGTCGTCCTGGGTGAACTGGCGGACGCGCATCAGCCCGTGCAGCGCGCCGTGCGGCTCGTTGCGATGGCAGCAGCCATTCTCGACCAGCCGCATCGGCAGGTCGCGATACGACTTGATGCCCTGCTTGAAGATCAGCACGTGCGCCGGGCAGTTCATCGGCTTGAGCGCCATCCACTGGACGTCGTCCGACACCATCGGGCCGTCGTCCTCGATGTTCGGCGTCTCGTCGGGGATGACGAACATGTTCTGGCGATATTTGCCCCAGTGGCCGGACTGCTCCCACTGGCGCGCGTCCATCACCTGCGGGGTCTTCACTTCCTTGCTGCCCGCGCCGTTGACCGCGCGGCGCATATAATCTTCGAGCACGCGGTAGATGACATAGCCGTTGGGGTGCCAGAACACCGAGCCATGCGCCTCCTGCTGGAGGTGGAACAGGTCCATCTCCGCGCCGAGCTTGCGGTGGTCGCGCTTGGCGGCCTCTTCCAGGCGGGTCAGATGCTCCTGCAGCTGCTTCTTGTTCAGCCAGCCGGTGCCGTAGATGCGGCTGAGCATCGCGTTCTTCTGGTCGCCGCGCCAATAGGCGCCGGACACGCGCGTCAGCTTGAACGCATCCGCCGCGACCTTGCCGGTGGAGGCGAGGTGGGGGCCGCGGCACATGTCCAGCCAGGCGTCCTCGCCCTTGCCAGCGCGGTACACGGTCAGCTCCTCGCCCTCGGGCAGTTCCTTGGCCCATTCGGCCTTGAAGGTCTCGCCTTGCGCGGTCCAGCGCGCGATCAGGTCGGCGCGCGACCAGACTTCGCGGATCAGCGGCTCGTCGCGCGCGATGATGCGGCGCATCTCCTCCTCGATCGCCGGCAGGTCCTCCTCGGTGAAGGGGCGGTCCTTGGGGGCGAAGTCATAGTAGAAGCCGTCGTCGGTCGACGGGCCGAAGGTGATCTGCGTGCCTGGGAACAGGTGCTGCACGGCTTCGGCCAGGATATGCGCATAATCGTGGCGCGCGAGTTCGAGCGCGTCGGCCTCGTCCTTGGCGGTGACGAGCGCGAGGCTTGCGTCGCCCTCGAACGGACGGCCGATGTCGCGCAGCTCGCCATCGACGCGCGCGGCGAGCGCCGCCTTGGCGAGGCCGGGGCCGATCGCCGCGGCGATGTCCGCCGGGGTAGTCCCCGGGGCTACCTCGCGGACGGAACCGTCGGGCAGCGTAATGCGGAACATCTCGGACACGGGAAGAACCCCTTTCATGGGTGTGGAATGGAGCGCGGCTTATGCCCGCGCGGGTGCGATATAGGCAAGGCTTTGGCGAAAAGGGATGGGGTGCCGTTCTCAGCCGGCCTGAAGTACGTCGTGACGTCGTAGCTGCGCGGGTAGGGCGCGATGCCGAAGGTGCACGTGGCAATCGTCGCGGAGTCGTCCGCGCTCTCGGATAAGCGCGGGAGGGGAGGAGCGGGCTGGCGCAGGCGTGGCAAGTAATACTAACAAGATAGGAAAAGGGGGGTGCTGAATAGCGAGTAGTTAAAATAAGGTTAACTTGATCGGTGGATGCATTGCGAGAGCAAAAATATATTAAGATTGGAACATAACTCGTTGACACGAAAATGTAGCAGCGGCACGTTACGCCATGCATGCGGCCTGAGGCTGTGTGTGCTTGCGGTGATCTGCGTTACCGCGGCATTGGGTTACATGACGCTATTCAATGGGGAGTTGTGAGCATGGGTATCTTTTCACGCGTGTGTGTTGCTGCGCTGATGTCGGTTGGTGCAGTCGTGACTTCGCAGCCGGCACAGGCAGCCGGGGATTATTTCTATGCTTACGTGCAGAATTTGAATGCGTCGTCCAACATCGTCATTTCCAACGTGTCGTGGAGCGGGTCCTATAACCCCCAGCTTCCGACGACGATCCTTCCCAGTCGTACGGAAGTCGGTCGTCTGAAGACCGTGCTTGACTATGGCTATTCTGAACTCCAGTTCGATGCGACGATCACCCCCACCGACGGCTCCGCGCCGCAGATTTGCCACTTCTGGTTCTCGGTGCAGAACAGCAGCGGCACGATCGCTTCGGTTACGGCAACGCGGCCTGCGTCCAACACGGGTCAACTGCCCACGTGCAACGGCCGGATCTCGTCTGGCAGCAACGTCTTCTTCTCGATGACCGCTGCGCCTTCGCAGTCCATGTAAAAAGCCGGGGGCGGTCTGCACGATGTGGGCCGCCCTTAGCCGTATATTCGTTCTGGCGAGGAACCGTCGCCCCCCTTGGGTTGCGTGCTGGTGCTTTGAAAATGAACTTGAGCCCGGCCCGCGGCGTGAGCGCCCCGGTTCTATTCTTCATCGTGGCGTCGGGGTTGGCGCCGGTCGAACTCCAGGCGCAACAGGCTCCTGCGGGCGCGAGTGGGCAGGATCGCGACCAGATCATTGTCGTGGGCAGGCGTCCAGCAGAGGAAAGCGCCCAGGCCGAGGATTCCCTTTCGGCGGCGGACATCGTGACGTTCGGCGCAGACCGCGTTGCCGATGTCATTGCGCGGCTGCGCGACTATCATGGCGGGAACGGTTTCTCCATCATCGTCAACGGGCGCCGGCTGGGCGGGATCGACGACATTCTGGAATTGCCGCCGGAAGCGCTGGCGAAGATCGAGATCCTGCCGGCCCAATCGGGCGGTGGCTATGGCGTGGGCGCCGAACGCAAAGTCCTCAATCTGGTGCTGCGCCAGCACTTCCATAGCGTGATCGGCGAGGCGAGCGCGGGGACATCGACCGACGGCGGTGCCGAAACCGTCACCGGCGATGCGCGCTACGCCAATCTTGAAGGCGAGCGGCGCATCAATGCCAGCCTCAACGTCCGCCACGCGGGCTCCCTGCGCTGGACCGATCGCTTCTCCCTCGCCAGCGATCCGACATTTTCGAATCGCAGCCTTGTTCCGGCAACCGACTCCGCCAGCGGGACCGTCGGTTTCGCGCGTCCGCTGGGCAGCATGAACATCAATATGACAATGCGTGTCGGCATCCAGGCCAGCAGTCAATTTGGCGGCCTTGCCCGCACGGGAACGGGGAGCGGCTCTGTTGGCATATTGCGCCAGGACAGCCGGTCTACGACCGCGCAATCCGGTGCGACGCTGGGAGGAAGCGCGGGAAAGCTTTCCTGGTCCGTCGATGGGCGCGTCGAACTGGGATCGTCCACCTTGTCCACGGTCGTCCAGCCCTTGCCGGACCCGCGCCAGGCTGGGGCGGGGGGCGTGCCCTTGCTGGCGGACCCCACTGCCTTCCCCAAGCGCGCGTCGACAACGGCGCGCTACGCGATTTCCGGAATGGTCGGGGGTTCCTTTCTGCGGCTGCCTGCGGGGTGGGCCTCTTTCAACATGACGGCGGATGCGTCCGCCGATCACGCCACGCAGAATGCAGCCGGGGCGGTCATGGGAGACGATCCGCAGAGTCGCCGCACCTGGAGCTGGCGCACGAACGTCAGCGCGCCGCTAGTCCGGCGCGGCGATGGGCCGCTCGGCTTTCTCGGCGATGTGTCGGGCAGCGCGAGCATGGGATATGCTCATACCAGCCGGCTGCGGAGCGCGCCGAGCTATGACGCAAGCCTCAACTGGGCGCTGTTGCCGAGCCTGACGCTGGGCTTCGGCACCGTTCGTGCGACAACATTCCCCGGCGCGTCGCAGCTCTACGCGCCGCTGGTGCGCCAGTCTGGCGTGCTGCTTTTCGATCCTGTGACGAACACTACCGTGGCGCCGATCCGACTTCTGGGCGGCAATGCGGGCCTGCAGCGCCAGCTCGACACCTCCTCGACCATCCGGGCGAACTTCCAGAAAAGGATCGGCACGGCGCGCGCGTCGGCGGGCGTGAACTATAGCAGGCAGCGAACGGGCGATCCGGTGATATCGGTCAACGGCCCCGGTACCGCATTGGAGGAAGCCTTCCCGGAACGGTTTGTCCGCGACGCGACCGGGAATCTGCTGACGGTCGACATGCGCCCGCTCAACGGAGTGCGTCGGGAGCGTAAAAGCCTGCTGTCGGATCTCCACTTGTCCGGCGAGCTGAAAGGGCACCGCGCCGAGGGCGATCCGCAGAGCCGGGCGCCGTCGGCGATGCTCGGCGGGACGCATTGGGAATTGGGGCTCTCCCATAGCTGGCTCCTATCGGAGTCGCTCCTGCTGCGCGCGGGGAGGTCGCCGATCGATCTCCTGGCAGCACCGCTCAGTTCCTCGGGGCAACTGCCGTCGCGACACACGGTGCAAGCCCGGGCGGGGCTGGGGAGCGCGCGATTCACCGCACAGTTCAGTGGCAACTGGCGGCAGGGAACAAGCGGCACCCTGCGACAGGGTGATGGGGAGACTTTGCGCCTGCACTATTCGGCGCTGCTGACGATGGACGGTCAGGTTACGCTCAACATCGGCCATCGGAGCGGGCAGGACGAGGAATCCGCGGGGCTGCGGATCAAGGTGGGGGTCACCAATCTTCTCAATGCGCGCCCGCGGGTGCAAGCCGATGGCGCCGCGCTGCCCTTCGCCTTGCATCCGAGGAATCTCGATCCCGTTGGCCGAACCCTTCAACTTGGTTTGCGGAAGCGCTTTTGACCTGTCGGACGCCGCCTGCCAGGGGTCTAGAAGACAGGTTCAAACACCTCCCGATACGCGAACAGCCCCGGCACGCCGCCGGTCATGACGTACAGCACCGCCTCGCCCGGCTGGAACGCGCCGCTGCAGATCGCGGCGAGCAGCCCGGCGAACGCCTTGCCGCTGTAGACGGGGTCGAGCAGCAGGCCCTCGGTGCGGGCGAGCATTTCCACCGCTTCGCGCATCGCATCCGTGGGGATGCCATAGCCTTCGCCCCGCTGGCTGCCGTCGATCGCCACCTCGTCTGCCGTCACGCTGCCCGGCAGGGTGTTGGCGGCGAGCGTCGCCTGGGCGAGCGCCAGCGTCTCGGCGTGAGCGCGCTCGGGGGTGGCGAGGACGGCGTAGGAAACGACGCGCGTCACCTCCGCGCCCGCGGCCGCCATGCCGGCGGCGAGGCCCGCATGGGTGCCGGCGCTGCCATTGGGGACGACGATGCGGGCGAAGCGCTCGCCCAGCGCCGCCTCCTGGTCCAAGATCTCCCAGGCGCAGGCGACATAGCCGAGCGCGCCGACCGGCGACGATCCGCCCGCACCGACAACATAGGGTTTGCGCCCCTCCGCCCGCAGCGCCTCGGCGCGGGCATGGGCGAAGGCGAGCGGGTCGGTGTCGCCGGACACGCGGTGGACGGTGGCGCCGAAGATCGCGTCGAGCAGCAGGTTGCCGTTGCCGCGATAGTCGGCGTCGTGGCGGGGGACGACATCGGCCAGCACCAGCTCGCAGGCTAGGCCCGTCCGTGCGGACGCCGCCGCGCTCAGCCGGGCATGGTTCGATTGCAGCCCGCCCGTGGTGACGAAGGTGTCGCAGCCTTGGGCGATCGCGTCGCCGAGCAAGAATTCGAGCTTGCGCAGCTTGTTGCCGCCGCCGCCGATGCCCGCCACATCGTCGCGCTTCACATAGATCCGCACGCCGGTGCCGAGCGCCGCCTCCAGCCGCGCCAGGCGCTCGATCGACGAGGGGTGGGCGAGCAGCGACACCGCGCCGTGGCGGGTCCGCAGCGCCCGGCGATCGGGGCTCATGCGACGCCGAACGGCACGACGTGGTTGGTCGAGATATGCCCGATTCCGCAGCGGCCGAGATAGGGCACGCCCATCTCCTTGCACCAGCGGACGATCATCTCGTCGATAGTTTCGCCGAAGGGCGGGTCGTTTTCGGCGATGGCGGTCACTGCGCCGAGGCGGATTCCGGCGATGCCCTTCAATTGCTCGGCATGGGCGACATTGAACAGCATCCGGTCGATCCGGTAGAGCGGCTCGTCCACTTCCTCGATCATCAGCACATGATCGGTGAGGTCGGGCAGGTACTTGCTGCCGATCAGCGAGGTGAGGATCGCGAGGTTGAAGGCGGCGGCGGGGCGACCGTCGGCCAAGCTGGGGTCCAGCCCGCGCCGGTCGCGCTCGATCAGCCAGCCGAGCGCCCAGCCGGTGTCCACGCCTGCATCGTTCTTGCCGATGCTGCTCGCCATCGAGGCATGGACCGGATGGCCGATGTCGCGGGCGTAGAGCGCGCCGAGCAGGAAGCCCATGTCGGAAAAGCCCATGTACGTCTTGCGCCGCGCCGCGTCGCCCAGATGCGGCATCACCGCGTCGAGGATGCGGTTCGAGCCATAGCCGCCGCGCGCGAACCAGATCGCGTCGATCGCGGGATCGTTGGCGAACTCCAGGAAGGCCGCCGCGCGCTCGGCATCGGTGCCGGCGAAATGGCCGGCCGAGAGATAGCATTGCGGGTGGAACACCACCTCATGCTCCGGATAGGTGAGCGCCATGAACGCCGCCATCCGCGCTGACGATTCCCGGGTGACTGGCCGCGCCGGCGCGACGACTCCGATCCGCATATGCTTGTATGGTCTCCTCGCTTCGCCGATAGCGTGCCCATGCAGCATGGCAAAGCAACCTTCTTCGTAGGGATCGGCGGTTCGGGGATGATGCCGCTGGCGATGATCCTCGCCGGCCGCGGCGCCCGGGTCTCGGGTTCGGACCGCAGCCTCGACGGCGGGCGGCTGGCCTCCAAGTTCGACTGGCTCCGCTCGCGCGGGGTCGACCTGTTCCCGCAGGACGGCAGCGGCGTGCAGTCGGCCGAGCAGGTGGTGGTCGCCTCCGCCGCGATCGAGCCGACCGTGCCGGACATGGTGCGCGCGGCCGAGCTGGGCTGCGCGCGGATGTCGCGGGCCGAGCTGCTGGCGAGCCTGTTCAACGCCTCACCGCTGCCGATCGGCGTGGCGGGCACAAGCGGGAAGTCGACCGTGACGGGGATGATCGGCTGGATCCTCCATGCCTGCGGGCGCGATCCGACGGTGATGAACGGCGCGGTGATGAAGAATTTCGCCACGCCGGACGCGCCCTTCGCCAGCGCGCTGGTGGGGGCAGGGGACGCCTTCGTCAGCGAGGTGGACGAGAGCGACGGCTCGATAGCCAACTATTGGCCGCGGATCGCGGTGCTCAACAATGTCAGCCTCGACCACAAGTCGCTGGAAGAGCTGCGGCTGCTGTTCGGCGCCTTCGCGGGCAAGGCGGCGACGACGGTGGTCAATGTCGGCGATGCCGAGAGCGCGGCGCTGGCCGTGGGGCTGGATCGCGGGCGGACGCTGACCTTCGCGGTGGAGGCTGACGCCGACCTGATGGCGCGGAACCTGGCGCCCGAGGCCTTCGCGATCGGCTTCGATCTGGTGATGGGCGAGACGGTGCGTCGGGTGCGGCTGCAGGTGCCTGGGCGGCACAATGTCGCCAATGCGCTGGCGGCGATCGGCGCGGCGACGGCGGCGGGGGTGTCGCTGGAGGACGCTTGTAAGGCCGTGGAGGGCTTTACCGGCTTGCGGCGGCGGTTCGAGCTGGTCGGCGAGGCGGGCGGCGTGTCGGTGATCGACGATTTCGGGCACAACCCGGACAAGATCGCCGCGACGCTCGACACGCTCCACGCTTTTCCGGGGCGGTTGCTGCTGCTGTTCCAGCCGCACGGCTATGGTCCGCTCAAGGTGATGCGGCGCGAGCTGGTCGCGATGTTCGCGACCAAGCTGGGCCGCGACGACCTGCTGGTGCTGCCGGACCCGGTCTACCAGGGCGGCACCGTGGCCCGCGAGGTGACCAGCGCCGACATCGTCACCGACGTCGCGGCGACCGGCGCGCAGGCGCTGCACATCCCCGGCCGCGAGGCGGCCGCGGCGCACCTCGTGGCGCAGGCGCGGCCCCGCGACCGCATCGTGGTGATGGGCGCGCGCGACGACACGCTCAGCCAGTTGGCTGAGGACATGGTGGCGCGGCTGCGCGGCTGACGCAGCACACTCCCGACAAGCGGTTCGCTGCGGCTCTGTCGCCCCCTCCCGCAGGCGGGAGGGGGGTGTCAGGCGTCCTGCGGTGTCAACCTCGCTTGACATGTAAAGCGTGGCTGACGTAAAGCTTGCTTGTCAAATTAGACAGGGAGCTTTCCATGGCGACGGTTGCAGCGAAAAACTATCGGCGTCGCTTCATGCGCGTGACGCTCGTGTACGTCGCCCTGATCGTGCTGAACGTCGCGATCAGCCGGGCGTTCGCGCCACCGCAACTCGTGCTCGGGGGGATGGCGGTACTGACCTCGCTGCCCATCATCGGGATGATCGCCGTGATGGGGTTGTATATCCGGGAAGAAACCGACGAGTTCGTCCGCTACCGTCTCGTCACCGCGATGTTGGCAGCGATCGGGATCCTGCTGTCGGTAACCAGCGTCCTGGGGTTCCTTCAGTTCGAGCATATCGTGGGCGCAGTGCCGGTGTTCTTCGCCTTTCCGGCGTGGTGCATGTTCTTCGGGATCGTGCAGGCGGTCCTGTGCGCCCGCGACCGCGATGCCGGAGCCGACGCATGAACAACCGCCTCCGCGTGCTCCGCGCCGAGCGCGCATGGAGCCAGCAGGATCTCGCCGAACGGCTCGAGGTCTCGCGCCAGAGCGTCAACGCCATCGAGACCGGCCGCTACGATCCCTCGCTGCCGCTCGCCTTCAAGATCGCCGACCTGTTCGGGCTCGCGATCGAGGACATCTTCCGCAACCCCACCAAGGAGACGGACCAATGAACCGCTTCGTTCGCTGCCTGTGCCGCCGGGACAACCGGCTTCCCTGGTTCGCCATCCTGATCGCGCTGCTGGCGGCCAACGGCTTCTTCAAGCAGGCGCATGCCGCGCCGGCCCCGACATCGGTCGCCACGGCCGCCGACACGCTGGTGCAGATGGACCATATTTCGGTGCAGGTGCTCGGCCGCGGCAGCCCGGTGGTGTTGATCCCCGGCCTGTCCAGCCCGCGCGCCACCTGGGACGGAGTCGTGCCGGAGCTGATCAAGCGCCACCGCGTCTATCTGGTGCAGGTCAACGGTTTCGGCGGGGACGATCCGCGCGGTAACCTGCAGCCCGGCATCCTGGACGGAATCGTCGCCGATCTCCACACGCTGATCGAGAGCCGCAAGCTCAGTGCGGTGCCGGTGGTCGGACATTCGATGGGCGGGCTGGTGACGCTGATGCTTGCCCGCGCGCATCCGGAGGATGTGCAGAAGGCGCTCATCGTCGACGCGCTGCCGTTCATCGGGACCCTCTTTGCCCCCGCTGCCACCGCGGAACTGCTGAAGCCGCAGGCGGAGATGATGCGGGCGCAGATGGCCGGCCTCTACGGCAAGCCCATTCCCGAACAGGTCGGGCAGATGATCGCGCGCCAGAATGCGCTCAAGCCCGCGTCGCAGGAAAAGGTCGCCGGCTGGTCTGCCAATGCGGACTTGCGCGTAAGCGGCCAGGCAATCTACGAGGACTTGACCACCGACCTGCGCGCCGAGCTGCCCAAGATTGCCGCGCCGATCACCGTGCTCGTACCCTGGACCGAGGCGCGCGGCGGCGAGGAGAAGATCCTCGGCCTTTACCGTGCGCAATATGCCGGAGCGCCACACGCGACGATCAAGGGCGTGAGCGACAGCGGCCACTTCCTCATGCTCGACCAGCCGGCAGTGTTCGAGCGGATGTTGATGGCGTTCCTGGGATGACGAAAGGGGGGGGAGCATGGCGGCTGCCGCGCTCCCCGACCAGTTCAGACGGCCTTCAGCGCATTCTCGAAGTCGGCGATCAGATCATCGGCATCCTCGACGCCGATCGAGATGCGGACGAGATTGTCGGTGATCCCCAGCGCCTGCTTGCGCTCCTCGGCGACCGACAGGTGCGTCATGCCCGCAGGGTGTGAGGCGAGCGTCTCCGTGCCGCCCAGGCTCACCGCCAGCTTGGCGATCTTGAGCGCGTCGAGGAACGCAAACGCCTCCTTCTCGCCGCCCTTGAGGTAGAGCGAGAAGGTCGAGCCCGCGCCGGTGCAGTGGCGGCGATAGATGTCCGCCTGGCGCTTGTCCTCGCCGCGCTCGAGGAAGCCGAGATAGCCGACCTTTTCCACCTTGGGATGCGCCGCGAGAAATTCGCACACCTTTGCCGCATTCTCGCCCGCGCGGCTCATCCGCAGTTCCAGCGTCTCCAGCGAGCGGAGCAGCATCCAGGCGGTGTTGGGATCGCAGATCGTGCCGATCGTGTTGCGCATCAGCCGGATCGTGTTGATGTGCGCCTTGGTGCCGAGCACGCCGCCCGCGACCAGATCCGAATGGCCGCCCGCATATTTGGTCAGCGAATAGACGACGATGTCGGCACCCTGCTTCAGCGGCTGCGCCCAGAGGGGCCCGAGGAAGGTGTTGTCGATCGCGATCGGCGGCTTGTTCTCGCCCGTGAAGATCGCGTCGCGGCTGGCGGCGACCGCCTCTACATCGACCAGCGCGTTGGTCGGGTTGGCCGGGCTCTCCAGATAGATCAGCGCGACATTGCCCGTCGCCGCCTTGGTCAGCACCGCGTCGATTTCCTCGCGGGTGGCACCGGCGGGGAAGTCCAGCCAGTTCACCCCGAAACGGCCGAGGATGCGCGAGATCAGCGTCTCGGTCGCGGCATAGAGCGGGCCCGAATGCACGATGGTGTCGCCGGGCTTGACCATCGACAGGAACAGCGTCGCGATCGCCGACATCCCCGAGGAAAAGGCAAGCGCGTCCTCGGCCTCTTCCCACACGGCGAGCCGGTCTTCCAGGATCTCCTGGTTCGGTCCGTTGAAGCGCGAATAGACCAGGCCCTCGGCGCCCCCCGGGCGCTTGCCGGTCACGCCCTCGAAGTGGCGCTTGCCTGCCGCGGCATTGGGGAAGACGAAGGTGGAGGTGAGGAAGATCGGCGGCTTCAGCGCGCCTTCCGAGAGCATCGGGTCATAGCCGTGCCCCATCATCATCGTCGCCGGCTTCAGCTTGCGGCCGCCGATCTTGTCGACCTCGCCCTCGGGGCGGGGGCGGGGGGTGCCGCCGGTCAGATCGGCTTCGGTGGCGTCGGTCATGTGCAGGCTCTCCGATGTGTCTTCTACGGTTGGTTGCGAGTGTAACCAGTTCGGGCAGGCAAACCAGCCAAGTCCGTAACCGCCGTGGCGCAACATCGTTTCGTTTGCGCGACGTGGCCGACACCTATCCATTGGGATATACTGACATGAGCGGCGGGATCGATCAGTGTGCCCGGACTAATCCATTTTATCGATCGCTCCGGCCGTGCGAGGCTTTGCGCAGATCATGGCCCGAACCCGAAGGAGATGCCCGAATGAACGCCGAATCCAAATGCCCGATGCATGGTGGCAAGATGGAGGGCAACGCCGTCCTGTTCGAGATGACGAACCGGACCTGGTGGCCCAACCAGCTGGACCTGACCGTGCTCCACCAGAACCCGCCCGCCGGTGATCCGATGGGCGCCGATTTCGACTATGCCGCCGAGTTCCAGAAGCTCGACCTGGCGGCGGTGAAGGCCGACATCTTCGCGCTGATGACCGACTCGCAGGACTGGTGGCCGGCGGACTTCGGCCATTACGGCCCGCTGTTCATCCGCATGGCCTGGCACAGTGCCGGCACCTATCGCATCGGCGACGGCCGCGGTGGTGCGGGTTCGGGCACGCAGCGTTTCGCGCCGCTCAACAGCTGGCCGGATAACGCCAATCTCGACAAGGCGCGCATGCTGCTCTGGCCGATCAAGCAGAAATATGGCCGGGCGCTGTCCTGGGCCGATCTCATGATCCTCACCGGCAATTGCGCGCTGGAATCGATGGGCTTCAAGACCGCCGGCTTCGGCGGCGGCCGCGCCGACGTGTGGGAGCCCGAGCGCGACATCAACTGGGGCCCCGAGCGGGAATGGCTGCAGACCAGCGAGAAGCCGGGCGGCCGCTATTCGGGGAATCGTGACCTGTCGAACCCGCTGGCCGCGGTGCAGATGGGCCTCATCTACGTCAATCCGGAAGGCCCGGACGGCAACCCCGATCCCCTGCTCGCCGCGCACGACATCCGCGAGACCTTCGCGCGCATGGCGATGAACGACGAGGAAACCGTCGCGCTGATCGCCGGCGGCCACACCTTCGGCAAGACCCACGGCGCGGCGGACCCCAGCCAGTATATCGGTCCGGAGCCCGAAGGTGCGGGCATCGAGATGCAGGCGCTCGGCTGGGCCAACAGCTTCGGCACGGGCAATGCCGGGGACACGATCACCAGCGGCCTCGAAGTCACCTGGACTGAGACGCCGACCCAGTGGGGCATGGGCTTCTTCAAGAACCTGTTCGACTATGAGTATGAGCTCACCAAGAGCCCGGCCGGTGCGCACCAGTGGGTGGCGAAGGATGCCGGTGAAGTCATCCCGGACGCGCATGATCCGTCGAAGAAGCACCGCCCGACGATGCTGACCACCGATCTCGCGCTGCGCTTCGACCCTGCCTATGGCGCGATTTCGCGGCGCTTTTACGAGAATCCGGACCAGTTCGCCCATGCCTTTGCCGAGGCCTGGTACAAGCTGACCCACCGCGACAGCGGCCCGCATGCCAAGCTGCTCGGGCCAGAAGTGCCGGCCGAGCCGCGGATCTGGCAGGACCCCGTCCCGGCGGTCGACCACCCGCTGATCGACGCCGCGGATGTGGCGGCGCTCAAGGCGGAGATCCTCGGCTCGGGCCTGTCGATCGCGCGGCTGGTGAAGACGGCCTGGGCGTCGGCCAGCACCTATCGCGGCTCGGACAAGCGCGGCGGCGCCAATGGCGCGCGCATCCGCCTCGCCCCGCAGAAGGACTGGGCGGTGAACGAACCGGCCCAGCTCGCCAAGGCGCTCGGCGTGCTGGAGGGGATCCAGGCGAAGTTCAACGGCGCCCAGACCGGCGGGAAGAAGGTCTCGCTCGCGGACCTGATCGTGCTCGGCGGCACGGCAGCGGTGGAAGCGGCGGCAAAGAAGGCGGGGCATGCGCTCGCGCTGCCCTTCGCACCCGGCCGCACCGATGCGAGCGAGGCGCAGACCGATGCGCACAGCTTCGAAGCGCTCGAGCCCAAGGTGGACGGCTTCCGCAACTATGCCGGCGACACGATGGGCTGGTCGGAAGAGGAGCTGCTGGTCGACCGCGCCGCGCTGCTGACGCTCACCGCGCCGGAGATGACCGTGCTGGTCGGCGGCCTGCGCGTGCTCGGCGCCAACCATGGCGATGCGAAGCACGGGGTGTTCACCGACCGCCCCGAGACGCTCAGCAACGACTTCTTCCGCAACCTGCTGACCACCAGCTTCACCGCGAAGTGGGAAGCGCAGGGCGACGGCAGCTTCGTTGCCAAGGATCGCAAGACCGGCGAGGCGATGTGGACCGGCACGCGCGTCGACCTGATCTTCGGCTCGAACTCGCAGCTGCGGGCGCTGGCCGAAGCCTATGCGACCGACGATGCCGAGGCGGCGTTCGTCGAAGCGTTTGGCAAGGCCTGGACCAAGGTGATGAACGTCGACCGGGTCGATCTGTGATCGGGTGAAGGTCAGGTCGCTGCCATGCTGTTTCCTCCCCCGCCAGGGGGAGGTGGCAGGCGCAGCCTGACGGAGGGGGCGGAAGCACCACGGCTTCCGTTCTCGCATCCTCCCTCCGTCCCCTTCGGCGCCACCTCCCCCTGGCGGGGGAGGATAGGCTTGAACAAAAAGGGGCCGCCCGGCACTGCCGGACGGCCCCTTTCTACGCTTCAGCGGACCTTAGTAGGTGCCCTTGAAGCTCGCGTTCAGATTACCGGTGGTGTTCCAGTCCTGCGAGCGCTCGCCCGTGCTGTTCTGATCGGTGGTCGTGGCGGTGGACTTGGTCTTGTCCTCGCCGAACATCGCGCCCGACTGCTCTTCGTCCCGCCAATGGTTCTTGGCTTCGTCAGCGGTCTTGCGCAGCGTCACCTTGTCGTCGACCGTCTGGATCCAGCGCGACGGGATCGAGTGGTGGCGACCCTCGGCATCCGTGTCGTTCTTGGTCAGGATGATGCGGTCGCCGCGCACCTTGTCAACGGTGCCGACATGGCTGCCGTCCGAACCGAGCACTTCCATATGCTCGGTCACGCGGCGGAGCGCGTCGCGCTGGCCGGTGCGCTCGGTGCGGAAGCTGTCGAACTCGTTGTGGAAACGCTGGGCGTTCTCCCGACGATATTCGTCATAGTCGCGGTCGAATTCCTGGATCCGGCTGCGGCGCCACTCGCCATAATGGCTGTCCGACGCACCTTCGTTGCGCGCCTGCTGCTCGTCATAGCGCTGATCCTGACGGCGGCGGCGCTCCGCTTCCTCGTCGCCGAACCACGAGCGGACCTCGTCGCCGGCGCGGTCGAAGAAGCCGCGGTCGCGATCATAGCCGCGCAGGTCTTCGCCGCGATTACGGTCATAGCCATAGGCGCTGCGGCCCTGGTCCTGACGACCATAGCGCGAGCGGTCCTGGTCCTGCTGGCCATAGCTGCGGGCGAACGAATCGCGGCTGCCCCAGTCGCTATTGCCATAGTTGCGCTGGCCATAGTCGCGGTCGCGATCTTGGGACGAATAGCCGCCATAGTTGCTGTAGCTGCGCGAGCCGGTGTCGCTCCAGTCGTTGCTGCTGCCATCCCAGCCGCTGCGCTCCTGACTACGCTGGCCATAGCCCTGCGCGCCATAGCTTGAGCGATCCTGGTTGCGCCCGCGATTCCAGTCGTCGCGCTGGTTGCGATCGCGTCCGCGGCCATATTCGCCGGCGGCGGCATAGTCGCGCGCGCTGCTATAGGTGTAATCGCGGCCGGAGCCGTAATCGCGGCCATAGTCGCCGGGGGTGCCACTGTCGTTGTAGCCGGTGGGGCCATAGGGGCCGTAGCGATTGTTGCGGTCGTCCATCGTATCTCTCCTGCTGAGATTTCGGCGGCTGCGGCATGCTTGCCGTCACGCCCCGTCCAAGCGACTGGAGGGGGGGATGGGTTCCCCGAATTTTAACCTGCGTCACAGGCACTTCGTCGCCAGCGATACGAATCCGGCGCGAAGATGCGACAAGCCGGTTGCATCGCCCGTTTCGGCTCGCTAAGGGGAGCGCCTCCCGGGCCCAGCCCGGGATAAAGGCGGCGGGGCTGTAGCTCAGATGGGAGAGCGCTGCAATCGCACTGCAGAGGTCAGGGGTTCGATTCCCCTCAGCTCCACCACCGCCTTCACCTTCCTCCCAGCAACGGCACGATCAGCCCGCGAGCGCCATCCGCAGCGCCACGCGCAGGCCGGGTTGGGCGTCTTCCAGCGTCAGCGTGCCGTGATGCAGCCGCGCGATCGCCAGCGCGAGCGGCAGGCCGAGCCCGTGCCCGCGCGTGTGCCGGCTCGCATCCAGCCGCCCGAAGCGGCGCAAGGCGCGCTCGCGTTGCGCTGTGGGAATGCCGGGGCCGTCATCTTCAACGCATAGCAGCGCCGCGTCGCCGTCGCGGTGCACCGCCAGCCGGACCGTCGTGCCCGGCGGGGTATGGGTCACGGCATTCTCGATCAGGTTGACGATCAGCTGGGTAAGGAGGCGCGGGTCGCCTTCCACTGGCACGGCGGCGGCCGGTGCAGGGGCCATGAAGTATCGGCCATTCTCGGTCACCAGCAACGCCAGCCCTTCGGCGACATCCGCCGCGAGCGCCGCCAGGTCCAGCCGCTCGAAGCCTGCGCGGCGTTCGCCGCCCTCGATTTCGGTGATGCGCAGGATCGCGGCGAAGATCGCCAGGATTTCCTCGCTCTCGGCCACCGCGTCGGCCAGTTCCTCGCGCACCGGGGCCGCCTCGGGCGTGTCGGCCAGCGCTGCCAGCCGGCCGTGCAGCCGCGCCAGCGGGGTGCGCAGGTCGTGCGCGATGTCGTTGGAGATGCTGCGCATGCCGCTCATCAGCTCGCCGATGCGATCGAGCATGCGGTTGAAGGTCACCGCCAGCCCGCCGAATACGCTGCCTGGCCGCTCCTCCGGCACGCGCGCGCGCAGATCGCCATCGATGATCGCCTCCGCCGTGCCGGCGATCGCGGCGATGTTGATGCGGATCGCGCGGATCAGCGCGAAGGTGCCGATCAGCAGCAGCGCCACCACCGCGCCGAAGCCGATCGCCAGAATGCGTCCTCGCCGATGGTCGTGCTGGTCGATCGGTTCGCTCTCGGCCACCAGCGCCAATGTCTCGCCGCCTGGGAGTCGCTTTACCCAGGCCCGCCCGCGGCTCAGGCCGGGAATCGCGGCATCGGTGGTGACTGTCGAGACGCCGATCGGCAGCGGATGGGCGGGCGCGATGTTGCCGGCGATTCGTTCCCCTAGGGAATCGCGCAGCAGGAAGCCGATATCGGCACTTTCGCGCTCGCTGCTTTCGCGGGCGATGCGGCGGACGATTTCGGGCACGCCCGCGCCGCCCTCCAGCAGCTCCCGCGCCTCGCCCTGCAGCCGCAGGTCGACCTGGTGATCAATCGCGTCGAGCAAGGCGAGATAGACGGCGACCCCGGCGAGCGCCGTCGTCGCGGAGAGCGCCAGCGCGAAGGCGATCGCGATCCGGCCGAGCGAGCGGAGGCGCCGGCGCGCCACCGCTCAGGCGCGGAACATATAGCCGACCCCGCGCACCGTCGCGATCGGGTCCGGCAGGCCGGGCATATCCAGCCGCTGGCGCAGCTTGAGGATATGGACGTCGACGATGTTGGTGGTCGGCACGAAGTCATAGCCCCAGACGCGCTCGATCAGCATCTTGCGCGAGAGCACGCTGCCGGCCTCGCGGACCAGTTCGGCGAGCAGCTTGAGCTCGGTCTTCTGCAGCTCGATCGGCTTGCCGGCGCGGGTAACGCGGTGGCGGAGCACGCTCACCGTCACGTCGCCGGCCGTCAGCGTCGCCGTGTCGGCGCCGGGCGCGCTGCGGCGGCGGAGCACCGCGCGGATGCGGGCGTTGAGCTCGTCGATCTCGAACGGCTTGACGATATAGTCGTCGGCGCCGGCTTCCAGGCCCTCAACCCGTTCCTGGGTAAGCCCCAGCGCGGTGAGTAGGATCACCGGCGTTTCGACGCCCTCGGCACGGATACGGCGCAGTACCTCGACGCCCTCGATCGCAGGCAGCAGCCGGTCGAGCAGGACCGCGTCGAACTGCGCCCGGCCGAGCGTGGCGATCGCGGCGCGGCCGTCGGCGACGGCCTCGACCGTATAGCCGAGCATGCCCAATTGCCGGACGAGCAGGGCGCTGAGCTGGGCGTCGTCCTCGACGACGAGGATGCGAAGGGCGGCGGGCGACGGGTCGGGCGGGGACTGCATGATCGGCATCCTTAGGGCGGACGCCTGTTCCTAACCTTACAGTCGGTGCAGGTCGACCCGCCCTCCGCGTGCAGCAGATCAGCCCTTCGGCAGCTGGGCGAGCAGATCGATGTGGCGCTGGACGATCGGCACCGCGGTCGCGGCTACTTTGCGCAGCGCGGCGTTGTCGCCATTTTCGGCATAGCCCGAATGGAGCGCGAGTGCCTCCTGGTGCGCCATGCGCTGCTGGCGGAGATAGGCGGCATCGAACTGTGCGCCGGACAGGCCGCGAAGCTCGTCGATCATCTTCTGCTGGCGCGGTGCGAGCGCGGGCGGCGGCGGGGTCATGCCGGCGGCGCGGGCGGCGCTGGTCAGTGCCTGGGTGGTCTGGGTGTGGTGCTCGATCATCATCTGGCCGAACTGGCGCACCGCGCCGGTGGCGGCTTTTTGTTGCGCGAGCCGCGAGGATTCGATCTCGTACAGGTCGCCGGCGCCGGCCATGCGGGCATAGCCCATCGCATCGCGCGGCATCGTCATCTGCGTCGGGACCATCGGCTCGGTCTGCGGCGTCGTGGTACGGGGCAGTTCCGCCGCAGTGGCAGCCGTCATCGCCAGCGACGCGATGGCGCCGCATAAGAATATCGTCTTCATCATTTCCCTCCTGGTCGTCGGCCGATCAACCGGCCAGATACAGGATGGTTGCAAATTAACGTGCGTTTACTTGACGTTACTTTGTGATGACGGGGATCAGAACAGTCCCGGCACCTCGCGCTGCGCGGTATTCGGCCGCTCTGGCGTCAGCAGTTCGTTCGGCGCGGACGCGGCGCGTGCCAGCGCGAAGCCGCCGATCGCATTGCAGCTGCGGCCGGCGACGAAATCGAGCGCCGCCCTGACCGAGGCCTCCCGCACGTCGCCCAGCGGCTGCGAGAGGTCGTCGCCGGCGGCGCAGCTCGCCTCGACATTGCTGGCGAGTCCGTTGAAATAGCTGCCCTGGCGATTGGCGTTCTGCGTGGCGAAGGCGATCACGCGGAGCCGGTCGTCGCACTCGGCTTTGTCGATCGCGACCTGGCCGACCGGCTTGCCATAGGTATTGGTGCCGATCAGCCCCAGATTGGCGCGCAGGTACGGGATCATGCCGTTGATCACGAGTTCGCTGGCCGATGCCGTGCTGCGCGTGCCGATGAAGGCGATGCGGGTGGGGGCGATTGATTCGGGCTGGGGTGCGAACCGGTCGACCTTGTCGTTCGCCGATTTCTCGGGCCGGAAGCTGGTATAGGCGAACACGTCGGTCGAGGCACGTGCGCCGCCGAGCAGATTGCCGAACAGCACGGCGATCGAGACCAGCCCGCCGCCATTGTAGCGCAGGTCGACGATCACCTTGTCGATGCCCTGCGCCTTGAAATTGGCAAAGGCACTGCGCAGCGCCGGATCGGCGGTGTCGATGAAGGTGCGCAGATTGACATAGCCGACGCGCCCGCCGCCGTTCGGATCGGTGAGGATCTGCGCGCCGTAGCGGCTCGATACCGGGGTGAGCGTAAAGTCCGACTTGGCGAGCGTGACGGTGCGGACGGTGCCGTTCGGGTCCCGCACGCGCAGCACGCGCGTGGTGCCGCTGGTATCGGGCCCCAGCGCCGCCTGCACGCCGGCCGAGCCCTGCGTGCTGAAAAGGGTGCTCACGTCGCGCAGGTCGCTGCTGCTGGTGCCGATGGCGAGGATCTGGGTGCCGCGGTCGATGCCGGCCTGGAGTGCGTTGCCGCCCTCGAAACTTTCCGCCACGGTCAGGGTGCTGCTGCCGTCGCTGGTCAGGCGGAAGCCGAAGCCCGCGCTGGAGCCGCTGGTGTAATAGGCGGTCTCCTGGGCGATCGAGGTCAGGTAGGTGAAATAGCGGTCGCGGCCTTGGGCGCGTGCCGTGGCGGTGAGCGCGTCGAGATAGTCGCTGGCGGTGCCGTAGCTGGACGGGTTGAGGCCCGATGGCAGCGTTTCGGGGAAAAGATACCATTCGCGCATCGTCGCAAGGATCCAGTCCTGCCGCGCGCGAAGCGTGCAGGCGCTGGAGGTCGGGGCAGGCGTGGCGGTGCCGGTGCCGGGCTGGACGACGTTGCCGGGGCTGCTGCCGCCTCCGCCGCCGCATCCGGCGAGCAACGCGGCCAGAACCATTGCCGAAACCCCCGAACGCACACGCCCCATCGTGATGATCCTCCCGTTTTGGGGAAGCCTAGCCGCGCGATAGCCGTTGCGCCATAGGGCGAGCGGCCATTTCCTGGTCGCGTGAAGCCGCGTCGCAGAGTGGCGCGTCCGGGTGCTGGCAGGACCGGGCTACGGCCCGGCCGGCGCCTGCCGCCGCGTGCTGCGGCAGGGTCCAGCGCCTTTTCCGGTGGCTCCGCATGCCGATGACATCCCATCCGTCGCGCGGCGCACGCCCATCCCGGCGCGAACCTGCGCGCGCGCCCGTCATCGTCGGAAGTCGGCGATCATCGGCCGTTTCGCCGTCACCGGATCGTGGTGCAATGCCGCCATGGCCACCCGCTGTGCCCCCAGCCCGACCTGCGGCGCCGTCGGATGGATCCGCTGCGAAAGGCCGGCTTCGGCGGCGTCGATCGCGCATCTGCCGGCGGGATCGACCAACAGCAGGTCGAGGCGATCCCAGCCCTGCTCCCCGCGGCGAAGCTGGATCTGGAAGGCCTCGGCGCCCGCAGCGAGGGGGAGGAACAGTGCAAGATCGAAATGCTGCTCGGCCAGCAGGAAGGAGCGCGCATTGCGGCCCCGCAGCTCCAGCAGGCGTACGCCGTCGCGCTCGACCAGCCGCCCCACGTCGCCGACGAGGTAGCGGAACACCGGAAACCGCCGCCGATAGCCATTGGTCACCGCCAGCTCGCCGAACCCGTCGCCGTCCGGTGCCACGACTTCCACGACCACCTGTGGCAGGATGCGGAACCGTCCGGCCTCCCCGCTCGCATCGGACCATGCCCAGATTCCGGTCTCGGCGCCGCCATAGAGCGACCAGAAGCGCCGCGTGCCGAAGCGCTCGGCAAAGCGTTCGGCGGCGCTGGCGAGCAGGGGCTCCCCGGCATAGAGCAACTGCGGGATCGCCAGGCGCGTGCCCGCGCCGTTGAGGAACTCGGCAAAGAGCTGGAGCTTCGATGGCGTGCCGAGCAGATGCGTCGGTGCGAAGCGCTGCGCGGCCGCCTCGACCTCGTCGTACCGTGCATGCGCGCTCATCGGCAGCGAGGTCGCTTCGCAGCGCTCGAGCAGGTCGTCGAGGATGGCGGCGGTGCGATACATGTCGGCATAGCCGAACAGATTGAGCGCCACCGTTCCCGCATCGAAGATCCCATCGGCGCGCAATGCCGTGGCGAGCGCCTGACGCTGCCGGTGATTCTCCGCGATGTCGACCGGAAACACCAGCGGCGTCGTCGTGCTTCCGCCCGAGCGCACCAGATAGACGCCGCGGGTCTCTGCGCCGGGTGCGAAGCTATCCAGGTGCGGCTTCAGCACCATCTTGTCCATCGTCGGTGCTCCGTCGGGCCCGTCGAACGCGGCAAGATGGTCGCGGTAAAAAGGGTGGGCCTTGGCAAGGGCGAAGCATTCGCGCAGCAGCGCATCGTCGGCGGCGTGCCTCATGCGTCGATCGCCTCGAGCAACTCGCGATACTGCGCGGCGAACGCCGGCCGCTGGTCCTCGGGCAGCGTCGCCAGCGCATGCTGGTGCCAGCGTGCGGCGAGCATCGCGGCCATCCTCCGGTCGCTTGGGTCGGCGCTGTGGCGATAGCGCAGCACCGTCGGTGGTACTTCCAGCCCGCGCCAATCGCAGCAGGGGCGATGAGACAAGCTGTCGGGGACGATGCGAAAGCGGATCAGCGGCGCAGCGACCAGACCCGCCCGCGCGCCCGCCGCGGCGACATCCTTGAGCACTCGATACCAGAGATCGACGCCTTCGTTCAGCCGGGCGTCCGCATAGCGGTGGTCGCCGAGCCAGCGCCGTCGAACGACGACGTTGCTCGCGCGTCCCATGATGAAGTCGGGATGGGCGACGGCACGCAGCGGATCGGCGAGCAGGAACAGGTCATCCTCGATCGGCGCCAGCGCATCGGCGAACAGCGCCGGTTCCGGAAACACCTCCCCCGCCGGCTCGCTGGCGAAGCCGATCACCGCCATCGCAAGGGCATGGCGATCCATCGCTGTCCGCAGGTGCCGCAGGGCGCCCGGCTGCAGCCGGTCGTCGGCATCGAGGCAGAGGAGCAGCGCGCGGTCCGCGCGGTCGATCCCGGCGTTTCGCGCCGCGCCGGGGCCGCCATTCTCCGCGCGGCGCACCCATTCAATCCGCGTCCCGCGCAGCGCCGCCGCGTGCATGGCGAGTGCCTGTTCCGCCACCGCAGCGCTGCCATCGGTGCTTGCGTCGTCGACCAGGATCAAGCTGTCGGGCGGAGCGTCCTGTGCGGCCAGCGAGGCGATCGTTTCCGCGACGAACGCGCGCTTGTTGAACAGCGGGATGACAACCGCAAGGCTGGTCATGGCGTTACCAGCGGCACGTAGGTCAGGCCTCGATCGCCGTGCAGGTTGATCACCGAGGCACTGGAGCCGCGGAAGATGCCGGGACCATAGCTGGTCGCGTCGCGGCACAGCTGCATCCCGATCAGGTGCGTGGGAGCCGTCTCGCCCGGCGCGCCGAAATCGTGCTGGGGGAGATACTGCTGGTACATGTCGAACGGCCAGTCGCGCTCGACTCGTGTGCGCCAGGCCGCCTCGCCGCAATCGTGGCGGACCTGCGTATCGATGCCGCGGCCGCCGCTGCTGCGCTTGGCGATCATGTCGATGTCGCGAGCGAGCAGCGAGGCGCAGCCCTCGGCATCGCCGATCGTCCAGGAGGGGATCAGGAACGCGCGCAGCGCCTCGGCCTCGTCGCGGGGCAACAGGCTCTGGCGTATCGCATCGTCCCAGAGCACGGCGAGCACGCGCTTGTCATGGACCAGGATCAGCGTGCGGACATCGTTGAAATAGCGACCGGTCGCCACGAGGTGGCGCAGCACCGGATCGGGAATCAGCGGCAGTTCGGTCCGGTCCATCTGGAGGATGACGTGATCGATCGCCTGCCCGCCCGCCCGCAGGCGGCCGCCCGCCAGCTCGATCGCTGCCGGCGTGACGGGCACGAAGCCGATGCCGCGCGCGCGGAGCGCCTCGGCGAGCAGGAAGATTTCGGTTCCGGTCTCGCGCTGATGCAGCATCGCCACGGTTTCGCCGGCGCGATACGCCTCGCAAAGCGCATCGACAAAACCATGGCCGGTCGGCGCGCCCATCCCCGCTGCCGCATGGGGGGCAAGCGCCTTCGCGGCACGCTCGCTCAGCATCCACCCGTTTAGCGGATACCGGGCCCCGATCTCGCAAAGCCGGGGGTGCGCATCCCGGTCATGGACGAGGTCGGGGCGGTGCCAGCCGATGCGGTACGGCGTTCCGTGCGCGATGCGCAGGATCGCCTCCATCGCCGCGGGCAAGGCATAGATGGCGCGGATGCGCGGATCGTCGAAATAGCGCGCGACGATCGCCCGCAGCGCCTTGTCGAGCAGCTGATTGAGGCGGGCGAGCTTGGCCAGATACGCGGGCTGGACCATAACCGGGCGCGCGGCAAGATGCTCCGCGTCCACGATCGACGGCACACCGATCCTTGCCGCCAGCGCGGCGCGTTCGTCTTCGGCAAAGCCGCGCGGCGCGATACGCAGCAGGGGCGCGTCCGGGCTTGCAGCGCTCAATGGACCGCCTCGATCCCGATCGCACTGCGCAGGCAGATCTGCTCGATCACCTGGGCCTTCTTCTCCAGATAATCGGCGACGATAGATTCCAGAGCATAGTCGCCGATCGCGACGTCCATGGCCGTGGCAAAATGCTCCAGCGCCCGCAGCGCGTGGAAGAAATGGTTCTTCTCGGTAGGGCCGGTATGGACGCTGATCCAGGCGAGGGTCTGGCGGACCGAAGCTTCGGGGAAGCCATAGTCGCGGGCCAGCCAGCGCCGGAAAAGCGGGAGGATGAACTCGACTTCGCCGTGTGTGTAGATCTCGTGCGTCAACGTGGTCAGCAGCGCGATCATCGGATCGCGCTCGCGCAGCGAATTGTGATCCTTCCAGTCCTTGAACGCCTTCGCCGCCGGGTGAAGATAGCGCCGCGACATCCAACGATCCTCGCCGACGATATCGGTGGCCATGCGGTAGAACATGTCCGCATGAAGGACCCGGTGCGTCACCGCGAGATCCTCGTCGATGATCCGGTCCAGACTGGTGAGCGTGCGCAGCAGCGCGTCCGCATCGCGCACCTGCTGCCCGCGATGCAGCATGAGTGTCAGGCGGTTTCCGATGCCTGCAACGGTCGCGGCACTGTTGTTGGTCTGCGACCAGCTATGGAAGAACAGGCACAGTGCTTCCGCATCCTGCCGCTGCCGCGTCAGCGCGTGAAACCCGTCCTCTATCCTGTCAAGCGCATGCGATTGCTTGGAAAACCCATCAACAAGATTGTCCCTGATGCGCGAATCCGGCATGGTTTCAAGAACCGGCAATATGACAGCTCGTAGAGAATCGACCATGTTGCACCCCCATCGGGGTCCCATGTATATTAACGGTAGACATGGTTCAACTAGTGCCAACTGCGCCAAAATGGACGGGAGTGCCGTGGATTGGGCGTAGTCAAGTCATCATGATTTGAGCTGATGGCGTGGTTTCTTTGGCGTGCGGCCAGTTGGGGCCATTGCTCCGGCATGGGCAGGGGTGCGCGCAGCGATGCCCTTGCCCGGCGTCTCTGCGGCAATGCCGAGGCGCACCGATCAGAAGCAGGAGCCGCTAGGGTCTCAGGCCGATCGGCGCCTGCGGAAGCAGGTTGATCTTGAACGGAGCACCGCATCGTCATGCGTGCGGAACTCCATCGCCTCGTCTAGGCGAGGCTGGTTACCCCCAGAGTTGATAGTGCCGCCAAGACGTGCGCCTTCTAGAATAGGCTTGCGATCCTGTTAGCACATGGCCGTTATCGGTGCACTAGGTCCTATCGTCGGTCTAGCTTGCGAGGTTCTCGGCATCTTCAAGCTTTCCATGTAGCGCGGCAAGATGGCAACGTACGGCTTCCAATATTGCCGGGCTGGCATCGACATGCTTCCGCGCGCCGTCGGGAACAAAAAGCTGTTCGGGCGCCTTGGCATTCCTGCGACTGGCACGCGCCACCGCCGCCCGTTCGTCGCGGGTCAGCGACAGGCCGAAATGCGGGGCAAGCCTGTCCGCCAGGGCGTCCGGCAAGCTGGCATAGTTTATCGCCATGCCCTGCGGTCCGGCGAGCGCACAAATCGCCGCCTCGTGATGTTTCGCCAGAATGCGGGCGCACAGATCCTCCGGCCCGGGCACGTCGTCACCAATGTCGTATAGCCCGCTGGGCACGAGCTCGGGGACCGTCTGGTACCCGCGCAGCCGCACCTGCGAGACGAGCACCTCCACCGGGTCTCGAAACAGATAAACCCATGGCACGTGCGGGAGGGCGGCCTGGATCCGCTGGAAAGCCAGGATGTGCCAGCTGTCCAGCTTGAAGAAACAGTGTCGTTCGCTGCGTCGCGCGCGGCCCAGCGCCGAGGCCATCGCGCGCAGCAGCGCGCCACCGCGCTCGCCGGCGAGGTCCGCTCTGCTCATGGCGAGACGGATCGCTGCGTCGAACGGGCCTGGCTCCGACAAGGACAGCGTCGCAGGCAGCGCACCCAGCATCTGTGCGACCAGCGTCGAGCCACAGCGCGACATGTGATACACAAGCCCGCGCAACGGGGCGGCTTCATCGGGCAGTGCGTTGTCGATGAAGTCGTCGAGCCTGGTGACCCGGCGAAAAACCCGATTGAACGGTCGCGACCGCGCGCGCTGCACCGATTCTTCGAAAAAGCTGTCCTGCAGCGCGTCGTCGCCGAAATAGGCCCAGTCGACCAAGGGCCCGTACTCGGACGGGACGAAACCCACCGGCAGCCATTCGAGCGGAGGCCATTCCGGGGTTGGTTCAACCGGCACGGCGCGGGCGCGGGGTGCGAGGTCCTCTTGGGCCAGTGTCAGTCCCAACCGGTCGGCCACCGCCATCGCCAGTGCCGAGAAGATTTCGTGGCGCTCGCATGCCCCGAGCTGCCGCTGCAGTTCGGGATCTGCCATCACTGCCGTCTGAAAGGCGTGCAATGCGTTGCGCATTCTTCTCCCCGGTCGCATGATCGCAGGTGGCGGCGCATTTGCAAGCGGTGCAGCCGATGACCGGGAGGGAAGGATCGCGTGGAAGCGGAGATGCGCTACGTCTATCCCGATCGCGTGCGCTTGCCGCTGATCTTCGATCCCGCGCGGCTGCACGCGGATCTCGCGGTGCTAGCCGGGAGCGCTTGGACGCCGCATTTCGTGCCGCAGAACTACAAGGGGGACTGGGGCGTGATGCCGCTCCGCACGCCCGTCGGCGCCGACCATCCCATCCTGCAGATCGCCGCGCAGCCGGACGCCCGCGACTTCGTCGATGCGCCAGCCTTGCAGCATGCGCCCTATCTGCGCGCGGTGCTCACCCACTTCGATTGCGCCTTGCGTTCCGTACGGCTGATGCGGTTGGGACCGGGCTCGTGCATCCGCGAGCATCGCGACGGGGGTCTCTGCGCGGAAGAAGGGCTGGTGCGGCTCCACATACCCATCCTTACCAATTCCCAAGTGCGGTTCGAGGTCAATCGCCACCCCGTGGTGATGGCGCCCGGCGAGGTCTGGTATCTCCGGCTGAGCGACCCGCACCGCGTCGACAACGCAGGCGCCGACGCGCGCGTCCATCTGGTGATCGACGCGGAAATGAGCCCCTGGCTGCACGCGCAACTATGCGGAGGGAGCTGAGGGCACTCGCCACCGCATGGGCTGGTGGAGGCCGTCACCTGCGTCCACGTCGGTGAAGCCGAGGCGGGTGTAGAGCAGGTGCGCGCGTCGATTGTCGACGGCGACCGATAGCGCCACGCTGCGCGCGCCGGCGGCGGCAGCGCCTTGCTGGACCCAGGCGATCACCTTCGAGCCAAGGCCCCGGGCCCGCCAGACGGTCGCGAGAAGGATGTCGATGATGCGCCATTCGGACGTGCTGCGGTCGAGATACAGGCGGCCGATTGGCACATCGTCGCGCAGCAGGATCCAGAAGTCCGCCCGCCGGTAATGCCGGACGAAGTGGTGGTGCTGGAGGCGGAATTGCTCGTCGACAAAGGCGTGCTTCTCCGCCTGCGACCAGGGGTGAAACAACAATTCGGGCAGGCGAAGTTGGGCATACAGGCCAGCCAGTTCAGGAAGATCTCCCAGCGACGCGGCACGCAACGTGATCCCGAAGGCTTGCAGCGCGCCGGTGTCGACCGCCGGACGTCGACTTGGCGGAAAGGGGGGGAAGCGCAATAGTCTCTCGGTCAACGGCAGATCTCTGACGCGCAATTCCGATGTTCGTGCGCTTCCCATAGTCGATAGTTCACGGCAGGATACTTCACCGACAACAACGTGCACAATCCGGAGCGGGACAAAAGATGCATTTGCTTACACCCGAAGACTTCGAGCCTTGGGTAGGTCGCAAGGTGCGGGTGGCAACGCTCCCCGAGCCGGTGGAAATCACGCTGGAGCGGATCGATCGGCGCAACCCGATGCGGGGCTTCGATGTTCGCGAACCATTTTCACTGTTCTTCGAGTCGCCGCTCCACGTCTTCCTGATCGACGGGACCTATGATCTCGATTGCGGAAAGGGCGGCCCGCACGCCATCCTGCTGACGCAGTTGCGACCCTCCGACCGTCGCTTTTACGAGGCCGTTTTTTCCTGACGGTGGAGGGCGCGTATCGGGCCATGCGCATACACCGCGTGGCACGCATGGATCCATCTGATCAATTCCGTGCGGGATAGATCCCCCGAAGCGCGATATTGGTCTGCATGGCCAGAAACGGGCTCATGATGGAGAACGGGATGTTGTTCCCCGCGGGGTTTACCTGGACCGACCCTTGCGGCGTGAAGCTGCCGCCCGTGATGTTGACACCGCCCAGGTTCACCGGCGTGCCGCTGGTGCCTGCCGGAACATAGATTTTTACCTGAGCGGGACCGGCATTCGCACAGTTCGCCAGGAGGGAGCCATCCGCAGGCGTATTGACCTGCGTGGTGGTTTGACCGGTGACCACCTGAAGCGAACCGGTAGCCGTTGTCTGCCCCGCTGCGCCGACGAACGTGGCGCTATGGTTGTGCTGTGGCATGTTGGCGGTCGTCAGCGTCTGGTTTTCAGTGCCGCCGACTTCGCCCGGATCATAGGTCTGGCCGCTGGCTGTGCTCAGGCCGAGCCCCACAAACGATCGGCCTGCCGCATTGGGCAAGGCGAAGGTGCTTACGCCATTGCCGCCGAAAGTAGTGCCCAGCAGCGCGAACAACGCAGTATTCTGGCTAACAGCGACGAGTTGGCCGTTGCAAGATGCCCAGCCCGCCGGTGCGAAACTGAAACCGGTGTGCATGATCTGGCCAATAAATGGATCCGACAAGGCTTCCCCCTCCAACCATTTCATGACGGCGCCGTATCAAAACCGCATCACGCCAATTTAGTATTTTAGATACCCGATCATGACGATTTGCAAGAGGATTCTGGAAGATCGGCCGGGCGGCAATGACGTATCGACTGGCAAACATGGTGAGAATGCTTCATCGCGGCAAACTGGAGTCACGGTAGCTCGCCGCACTGCGGAATATTTGATAAATACACTAAATCTTAGAAGATTTGTACAAGCGCGATAACCTGGAATTCACATTTTCCACGCATCCAGTTGCTGACAAAGTAAATTGTCTATAAGAGTGTAGCGCCCTGAGGAGGGCAGCTGGGGGCTTTGTACATGGTTTGGGGTTTGGGAAAGGTGCAGTCCGCCTATGGCCGGATTGCTGCTGCCGTTTTCAGCGAAACGCGCCACGAGGATGCCGTGGATTCGCCGCGTGCGACTAGGTGGCCTTCCTGGCTGGCGCAGCGGAAACTTCGCGCGGCAGTGGCGGGCGGCATGTTCGTCTTCGCACCGGCGCACGCATTTGCAGCATCAGCTGCCTGCAATGAGATCAACACCTTCAGTCGCACCTACACCGTCGATGCGGCCGGCAATCCCGACTACAACTTCACCAGCCAGCCGCTCGTCAACGGGGAAACGGTCACCTATTCCTGGTCGGGCAATACGCAGGGTGCGCATGTCTTCGTAACCTATACGCAGAACAACAACACCACCTACGCGCCGGACTCGCTGCAGGACTCAACCGCCACGAGCGGAAGTGGATCGTTCACCTTCACCGGGACCAGTTCCGTTGACAATCTGCAGCTCGGGCTGTCGAGCTACGACATTACTGGCAACAACACCAATCCGGTGCCCTATGGAAGCGCCAGAAGTGTCCAGATCAATATAAGCTGCTCGTCGGGCACTACGCTCGGCGTCACGATGAGCCACAGCGGCAATGCCGTGCAGGGCGGTTCGCTTGCGTACACGATCACGCCCAGCGTCTCGGGTGGTGCCACCACCAGCGCGACGCTCACCGCCACCTTCACGCTGCCGAGCGGCATGACCTATTCGAGCGCCTCGGGCTCGGGCTGGAGCTGCAGCGGGTCGGGCCAGTCGGGATCGTGCTCGCGCACGACCGGGTTCAGCGCGGGCTCGGGACCGACGATCACGCTGAACGCCAATTTCGCCAGCAACGCCTCGAGTCCACTCACGCCCTCCGTGCAATTGTCGGGCGGCGGCGCATCGAATACCGCGAGCTACTCCGATAGTACCGTGGTGGTCGCCACCCCGACGGTAACCTCGATCTCGCCCGCGTCGGGATCGACGGCGGGCGGTACCAGCGTCGTGATCACGGGTACGAACTTGAGCGGTGCGACCGGCGTCGTGTTCGGAGCGACCGCGGCCGCGGGCTACACTGTCAACAACGCCACGCAGATCACCGCCACATCGCCCGCGGGCACCGGTACGGTGGACGTGCGCGTCACCACCGCCGCGGGCACCAGCGCGACCAGCGCAGCAGACCAGTTCACCTATGTTTCGGCACCCGTGGCATCGGCCTACACCGCCCCGGCGGTCGCCTATGGCGCGACCGGGGCGACGTTCAGCCTCGCCGGGCAAGTGACGAACAGCCCCACCGCCTACGCGGTCGGATCGGCGACCACCGCCAATGGCGGCAGCGTCTCGATCAGCAATGTGGGCCTGGTCACCTATTCGGCACCGGCCCACTACCGCGGCAACGACAGTTTCACCTACACCGCCAGCAACGGCGCGGGCACCTCGGCGCCGGCCACGGTGACGGTGCCGGTCAGCAACCCCACGCTTTCCGCCAGCCTGACCGGCAGCGGCACGCGCGGCTCGGCGCTGAGCGGCGTGCAGATCGTCACCACCGGCGGCAGCTCGCCCTATAGCTGCAGCACCACGCTTGCCTCGGGCGCGCTTCCTGCCGGCACCCAGCTCAACACCAACTGCACGATCACCGGCACGCCGACGGCGAGCGGCACGTTCAGCTTCACCGCGAACGTGACGGACAGCTCGACGCCCTCTGGCTTCACCCAGGCGACCGGCAGCCTGTCGCTGGTCATCGCCTCGCCGACGCTGACGCTGTCGCCGGCGGCCGGGGCGCTTCCCGCCGCCACTGCCGGCACGAGCTATTCGCAAAGCTTCACCGCGGGGAGCGGCACCGCACCCTACAGCTATGCCATCACCGCGGGCACGCTTCCTGCCGGACTGATCCTTTCGGGGAGCACCCTCACGGGCACGCCCAGCCAGACCGGCACCTTCAACTTCACCGTCACCGCGACCGACAGCGCCTCGGCGGGCAGCGGCGGCCCCTATTCGGTGTCGAAGAGCTACTCGGTCACCGTCGGCGCGCCGACCATCGCCTTGACCCCCACGACCCTGACCGGCGCGACCGCCGGGGTCGCCTACAGCCAGACGATCACCGCGAGCGGCGGCGTCTCGCCTTACACCTATTCGGTCACGGCGGGGGCGTTGCCCGCGGGCCTCACCCTGTCAAGCAGCGGAACGCTGTCGGGCACGCCGAGCGCAGGCGGCACCTTCAACTTCACCGTCACCGCCACGGACAGCTCGAGCGGGGCGGGCGCGCCGTTCTCCGCCAATCGCGCCTATTCGCTCACCGTCGCCGCGGCGACGATCACCATCACCCCCACCAGTCTCTCGCCCTGGGCCGCAGGAGCGCCGTACAGCCAGACGCTGACCGCTTCGGGCGGCAACGGCGCCTATACCTTCGCCGTCACCGCCGGCGCGCTGCCGCCTGGCTGGACCCTATCGTCCAGCGGTGTGCTGTCCGGCACCGCCACGGCAAGCAACAACTACAACTTCACGGTCACCGCGACCGACCAGTCGACCGGTGCGGGTGCCCCCTATAGTGCCAGCCAGGCCTATACGGCGATCGTCACGACTCCCATCTTCTCGCTTGACCCAACGACGCCCCTGTCGGGCACCGTCGGTCAGGCCTATACCGGCGGCTTTGTCGCAGGTGGCGGCACGGCGCCCTATACCTACGACGTGTTTAGCGGCACGCTGCCGCCGGGACTGAGCCTCGGCACGGGCGGCACCTTGTCGGGCACGCCGACAACGGCCGGCACGTTCAGCTTCATCGTTCGTGCGCGGGATACGACGTCCGGTTTGGGCGCGCCCTACGCCGTCATTGAGAACTTCAGCTTCACGGTCAGCCCGCCTTCGGCGCCGACGACCGGCCCGGTCAGCGCCACCGTCGCCTATAATTCGTCCGCGACTTCGATCACGCTGGCCCTGTCCGGGCCGACCGCTACCAGCGTGGCGGTGGTGACGCCGCCGGCGCATGGTACCGCCACGGTCAACGGCCTGGCGATCGAATACACGCCGACTGCCGACTATTACGGCGCCGACAGCTTCACCTATACCGCAACCAATTCGGGGGGCACGTCGGCCCAGGCGACGGTGAGCATCACCGTCAGCACGCCGGCAGCGCCCACCGCCGCGAACCGCAGCGGCGTGGCGATCCCGTACAATAGCGGCGGCACCGCGATCGACCTTTCGACGTCGATCTCCGGCGTACACACCAGCATCACCGTGGCCACCGCGCCTGCCCACGGCACGACCAGCGTGGCGGGCGACGTGGTCACCTACACCCCGACTGCCGGCTATGACGGCGCGGACAGCTTCACCTATACGGCCACGGGCCCGGGCGGCACCTCCGCACCAGCGACCGTGGGTCTGGTGGTTGCGACGCCCGCAGCGCCGACAGTCGCCGATCGCAGCGGCGTAGAGGTCCCGACTGGCAGCACCGGTACGGCGATCGATCTCAGCAGTTCGATCACCGGCGTGCACACCAGCATCGCGGTGGTGACCGCGCCGACACATGGCACGACGACCGTCGCAGGCGACATCGTTACCTATATTCCAACCGCAGGATACATGGGGGCGGACAGCTTCACCTACACGGCGACGGGCCCGGGCGGCACATCCGCGCCGGGAACGGTGAGCATCAACGTGACGACCCCGGCGGCACCGACCGTGGCGGACCGCAGCGGCGTGACCGTGGCCTATAACAGCCCGGGTGCACCGATCGATCTCACCGCGTCCGTATCCGGCGTCTATACCAGTATCGCGGTCGCCACCGCGCCTGCTCACGGCAGCACCACCGTCTCCGGTAATGTGGTCACCTACATTCCGAACAGCGGTTCCTTCGGGCCGGACAGCTTCACCTACACCGCCACCGGCCCGGGCGGTACCTCGACGCCCGCCACCGTGAACGTGACCGTTGCGACCCCACCCCCGCCTGCGGCAGTGCCCGGCAACAGCGCGGTCCCTGCGGCCACGACGGCGCAACCGGGCAGCACGTCCGAGATAGACCTCTCCGCGCTGGTGAACGGCAATTTCACCTCGATCGAGATCCAAACGCCGCCCTCGCACGGCACGCTCACGCTGCGAACCATTACCGCCTCTCCCGCCGGCGGCGGGGTACGCCCGCTCGCAGTGACGACCGTGACGGCGGTTTACACCCCCGCGATAAACTATACCGGTCCGGACAGCTTCAGCTTCGTCGCGGTCGGGCCGGGGGGGCGGTCAGCGCCTGCAGCAGTGACCATCCAGGTTGTTGCCCCGCTGCCGCAGGCATTGCCGAAGACCGCGGAAACCGGGGACGGCCAGCGCGTATCGGTCGACCTGACCGCCGGCGCCACCAACGGGCCGTTCACCGGCGCGGCGGTAGTCAGCATGACTCCGGCAGACGCAGCGGTGACCCAGGTGGTCGCCAGCGGCTCGGGCGCCAGCCAGGCCTATCGTCTCGATATCGTCCCGGCGGCACGCTTCGGCGGCAAGATCGTCATCCAATATACGTTGTCCAACGCTTTCGGCACCTCGGCACCGGCGACGGTCACCGTCACGGTTGCGGCGCGTCCCGATCCGACGCTTGACCCCAATGTCCGCGGGCTCAGCGACGCACAGGCGGAAGCCGCGCGTCGCTTCGGCCGAGCGCAAGTTTCGAACTTCATGCGCCGCACCGAGCAGCTGCACAACGGAGGGGGTTCGGGCAAACCGCAAATGGGCATCAGCCTGGCCTCGCAGGACCAGCACCCGGTGGTGCGCGGCAACCCTGCATTCGATTCCTATGCGACCGCGATCACCGAGCGGATGCGCATGTCTGGCGAGGATCCGGCGCTGGGTGCCATTGCCCGCCGCAAGCCCTCGGCCCCGAATGGGGCCGGCGCCTCCGGCACCGTCCCCGGGAACCTGTCGCGCACGGCGATGGCCAGTACGCCGGCTGGCGCGGCGGCGACCGGGCTTGGGGCAGCGCCCGGCAACGACGATGGTGACGGTGGTGACGGTACGCGCCGCAAGGGCTCCGTGGCCCTGTGGAGCGGCGGCGCCATCGACATCGGCACGCAGGATGCGACGAGCGATCGTGCAAAGATCACCGCAACCACATCGGGCCTGAGCACCGGCGCGGACATCAAGTTGGCGGAAGGCGTCCTCTTCGGTATCGGCGGCGGCTACAGCAACGACGTCAGCCGTATCGGCGGCAGTGCGGCACGGGTACGCAGCGAAAGCCGACTGGTCGCTGCCTATGCCAGCCTGATGCCCGTCGACGGCACCTTCGTCGATGGCATGGTCGGCTTCGGCGATCTGAGCTTCTCCACCCGCCGGCTGGAGGGAACGACGAACGCCACTGCCGTCGGAAACCGGAACGGCAACTTTACCCTGGGTGCGGTTTCGCTTGGTATCGACCGCGAAGGCGGGCCGTTGCGCTGGTCGCTCTACGCGCGCGGCGAGTTCCTCCGGGCCAATCTCGACGGCTATACGGAGAGCGGCGCCGGACGCATGGATCTGCGCTTTGACAGTCGCGACGTCCACTCTCTGACGGGCACGCTCGGCGCGCGGCTCGAGATGGAGCGGCGTTATGGCGAGATCAGAATGACCCCGCGGCTTCGCTTCGAGTGGAACCACGAGCTGCAGGATGCGGCCGCGCAACGGCTCGATTACGCCGACATCCCCGGGGAAGCGTTCTACAGCATCAGTACCTTCGGCTGGTCGCGCAACCAGTACCAGCTCAGCCTCGGCACGCGCATGTTGCTGCCGAGCGATTGGACGGTCGATTTCGAAGGGGGCTATCGTGGCGGCGGGCGGGAAATGGCGGGCACGCTGCGCGTCCTGATCGGCAAGGAGTTCTAACGGGGCGTGCCGGGTGCTCGACGAAGCGTTGGTTCGCCGACGGACGTCAGCCTCGGCTGCCGCAAGCCCACCGGCGGGAGAAGCCCGCCGGGGCCTGCCCGCTTGCTTGCGGTTCGCCGGAATGGTCCTCGGCGAACTGCCGCTGTCGTCGGCGGTGCCGTCTCGTTGGGCCGTCCGGTGGCGATCGCGTAGCGAATGGCGCTGCTGCGGGTGCTGCGGGTGCTGCGGAGGCGTCGTGCCGTCTCATAGCGCCTTTGGACCTCTACCGTCCTCACCATGGCAAGCAGCGCAGGCGCGCTGATATCTTCGATCGGCCGCGTGCTGATCCACGGGTTGGCGAAACCGATCAGCCACCGCAGCTTCTCGAGCATCCTTGCCGCTCGCCCTCCGCCTCGCGCTTCTTCAGCCATTCGTCAGCAACCGCGGCGAACGTATCTCCGGCCGAGACGCTGCCCGCTTGCCGTAGGAGGAGGGGTGATGCCCTCGTCGAGCAGCTTCCGGGCATTGTCTCGGCGCTCCCGCGCCTCCTTGAGCGGTCCGTCCGGCTAGACGCCCAAGGCGATGGTGCCGCGTTTGCCGTTATCTCGATCGTCGCATCGCCATTGGCCACCACCGACAGGCTGAACGCGGCGGTACATGCCGTGCATGTCTTGCGTCATGAGCGGTTTGATTCGACGGACGTCTGCATCGGTGATGCGTGACGGTATCTCCTCCGCTGGCGCGAAGCCGATAGCGTCGAATATGCAGTCAGATGCCAGGAGGGGGGCATCGATCGACCCAGATCCTAAGGGATCAGATACCGTCGAACAGGCAAATCCGCCGATTCCGACATGTTTATGGATTGATGCGGAGAGGTGGATGGTGCCGGGGACGGAGTCGAACTGACTGAAATACAGCAATTAAATCAATGTATTAAGCAAGATACCGTCAACCTCGATACCGTGCGATATACCGTCAATGCAAAAAGCAGATCGGTTCGATTCCATGAACACCTGACGATTTCTCAAATATCGTCGATCGGACCTGCTGTAAAAGGTGCATCCAAATGGGTTGAGATGCAACCCTTTGGGACGGAATTGGCGTCGATCGCAAGTGTCGATCATTGGAATTTAAGCGCATGGTTTAGTGGAACGAGGCTGACGCAGCGAACGAAGGCGTGCTCCAGATCGCCGTGGTCAAATCCATCGGGTTCGCAGACGCCGGCATGTGGAACCTCGCCGAAGTGTTCCGCCAAAGCTTCGGCTAGGGGATGCGCGTGCGCGGCGCACTGGTGGCGCTGGCGCTGCTCGGGATCCCCTGGGTCGCGGCGGTAGCGCACCTGATAGGGTGGAGCCTCAACTACTGAGCGCAGGCGGTCGCGCCGGCTAGTCGGCCGACAGCAGCTGCGTCAGCGAGACCGGCCGGAAGCCTCGCGCGTCCACCCCCACGTCGAACTGGCGCAGCATCGGCTTGAGCTTGCCATGGCTGTGGCCGTGCAGGTTGATGGCGCGACGATGTTGCCCGTTCCAGCTTCGGAACGGATAATGGCAGAGCACCAGCGACTGCCCTTCGGCCTCCAGCTCTGCATAGTCGCCCACGCTCGACCATCCCGCGGCCTCGCACGTCGCGGGCGGATCGTTGTTGCCGCGGAGCAGATGTTTGACGCCGTTCAGGCGGGCGAGCAGCCCAGGGACGTCGGCAGGGCGGCGGGCAACGTCGCCCAGGTGCCACACCGTATCGGCTGGACCTACGACCGCGTTCCACCCGTCTATCAGCGCCTCGTCCATTTCGGCGACAGTTGCGAAAGGCCGACGATGGATGTTGATCGTCCGGTGGTCGCCGAAATGCGTATCGGCAGTGAAGAACAGCGCCATCGCCTTCAGAGCATCTCGAGCGGTCGACGCGCGGTCGGGGGCGAGAAGGCGGCGTCGAGTCGGGCGAGATCGTCCTCGGACAGCAGAAGATCGGCTGCCGCGCGGTTTTCGCGCACATGGGCCGCCGTTCCCGCCTTCGGGATGGCGATCACGTCGTCGCGGCGCATCGCCCATGCCAGCGCCACCTGAACCGGCGTCGCGCCGATCGTCTCGGCCACCTGGCGGAGCGTAGCATTGGTCAGCAGGCGGCCCTGCTCGACGGGGCTATAGGCCATCACCGGGATGTCATGCGCAGCGAGCCACGGAAGCAGACTGTGCTCGGGGCCGCGGCGCGTCAGGTTGTACAGCAGCTGGTTTACGGTGCAGGCACTGCCGCCGGCGGCGACCAGTTCCTCCATGTCGTCGACATCGAGGTTGCTGACGCCCCAATGGCGGATCTTGCCCGCCGCTTGCAGAGCCTCCATCGCCCGCACGGTTTCGCCGAGCGGCACGCTGCCCCGCCAGTGTAGCAGATACAGGTCCAGCCGATCGGTGCCGAGCCGCTTGAGGCTGTTCTCGCACGCGGCGGCGAGGCGTTCGCGCCCGGCATGTTGCGGGTAGGCCTTGCTCACCAGGAACAGCTGGTCGCGAACCGTGCCGAGCGCCTCGCCGATCAGTTCCTCGGCCGCGCCGTCGCCGTACATCTCGGCGGTATCGATCAGCGTCATGCCGAGCGCTACGCCCTCGCGCAGCGCGCGGATCTCGTCTGCGCGATGCGCCGGTCGCTCCCCCATCCGCCACGTGCCCTGGCCCAACGCAGGCAGCTGATCGCCACCGGGTAACATGACCGTCCGCATCGCGCTCTCCATCCGCCTTGCCGGTCAACGCCCCGGGGACGATTGTGACCGCATCGACAGCGAACGCGCCGAATATCGGGGCTGCGCCTGATCAGAGGCGCGCGCGCACGCCGAAGAAGAAGGCTCGGCCGGTATATTCGTAGAACGCCGGTACATTGGTGTAGCCGGAATACCGCCGCGTCGCCGTGTCGAGCAGGTTCGATCCCTGCGCATACAGCGTCACCTGCGGCAGGATGTCGTAGGAGATGCTTGCCGCCAGCTCGTGATAGGGGACCTGCTTGATCGCCAGCGTGTTGATGTAGCTATACTGGGACGACGTGAAGCTGGACTGATACTGGTAGGAAACCGACGCGTTGATGCCGTGCTTCTCGTAGAAGATCTTGGCGTTCGCCGAAAAAGGCACTGCGTCCTGCAGATCGGTTGTCGGCAGGCCTGCACGCTTGGCGCGTGAACGGTTGTAGGTTGCGTTGGCCTGGAAACCGAGCCCGTTGTCGAGGAAATACTGGCCGCCGGCCTCGATGCCATAGACGGTTGCGCCGTCGCCGTTGACATAGGTGAGTTCGGTGAACGGGAAGCTCGCCGGCGCCCCCGCGACCTGGTTGGTCGGCACGAGGTCGAACGCCACGGCCTGCGTCGTCACGAAGTTGGTGAGGTGCTTGTAGAAGCCCGCCAGCGTGAGCGCGACGCGGCGGTTCGGATAATATTCGAGCGAGATGTCCGCCTGGTCGGCCGAGACCGGCTTCAGGTTCGGGTTGCCGGCGTCGGTCACCACGGGGGTGTTGGACTGCGCGGCCGAATAATCCTTCGCCGACGAAAGCTCGCCGAAGGTAGGCCGCGAAATCGCCTGCGACGCGGCCAGGCGCACCCGCAAGCCATCGGCGATATCATAGGCGAAGTTCGCGGAGGGAAGCAGGCGCTGGTAGCTGCCGCCGCCGGAGATCGGCGCGATCGGGTTGAACACCACATTGGCGGTGCCCACCCCGACAACCTGGTAGCTGCGCACCGTCGTGCCATAGCCGAGCGAGTCGACCGTGGTGTTGACGTAGCGCAGGCCGAAATCTCCCCGCCACCGATCGCCGCCGACGTTGAACTGGACATAGGCGTTCCAGGTGCGCTCCGTGATCGCATAGGAAGCGAGCTGATCGGGCACGATCCGCTGGGTGGCATAGCCGGTCGGATATGGCTCTCCCGTTTGCGGGTTGAGAACATTGGGATTGTTTTCCGCCTTGGACAGCGACGACAGATAGGTGTCGATGTCGAACGCGGGGATCGCGCGCGGGAAGTTGCCGGAGAGGTTCGGCAGGATGTTGGTGAACTCGGGCGCCTGCACCACGTTCGCCCCGATCGCCGAAAGCGCGAAGGGGTAGCCGCCGAAATTGTTCGCGGTGGTATATTGGTTGTCGATGACGTCGACCGTCTTCTTGCGATCGGTATAGACGCCGCCGAACGCGATCGAGCGCAGCAGGCCGTTGTCGGCCGCATAGGTCAGGTCGAGCCTGGCGCTGGTGCTGCGATCGGCAATGTTCTGCCCTTGGATGCCGATATAGTGCGCCCGCAGGTCGCCATTGCCCGCCTGGTCGAGCGTGCGGTTGGTGACGCTACCGTCGGCATTGGGGATGGTCAGGAGCAGGTCCGGGATGCCGTTGTCGCGGGTCGTCACCTCGGCGCGCGACCCGGGGATGCCGACCACGACGAAGCGATTCTGCCCGCCGGTGTTGTTGGTGGCCTTGCCGTACGACAGGTCGGCGGCGACGCTCAGCTTCTCCAGTGGCTTCCAGTCGATATGGCCGCCGAGCTGGTAGGTGATCGATTTGCGCGGCTCGTCGGTCGACAGCACGTCGATGGTGGCATTGTTGACCGTATAGTTGGTCAGCACCTTGTTGCTGTCGATCTTCACATTGTCGAGATCGTAGCGGACGTTGCCGTTGTCATCGAACGGCGTCAGGCCCACCGAGACGCGGTGGTTGTGCTCGGTGTCCTTGTAGTTGCTGTAGATGCCGTCGAGGCGCAGCTCGAACGTGTCCGACGGCTTCCACTGATAGGCGGTCGATCCGCCCCAGCGCTCGCGCTCGCCCAGCACATAGCCGACGCTGTAGAAATAGGGCTCGATCACGCCGCCGCCGTCGGGCGCGTTGACGACGCTGCGCTGACCGTTGGGTGCCGTGACGATGTCGTAGATATCGTTGCTGGAATATTCGCCGAGATTGTCGGTGCGGAACTTGTACTTGTTGTACGTTCCCGAAACCAGGATGCCCATCGTCTCGTTGGCGAAGGTGGTGCTGACGACGCCCGACGCCTTGATGCCGCCCTTCTTGGCGAACTGGTTGTACTGGCCCTCGAGCGAGCCGGCGGCATGGAAGCCGCGATGATCGAACGGACGCGCGGTGCGCAGGTCGATATTGCCGCCGATGCTGCCTTCCAGCTGCGAGGCCTGCGCCGCCTTCTGGATCTCGGCGCCCGAGATCACTTCGGATGGGAGCACGTCGAAGGCGAAGGAGCGATCGGGCCCGTCGGTCGGCAACACGCGGCCGTTCAGCGTGGTGAGCGCGAAATTCTCGCCCAGCCCGCGCACGGTGACGCTGCGTCCTTCGCCGCGACCATCGCGGCCCACGGTCACGCCGGGGATGTTGGACAGCGCTTCGGCGACGTTGCGGTTGGGGAACTTGCCGAGTTCTTCGGCCGAGATGGCATCGACGATGGTGGAGGCGTCGCGTTTGGTGTCGATCGAGCGCAGCAGGCTGCCGCGCACGCCGCGGACGACGATCTCGTCGCCGGTCGCAACCGTGGTGGTCGTGGCATCACCGCTGGTGCCGGGGCCGGACTGGACGGGTGAGCCAGGGTTGGTCTGGCCGGCGCCAGCTGCTGCGTCCTGGCCTTGCTGCGTGGTCTGCGCCATCGCGTGTGTGCCCGTAGCCAGCGCTGCGATGCTGATGCCCGTGCGCACGATCATGCGCCATGTTGGAGCCTTGCCCATGGTATTTCCTCCCTCTCGCAAGCCGCTGTCAGCGCGACCCATCAATCGATCGCTTTGTTGCGCTTTGCTAGCTCGCGCGAAAGAAAGATGTCAAACGCTTTAAAACGAAACGTCATATATTTCGTGGCGCCGCTCTCAGGAGCGTGCTTTCCCTGATGCACCAGCACGCCATTGCGGCGCTGCCGTTCGTTTTGTACCGTGCTCCGGTTCAACCGCCCATAGTCGATGCGATGAACCAGCCCGTTGCACCAGCGCGCGACACCGCGCTGTTCGGCAAAGGGGCAGGCGAAATTGTCGGCTTCCCCGACAAGGGTGCGCGGGACATAACAAGGGCACAACGGCGCAAACGCCGAGGACGATAGGTACAGACAGGTGGGCAAGGAAGACGGCGGCATCGTCCGCGATACCAGCGAGCGACGGCTGCAGATCAGCGCGATGGTGCGCGAACGGGGCAGCGTGCAGGTTGCGCCGCTGGCGAAGCGCTTCGGGGTTTCGATGCAGACGATCCGTAAAGACCTACGCTATCTCGAAACGCGGGGGGTGATGCAGCGCTCCTATGGCGGGGCGATCAGCGCCGATGCGGTGAACGTGACCGCCGAGCCCGCGGTCGAGGTCAAGCGGTCGAGTCATGCTGACGAGAAGATGCGCATCGGCAAGCTTGCCGCGTCGATGGTGTTGCCCGGCGAATCGATCGTGCTCGATTCGGGCACGACGACGCTGCAGATCGCCCGCTTCCTGCCCGATGACGAGGACATCACGGTCCTCACCAACGATCTCGACATCCTCTCGGTGCTGGCCGCCAAGGAGCGGCTGAACATCTTCATGCTGGGCGGGATGCTGCGCCGGAAGAACCGCGCCTTTTACGGCGCGCAGACCGTTGCGGCGTTGGAGAATCTGCGCGTCGACAAGCTCTTTCTGGGCGTCGACGGGTTCGACATCGAATGCGGCATCACCACCCATTACGAACCCGAGGCGCTGCTGAACCGCAAGATGGTCGAGGCGGCACGCGAAGTGATCGCGGTTACCGATGTCTCCAAATTCGGTCGGGTTTGCCTCCACCGGATCGTGACGGTGGAGGAGATCCATCACCTCATCGCCGATCGGGACGTGCCGGCGGACATTCATGCGGCGGCCCAGCGGCTGGGGTTCACCATCCACGAGGCATGAGCGCCGCGGGCCGGCAGGGCGCTTTGCCCGCCGGGCCGCTGGCCACCTCGTCATCCCTTCAGATGGAAGAAGCGCCGCGCATTGGCATAGTAGATCTTGTCGATCACCGCGCGCGGCAGCGCCAGGCCGGGCGCTTCTGCCTTGATCGCGGCGATGTGCTGCGACAGCGGCGTGGCCAGGTAGCGCCAGTCCGAGCGCCAGGCATCGTCGGCTTCCTTGATGAAATTGCCGGTCGCCGGCGGGTTCTGTGCGCGCGCCTTGGGATCGGGCGGGCTGTCGGTCAGGTCGGTGCCGTACATTAGCCGGTCCTGATACTTGATAAAGAAGCTGCGCACCTTGGCGTGGTTGGCGTTGGACTGGACTTGCACCTGGCTCATCCGCGCGGCGAGATCGACCACCGCGTTGGGATAGCGATCGAGGAACTTGGCGAGCTCGTCCACGCTCCATTCCAGGCTCGCCATATGGGCGCCGTCAAAGGCCAGCTTCGGGTGCCGCGCCACGAAGCGGTCGCGCGCCGCCATCAACTGTTCGTAGCGGGGCTCTTCCGGGTGGCGGTACATGTAATATTCGGGATGCTCGCTGAAATAGCTGCGGTCATTGTCCGTCGTCATCTGGTCGAGCGGGAGCCAGCAATTCTTCGGCTCGCCCTGATGCGCGATCAGCGGCACGCCGCGCGCCTGGATATGCGCCATGATCGCGTCGAAGCGCGGGTCGTCGAGGAACACGCGCTTGCCTGCGCTGTCCTTGGCGATCATGCCGATATTCTTCCACACCTTCACCGCGACGGCGCCGTGCGCGAAGCCGGCATCGACCTGGCGCATCGCCTGCGCGGTCCAGTCCTTGCCGCCGAATCCGTCCATCGAGAAGGTGGTGGCGAAGTGGAAGCGCTTGGGATCGGCGGCATGCATCTTGTAGGCGATCGCCGCCTGGGTGGGGAGCGGCGGGAAGTCGGGATAGTCGACATTGATCGACAGCAGCTCGAAGCCGTCCTTGCGGGCGATGGCGAGGAACTCCGGCGCATCGCGATTGGCGTGGACATGTGCGTCGAGCTTGGCGACGCGTGCGAAATCGGCTTCGCTATAGGTGGAGGGTGCGGGCGCCGCCCCGACGAGCGCAAGCGCGGCAATGGGGATCAGACTCATCGAAAGGCGCATGATACTCTCCAAACGAAACGTAACGAACTTTACACTATGTTGCGTTTTGATTTGCGCAAGCGCTAACCTTCGGGCACATTCTCGCAAAAGCCGCATGTTCCACATTTCAAGCGGCGTTTCGTGAGAGGTTCGTTCCGTGTCCCATTCCCTGCTGACCCGTCGCCGCCTCCTGGGCAGGCTGTCGGGCACCGCCGCGCTGGTCGTGGCCGCACCGGCCGCTGCCCGGATCACGCTCAAGGAGGCACCGATCCTGGCGTTGGGCGACGGGGTGCTCACCCTCGAGTTCGACACGGGCATGCATTCGCGCGTCTCCAAGGGCGGCAACGCGATCACCGCGATGGAGCCGGGCGAGGGGCTTCGGCTGGAAGACCAGCGGATCGTCGATCGCTTCCTGCTGCTCGACCATAGCCAGGAAGCCGTGCCCGGCGGCCGCGTCCACCATCTGCGCGGCACCGCGCAGGGCGGCATCGAAAAGCAGATCTCGGTTACGTTTCTGAGCGCCTATCCGGGCCTTGCGCTGCTCGACATCCGCTATCGCAACACCGGCGCTTCGCCGCTCGCGGTGGCCGGGTGGCAGGCGGCGACGCACGATCTGCTGGCCCATCCCGACGGCGCGTGGAGCTTTTCGGGCGCCTCCTATCCCGATCGGCGGGACTGGGTGCAGCCGATCCGCCCCGGCACCGGGCAGCGCAATTTCATGGGGATGAACGCGTCCGACTATGGCGGCGGCACGCCCGTCGCGGTGGTGTGGCGGCGCGATGCCGGCCTTGCTGTCGGCCATGTCGATACGGTGCCGCGGCTCGTGTCGCTGCCGGTGGCGGGCCAGCCGAGCGGCACGCGTATCGGCATCGCCGGCGATGAAGCGGCGGTGCTGCCGCCGGGCGGCACGCTGGCGCTGCCGCCGCTGTTCCTGATGGTGCATGGCGGCGACCATTTCCGTCCCTTGGACGCCTATCGCCGCCTGATGGCCGAGCGCGGGATCGCCGCCCCCCCCACCCCGGAGCCGAGCTATGCGCCGGTATGGTGCGCCTGGGGCTATGGCCGCGACTTCAAGATTCCCGAGGTGCTCACCGCCATGGGCAAGGCGCGCGAGATCGGCCTCGAATGGACGGTACTCGACGATGGCTGGCAGACCTCGGAGGGGGACTGGAAGCTCGACCGCACCAAATTTCCACGCGGCGACGCCGACATGAAGGCTTTTGTCGCGAAGATCCGCGCGGCCGGCATGCGCCCACGGCTGTGGCTCGCGCCGCTCGCCGCGGATCCTGGCACCGATCTGCTGCGCGACCACCCCGACATGCTGCTGCTCGATCGCAACGGCGCAGCGCAAAATGTCAGCTTCTGGGATGCGTTCACGCTGTGCCCGGCCTATCCGCCGGTTGTCGATTATTTCCGGGCGCAGGTCCGCCGCATCCTGGGCTGGGGGTTCGAGGGGTTGAAGCTCGACGGCCAGCACCTCAACGGCGTCGCCCCCTGCTATAACCCCGCGCACAATCACAAGCGGCCGGAGGAATCCTACGAGAAGCTCCAGGACTTCTGGAAGGCGCTCTATGACGAGGCGATTGCGATCAACCCGCATGCGGTGATGGAAATCTGCCCCTGCGGGGATGCCTTCGCCTTCCACAATATGCCGGGCATGAACCATACGCCCGCTTCGGACCCGACCTCGTCCTGGCAGGTCCGCCTCAAGGGCAAGACGTTCAAGGCGATGATGGGGCCCTCCGCGCCGTTCGCCGGCGACCATGTCGAGCTGAGCGACCGGCATGATGATTTCGCCAGCCATTACGGCATCGGCGCGGTGCTCTCGACCAAGTTCACCTGGCCGCTCGACCCGGTGAACACCACCGATCCGCTGCCGCCGGGCGGCATCGTGCTGAACCCGCAAAAGGAAGCGCTGTGGCGCAAGTGGATCGCACTCTACCGCGCCAACATGCTGCCCAAGGGCGAGTATCTCGGCGGGCTCTACGACATCGGCTTCGACAAGCCCGAGGGCCATGCGGTCCGCAAGGAAGGGCGCATGCACTATGCCTTCTATGCCGATAGCTGGTCCGGACCCATCGCGCTCCGCGGGCTGCCCCCGGGGCGGCACCACGTGACCGACAGCTTCACCGGCCAGTCGCTCGGCACCGTCAGCGGCCCCGAGGCGATGCTGCCTGCGCGCTTCACCCATTTCCTCATGCTCGAGACCGCACCCGTTGACGGAAAGGCCGCTGCATGACGGCGCCTGGTGCCAGCGGCCGCGCCTGGCTGCTCAATGCGATGACCACGGTGGTTCTGTGGGGATTCTGGGGAGCGTTCTCGGGTCTCTCGCCCCAGCACGGCTTTCCCGAGACGCTGGTCTATTGCGTCTGGGCGCTGACGATGGTCCCGCCCGCGCTGATCGTCCTAGCGCTCGCCAAGTGGAAGCTGGACCTGAACCCGCGCGCCATTGCCTATGGCCTTGCCGTCGGCGCGCTCGGGGCAGGGGGGCAGATGGTGCTGTTCTACGCGGTGACGCGCGGGCCGGCCTATCTGATCTTCCCCGTGATCTCGCTGTCGCCGGTCGTGACGATCGCGCTCTCCTTCCTCTTCATGGGGGAGCGGACCGGGCGGCTCGGCGCCGTCGGCATCGTGCTGGCGTTGCTGGCATTGCCGACCTTCGATTTCGCCCCCGGCGGAAGTGCGCAGGGCGGCGGCTGGCTGGTGCTTGCGCTGATCGTGATGCTGTGCTGGGGGCTGCAGGCCTATTTCATGAAATCCGCCAACCGGATCATGTCCGGGGAAAGCATCTTCTTCTACATGACGGTGACCGGGCTGGCGCTGGTGCCGATGGCGCTGGCACTCACCGATTTCAGCCGGCCGATCAACTACGGGCTGGACGGGCCCGGGCTGGCGGCAGTGATCCAACTGCTCAACGCGATCGGCGCGCTGACGCTGGTGTTCGCCTTTCGCTACGGCAAGGCGATCATCGTCGCGCCGCTCACCAATGCCGGTGCGCCGCTTGCCACCGCAATCATCTCCCTTGTCGCGCTCGGCGTCATGCCGGGCTCGATCAAACTGGTCGGCATCGTGCTGGCGGTGGCGGCCTCGCTGCTGCTCGCGGTGGAGCCCGACAGCGCCGGCGAAACCAAAGCGGAAAACACGTAAGTTTCGTTTTCCATCTCTTTATTGCGTTATATTCTTTACCGCCGTAGATCGCAGGGAAAGGAGACTTGGATGCAGCTGATTCGAAATCTCGTTTCCGAGCACAAGCGCGGAACGCCCGTGGGCATCACTTCGGTCTGCTCGGCGCACCCGCTGGTGATCGAAGCGACCTTCGCCCATGCGCTACGGAACGAAACGCCGGTCGTGCTGATCGAGGCGACGTCCAACCAGGTGAACCAGGACGGCGGCTATACCGGCATGGTGCCCGCCGACTTCCGCGCCTTCGTCGAGGGCATCGCCGATCGCGTCGGCTTCCCGCGCGCGCGGCTCGTTCTTGGTGGCGACCATCTCGGCCCCAACGCCTGGACCAGCCTGCCGGCGGAAGCGGCCATGGCCAAGGCGGAGGTGATGATCGCCGCCTATGTCCGCGCCGGTTTCGCCAAGATCCATCTCGACTGCTCGATGTCGTGCGCCGACGACCCGACGCCGCTGCCGGAGCGCACCATCGCCGAGCGGGCGGCCCGACTATGCCGGGTTGCCGAGGATGCCTTTACCGGCGATGCCGCTGACGCCCCGGTCTATGTGATCGGTACCGAAGTGCCCGTGCCCGGCGGCGCGGCGGAGGACCTCGAGACGCTTGCGGTGACCACCCCCGATGCGGCGCTCGCCACGCTCGACATGCACCGCAGCCTGTTCGCCGAGATGGGGCTGGCGGACGCGTGGCAGCGCGTGATCGCCACCGTCGTCCAGCCGGGCGTCGAGTTCGATCACATGAAGGTGGTCGATTATCAGCCCGCCGCCGCCATCGCGCTCAGCGACGCAATCGTGCCGGTCGACCATATCGTGTTCGAGGCGCACTCGACCGACTATCAAACCGCCGGCGCGCTCGCCGCGCTGGTGCGCGACCATTTCGCCATCCTGAAGGTCGGCCCGGGCGTCACCTTCGCGCTGCGCGAAGCGCTATGGGCACTGGATGCCATCGAGCAGGAGACGGTCGCGCCGGAAAAGCGCGCCAACCTCCGCGCCACCGCGATCGCGCGGATGAAGGCCGAGCCGAACAACTGGCGCAAATATTATCACGACGCGGGCCACGCCCTCGATCTGCAGCTGCAATATTCGCTGAGCGATCGCATCCGCTATTACTGGCCGGACTCCGAAATCGCCGACGCGCAGGCGCGGCTGTTCGCCAATCTGCGCGAAGCCGTGCCGCCCTTGCCGCTGCTCAGCCAGTACATGCCTGTCGCCTATGCGGCGGTGCGCGCGGGGACGGTGACGCGTGACCCCAAAGACCTCATCGTCGCGCAGATCGGCGCGACGCTCGACGCCTATCATGGAGCCTGCAACCCCAATGCGTGACACGATCCCGGCGGACGCCCAGCCGTCCGCCAGCCCCGAAAGCTGGACCCGGCGCGAAATCCTCCAGCAGCCCGCCACCCTGCGCGCGACCCAGGCGCTGCTGGACGCGCACCAAGCCCAGATCGCGGCGTTCGTGCATCCGCTGCTCGACCAGGCCGCGCTGCGCATCATCCTCTGCGGCGCCGGCACGTCGGCGTTCATCGGCGAGTGCCTCGCCCCCTGGCTGTCGGCGACGCTCGGCCGGCCGGTGGAAGCGGTGGCGACGACCGATATCGTCAGCGCGCCGCATCTGTATCTCGACGCCGCACGGCCGACGCTGATGGTATCGTTCGGCCGCTCCGGCAACAGCCCGGAGAGCATCGCGGCGGTGGAACTGGCGGACGCCCGCATCGCCTCGGTCCACCACCTCGTGATCACCTGCAATGCCGAGGGCGCCTTGTCGCGGCGCAGCACGGGCAACAACCATGTCGTGCTGCTGCCCGAGGAAACGCATGACCGCGCCTTCGCGATGACGTCGAGCTTCAGCGCGATGCTGCTGGCTGCGCTGTCCATCTTCACCGGGCAGGGCATGCATGCGCGGGTGGAGGCGATCGCGCGCGTCGTGGAGGCGATGCTCGGGCGTTCGGATGCAGTGGCGGCGTCGCTCGCCGCGCGCGACTTCGAGCGCGTCGTCTATCTGGGCAGCGGCGTGTTCCAGGGCCTTGCCCGCGAGGCCGCGCTCAAGCTGCTGGAACTCACCGACGGCGCGGTGCCGACGCTGTTCGAGTCGTCGCTCGGCTTTCGCCACGGCCCGAAGACGATCGTCACGCCGCGCACGCTCGTAGTGGTGTTCGTCTCCAACGATCCGCTGACCCGGCGCTACGATCTAGACATCATCGAGGAACTGCGCGCGGACGGTCATTGCAGCGAGGTGCTCGTCGTCGCCGCGCAGGATACCGGCGGCGAGGTGCTGCTGGTGGAGCATGCTGCGGACCTTTCCGATGCCGACCTGCTCTTCCCCTATATCGTCTTCGCGCAGCTCTACGGCCTGCACTGCTCGCTGCGGCTCGGCCGCACGCCCGACCAGCCCAACGCCGCCGGCACGGTGAACCGCGTCGTGCAGGGCGTGCGCATTCATACGCTGGCTGCATGACGCTGTTCCTCGGCGTCGACGGCGGCGGCACCAAAACGGAGTTCGTCCTTGTCGAAGCAGATGGCAAGGTCGTCGCCCGCGCGCTGACGGGCACGACCTACCATCTGCAGGTCGGGCTGGACGTTGCGGTGGCGCGGCTGGTAGAGGGCATCGCTGCGGTGTGCGGCGAGGCGGGGATCGCCCCCGGTGATCTCGGCCACGCCTTTTTCGGACTTCCGGCTTTTGGCGAAGATGCGGCGATCGATCCGCTGCTCGACACCGCGTGCGCCCGGCTGCTGGGCCATGATCGCTACGCCTGCGACAATGACATGGTGTGCGGCTGGGCCGGCTCGCTGGCCTGCGCCGACGGCATTAACCTCGTCGCCGGCACCGGCTCGATCGGCTATGGCGAGCGGCAGGGTCGCAAGGCGCGGGCCGGCGGCTGGGGCGAGGTGTTCAGTGACGAAGGCTCGGCCTATTGGATCGCGATCCAGGGCCTCAACCTGTTTACCCGGATGAGCGACGGGCGCCTGGCCAGGACCCCGCTGTGGCAGGCGTTTCGCGATGCGCTCGGACTCGCGAAGGATCTGGACATCTGCGCGCGTGTCATGGGCGATCGCGGCATGGGGCGCGACGAGATCGCCGGCCTGGCGCCGCTCGTCTCCCGCGCAGCCCAGGCGGGCGACGCCCACGCGCTGGCGGTTCTCGATCGCGCCGGTGCCGAGCTGGCTGCCATCGCGCAGGCGCTTCGCGAGCAGCTTGAATTTGCAGTGGAGGAAACGGTGCTGCTGTCCTGGTCGGGCGGGGTGCTGACGAAGTTAGAAGCGGTACGGCAGCCGTTCCTTGACAGCCTTGCCCGGGCAGGGCGCTACGAAGTGGTCGCTCCGCTGCACGAGCCTGGGGTCGGCGCCGCCCTATATGCGGTATCGCTTGAACGGGCTGCAGCCCAGCGCGCGTGATCATTCGTCGCTCGCTTTAAGCGCCGACGGATTCGCACTCGCGGTGGCGAGCAGGCGGCGCTGATCAGATCGTTAGTGCGATCGAGCGGGCCGGCGTCTCTGCTTCGCGACCGAAGACGTCGCAGCAGGTGCGGCGCTTGGTGCCGCGCCTGCTGCGCCCGGTGGGGTCACCGGATGCTTGAGAGCCGCGGATCAGCTCGGCTTCGTGGGTATCGTCGCCAGGTCCGCATCGATTGCCTTGAGCTTGGCATCGGTAAGCAGGGCGGGAAAATAGGCCTGGATGCCGACCAGCGTCTGCCCGCGGGCCATGTCGATCTGCGGGTTCTTGACCATGTCCGGCAGATGCTTGGCGAGCACCGCACGGGCGGCAGGGTCGTCGAGCATCGTGCCCAGCGGCGTGGTCAGACTGTTATACTTGCCCGAAGCTTGCGCGGCCTTGGTGCGCGCCTGCAGATCGTCGATTTCCGCGCCCCAGGGATCGCGCGCCGCGATGGCTTTGCCGTCCGCGGCGAAGTCGAGGATCTCGTCGCCCGACGCGGTGAAGCGCGGCCAGGCCGGCAGGCCCGCACCGTTGGGATCGCCCTTCTTGGCGAAATTGGCGAGATAAGCGCTGATCGTCTTGCCGACCTGTTCGTCCTTCGCCGTGGTCGCCGCGCCATATTTGATGCGGGCATTGTCGAAGAAGAACGGGATGTCGGTCGCATGCCCGGCACCCGGCTGGCCGACCGAATCCGCGACATAGGAGAAGCGGTATTCCCACACCGGCACCTTCTGCGCGGCGACCATCGCGCTCGCCTCGCGCGCGCCAGCGATCATGAAGCCGGACTTGCCGCCCATGTCCGCGCTGGTCGCGCCGATCAGCATCGGCACATGCGCGAAGTTGCCGCTGGCATAGGCCTTTTCCTGATCGACGAGCAGCGTGCCGTCGAGCACCGGGCCGCCATAGGTGCGCGGGCCCGGCTTGGGCTGGAACAGCTCCATCATGCTGAGGCCGTCGGTCACCTGCTCGGCGCTCAGCGCGCGCAGCTTGGCGAGGGCATCGGGGGCGGCGGGGTCGATATTGTGCGCGCGGGCGAGATTCTCGCCAATCGCCTCGGCATCCTTGAGCGTCGCGTTCTTCGCGGTCTGGGCATTGCCGCCCGACATCACGATCGCCTTGCTGAATAATCCACGCGAAAGGGGAGAGGTGACCAGCGTGTGGACCGACATGCCGCCGGCGCTCTCGCCGATGATGGTCACGTTGGACGGGTCGCCGCCAAACGCCGCAATGTTCTTCTGCACCCATTTGAGCGCGGCGATCTGGTCCATGAAGTTGTAGTTGCCGAGCAGCCCGCCGTCCGGATTCTCGCGGGTGAGCTGGGGCAGGGCGAAGCTGCCGAACCGCCCGACGCGGTAGTTGAAGCTGACGAACAGCACCCCCTGCTTGGCCATGTTGGCACCGGCATAGGTGGGCGGCGAGGCGCCCCCGTTCACGAAGCCGCCGCCATAGATCCATACCATCACCGGCAGCTTGGCGGTGGCCGGCGCGGCAGCGGGCTTCCAGACGTTGAGGTACAGGCAGTCCTCGGCCGGCGTGGTGCCCAGCGGTGCGGCATCGCTGGGGAATGGCTTCTGCATGCAGTCATGGCTGTACTGGGTAGCCGGGCGCACGCCCTGCCAGTTCGCCGCCGGCTGCGGCGCCCGCCAGCGCAAGGGGCCGACCGGCGGTGCGGCGAAGGGGATGCCCTTCCAGCTGGCCACGCCGTCCTCGATCGCGCCCTGCACCTTGCCCGTGTCGGTGGCAGCCACCGGCGCGTTCGTCTGCGCCACCGTGGCGGTGGGGATCGCGCAGGCCGCCGCCCCGCAGGCCAGCGCCGTCATCCATGCCTTCATGCTCGCATCTCCCGTGATAAGTCTCATGATCAGAAGCTCTTGGTGATCTGGAAATTGAACGTGCGCCCGAGGATGTTCGCGTTCGACGGATCATAGGCACCGAAATTGCTGCCGGCGCGGGTCAGGACGATCGGGGGATCCTCATTGGTGACGTTCTGCACGTTGAGCCCGAGCCGCAGGCCGCCGAGCAGCTTGTTGCCCTTGGGCACGGCATAGCTGATGCCGAGATCGGCGGTGGTCCAGGACGGCACCTTCGATTGGGGCTGCCCGGGCAGCGGGATCGTATTGGTGTAGCTGCCGACATAGTTGACGAACAGGTTCACCCCGAAGCCCGACTTGCTCCACCCAATCTGCCCGCGGCCGCGCAGACTGACCGGATAGTAATAGGTGTCGAGCACGTCCTGGGTCATCCCGCCGGCGACGGTCTGCAGCGTCTGGTTCAGGATCCGCGTGGCGTTGGCGCTGACGAACCAGCGGCCGATCCCGGTTTGCAGCGTATAGCTCAGCTGCACGTCGATGCCGTCCTGGAAGGTCGTCGCAGCATTGGCCGAGCGGCCGTCGACGATGACGTTGACCGAGCAGGCGCCGAGTACGGGCACGTTGTAGAGCGCGGGATGGCCGGCGATGAAGCGGGCCAGCACCGGGTCATAGGTGGCGGGATTGCCGCTGACGCAGCTCGCCGGATTGTTCACCGGGATGATGTAGCGGCTGTAGAGCGACGCGAAGGTGGGGCTCGACAGGAACAGACCGGTATTCTGGCCGACAATCTGATTGCTGTAGTGCGTGTTGTAATAGGTTATCGACGCGCGCAAGCCGGACGTCTTGGGCGCGAAGTCGACACCTGCGGACCAGGTGGTGGCGGTTTCCGGCTGAAGGTCGGGATTGGCGCCGATGATCTGGTAGGCGCTGGAATTGCCCGGAAAGACGAAGCCGATGTCCGGCCGTCCGGATCCGTTGACGATCGGCACGCCGATCACCGCCGCCGAGAAATTGTTTGGGTTGGTGTCGGTCAGTGCCGGCGCGCGGAACGAGGTGCCCCAGGACCCGCGGATCGAAAGTGCGTCGTTCACACGCCAGGTGGCGCCGACCTTGGGGTTGGTGGTGGAGCCGAAGTCCGAATAATTGTCGTAGCGCACCGCCGCGTCGAGATCGAGCGACTGGACGAGCGGTATCCCCATGTCGGCACCGAGGATCGGCACAAACAGCTCGGCGAACGCCGAAGCGGTGGTGCGCCGCACCGTCGTATCGTTGGTGACGGCGTAGCTGTTGTTGGTGGGGTTGTTCTCGAACGCGTTGTTGCTGCCGTTGACCAGATGCTGGCGATTATAGGCGAGCTCGCCGCCGAACGCAGTCCGCACCGATCCGGCCGGCAATGCGAACAGTGGGCCGTCGAGCTTCAGCACGCTATCGTAGAAGGTGTTGTACGCCAGCTGGACGTTCGATCCCATGAACGTGCCGTATTGCGCGGCGGTGAGCGGCGTCGTCGTGAAAGGATCGATGCGGCCGGCGCGGATCTCTGCGGACAGCGCGGCACCATTGGCGTTGTTGTCGTAGTTGCAGATGCCGCAGGTGGAATCGTGCGCGTAGGTGAAATAGCCGTCGACCTTCCAGCTGCCGGGCAGCTTGCCGGTGAAGCCGGCGGTGACGCTGATCGTCTCGGCCGGATTGCTGGTGACGGATGGGCCGTTGAAGAACAGCAGCGGGTCGACCGCGATCAGCTGCCCCGGCGCACCGCCGCACAGCGCGCTCGATGAGGCGGCATTGGCCGGCGCCCCGCTGATATAGGTGGGACTGCCCTGGCAGATGGTGATGTTGTTGCCCAGCCGACTGTTGCCATAGGCGCGGCTCAGCGTATCGCGCTTGGTGTAGAAGCCTTGTGCGAACACCGAGATGGCGTCGTTCACGTCCTGGTTCAGGATCAGCGCCGCCTGGTGACGCTTCTGCTTGCCGAGGAAGTCGGTGTAGTCGGCCGCGTCGACCAGATTGGCGCCCGGCGTCAGCTGCCCGAAGGTAAGGCCGGGACCGGCAGCGCGTGGCAGCGTGTAATAGCTGTACGGACTGCCGTTGCCGCCGACGATCAGCGTCGGCCCGGTAACCCCGAGGGTCGCGTCCACCGCGCGCGTATCCGGCCCGCCGACGCCGCGCAGGTCGCGACGGAGGAACTTGGAGCGGCCGTTGGCGAACGGCTCGCGATAGTCATAGTCATAGGTGGCGATGACGTTGCCGCTGCCCCAGTCATAGCCGGCGGTGATCGAGCCGCCCCATTGGTTGTTGTAGCGCGTCACCGTGCCGCGGCCGGTCACCTCGATGCCAGTGAAGTGCTTGCGCAGCACATAGTTGATCACGCCCGAGATCGCGTCCGACCCGTAGATGGCCGAGTTGCCGTCGCTCACCACTTCCACCCGCTCGATCGCGGCGATGGGCAGCTGGATGGCTTCGGTGAAGGTCGTTGCCGCACCGCTCGGCACCACCCGCCGACCGTCGACCAGCGTCAGCGTGGCCGAGGTGCCCAGGCCGCGCAGGTTGATCGCGGTGCCCTGTGTCGAGTTGCCGCCATAGCCCGCGGTCCCGCCCTGCCGGTAGACCGGGCCGGAGCCGCCCGAATTCGGGTTGTTCTGCACCTGCGGCAGCGTCTGCAGCACCGAGGCGACGTCGGTAAGGCCGGTCGCCAGCATCTGGTCGCGATTGACGGTGACCGTCTCCGACCCGACCGGCTTGACCCCCGAGATGTTGGTGCCGGTGACGATGATTTCCTGCTCCTGGGCAGGCGAGAGCGGCTCGGCCGTCGCCGTGTCCGGCACCGCCTCCTGCGCCCAGGCGGGTGCGGCGAGCGCCGTTGTCAGCGCCAAAATACTCATGCCCGCTGCGGACAGAACCAGCCGTCGCGTCGCTTCCATCGTCATCCTCCCATTTCGTCTTGCGGGACGATGTCGATCGCTCGTCCCGTAGCGGGTGTCGGTCGGATGGGTGGGCCGAGAACGGGTGTCGAACGGGCGCGTGTCGATGATCGGCGCGGCAGGATATGCCGGCGCGTGCGCTTCAGAAATCCCCTCTCGCGCCCGGCCTGTGTCGACCGGCTTCGCTCGGAAATAGGTATGACGTATCACTATTCAGCGAAGAAATAGAATTAGTGGATCGATTGATTACAAAGCTGGAACGATGCGTCGCGTCTTGCGGCCCAGCCGATTTGCCGAATAGATTGATGCCCCGATACCATAACAAAAATCGAAGTGTTCAAGGGGAGAGAGGGTGCAATGCGGCGGACACCGAGCCTCACCAGCCTGCGCCTGTTTATGCAGGTTGCCCAGCATGGCAGTTTCAGCGAGACCGGCCGCTCGGCCAATGTGTCGCAGCCGGCGCTGAGCCGCACGATTCGGCTGCTCGAGGAGCAATTGGGCGTCCGGCTGTTCGATCGGAACTCTCGCAATGTCGCGCTCACCAGCGCCGGCGAGGCGCTGCTGCCGATCGTCGAACGGCTGACCGGGGACTTTGACCACGCCTTCTCGGAACTGGCGCAGAACTTCGCCGGATCGCGGGGGCGCGTGGTGATCGGTGCGCTGCCGTCGGTCGCTGCCGGCACGCTGCCGGCGGCGATCGCCAGCTTCCGCGAGCTGCACCCGCAGGTCGAGATCGTGCTGCGCGATCACCTGTCCGGCGCGCTGTTCCAGGCGATGGAAGAGCGCCAGCTCGACCTGGCGGTGACGACGCCGCCCGATGCCGGCAAGTTCGTCTTCGATCCGCTGATGCAGGACGCGATGGTGCTGGTGGTCCCCGCCGGCGGGCCGCTCGACACCGGCAAGCCCGCGCGCTGGAGCATCTTCGCCGAGCATCCTTTTATCGCGATGGCGCCGCGTAGCAGCGTCCGCGCGCTCACCGATGCGGCGATGCTCCAGGCGAATGTCGCTGCGCGGGCGCTATACGACTGCACGCAGCTGGCAACGGTAGGCGCGCTGATCGAGGCGGGGCTGGGGATCACGGCACTCCCCGAATCGACCCTGCGGATGCTCCACGGTGGCCGCATCGCGGCACGCCCGCTGGTCGATCCGGTGATCGAGCGCACGATCGGCGTGGCACGGCTGGCGGACCGGACGCTGCCGCCGGCGGCGCAGCGCTTCCTCGAGCATTTCCTGAAGGTCGCCCGCTGACAAAAAGGAGGGCGCGCGATCGCTCGCGCGCCCCTGAGGAGGGAACCGATCGGGCCAAGCGCTAGAAGCGGGCGCTCGCGCGAATATAGGTCTGGCGGCCATAGGGATCGGCCACCGAGGAGAGATAGCCGGTATAGATCGCGTGCGGCGGCGCCTTGCCGAACAGGTTGGTCATGCCGACGCCGAGCTCGAACCGGCGATCCGGGCCGAAGCGGAAATTATACTGCGCGTCGAAAACGGACCAGGCGCCGATCCGCGCCACTTCCGGCGCACCGACGACCTGCTGGTAGTCGTCGCGGACGCTGGAGACGTAGCGCCAGTCGATGCTCAGCGCATGGTCGGCCAGCGAGAAGTCGACACCGGCGACGTTGCGGTAGCGCGGCGCGGCGGCGGCGGTGAGCGGCGAGGTCTGGTAGTTGTTGCGCTTGCCGACGCCGTCATAGACCAGCGTGCCGGTATCGACGTCATATTTGACGAGGATGCTGAGATTGTCGCGGAAGGTGAAGCCGACCGGGCCGATCGTGCCTTCATACCGCCCTGCGACGTCGATGCCCGCCGTGGCGGTGCCGCTGGGCGCGTTGTAGGAGGTGACGATCACCGATTGCGCCACGCCTGCAGCATCGCGGATCACGTTCGGACCATTGGGGTCGGCGTTGATCACCGCCTGGCCGTTCTGCAGCTGGATTTGGCTGCGATAGCGATAGTGCCAATAGTCGACCGACAGGCTGGCACCGCGCACCGGCAGCAGCGTGGTGCCGATATTGAAGACGTCGGCCTTTTGCGGCTGGAGCGACGGGTTGCCATATTGCAGCACCGAGCGGAACACGAGCGAGCCATCGCGCGGATCGATGATGTTGGCGACGTTGGTGCCGATCAGCGCGCTGCTCGAATTGGCGATCGCCGGCGCCTGAAACGCCTTGCTGGCCGAGGCGCGGATCGCGATTTCCGGAATGATCCGCCAATTGGCCGACAGCTTGGGCGCGACGGTGTTGAAGTTGCCATAATCCTCGTAGCGGGCGGCGGCATTCAGCGTGAGCGTGTCGAGCGGCTTGAAGTTCGCCTCGGCGAAGACGCTCTTCACCTCGCGCTTCAGATCGGTATCCCGGAACGGGCCGTTGAAGGCGCCGAAGCCGTTCTGGAACAGGTCCGAATAGCGGCCCACCTGCCGCTCCTTGCGGAACTGGGTGCCGACCGCGATGTCCAACGGCCGCCCGGCGATCTCCACCAGCGTGCCATTCAGCACGGCCTCGCCGATCAGATATTCGCGGATGTTGGTCGAGGCCTCTTCGGTCTGGATGTTGTAGAGCAGCGACGGGTCCTGCGTCTGGCTGTCCTTGGCGAAGGGGCTGAGGTACAGGCAGTTGCCCGACCCCGGCACCGCGCCCGAGCCCGCGCCATTGAAGCGGATGTTGCAGTTCGGCCCGCCAAAGCCGTTCAGCGCGGATTGGAACAGCCGCATGTCGGTATCCTTGTCGACCGAATTCACCTCGCCGCGCGACCAGGTGAAGGTGGCGGCATAGTTCCAGCGGGTGGAAATCGCGCCCTCCGCACCGACGACGAGGTGCCGCTGGTCGACCTGGTCGCGCTGCACCTTGTAGCGGGTGCCGGCAAATCCCTGCGACCCGATCGCGCGGCCGATGAAGCCGACATCGACGCCGAACGGATTGAGCGGGTTGGCGGCCGGCACGATCGGCGGGGTAGGGCCGTTGCGATTCTGCGCGAAGGAGGGAACGCCGTAGCGCTGCGCATCCTGATGATAGAGGCCGAACTCCACGTACAGCTCGTGGCCGGGTGCGAACTTGAACCGCGTGTCGTTGTGGACGAGCACCGATTGCGAGGCGGGGCGGATCGGGTTCTGCGCCTGGAAGCTGAACTGGCAGGCGCCGAGGCCGAAGCCGGGGCTGTTCGCGGCCGGCACGTAACGGCTCTGCGTCGCGGCCGAGCCGCAATCCGGATCGACGACCGTGACCGTGCCGGCGGCGTTCTTGAAGCGGTCGTAGAGGGTCGAATAATTGTTGCCGTTGATCACGACGTCGCCGCCGCTCGCAGTGCGCGGGCGGGCATAGAGCACGAAGGCGCCGGGATTGGCGCCGGAGCCCGAGGAAGGATTGAAGAAGTTGGTGACGTCGCGGTCGCCATTCTGCAGCCGCTCGATGTTGCGATAGGCGAAGGAGGTGACGCTGCGGATGCGATCGTCGCCCAGCCCCACCATGCCCTGCACGTTGAACGCGGGGCTGTCCTCGATGAAGGTATATTGGCCGGTCAGCTTGACGCCCTTGAACCGGGTGTCGGTGATCACGTTGAGCACGCCCGCCACCGCATCGGCGCCATAGGTGGAGGAGGCACCGTCCAGCACGGTCTCGATCCGGCCGACGGCGATCTCGGGCGTCAGGCTGTTGAGGTTGACGAAGCCGTCGGTCGGCACGACGCGGCGGCCGTTCAGCAGCACCAGCGTCGCCCCAGCGCCCAGGCCACGGAGATTGGCCGAGCGCGTGTCGCGCGAGTCCGCGCCGCCGCCCTTGGCAAGATCCTGGATGCCGCCGGCACTGCCGACATTCTGCGGAATATAGCGGGTGATGTCGGCCAGCGCGTTGACGCCGGTGCGCGCGATGTCGGCTGAACTCACCGAGAGAACCGGCGAGGCGCGATCCTCTTGGCGCACGTTGCGAAGGAAGGAGCCGGTGACGACGATCTCCTGCTCGACGGGCGGCGCGGCTTGCGCGGTGTCGGGCGCTGCTGCCTCGGGCGCGGGCGTCGTCTGCGCGAAGGCGGTTCCGGCATGCAGCAGCGCAAGGCTGGCGGCCGCGAGCGAGATGCTGGCGCACAGGCGGTGCGATCGAGCGTTGGTCATGGCAATCCCCTCCATTTTTGGCAGGCGGGGACTGTGCAGCTGGCGAAATGCCGGCCTTGGCGCAGCAGGTGCGCAGAACCTCCCCTGGTGTTCGGCTGGTGTCTTCCCGAGCCTGCCCCACAGCTATGCGACGCGGACACGGTTTTAAAAAATAGAAAGTTTGGAAGCATTGATCCGTAAAGTTGATGGGTCGTCGTTGATGCTCAGCGATCAACAAATTGCATTGATCAATAGAATGTTTGACATTGCGGTATGGGTTGCACCTCCGCATGATTGCGCTGCCCGGCATCGATCGGGTGGGGAGGATTATGCTGGCCATCATCGGCGCCCTTGCGGTCCTGGCACTGCTCGCGCTCATCTTGTCGAACCGAACATCGCCGCTTGCCGCACTCATCCTGGTGCCGGTGGCCGCGGCGCTGCTCGCCGGGCTGGGCGGGGCGATCCCGGCCTATGTGCTGGCGGGCATCGGCAAGATCGCGCCGGTCGCGGGCATGTTCATCTTCGCCATCCTGTTCTTCGGGATCATGACCGATGCCGGGCTGCTCGCGCCGCTGGTGGGGCTGGTGCTGCGGCTGGTGGGCGAACGGCCGCGCCGCATCGCCATCGGTACCGCGCTGCTGGCGCTGCTGATCCATCTCGACGGTTCGGGGGCGGTCTGCTTCCTCATCACCATCCCGGCGCTCCGTCCCCTCTACGACCGGCTCGGTATGGACCGGCGGGTGCTGGCCTGCACCGCCTCGCTCGCCGCCGGCGTCAATTTCCTCCCCTGGACCGGCCCCACGCTGCGCGCCTCGGCTGCGCTGAAGGTGCCGGCGGCGCAGCTGTTCGTGCCGATGATTGGCGTGCAGGCGGCGGGGCTCGGCTTCGTCTTCGCCGCGGCCTGGTGGCTTGGGCTTCGCGAGGAGCGGCGCATCGCCGCCGGCATCCCGCTGCCCCGCGCGGCCGGCGCAACGATGGCATCGGGCGCTCCTGCCGAGCCAATGGCGGACGATCCCGGCTTGCGCCGCCCGCGACGGATGCCGCTCAACATTCTGCTCACCCTCGCGGTTGTGGGCACGATGATCGCGGGGCTGGTCGAGCCGGTTGTGGCCTTCATGATCGGCACGGCGCTGGCGTTGATGATCAACTATCCCGATGCCGCCCAGCAGCGCGCCCGGATCGACGCGCATGCGCGCGCGGCGCTGCTGATGGCGGGCGTGCTGTTCGCGGCGGGCGCGTTCACCGGCATCCTCAACGGATCGGGCATGATCCGGGCGATGGCCGAGGCGGTGGCGCGGCACGTGCCAGACGGAGTCGGCGGCAGCCTGCCGGTGCTGCTCGGGGTCGCCTCGATGCCGCTCAGCCTGTTGTTCGATCCCGACTCCTTCTATTTCGGCGTGCTCCCCGTGCTGGCGGAGGTCGGCACGCGGTTCGGCCACGCGCCGGCGACCATGGCGCAAGCCGCGCTGCTCGGACAGATGACCACCGGCTTCCCGGTCAGCCCGCTCACCCCGGCGACCTTCCTCGTCGCGGGGCTGAGCGGCATCGAACTCGGCGCGCACCAGCGCTTCGCCATCCCCTGGCTGTTCGCCGCGACGCTGGTGATGGTCGCCGCCGCGTTGCTGATCGGAGTGCTCCCGCTGTGAGACCGGAACCCATCCGCATCGGCGCCGGCGCCGGCTTCGCAGGCGACCGGATCGAACCGGCGCTGGAGCTGGTCGAGCAGGGCGATCTCGACTTTCTTGTCTTCGAATGCCTGGCCGAGCGCACCATCGCCGCGGCGCAGCAGCTCCGCCAGAGCGACCCGGACGGCGGCTTCGATCCGCTGTTGCTGGAGCGGATGCGCCGGGTGCTGCCGGCGGCGCGCGCGCGCGGCGTGCGGATCGTCACCAATGCGGGTGCCGCCAACCCGGTCGGCGCCGCACAAGCCGTTGCCACGCTGGCGCGCGACATGGGGCTGCACGGCCTGCGCATCGCTGCCGTCACCGGCGACGACGTGCTCGATCTGGTCCGCAGCGCCGAGCATCCGCTGATCGACCGTCCGGGTACCAGCGCCGATCTCGCCCGCATCGTCTCCGCCAACGCCTATCTGGGCGCCGGGCCGATCGCCGACGCGCTCGCGCAAGGCGCCGAGGTGGTGATCACCGGCCGGGTGGGCGACCCTGCGCTGTTCGTCGGGCCGATGGTGCACGCATTCGGCTGGTCGCTTGACGACGCGGCGTTGATGGGCCGCGCCACCGTGATCGGCCATCTGCTCGAATGCGCCGGCCAGCTGACCGGCGGCTATTTCGCCGATGACGGCCGCAAGCAGGTGCCTGGCCTCGCGCGGCTGGGCTTCCCCTTCGCCGAGGTGGCGGCAGATGCCAGCGCCGTGCTCGGCAAGGTCGCCGGCTCGGGCGGCGCGCTGACGCTGGCCAGCTGCAAGGAGCAGCTGCTGTACGAGATCCTCGATCCGGGCGCCTATGCCCAGGCCGATGTCGTGGCCGATTTCCGATCGGTGCGCTTCGCAGAGCTCGGGCCCGACCGGATCGCTGTCTCCGGCGGCGACGGTCGACCACGGCCCGACGCGCTGAAGGTCTCGATCGGCTATGACGACGGCTTTATCGGCGAAGGTCAGATTTCCTATGCGGGGCCCGGTGCCGTCGGCCGCGCCCGGCTCGCCGCCGCCATCGTCGAGGAGCGCCTGGCGATCATCGGCGCGCCGGTGACGGAGCTGCGCAGCACCTTGATCGGGCTCGACTCGGTCGACCGGACCGGCCGGCCGCCGGCGGTCGACCCGCGCGAGGTGCGGCTTCGCCTCGTCGGTCGTTCCGCCACGGCGGAGGCGGCGGCGCTGATCGGGCGGGAGGTCGAGGCCCTGTACACCAACGGGCCTTTCGGTGGCGGCGGCGCGACGGCGGCGGTGCGCCCGGTGCTTGCCGTCGCCTCGACGCTGATCCCGGCGGCGCAGGTACGGCCCGCCATCACGCTGGTGGAGGCCTGAATGCTGCTCGGCGACATCGCGCACGTCCGTACCGGCGACAAGGGTGACCTCTCGCAAATCTCGGTGATCGCCTTCGACCCGGCCGATTATCCGCGCCTGGTCGCGGCGGTGACCGTGCCGCGCGTGCTGGCGCATCTCGGCGGGCTGCGGGTGCGGCAGGCGACCCGCTATGCCTTGCCGGGACTGGGCGCGCTCAATTTCGTCCTCGAAGGTGCGCTGAGCGGCGGCGTCACCCGCTCGTTGGCGCTCGACGCGCATGGCAAGTCGCTGGGCGCCCAACTGCTCGACCTGCCGATCGATGATGACGTGCCCGGAAAGGATGCGGAATGAAGCGCCATCACCTGTTGCTGGCGGCCACCACGGCCACCCTGTTGAGGACCGGCGCGGCGGAAGCACGGGTCACTCGCTTCGTCGTCGAGCAGCGGCGCGAGGTGCCGGCGGTACGGCCCGGTGCGCCCGCCTATGTGATCCTGCGCGGCTATTATGAAGGCGCGATTGATCCCCGCGATCGTCGCAATGCGATCATCACCGATCTCGCCGCCGCGCCCCGCCAGAAGGATGGCCGGGTCGGCTACCGGGCGACCTTCGCCATCGCCCTGCCTGCCTATCCCGCGCGGGCCAGCGGCTTCCTGATGTACGACGTGCCCAATCGCGGCAATGGCGACGTCGCCGCCGACGCCGAAGGCCATGTGCGCGTGGTGAGCGGCTGGCAGGGAGACATTGCCCCGCAGCCGGGCATCCAGACCCTCGTCGCGCCCACGGCAGCGGGGCTGACCGGCTGGGTGCTCCAGCGCTTCACCGGCGTCGCCACCACCACGGCGAGCATGCCGATCGACGGCGGCATCGGCCGCCCGACGCCGCGCCCGCTGCCGGTGTCGCTGGACACCCGCCAGGCCACCCTGTTCGCGCAGGCGGGTGACGCTGCCCCGCGCAAGGCGATTGCCCCGCGCGACTGGGCCTTTGCCGATTGCCGCACACAGCCTTTTCCCGGCACGCCCGACCCCCGCCAGCTCTGCCTGCGCGGCGGGTTCGATGCCGCCAAGGGCTATACGCTCGTCTATCGCGGCAAGGATCCCAAGGTGCTGGGCATCGGCTTCGCCGCGGTGCGCGACCTCAACGCGTTCCTGCGCTTCGCCAAGGCCGATGACGAGGGCACGCCCAATCCGCTGGCGGGCACGATCCGCTGGGCGATCGTCAGCGGCACATCGCAATCGGGCAACTTCGTCCGCAGCCTGATCGCGCTCGGCTTCAACCAGGCCGAGGACGGGCAGCAGATATTCGACGGCGCCAACCCCAATATCGCCGCGCGGCAAGTGCCGCTCAACATTCGCTTCGGCGTTCCCGGCGGCGCGGCGGGCATGTTCGAGCCCGGCAGCGAGGGCAGCCTGTGGTGGAGCCGCTACGACGACAAGCGACGGCACAGGGGCGTCTCCAGCCTGCTCGACCGCTGCACCGCGACGCGCACCTGCCCCAAGATCGTCGAGACCTTCGGCTCGGCCGAGTTCTGGGGCCTGCGCATGTCGCCGGGGCTGATCGGCACCGATGCCAGGGCGGACGTGCCGCTGCCGGCCAATGTCCGCCGCTATTACTTCCCCAGCGTGACGCATGGCGGTTCCTATGTCGGCGGCTTCCCGCTGGACGGCGACAAGGCCTTCCCCGGCGCGCCCGCCTGCACGCTCGCGTTCAACCCCAATCCCTCGATAGACACCCGGCGTGCGCTGCTCAAGGCGCTGGCCGACTGGGTACAGACCGGCAAGGCGCCCCCGCCGAGCCGCTATCCGATGCTCGCCGCGGCCGATCTGGTGGAGGCGACCGCCTCGGCAATGGGCTGGCCGGCAATTCCCGGCGTGCCAGGCCCCACCGGCATGCTCAACCAGCTGCCCGATTATGATTTCGGTCCCGGTTTCCATGCCGTCGATCTCAGCGGCGTGCTCACCCGCCAGCCGCCGGTGGTGCGGGGCACGATCCCGCAGCTGGTGCCGCGGGTGAATGCTGACGGCAACGAGACGGCGGGCGTGCCCTCGGTGCAGCTGCTGGTGCCGCTCGGCACCTATACCGGCTGGAACCAGCTGGCGCGCGGCTATGGTGCGGGCGGGAATTGCGGCTTTATCGGCGGCTTCATCCCCTTCGCTCGCACCGAAGCCGAACGCCGCGCCAAGGGCGATCCGCGCCCGTCGCTGGAGGCGCGCTACCGCGACCATGCAGGCTTCGTGGCGCGCGTCCGGGCGGTGGTGGCGGAGCAGATCGCGCAAGGCTGGCTGCTGGCGGACGACGGCGCGCGGCTGATCGATCAGGCCGAGAAGAGCGATGTCCTTCGCTAGCCTTGCCCTGGCATTGGCGGCCCCGGCGGCACCCGAAGCCGCCTGCGCGGCGCTGGCGCGGCAGATCCCCGACACCCGCACCGAATGGACGGAGGCTCGGCTAGTATCCGGACGGCCCTTGCCCGCGCACTGCCGGGTGATCGGCACGCTGCATCCGGTACCGGGCTCGGGGATCGGCTATGAACTCTGGTTGCCGCGTGCATGGAGCGGTCGGCTGCAGATGCTCGGCAATGGCGGCTATGCCTCGGCTCTGCCCGAAGCGGCGATGGCGGACGGTCTGGCGCGCCGCAGCGCGGTGGTCGCGACCGATACCGGCCACCAAGGCGACGATCCCGACTTCGCCCGCGGCCGCCGCCAAGCGATCGCCGATTGGGGATGGAGGGCGGTGCATGAGACTGCGCTTGCCGCGAAGCAGCTGGTGGCACGCTTCTACGGCCGCGCGGCGGCGCACAGCTATTTCAACGGCTGCTCGACCGGCGGCCACCAGGCGATGATGGAGGCGCAGCGCTTCCCGCGCGACTTCGACGGCATCGTCGCCGGTGCGCCGGGTTCCAACCGCGTCCGCCTCAACGCCGCATTCCTCTGGCAATATCTTTCGAACCACCGCACGGGCGACGATCAGACCCCGATCCTGGATAAGCAAGACCTGAAGCTGATCGCTGCGCAGAGCTTCGCCTCGTGTCGCAGTGCCAACGGCAATGCGGCTGGAGGCTTGCCCGGCGATCGCTGGCTGAACGATCCGCTCCAGTGTCGGCTCGATCCTGCTGCGCTGCTCTGCCGACCGGGACAGAGCAGCGGTTGCCTCAGCGCCGAGAAGGTGGCGGCGGTCGCCAAGATGCGGGCGGGGGTGCGCGATGCGCGCGGCGCGCAGGTCACCTTCCCCTGGCTGCCCGGCAGCGAGGCGGGGTGGAGCGCCTATTGGGCCGACCCACGCCAGCCCGACCAGCCGATGCGGGTGAATTTCTGGCGGGTCTGGGCCTTCGACGATCCGGCCTGGAACTGGTGGCGCTTCTCCTATGCGCGCGACCTGCCCGCCGCGATGCGGCGTCTGTCGCCCGTAATCGACGCAACCGACCCGGACCTGCGCGCCTATCGCGCACGTGGCGGCAGGTTGCTCGTCTATCATGGCCTTGCCGATCCCGTGGTCTCGCCGCTCGATACGCTTGCCTATCGTCGGGAGATGCTCGCGCGCACCGGCGCGGCGGCGGACTGGTACCGGCTGTTCCTCGTGCCGGGCATGGGACATTGCGGCGGTGGCGACGGACCCAACCGGTTCGATGCGCAGGCGGCGATCGAGCGCTGGGTGGAGCAGGGGCGGGCGCCTGCGCGCCTCACCGGCACGCTCGCCGACGGCGCGACCCGGCCGATCTGCGCCTATCCGGCACGCGCCGTACATCGCGACGGCGATGGCACGAAGGAAAGCGACTTCATCTGCGCGGCACCGCAGCCGCCGCGCAACCGACGATAAAAGAGGGAGAGGGACATGAAGAAGATCGGTTTGGGCTGGCTCGTCCTGGGCCTGATGAGCGGCACGGCGATGGCGCAGACGGCGTCGAAAGGCACCGATACCGCGGATGCGCGCGCCCTCGCGACCGAGGCGAAGATGACGGACGACGAGCGGTTCCAGCTGCTCCACGGCATCATGCCGATCGCATTTCCGGGCACGCCGCCGCTGCCGCGCGCGGACCTGAAGCCTACCGCCGGCTGGATCCCTGGCGTGCCGCGGCTCGGCATTCCCGACCTGTACGAAACCGATGCCAGCCTGGGCGTCGCCAACCCGCTCCAGCTGCGCAAGGGCGACTATTCGACCGCCCTGCCTTCCGGCCTCGCGCTGGCGGCGACGTGGAGCCCCGAACTCGCCTTCAAGGGCGGCGCGGTGGCCGGCAACGAGACGCGGCAAAAGGGCTTCAACATCCTGCTCGCGGGCGGCGTGAACCTGGCGCGCGATCCGCGCAACGGCCGCAATTTCGAATATCTCGGCGAGGATCCGCTGCTCGCCGGCCGGCTGGCGGGCGCCTCGATCCGGGGCATCCAGAGCCAGAAGGTCGTCTCGACGATCAAGCATTTCGCGCTCAACGACCAGGAGACGCTGCGCAACACGATCGACGCGCGGATCGACGAGAAGCCGTTCCGGGAAAGCGACCTGCTCGCCTTCGAGCTGGCGATCGAGGACGGCAAGCCCGGATCGGTGATGTGCGCCTATAACCGCGTCAACGGCGACTATGCCTGCGGCAATGACTTCCTGCTGAACCAGGTGCTCAAGCGCGACTGGGGCTTCCCCGGCTGGGTGATGTCCGATTGGGGCGCGGTGCACGACGTCAGCTATTTCGCCAAGGGGCTCGACCAGCAATCGGGCGCGCAGCTCGACAAGCAGGTGTTCTTCGACAAGCCGCTGCGCGCCGAAGTGGCCGCCGGGCGGGTGCCAATGGCGCGGGTGCGCGACAGCGTCCGGCGGATCCTGCGCTCGCTCTATGCCGTCGGCGCGGACGCGCCGCTGGCGGAAGGCGCGATCGACGAAGCCGCCCATGCCGCCGCTGCGCGCGCAGTGGCCGCAGCGGGTATCGTGCTGCTCAAGAACGACGGCGATGCGCTACCGCTGGCGGGCGCCAAGTCGGTCGCGGTGATCGGCGGCCATGCCGATCTCGGCGTGCTTTCGGGCGGCGGGTCGAGCCAGGTGACGCCCAAGGGGCCGGTGACCGTGCTGCCGCTGGGCGGGCGCGGCATGATGGGAGCCTGGGCGCGCCAGCTCTACATGCCCTCCTCGCCGCTGCGCGCGCTGGCCGCTGCCATGCCGGGGGCGAAGGTGGAATATGACAGCGGCTATGACCTCGCCTCGGCGACGGCCTTCGCGAAGCAGTCCGACGTGGCGATCGTGTTCGCCACCGCCTGGAGCAGCGAGGGCAACGACTTCAGCATGACACTGCCGGAAGGGCAGGACGCGCTGATCGCGGCGGTCGCCGAGGCGAACCCCAACACGATCGTGGTGCTGGAGACCGGCAATCCAGTGAAGATGCCCTGGCTGGGCAAGGTGAAGGCGGTCGTCGAGGCTTGGTATCCGGGGCAGGAGGGCGGCGCGGCGATCGCCGACGTGCTGACCGGCAAGGTCAATCCCTCGGGCCGGCTGCCGATAAGCTTCCCGTCGGAGGAGACGCAGCTCCCCCGCGCGGAGATTCCCGGCTGGGGGCAGCCGGAGGGGGCGCAGGGTATCGTAAGCTATCCCGAAGGCGCGGACGTTGGCTATCGCTGGTACGCCGCCAAAGGCACCCGACCGCTTTTCCCGTTTGGCTATGGCTTGAGCTACACGCGGTTCGAGCAGTCCGACTTGCAGATTCGCGGCGGCGCCCAACCCGAGGCGACGGTTACCGTGCGAAATGTCGGCAAGGTCGCCGGCGCCGAGGTGGTGCAGCTCTACCTGACCCGGCGGGGCGCCGTCGACACGCGCCGCCTGGCAGGTTTTCAACGCGTAGAGCTGGCGCCCGGCGAGAGTCGCTCGGTGGTCGTGAAGATCGAGCCGAAGGTCCTCGCCGACTGGACTCCGGAGGGATGGCATCTCGCCGCAGCCACCTACAGCTTCACAAGCGCCCCCTCGGCCGGTGGCACGAACCTCAACGCCACCATCAAGCTCCCCGAACGCCACCTCCGCAAATAGCAGTCGGTCTCCGAGTTCGATCGCCGGCGTCGCTGCTGTTCCAGCATGCCGGCAATGCTTTCTTGGTTGTCAGATTGGCAATCCGCAGAACATGGAGCATGCGGGGACGGAATCGAACTGGCTGAAATATGAAAGTTAATTCAAAGACTTGAACAAGATACCGTCAGCCCTGATACCGCGCGATATACCGTCACCGGCAAATGTTGGGTGGGTTCGATTCCAAAATGGCTGGCGATTCCAGCTTTGCTTGGGCCTAACGCAGGATGAGACATTGGCATCTGGCGCCCAGAAATGCAAATCTGAGCAAGAAACGGCGGGTATTCGACTTCCGCGGTACCGGCGCTTGTAAAGTCAATGATCCCATCCGTGCGTGGACTCGGCGAGGCGCCTGCACCAGACTTGCGCTCGTGTCGGAGTTCACCCGCTGGCAATGGCGAAAAGTGGAACTTTCCTGCCGTTACCGAGCAAAGGGCTGAGTGACGGCTTTAATGCGGAGCTGTCATTCGGCATTTGCCGGATCAGCATCGCACAATCTGGTGAAGTGGGTCGGTTTTCCTGAAAGCGACCAACGATAGCCCTTAAGCAGGTCCCAAATTAGGCGTTGGTGTCGCTGGGATGGGCATGCTACCCATCCGGATATGTTGGTTCAGGCCTCAGAAGCTGTTCGCCTTTCCGGCCTAACAGCCCATCAACTACGCGAGTGGTGTGGGCGTCGGGCGCTCGTTGAGGCCGACGTTCCTCCCGCCGGGCGCGGGCATCTCGCCTTGTTTTCCTGGCAGACGATCCTGGCGCTGCGGGTGCTGCACGAGGTGCATCTTCGCTACGCCATTGAGGTCAGTGGGTGGCGCGAGGCGATCGCGCAACTCCAAGCGCTATTGCGCAAACGTGCCTTTCCGTCCCTTTGGGGCCATGCTGTTATGTTTTCGAACGCGCGGGAGGCCTCGTTGCGTGTATCGAGCGACCCTTTGCGGAACTGCTCCTGCTTAGTCGTCGAGCTCGACGCGCATCTGGAAATCCTCGCGACGCCCAATGATCTGCGGGTCGAAAGCCAGCTACCGCTTTTCCCCGCGATAGCGGTGCGATGACTCAGTTGCAGCCTCTCGCCCACGACTGGAGCCGCCGCTTCGGTCTGGCGCTTGCACCCCTCTTCGAGGCGCAGGACACCACCGCGATTCCGGGCGATCACCACGTCTTGCTTGACGGCGGATTTGGAACGTTCGCGCTCTCGACGTCGTCCGAGGATCTCTGGCGCACTGGTGAGACCGCCGGCTGGGCGTGGTCGAGCGACATTCCCCATCACGTGACGGTGACGGATAGCAAGGTGGCAGTCGTGCGGTGGGATATGCCCAGCGATGTGCGCGTCTATGAGCGCGGCGGCGTCGAACGCAGCCTCGACCGGTTCTATACCTATCTGAATGAAGACCGCGTGCGGTCGAACCGTGGCATCGTCGAGCATCTTCTCAATCTTTTCCGGCGTGTGCGTTCGCTCGCTCATCATGCCAAGGTGCCGGACGGGCGGGCGATCGACGTGTACCTGGCGACCCTAGCCGGGCTCATTGCTCCGGATGCAATCGGGCAGAACCTGTCTGGGCTCGGCTTGGCTGAGGACGTCGCTGAGCTACACGCGCGCATTCCGGCAAATGCATTAAACGCCGCCAGTAGCGAGGCAGCCGCGGCGCCCGGCGCGCTCTCTAACCTTCGGCTCCATCCAGCGCTCGCGATCCGCCACGCTGGCGGTCAGCTGTTCCAGGAGGCGCATTTCGAGTTGCTCCGGGTTTCGCCGGATTTTGATTTGTTCGGGCTGGTGGATGCCCCGGAAACACGTGCTACGCACCGCGGTGGAACCCATTTTACGCCGCCCGCGCTAGCCCGAAGCATCGTCGAGCAGGTTCTTGCTCAAATGCCCGATCTCTCGACCCGCCCCGAGCTGGTTCTGTGCGATCCGGCCTGCGGATCCGGCGCGTTTCTGCATGAGGCACTGCGTGCGCTCAGGCGCGCCCGGTTCGCCGGCAAGCTGACGATTATAGGCCTGGATATATCCTCAGCGGCGATCGCCATGGCACGCTTCGTCATCAGTCTCTCACTGCGCGACTGGACGCCGGCAGGCGGCGTTCAACTCGAGATCGTTCAGCGCGACGCGCTAGGTGAAGCGGGTTTCCCGCGCGCGGACGTCATCGTCATGAATCCACCTTTCATCGGATTCGGCGCGCAGACGCCCGAGCAGCGCCAGCAGCTGCGTGAAGCGACCGACGGTAGCGCCGCGCGCGGCGATTATAGTATGGCCTTTGTGTCGCGCGCGCTCGATGCTCTCAAAGAAGGGGGCGCGCTCGGCTCGCTTTTTCCTGCAAGCTTATTGTCGCTCAAGGCCGCAGAGACGTGGCGCGAAAAGCTCGCCGATCGCGGCGACATTCGCATGCTCGCCTCCATTGGTGATTTCGGCCTGTTCTCCCACGCCCTCGTTCAGGTTGCCTGCACCGTAATCCGCAAGGGCCAGTCGGCCGAACCCAAGCCGTTGATGGCGTTGCTGACGGAAAACGACCCCGCAGCTACCGGCGAAGCGCTTCGTCAGGTCCGAAAGCTGGATGGCGCGGCCCCGTCGACGCCGCTTATCGAACCCCAGTGGAGCCTGTTTCCCGTCAACGCGAGCTCTCTCGTCGGGCGCAGAACGTGGCGATTGCCGACGCCATCGACGGAGCGGCTGCTAGCAGAAATGGCGGAACTTGGCCTGCCGACCGTCTCGGACCTGTTCGAAGTCTCACAAGGTATTCAGACCGGGTATAATGATGCCCTACTGTTGACACAGGACGAGTGGCAGTCGCTGCCGGCACGGGAGCGTCGTTACTTCCGCCTGGCGACGATGACGGATTCGATCCAGAACGGGCGGATCGTCAAACCCTATCACGTATTCTTTCCTCATAGCTCAAACGGGTGACGCGGAACCGCGGCGGTACCACCCTGGTCGCACCGTTGTGCGAGATCTCCGGCGGCCTCACATCCTGGCTTGGCTGGCAAGAGGTCTGGGATGTCATAGCCGGTCCGAAACCCTACCGTTTTCGCAATGCCGGGCTGACGATCTACCTCGGGAAACGGTATGAGGCCACAAAACCGCAGATCCTCCGACTGGAATGGCCAGGGATCAGCACATGGTCAGGTGGAGAGCTCTCCTTTCAAAGTCCGGGCGCGGGCCATCCTCATTGGCAATTTGATCTGCTCGAAGCGCTGGCGCAAACGGCGAGCGAAGCAAACTTCGTTCCCGATGCGGAGGAAGTCGTCGAAGACTTCGACGCCGCGCTGCCTGAGCGAAGCACGACTGAACTCCTCTCAAAATTCTCAATTGAGCGCATGCATCTCGCAAGCGCGGCTCCCTGGTGGCTTTCCCCAAAGCCGGGTGGATCTGCACATCATATGAACGCTCCGCCCGATCTTCCCTCTCTGACAAGATGGCTTCAGCAGAGCGTATTGTACCTCACACAAGAACTACAGCGCTGCGTCATAACTATTTAGGTGCAAAACGTGCGCAGCGACATAGCTGGAAGCTTGACCGAGAATTGCACCTCAAACGATCTCACCACTATCAATAAATATTCTCTGCAATTGATGTCTTCGGGAGTTTTCTTAAAAGTGCTTCTCGCGGAAGCTACGTCCGTTTTCGACAGAAGCTGCCGGTCGTCGCCGTTTAATGAATGACTGAATCTGGTCGGATGCTGCCTCCCTGGCTGGCCTCATGTTCAGCCGACTCCAGAGCACGGCTTCCGCCAATCGGCCGTCAAAGTTTGCTTCGCGTTCGCTGCCGCACGGTATCGGCGGAGTCGGCATATAGCGGCTGGTATATCTCGGCAGGTGCCTTCCATTCTCGAAGGAGGTCGAGGGGATCCTGATTACCGATCAGTTTTCGGGCAAGGCTGACCCGCTCCAAAACGACCGTTTGGGCCTTGCTCGGGAGTGTCGCTGCGCGTTGCTGGGCTTGGGAGAAGAACTGCTCGATCTCCATCACCCTCGACCATCGCTGGATAGCGCGTTGCAGGGTTGCCAGGCTTTCTCATAGGATTTGGCGATATTGCGCTCGTCCTCGCGGCGGCGGCATTTCTCCTGTTCCTCCAACCATGCGCGGTGTCGAAGCTCGGCCCGGCGCGCGGCTTCCTCTGCCATTTCCAAAAGCTGGCGCTTTTGCGCCAGAACGGCTTTGACGATGGTTTCGGGCGAGAGCGGTGCTGGCTGATCCTCCGATTCCTGCCAGCTTCGCGACCAGTCGACGCCGGAGTCTGCAGCATAGGCGAAGATACGGAGCCGACCCGACGGCACATCCTCGAATGTTGTCCAGCCGGAGCCGTGGGACCGCTCCAGGCGTGCAGCAAGCTCGGGGCTGTCTCGGACAAACCCGTTGTTCGTGTGGCGCATTTTTACGTGCTCGGTCATCTCGAGAACAATGAGACCGATGCTCAACCCGCCTGTCTGGACGAGCGTGGGTCGATCGGGCCGCCATGGCTGTGGATACGGGTCGTACCGCTGTCCCTTTATCGGTGCCTCTCTGGGGTCGATCTGCAGGCGGCGGGCGGCAGAATTGAGCCCGCTGAGTACCACGTGGTGACCAGCCTCCTCGAAGGCATTGTACAGAGCATTCGCCAGCAGCAGCCCACGATCGAGCGCTGCGGAGGAGGTGCGCAGGTCGGGCAGGGCGCGTTTATACGGTCGGAGAAAGCCATCATCCCTGGCCGGGCGGCTATTCAAGAATTGTGCCTTCGTGCCGCGCAGGAGCGGGTGCATGGCCGGAGCCGTCTTGTTGCCGGTTATCGCCTTTTTCCTAAGTGTGCGGACGGCGGGTCGCGCCTTGGGGAGGGGCATGCCGTCGCCGGTCCATGTGGTGGGCTGTCCTTCCGCTGCTGCGGGTAACGGCGGAACAGGATCGGCCTTGCCGAGCTCAAGGCGTGTCCAGTGGCCCTGCGCTGGCCTCGGTACGCCCAGAGCGGTGCAGATCTGTACCAGCTTGCCGTAGGAGATGCCCAGTTGCGCCGAGACCTTGGTCATCGGCATCGCCCAGATAAGGCGGTAGAGTTCCTCACGCGTGACCATGTGCCGCTCCCTTGCGATCCAACCTGCGGTTTCGGCAGTGCGGTGCTGGTCCTATAGCCTTGGCCAGACGGATCTGAATGGGCCTGAGGCTATTCGTGTTCAGTCGCGCCTTTTGATCGACAGGCGGCTTGGTGGACCATGCTGGGCGTCTCACGCCAGCGGCGTGATTGCGCTCGCACGCCGCTGCGCGGCGCCGAGTCGGGCTGGCCGTCTCGGCCCTTCGGATTTTGATCGCGGACGCGAGCGTCGATCCTGCGGATCGGCGGCCGGCAGGTGCCGGCAGCGAAACGCGGGTGCGGGGCGCGCGCTGGCGCACGCCTGCGGCGACACCAGGGCGCGCAGGTTGTCGGTGCCCGCGTGGCACACTTGCCCGGGCGGGAGGCACGGGCGGCGGCTGGCGCACGTGCTGGCGCGCGCACGCCGCCCGCGCGAGGCCCGCCCGGTTACAAGGGTGCGGTTCTTGTCCGGGCGCCGGTGGCGCCCGGCAGCGCGGTTGCGCTGACAGGATGGTCGCCGCGCGAATGCGCGGCGGCGTTGGTGCGCCGGCACGCGGGAAAGAGCAGGGGGAGCGTCGCTCGCCTCTAGTCCTGCCGCGGCATGCCGCAAGCCGGGCGGTGCCCGGCTCCTCCACTCCGTTACGGCCCTGAGACCCACCCCATTGCGCGGGCGCAATGGGGACCCCGGGGGGTGCGGCCTGCCTCTGACGGCAGGACTGCCGGTTCGCTCCTGCCGCTCCCCCCGCCCTTCCGGCGCCGGTTGCGGTGTTTTGGAAGGAGCAGGATTATGGGTGTTGGACACGAGAACCGGGCGAGCCTCTATGCCGAGGTGACGGGACGGGTGATTGCCGAACTGGAACAGGGACGGCTGCCCTGGGTGCAGCCTTGGGATGCGGCGGCATGTGGCTGTGCGATGCCGGCCAATGCGGTGACCGGGCGGCGCTATTCGGGGATCAATGTGCTGATCCTCTGGGCGGCGGTGATCGAGGGGCGCTATGCCTCGCAGCGTTGGCTGACCTTTCGACAAGCCCAGGCGGCCGGGGGCAACGTGCGGCGCGGCGAGCGCGGGACGACGATCTGCTATGCGGATCGCTTCACGCCAAAGGTCGAAGCCGAACGGGCACGCGACGAGGACCGCGAGGCGCGGCAGCTGGCGTTTCTCAAGCGGTTCACCGTATTCAATGTCGACCAGTGCGAGGGATTGCCCGATCGGCTGACGGTGGTGGCGCAGGGCGAGCCCGTGGCAGAAGCCGACCGCATTCCGGCCGCGCATGCGTTGATGGAAGCATGCGGGGCAGATATCCGGATCGGGGGTGGCGAAGCCTATTACAGCCCAGGCGGCGACTATGTCGCGGTGCCGCCGCAGCTCGCCTTTTACAACCGCATCAACTGGTATCGCACTGTGCTGCACGAATTGGGGCACTGGACCGGGCATCGCTCCCGCCTTGACCGCGACCAGTCCGGCGCATTCGGCAGTGCCACCTATGCCCGCGAGGAACTGGCTGCCGAGATGGCGAGCGCGTTTACCTGCGCATCGCTGGCGATCCGGCCAACGGTTCGGCACGCCGATTATATCGGCAGCTGGCTGGCGGTGCTGCGCGAGGACGAAAAGGCGATCTTTCGCGCGGCGAGCGCGGCCAGCAAGGCAGCCGATTATCTGCTCGGTTTCACGTCGGATGGGGAGGCGGAGCAATGATGCGCTGGCTTCGACTGCGGCGGATGCGTCGTGCCTTTCGTGCCATCCCCGAGCGCGATCGGGCGATCTTCGGATCGGTCCGGTTCGACGATTGCGACTACATCGAAACAGCTGAACGGCATGGTTGCACAGTGGCCGAGGTGGAGCAGACCATTGCCCGTGTGATCCTTGCCTTGGATCGGGCCGAACGGGACAAATGGCCGTGATAGACGCGACACCTCGCCCGCTACCTGCGGGCGAGGTGTACGCCGCCGCATCAGCGCGTTAGGATCGATCCATGAGGACCGGCCTCGATCATTTGCCGCCAGCCAAGCAGCGCGAGCTGGAGCGTGTCGTTCAAATCCTGTTCCAGGAATTTGGCGACGCGACCGCTGTTGCGACATCGGACTGGAAGAAGCAGGGGCGCATCCTAAAGGTAATTCTCTGCGGCAGCTATGCGCGCGGCGGATGGATCGACGAGCCACATACCGCCAAAGGTTATCAGTCGGACTTCGACTTGCTGGTGATCGTCAACAACGACAAGCTCACCGATCGCGCCCAGTTTTGGACAACCGCCGACGACCGGCTCAATCGTGAATTGGCGATTACCAAAACGCTGCGCACGCCGGTCAACTTCATCGTTCATACCCTGCAGGAGGTGAATGACGGCCTCGCGCATGGCCGCTATTTCTTCATGGATGTCGCCCGCGACGGCATCGCGTTGTACCAGAGCGACGATACCGAATTACATCAGCCCAAGCCTAAGACGCCGAAGCAGGCGTTGGCCATGGCGCAGGAGTATTTCGGAGAATGGTTTCCAACAGCAGCCGGGTTCAAACGGAATGCTGGGTACGCTGAGCGTGATGGCGACCTAAAGCTGGCCGCTTTCTTGCTGCACCAGACGGCTGAACGCCTCTACCACTGCGTGCTGCTCGTCTGCACTTTCTACACCCCGCACGTGCATAATCTGGGCTTTCTGCGCACCCAGGCCGAGCGCATCGATCCGCGTCTGGTCGATGCCTGGCCGCGTGACCAGCGCACCGATCGTGCCCGCTTCGAGAAGCTGAAAGAGGCCTATGTGAAGGCGCGCTATTCGAAGCACTACCGGATCAGCGAAGAGGAACTGGTGTGGCTGGGCGAGCGTGTCGAAGCGCTCGGTCAGGCGGTGCAGGTGATCTGCGAAGAGCGGATCGCGGCACTGGAACGCAGCGCCGCCGCCTGACCTAGGCGGCGATTTTCCCGGCGTCCGCGAACGACAATTCGCGCTGCAACTGCGGCGCTTCGCTGCGTTCGGCGCAGCGCATATCGCGGGCGATCGCGACGCTGATCCACTCGATTTTCCACGCCAGATCGAGCACGTCGCCGCGCTCCGCGCGGCTGACTGTAGCGATACCGGCGCCCTCGACGGCGACCGAAAATCGGCACTCGTCGACCCAATTATCGAAGCGTCCCTGCACCAGTGTGCCGTCCGAAATTGCGATGGCAAAGCCCTCATCGAGCGCCCGCGCGGACAGGCAAATCTCGTCCTCCACGTCGCCGGAAAGCTTCAGCCGGCCGTTCTCCAGTGGTTCGATCCTGATCGACATATCTGGCCTATTCCTAGCGACTCGTAAACGCCGCGATAGTAGAACGTAGAGGGAACATATGAAAGGCTGGTGGGGATCGGCGGGGGGGTAGAAGGGATGGCAAGATAAAAGCGGTGCCTCCAAGCGGCCCCGGAAGTGGCGTCTGCACGTCGTTTTTGATGGAGGCATACCCACGGCGATGCCTCCATCGGGAAGGCGCGGTCGCCGGAATGCCAGCATTTCTGTGGCTTTCCGGCTCCCCCGAATGGAGGCCCTTGAAGGGCTGCGCTGGCGCCCCCTCTTCTGGCGCTTTCCAGCATGGGACAGCGTCATGGCCGAGGATCCATTCGAGCTATGGTTGGGGCGGGTCGGCGCGGATCGGCCGTTCGCGCACCAGCTTCGCAAGGCCACCAATCTGGCGGGCGGCGCGGCCCGATCTCCGGCTGCGCGCGCCAGGCATTTCGATGGCAGCAGGATCGGTCGCGGTTCGGGCGTGGGCCGGGTGCTTGGGTCTTCCAATCGGTTTGCAGGAATTCGCGCGCGCCGCGTCGTCGTGAAGGCCCGCTTCGTGAAGGTGACGGGGAAGGGGGCGAAGGGCGCTGCCGCGCACCTTCGCTATCTGCAGCGGGATGGCACCACCCGGGAGGGTGAGCGCGGCACGCTTTATGCTGCTGATCAGGACGTTGCTGACGGCAAGGCATTCCTCGAACGCAGCACCGGCGACCGGCACCAGTTCCGCTTCATCGTTGCACCCGAAGACGGCGCGCAATATGAACACCTGAAGCCGCTGGTGCGGCGCTGGATGGCGCAGGTCGAGCAGGACCTCGGCACGAAGCTCGACTGGGTTGCCGTCGACCATTTCAACACCGGCCATCCGCATACCCATGTGCTGGTGCGTGGGATCGACGATCGCGGCCAGGATCTAATCGTCGCCCGCGAATATGTCAGCCGCGGGCTCGCCGCGCGGGCGGCGGAGCTGGTCAATCTTGATCTGGGGCCGCGCACCGACCGCGAGATTTTTGAGGGCCGCCAGCGCGAGGTGGGCCAAGAGCGGTTCACCAGCATCGACCGCAGGTTGCTGGTCGCGCGCGAGGCCGACGGGCTGGTATCCTCCTGGCATGGTGACAGCGTCGAGCAGGGGCTGCGCGCCGCGCGCCTCGGCACGCTCGCCCGGATGGGATTAGCGACCGAGGAAGGCAAAGGGCGCTACCGGCTCGCCGACGATCTGGAAGCCACGCTGCGTGTGATGGGCCGCCGCGGCGACATCATCGCGACGATGCACGCGCAGCTGAAGGAACGGGCGCCCGAGGTGCATCCGCAGGACTATGCGATCTACGACCCAGCCGAGGGCAAGCCGCTGATCGGCCGTGTCGTGGCGACGGGACTGGCCGACGAGCATCGCGACCGCCATTACCTGATCGTGGCAGCGACCGACGGGCGCAGCCACTATGTCGAGCTGGGCAATCGGTCGCTCTCGGAAGTGAGCGAGCGCCCCGAGATTGTGCGGGTGTCGCCGGTCATCGCCGGCATCCGCGATGTCGATCGAACTGTTGCCGAGGTCGCTGCCGCCAACAACGGCATCTACAGCGTCGACGGGCATCTCCGCCACGACCCCAGTGCCAGCCAGCGTTTCGCCGAAGCCCATGTCCGGCGGCTGGAAGCGCTGCGACGGGGAGGGGGCGAGGTGGAGCGCATGCCGGATGGCAGCTGGAAAATCTGTGCCGATCATCTCGACAAGGTGCTGGCCTTCGAGCGAAGGGCGGCTGCGGCACGACCCGTTGAGATCGAAGCGCTTGCCGAGCGCCCGGTCCTGGAACTGGTCCGCCGCAACGGCGTGACCTGGCTCGACGAGCAGCAGGTCGCGAAAGAACCGGAAGTGCTGGGCGGCGGCTTCGGCGCGCAGGTGCGACAGGCATTGGTGCTTCGCCGCCAGTGGCTGATCGAAGAAGACCTCGCCTGGCGCGACGGCGATACCGTCCGCTTCCGCGCCAATCTGCTGACCGAGCTCCGCCGTCGCGAACTGCGGCAGGTGGCGGGGCAGCTCTCGAAAGAGATGGGGCTTGGCTATTCCGAGCATCGCGGCGGCGCGATTGAGGGTACCTATCGCAAGGCGGTGCAGGTCGGCGCCGCGAAATATGCGGTGATCGAGAAATCGCGGGAGTTCACGCTGGTGCCTTGGCGGCCGGTGCTGGAAAAGCAGATCGGCCGAACCGTCACCGGCATCGATCGTGGCGGCACGATCAGCTGGACATTCGGGCGCCAGCGTTCGGGGCCGGAGATCGGCGGGTTCTGAGAGTCCTCAAAGAGGTACCGGGATTCACCAGCCAGGACCTGTAACGGAAGCGGGAACAGGCGGATTCTGCGCCACATGCAGACGCGCAAGACCCGCCACCAATTCTACCTTCCCGACGAACTGTCGGCGAAGCTCGACGCGATGGCTGCGCAGCCGGGATCGTCGAAGACCGCAATCCTGACCGACGCGCTGACCGCCTGGTTCGATCGCCGTGCCGGTCATGAACTCGACCAGCGCTTCGGCGCGCGGCTCGACCGCCAGAACCGCGTCGCCGATCGGATGGAGCAGAAGCTCGACTATCTGACCGAAGCCCTCGGGCTCTTCGTCCGCCACCAGCTTACCCTCACGGCGCACCGGCCGGCCTTTGATACCGAGACGCAGCGTCTCGGCCGGCTTCGCTACGACGCCTTCGTCGAGCTCGTCGGTCGAGCAATCGCCCGGGGCGACACGAACAACCGCATCGCCAACCGTCAATCCCCAGAACTGGGGAGGGACAGATGAAGGAGTGTGCCATGCGTCCTACGCTGAGCAAGCCGAACACCGACCTGTCGCCCATCACGCTGCGGATTGCTGATGCCTGCCGCATCACTGGCATCGGTAGGTCGAAGTTCTACGAGCTGATCAAGGCTGGTGAGATCGAGGTGATCAAGGTGGGGGCAATCACGCTCGTGCCGATGACCAGCATCGCAGCGCTGCTTCAGCGTGGCCGCCCGATTGCGGGCAACGGCGCCCGGCCACCCTTAGCCGAGGTGATGCACCCATTCCTGGCCAGCGCCATTTTGACGGCGAGCCTTGCCTCGACCCCCGAGGCGGTTCGTCGCGATCTTTCTTCGCCCGACGAGGGGAGGCGGGGGGAAGCTGAAGACGGCGTTGTCGAGCGTATGATTTTGGCGCTCTATGATCGAGACGACCAGCCCGACGGGGATCGTTGATCGCGCCTTATGTCATTTTGCCGTCATAGCTTTGGCTCTGGTCGGAGCTTTGGAGCATTCGTGAAAGTCGCCTGCGCGGCAGACTGAATTCGGGACGAAGCCGTCGTTCCCGTCTCGCGGCTTCTACGACGGCTTTCGGCGGGAGCAGACGCTCGAACCTTGCAATGTACCCTCCCCGATAGGCAGCACCTGACCGTTGGCCAACTTTTACGTCCGAGGCGGATGATGACGACAAACGGGCCTACGGCTTCCGACCCAATCTTTGCCATTTAGCCTCGGACCGCCGAGACCTCAAACCTGCCGTGCAACAAGGTTGTGAACCCATAAACTTGCGGACGCGCTGCTTGCGCGATTATGCTGCCGGTGCTCTCAGCCAAGCCGGGAGGTTAGACTTGGCGAGGGGATCAGCTGGGGCTCTGAGAAGAGCAGAGGGATTTCTCCCGTCCCCCCAGCACCAGCTTGCGCAACGCGCTCGGAGCTGATTCAGCATCGGCATGAGCCGATATGATCTGAGCGACTTCGAGTGGCGCGTGATCGAGCCGCTGTTGCCCAACAAGCCGCGAGGTGTGCCCCGTGTCGACGACCGGCGCGTGCTGAACGGCATTTTCTGGGTGCTGCGATCCGGTGCGCCATGGCGCGATCTGCCCGAGCGCTACGGCGCGCGCACCACCTGCTATAACCGCTTCGTGCGATGGCGGAAGGCTGGCGTGTGGGATCGGATGATGGACGCCATCACCGCCGCGCACGACGGCGACATCCAGATGATCGACAGCACCTCCGTTCGCGCCCACCAGCAGGCCGCGACGGCAAAAAGGGGGATCGAGATCATTGTCTCGGTCGCTCCCGGGGCGGGCTCACGACCAAGATCCACGCGGTCGTCGATGCGCAAGGGCTCCCGATCAGGCTCGGCCTGACGGCGGGACAGGCGCATGATGGACAGGTTGCCGACATCCTGCTCGACCATCTCGGCCCGCGCACCATCGTGCTGGCCGACAAGGCCTATGACGCTGACCGCATCCGTGAACTGATCGAGGGACAGGGGGCAACGCCCAACATCCCACCCAAGAGAAACCGCCGCTGGAAGCCGTGCTTCAGCAACCGGCTCTACCGCGAGCGCAACCTCATCGAGCGGTTCTTCTCCAAACTGAAGCACTTCCGCCGTGTCGCCACCCGCTACGACAAGCTAGCGGCTAACTTCCTCGCCATGGTCCAACTCGCCTCAATGCGACTGTGGCTTCGCGCTTATGAGTCTACGGACTAGCTGCCGGCGATCTCAGCAGCGCTATTGCCTTCACGCATTACAAAGATTGCGTGGGGCGCATGACAAAGGCGATGCTTACCTTCCGCGATGCCGCGGTCGAACAGCAGCAGCAGGCGATCAAGCAAGCCGATGTGGTGAAGGAGCTTGGTGAGCACCTCCGTCGCGTGCGGGCGGGAGATTTAACAGCCAAGATTGATCACCCCTTTCCTTCCGATTACGCTTCGCTGCGAGATGATTTCAATTTGACGCTGGAAGGTCTGAAGGAGCTGATCGGAGCAGTTTCTATTAGTGCCACCACCATCGAGAGTGGCGCCAACGAGATTGCAACGGCTTCTGAAGATCTGGCGCGGCGAACGGAGGCGAACGCCGCGAATTTGGAAGAAACCACCGCGGCAATCACCCAAATGGACAGCCGCCTGAAGCAAACGGCTGCTGCGGCGGCCAAGACGGTTTCGCGTGCGGATGCTGCGATCTCGACGGTCGCAGATGGGCGAGCTATCGCCGATGATGCGGTGTCGGCCATGGGGAGAGTCTCGGATAGCGCGAAAGGAATCGACAGCGTCATCGAAGGTTTGGACAAGATCGCTTTCCAAACGCGCGTCCTTGCCATGAACGCTGCTGTCGAAGCTGGTCGCGCAGGCGAAGCCGGACGCGGCTTTGCTGTCGTCGCCGATCTCGTGTCCGCTCTTGCGATGCGCGCGGAGGAGGAAGCCGGACGGGCTCGTGATCAGCTTACCACCACACAATCCGAGATTCTATCCGCCGTGGAAATGGTGCGTAAGGTCGACGGCGCGTTTGTTGGAATCTCGAATGACGTTGGCGAGGTGCATGACCTCCTTGGCAACATCGCTAAAGACAACAACGCGCAGGCGAACGCTGTTAGCGAGATCAGCGAAACGGTCAACGCGATGGATCAAACGACGCAGCAGAATGCAGCGATGGTCGAGCAGACATCTGCCGCGGCGCGCAATCTCGCAAGCGAAGTAATGCAGCTGACCCAAGCTGCTTCGCATTTCAATATCGGTCAGCCATCAGAACGGGGCGCAGTCCGTTCCGGCTGGAACAAGCCGGAGGCTTACGCGCAGCAGAAGCCCGCACGCTCGATCTCATCCTCTCCCGGCGCTGGGGAGTGGAGCTCGTTTTGAGCTGCGCACCATGATGAAGCCGGAGGATTGAGGATCGGCAGCGGACGCAAGCTTGTTGCCGAGTCCTCCGTCGCCAACCTGCGCAAAACCGATTATGAGGACCTTATGGCAGCTCAGCACGAAGACTCGGTGGCGGAGGTGTTGCACTCATCCTCGAGTGCCGCGAGGTCCTTCGTCGCGGCAAGCTGGTGTCGATCGGGCCTCAAGCACGGGTTAGACGCGGGCGCCGCGCGAGCATCCGATCTGGTATCGGGATGCGATCTCACGCAGCGGCGGCATCGTCATGGGCTGATGCTCGAGGTCGCGCGCCCTCTGCTCGACCAGCTGTTTCAGATCGTCGCAGTCACCGGTTGCGCCGTCATGCTATCGGACAATGAAGGCGTCATCCTCGAAGCGCGGAGCAGCGCGGGTGATCGGGAGATGTTCGACAAGGTCGGGCTGACGCCGGGTGGCGTCTGGAGCGAGAGCCGCGAAGGCACCAACGGGATCGGCACCTGCCTCGTGGAAGGCCGTCCGATCACGATTCACCGCGATGAGCATTTCGCCAGCCGGAATATCGGCATCAGCTGCATGGATGCTCCGGTTCGAGACGCGGCGGGGCAGTTGGTAGGCGCGCTGGACATCTCCAATTGCCGCGACGATCACACGATGGCGATGGGCTCTCTGATCCAGAAGATCGTTCAGGACGCCGCGCGGCGGATCGAAAGCGGCATCTTTCGTCGATATTTCGAGGGGCATCGCATCATCGATGCAAACCTTCCCGGGGGCGATTCGGCTTTGCTGGCAGTCGATCGCGACGATCTGGTGATCGGCGCCACGCACGCCGCGCGCCACCGCTTTCATCTTACCGATGCATGCCTGACCGGGTGTCGCAGCGCTGCCGACATCCTCGGCGGCGGCGAGGCCGCATCCTTTCGCGACTCGGAACGCGCGGTATTGCGACGCGCTTTGGCGCAGGCGGATGGAAACGCGACGCGTGCCGCCAGGGCTCTCGGGATCGGGCGCGCCACGCTCTATCGGCGGATGGAGAAGGTCGGCTTGACGCGCGATTGACACGAGGTGCCGTCAAGCTGTCTCGACAACGAGACAGTGCCGGCCCCCTTCGCGCTGTCCGCTCTTCTCAGTGCCGCTGTTTCACGAAATCATCCTCTTCGAGACCGGAGCATCCGGCAACGTGAGAGGATGAATGATGGATATGCGAACCAATCCGGCGGCTTCCATGAGCGCGCCCTTCGCAGAGAAGTACGACAACTTCATCGACGGCAAGTGGACGGCACCCAAGGATGGGCGGTATTTCGACAATATCTCGCCCGTCACCGGCAAGCCCGTTTGCAAGGTCGCGCGCAGTCAGGCGGCCGACATCGAAGCCGCACTCGATGCAGCCCATGCCGCCAAGGACGCCTGGGGCCGCACCAGTGCCGGCGAGCGCGCGCTGATCCTGAATCGCATCGCAGACCGGATGGAAGAAAATCTCTTCAAGCTCGCGGTCGCGGAAACTTGGGACAATGGTAAGCCGCTGCGTGAGACAGTAGCGGCCGACATCCCGCTGGCAATCGATCATTTCCGCTATTTCGCGGGCTGCATCCGCGCGCAGGAAGGCGGCATTTCCGAGATTGATCAGGATACGGTCGCCTATCATTTCCACGAACCGCTGGGCGTGGTCGGCCAGATCATCCCGTGGAACTTCCCCATCCTGATGGCGGTGTGGAAGCTTGCGCCGGCGCTGGCCGCGGGCAACTGCGTGGTGTTGAAGCCTGCCGAGCAGACCCCGGCATCGATCATGGTGCTGCTGGAAATGATCGGCGACCTGCTGCCCGCCGGCGTGCTGAACGTAGTCAACGGCTTCGGCTTGGAAGCGGGCAAGCCGCTCGCCAGCAGCAGCCGCATCGCAAAGATCGCTTTCACCGGGGAGACGACCACCGGCCGTCTCATCATGCAATATGCCAGCGAGAACCTCATCCCGGTCACGCTCGAGCTGGGCGGCAAGAGCCCCAACATCTTCTTCGAGGATGTGTGCCGTGACGACGATGACTATCTCGACAAGGCGATCGAAGGCTTCGTGATGTTCGCGCTCAACCAGGGCGAGGTCTGCACATGCCCCAGCCGCGCGCTCGTGCATGAACGCATCTACGATCGCTTCATGGAGCGCGCGATCGCCCGTGTACAAGCCATCAAGGCCGGCAACCCGCTCGACATGGAAACCATGATCGGCGCGCAGGCCTCGTCCGAACAGCAGCAGAAAATCCTGTCCTATATCGACATCGGCAAGCAGGAGGGCGCCGAACTGTTGACCGGTGGCGAGGCCGCGCGGTTCGACGGCGAAATCGCGGGCGGCTACTACGTCAAGCCGACCGTGTTCCGGGGCAACAACCGGATGCGTATCTTCCAGGAGGAGATTTTCGGCCCCGTACTCGCCGTGACCACCTTCAAGGATCATGACGAGGCGCTGCAGATCGCCAACGACACGCTCTACGGCCTGGGAGCGGGGGTGTGGAGCCGTGATGCGAACACGTGCTACCGCTTCGGTCGCGCGATCCGGGCAGGGCGCGTGTGGACCAATTGCTACCACGCCTATCCCGCCCATGCCGCATTCGGTGGCTACAAACAGTCCGGCATAGGGCGCGAAAACCATCGCATGATGCTCGATCACTATCAGCAGACCAAGAACATGCTGGTCAGCTACAGCCCGAAGAAACTCGGCTTTTTCTGAGGCGAGGGCGGAGCGGTGCGTTGCGGCGAATCCTCGCCGCGCCGTGCCCAAAAGAGAATCCAGGAGAGACATCATGACGAAGACCATGAAAGCCGCCGTCGTGCGCGCCTTCGGCGAACCCCTGCGGATCGAGGAGGTGCCGGTGCCCGAAGTCGGGCCAGGCATGATCCAGGTGGCGATCCAGGCATCGGGCGTGTGCCACACCGATCTGCATGCGGCGGAGGGGGATTGGCCGGTCAAGCCCAACCCGCCCTTCATCCCCGGGCATGAAGGCGTGGGCTTCGTGTCCGCGGTGGGGCAGGGGGTAACCCATGTGAAGGAGGGCGATCGGGTCGGTGTGCCCTGGCTCTACACCGCCTGTGGCCATTGCACCCACTGCTTGGGCGGATGGGAGACGCTTTGCGAAAGCCAGCGCAACACGGGCTACTCGGTCAATGGCGGGTTCGCCGACTATGTCCTGGCCGACCCCAATTACGTCGGTCAACTGCCCGACAATATCGGGTTCAACGAGATTGCGCCGGTACTGTGCGCGGGCGTCACGGTCTATAAAGGGCTGAAGATGACCGACACCAAGCCCGGCGATGCCGTGGTCATCTCCGGTATCGGCGGTCTGGGCCACATGGCCGTGCAATATGCGGTCGCGATGGGGCTGGACGTGGTCGCCGTGGACGTGGACGACGCCAAGCTTGCGCTTGCACGCGAACTCGGCGCGAAGGAAACCGTCAACGCGCGGACCGAAAAGGACCCCGCCGCCGCGGTAAAGCGAATGACCGGCGGCGGCGCGCGCGGCGTGCTGGTCACGGCGGTGAGCGAGAAGGCCTTCGAACAGGCCGTCGGCATGGTCGGGCGTGGCGGCACCGTCGCGCTCAACGGACTTCCGCCGGGCGACTTCCCGCTCAACATTTTCGGCATGGTGCTGAACGGCATCACCGTGCGCGGTTCCATCGTCGGCACGCGATTGGACCTACAGGAATCGCTCGATTTCGCCGGTGACGGCAAGGTGAAGGCGACCATCTCCACCGCCAAACTGGACGATATCAATTCGGTGTTCGAGCGGATGCGCAAGGGACAGATCAACGGGCGCGTCGTGCTCGACCTGACGCAATGATGACGAGCCGTGCGCCGATGGGCGGGGCGGTCCTGTCACAGGCTCGCCCCGTCCACCGCGTGCTTGCCACGGAAGCAGCCGCGAGGCTGCTGGCCGAAATCGCTGCACGCCATGGTCCGGTGCTGATCCACCAGTCCGGCGGGTGCTGCGACGGCTCCAGTCCCATGGTCTACCCGCGCAGCGAGTTCCGCCTCGGCGGCGCGGACGTGCTGCTGGGCACGATCGACACCACCCCGGTCTATATCGGGGCGGGGCAGTTCGCGGCATGGAAGCACACGCAGCTGATCCTGGACGTAGTGGAGGGGCGGGGCGGCATGTTCAGCCTTGACAACGGGACGGGCCGGCGCTTCCTCGTGCGGAGCCGCGCCTACGACGAAGGGGAAATCGCCATGCTGCACCGGGCAGATCGGCTTCGCGCGATGCAGGCAGCGCACGATCGGGATGCGGACGGCTTCTGGCTTGCGGAGGCGCGCCGCCTCGACTGGAGCGTCTTCCCGACCAAGGCGGACGAGAGCAGCTTCGACAAGCGCGACTTCGGCATACGCTGGTTTGCCGATGGCGAACTGAACGTGTCGGTCAACTGCCTCGACCGCCATCTCGAGGCGCGCGGCGATCAGCCAGCGATCGTGTTCGAGGGCGACGAGCCGGGTGAAGGGCGTAGTTTGACCTATCTCGCGTTGCATCGCGAGGTCTGTCGCTTCGCCAACGTCCTGAAAATCAACGGCATCGCCAAGGGGGACCGCGTGGTCCTGTACATGCCGATGGTGCCGGAGGCGGCGATCGCCATGCTCGCCTGCGCACGGATCGGCGCGGTCCATTCGGTGGTGTTCGGCGGGTTTTCGCCCGAAAGCCTGGCCGACCGGATCATCGATTGCGGCGCGACTCTCGTTGTCACCGCCGATGAGGGAACCCGCGGCGGCAAGCGGATTCCGCTCAAGGCCAATGTCGATTGCGCGCTGGAGCGGGCAAGCGGGGTTCGCTCGGTCATCGTCATGCGGCGAACCGGTGGCCCGGTGTCGATGCGGGAGGCGCGCGACATCTGGTGGGAGGAGGCTTGCGCCGCCGCCCCCGACGATTGCGCGCCCGAGGCGATGCATGCCGAAGATCCTCTCTTCATCCTGTACACTTCCGGCTCGACCGGCAAACCCAAGGGCGTGCTCCATACCACCGGGGGCTATTTGCTGTGGTCCACGCTGACATATGACCTGCTGTTCGGACCGGAGCACGGACGGGACGTGTCCGACGACCTGTTCTGGTGTACCGCCGACATCGGCTGGATCACCGGGCATAGCTATGTCGTCTATGGCCCGCTCTCGAACGGCGCGCGGACGGTCATGTTCGATGGCGTGCCCAACTACCCGGATCCGGGCCGGCTGTGGGAAACGAGCGCGCGCCTGGGCGTGACGATCTTCTACACCGCACCGACGGCGATCCGCGCGCTCATGCGCGAGGGAGACCGATGGGTGACGCCCCACGACCTGTCGTCGATCCGCCTGCTCGGAACGGTGGGGGAGCCGATCAACCCCGAAGCATGGGACTGGTATCACGAGAGGATCGGTCGGGGAGAATGCCCGATCGTCGATACCTGGTGGCAGACCGAAACGGGTGGGGCGCTGATCGCTCCCGTGCCGGGCGCGACGGCAACCAAGCCCGGCAGCGCGACCTTTCCCCTGCCCGGTGTCAGCCCCGAGCTGGTCGATGGCGAAGGCCATGCGCTGGCCGGCGCGGCCGAGGGCAATCTGGTCCTCACCCGCAGCTGGCCGGGCCAGATGCGTGCCGTCTTCGGCGATCACGAACGGTTTTTCCAAACCTATTTCAGCACCTTCCCGGGCACCTATTTCACCGGTGACGGGGCGCGCCGCGACGCAGATGGCTATTTCTGGATCACCGGTCGGGTCGATGACGTCATCAACGTCTCCGGGCACCGCATGGGAACTGCGGAAGTGGAGAGCGCGCTGGACATGCACAAACTGGTGAGCGAGGCCGCCGTCGTAGGTATGCCGCACGACGTCAAGGGGCAGGGAATCTATGCCTTCGTGATGCTGAATGCAGGAGAGGAGGGAAGCGAGGCGCTACGGAAGGAACTGCGGAGCCTGGTGCGCAAGGAAATCGGGCCAATAGCCACACCGGATGTCATCCAGTTCGTCCCAGGGCTTCCAAAGACCCGATCGGGTAAGATCATGCGGCGCATATTGCGCAAACTGGCAGAAGGTCAGGCTGATCAGATCGGCGATATCTCTACGCTGGCGGATCCCATGGTCGTGCAGCAGCTTCGAGAGGGCATGAGCGAACCATCCGGACGGTGACACCGTCATTGCAACCGCTCCCAGAGGCATCGTCGCGTCAGCGCTCGATATAAGTGTCGCCAAAGCGCCATGCTCTGATTTGCTTGGCCGAATGCACGGTTTGACGAAGGCCGCCGGTCAGTCACCAGAAAACGCCAAGGTGGAACCTTTCAAGCCTGACAGCTGATCGGCGCAGCTGCCGGCTTCGGTCCATCGCTGCGGAGCGTGGCACGATCCGCGTGACGTGCTCCGCGGCGCCACCTTCGGCTTCTGGTTAGATAGATTGAGCGCCCGAGTTGTTGCCAAGCCCATCATCTTGACTGCCTCTGAGCATTTGTTGCCAAGATACGAAGTAAGTTGGGGAATCTACTTTCGCATACAGGCGCACCAGGATGCCGTCATTTGGACAGAAAATCAATGTTCAACGCGTTGTCTCAAATGCGAGACGCATTCACCCTGAGCTTTCGATCGAAGAAAATGCCTTCCGCCCTATGTGCCTACAAGAAAAGGGAGGGGTTGCCGTCGGCGGGTGCCGAGTTACGGGCCTGGAAGGATGTCAATAATGAACGCAATGCGATATCTGAATAGAATGACCTCGCTACAGCGTAAGATCGCTTTGATAGCAGGTTTTTTCCTGACAGTGACAGTAATGATCCTCGTGCTCGCAAGCGCGATTTTTGCTTGGAACTCGCATGCTTTCGTCGGTCGGGAGGTCGGCACCATTGTGAGCGCCCAAGCGAAGGACATGCTGCAGAACCGAGCTGCGGTAGAGGCGCAGGGGATCAAAGGCGCCCTCGACGTCGCATTCGATGCCGCGCGCACTGACGCGCACAGCTTTTCGGTGCTCGCAGAACGCACCGCGCCTGGCGAACGCCGCGCGCAGTTTAATGCGTTGCTGCGCCATGTGCTGGAGCAGAACTCGAGCTTCAACGGCACCTATTCGGCCTGGGAGCCCAATGCGATCGACGGCAACGATGTCGGTTTTGCCAACAATCGCGCGGCCGGATCGGACAGCACTGGCCGTTTCCTCGCCTATTGGACGCGCGGCGCGAACGGCAATGTCGCGATCCAGCCTCTTGTAGAATATGACAGCGCCGAACGCCACCCGAATGGGCTGGTGAAAGGCGGCTGGTATCTCGGCCCAAAGGCCAGTGGCGAGGAAAGCATTCTCGGCCCGCTGCCCTATATCGTGCAGGGCAAGCAGGTGTTCCTGGCCACCATGTCGGTGCCGATCACGGTGCATGGCCGCTTCGTCGGCGTCTCCGGTACCGATTATGATCTCGATTTTCTCCAGAAGGTGGCGAGCAAGACCAACGCGTCGCTGTTCTCGGGCAAGGGCGTGGTGCTGATCGTCAACAATACCGGGCTGATCGCTGCCAATAGCGCCGCGCCCGAGACGATCGGGAAGGCCGCCGCCGGCGCCGATCCGCACTGGGCGCAACTCGCCGAAATCGTCAAAACCGGCGAAGCGCGGGTGATTGACGATCCCAAGCAGCCGAATATCGACGTTTATTCGCCGATCACGCTCGGCCGCAGCAAGACGCCCTGGTCGGTGGTGATCTCGGTCCCGCGCGCGCTGGTGATGGCGCAGGCGGAAACGCTCAGCGGCTCGCTCAGCGCCAAGGCGATCACAAGCATGGTGCTGCAGCTGCTGATCGGCATCGGCGTCGCGGTCGGCGCGGTTTTCGCGATCGGCCTGGCCGCCAAGCGTATCGCGACGCCGATTAGCCAGTGCGCCCAGTTCGCCAACGGCATCGCCAAGGAGCAGCTGGACCAGACGCTGGCGATCCACCAGGCGGACGAAGTGGGCACGCTGGCCGAGGCGCTGCGCAAGATGCAGGAGGACATAAAGGCCAATCTCGCCCGGCGGGTGGACGAGCAGGCCAAGACCGAGTTCGTCGTCGAGACGGTTTCCACCAGCCTGGGCGGCCTTTCCAAGGGCGACCTCACCGTCGATATCGCCCAGGCCTTTCCGAGCGAGTATGAGGGGCTGAAGCAGAACTTCAACACCGCGCTCGCTAGCCTCCGCGACCTGATCGGCGCGGTTGGCGAAAGCACCCAGACGATCCGCACCGGATCGCAGGAAATCGCCCAGGCCTCCGAGGACCTTGCCCGCCGCACCGAAAGTAATGCGGCGAGCCTAGAGGAAACCAGCGCCGCGCTGGTGCAGATCGACGGCCGGTTGCGCGCTGGTGCAAGCGCCTCCGACCAGACGCTGAAGCGCGCGGACCAAGCGATCCTGACGGTGCAAGGCGGCCGCTCAACTGCCGACGAAGCAATGCAGGCGATGGGACGGGTGAGCAGCAGCGCCGAGGGCATAGACAATGTGATCGAGGGGCTCGACAAGATCGCGTTCCAAACTCGCGTGCTGGCGATGAACGCGGCGGTGGAGGCCGGGCGAGCTGGCGATGCCGGCCGCGGCTTCGCGGTGGTCGCCGATCTCGTCTCGGCACTGGCGATGCGCGCGGAAGAGGAAGCTCGGATCGCGCGCGACCAGCTGACCGCGACCCAGGCCGACATAACTGCGGCGGTGCAGGCAGTGCGACGGGTGGATACCGCCCTTGTCGACATCGCTCAAGATGTAGAGTCGGTGCACGGCCTGCTCGGCACCATGGCGGAGGACAGCCGAGCGCAATCCGCAGCAATGACAGAGATTAGCGCCGCACTCAGCGCGATGGACCAAGCAACGCAGCAGAACGCGGCGATGGTGGAACAGACCTCGGCGGCGGCACGCAATCTCTCGATCGAAGTGACATCGTTGAGCGCACAGGCGGCGACGTTTACCGTGGACAGAATTGGGGCGAATCCTCGATCGTTTCAGCGCGACGTACACGTGCGAGGGGCGCTGCCCGATCGCGCGCGGTCTTTCGCTTGAGGCTTATGCCATGCTGTAGGGGGCCGGGATTGCTCCCGGCCCTTCGTTTGGAAACGCTCTGCGGACAGCAGGTGGTCCGAGACTTGATCCATCAGGCTCAAGTCGCTTCCGCGCGTTCGGCTTCGGGATCAAAAATCATTACGGCTGCCGGCATCCGGTCTTGAGTATCCAGAGCCGGGAATCGGAAGGACCGCTCATGGTAACGGAAAACGTGTTGCTGAGCGGCCGAGAGGGGCCGCTTCGAAGCCTGACATCTCCAGATAGTGCTTATGCAGCTGCCTAGGTAACCGTAATCGAACGTTTCCAGCCGCGGCGCCGAAAAGCTAGTATGTCGGATCGTCGATCGAGCTCGCAATCAAGTTCGAACGCACGATGACCCTTTCCCAAGCTCCACCCATCGAAGACACGAGCTCGCGAACCTCCTAGTTAAGGACCTTTCCAATCGCTCAAGACGCATCAACTCATGCCGCTGAAGCAACTAGAATGTGTGGGACCAACTGTGGGGTACCATCAGGCCAAATCGCCTAAACGGACTGTGTTGCGCCATTTTCTGCTTGAAAATGGTGACCCCTACGGGTGCTGCGAAAGTGAATTATGACATTGATAATGCGTCATAATATTACTGCAGTGATTGCCTGGTGCCATCAAAAATACCAGCAGTTCTCAGCGCCATTTTGTCTCAATGACCGGGGGAGGGGCAAGGTTTCAGAGAGGAGATGGGAGGCAACCGCACGAATCGTCGGACAGGGAGCTTTCAGGCATCTCCGTCGGACTGACGGGGCCGCGCTGATCTTTGGTTCGCGGCTGCTCCCGACCCAGTATACGCCTTTGGTTGGGAGGTGCAGGAACGTCGGGTTTTACCAAAAGCTGATGGGGTCGTCTAATCGCCGCCTCCGTTGCAAGTAGTTTTTGAGCTGACCGTATGCCGGGTTCAGGGTCGTCTTCGCGGTCGGCACGGGCCGCCGCACGGTGGGTCTTCGGCGGACGGAACCTTCCTATGTGGACGGCGCACTCGGCAGAAGCCGGTGCATCCCATCAAGCGGAATGGTTCAGCCCACGTCCCGGCAGGGACGGATCCGCTCGCCGGCGGCTCGCCGGCGAAGTTGTTACGCCGGTACGCCTGCGGTTTTGTCGAACAGCTCGCCTGACTTGAGCATGGCGTGCATCACGACTGAGAGCTTCCGCGCCACGGCGACGGCGGCACGCTTGAAGCCGATGCGTTCGCGAAGCTTGAGGCCCCATTCTCGTAAGGTACTCTCAGCGGAGCTGCGAGTCAGGATGACGCAGGCCGCTTCGTACAGAAGATTTCGTACCTGGTGATCGCCACGCCTGGATATATGCCCGTTGTAGTCCACCTGACCTGATTGGTAGCGTCGCGTGGTCAGCCCGAGCCAGGCACCGACGGATCGCGACGTTCGGAAGTTGTTTGGATCTTCCACGGCCGTCGCGAAGGCGGTCGCGGTGACGACGCCAACGCCTGGGATAGACATGAGCAGCTGGCAGGCCTCGCTCTGACGTGCATCGCCTATCAGGCGCCGCGTGAGTTCGGCTGCGCGCATTCGCACGCTGCGCCAAGCCTCGAGCAGCGGCAAAATGATGCCCGCCAGGTCCGAGCTCTCGCCAAGCTTGGCACATACGTGAGCGTCGAATGTGCTGCCTTTGCCCGCAGGCACGACAAGGCCAAACGTCTTCATCAAGCCGCGGATCCGCACCCGTTATAGGCTGTTCATCCGGAAGGTGAGCCCGATGGTGCGCGGGCGCGGGCCCGCCAGCAGTGTCGGGCCATTGGCGGAGGTGGGGCCGCGCTCGTCCGATAGATTGTCGCCGAATAGCCGCACCTCGTAGCGATCGAACCGCACGCCGATGCTCGCCTGAAACAACTGATAGGGGTTGAGCGTGTTGATTGTCGCATCGCCGTTCCGGGCGCGGCCGGCGGCGGTGGCGGATGCGGTGGCGAACAGGTCGAGATCGTTGCCCAGCTTGCGATCGTAATTGGCGTCGAGCCGGAAATTGTGCGGCGGCGTGTTGAGCAGCCGGGTCCCGTTGGCAATCCGCGGGTCGCTGGCGGTATAGGCCGGAATCACCGCCGTGTAGGTGGAATCGTTGATGTTGCCGATCAGTGACAGCGTCAGTCCCTTGAGCGGGGTGCGCCAAGTCGTCTCCAGGTCGATGCCCTGGGTCTTGCCGTCGCCCAGATTGGCGAATGCCGACAGCCCGATCGAGGTGTTGAAGGCGCTCTGGATGTTCGTGTACTTGATGTCGTACAGGCTGATCGCAACGCGCAGCGCGCCGTCAAACAGCGAACCCTTGGCCCCGATTTCCAGGTTCCGCAGCTTGTCCGGCGAAAGCGACAGCGCGCTCGGCACGCCGTCGGCGATCACCGCATCGGCCTGTGCCTTGGACTGGAGGATGCCGCTGCGAAAGCCGGTGCCGGCGTTGAAGAACAGCATCCAATGCTGGCTGGGGTAATAGGCCAGGTTGCCGCGCCAGGTGAGCGCATCGGGGGTCGCCCGGCTGAACACCCGGTCGCCGTTCGACAGCGAGTCCGATGAGCGCGTATCCTTGAAATAGCGCAGGCCGACCAGCGGCACGAGCTTGCCGCCGAACAGCTCGTAGCTCGCTTCGGAGAAGACCGCAGCGTTCTCGGTGCGGGTGATGGTGTTGCCGCTCAGCTGCAGCGCCGGGAAGTTCAGGCTGAAGGTGTAGAGGCCCTTCGCCTTCTGGTAGAAGATGCCGGCGACGCCGTGGAACGGCCCCTCCTTGGAGGTCGCGACACGCAGTTCGTTGACGAAGCTGTTCGCATCCCCACCATTGATCAACGTGCCGATGCCGAGCGGCGCCCCCAGGTTGAGGCCCACCGCGAAGCCGCCGGGCAGCGAGCGTTGGAACGACGTCGCGTTGGTCAGCGTCAGCGTGCCGATCTCGCGCGAGACGGTGCCGGACAGATAAAAGGCGCGGCGCTTGTCATAGCCGACCACGTCGCCCTGATACGACGCATAGGGCGGGTTCACCGAGTTCATCACGTTGAGGTAATGCTGGTCGGTGCTGAAGTACCAGCCGCGTAGCCGCACGGTGGTGCGCGTATCGAGCTGCCACAGCAGCACCGCCTGGATGTCTTTGGCGCGCACGTCGTTGGCGTTGCGCTCGCGCGGCGTGCCGGTGGGTGCGCCGGCATAGATGTCGGCGGTGCCGGCGCGATAGTCGTAGCCGCCGCTGATCCTGAGGCCGAGGCTGCCCGGCACCAGCGGCACCGATACCGCGGCGGCGGCGCGGTAATTGGGCGTGCTGGTATCGGCCGTGGTCGAGATTTCCGCCTCGCCCGCGCTCGTCACCTTTTCGAGGTCCGGATTCTTGGTGTGGTAGATGATCGTGCCGCCCGACGATCCGAGGCCGTACAGCGTGCCCTGCGGCCCCCGAAGCACTTCGATGCGGTCGATGTCGAAATACTGGACCGGCGGCGCCGCCTGGTTGTTCGGCACGCCGAAGGGGGTGTCGTCGAGATAATAGCCGATCAGCCCGTCGCCGATCGGACCGCCGGCGCCCGACCCGCGAAACGAGAAGATGCGATAGCCGGCGCCGATTTCCTGCGCCTGCGAGGCGCCGGGGATCAGCTGGATGAGGTCGGCGCCGTCGCGGACGTTTCGCTGCTTGAGCGTCTCGCCCGACAGCGCCTGGATCGCCAGCGGCACGCGGTCCAGCCGGGTCGCACCCGATTTGAGCGCCGTGACGATGATTTCGCCGTCGCCGGAGTCGTCGGCGGGGGTCTGCTGCGCGCCGTCATTCTGCTGGGCCAGCGCGGGCGAAGCGGCCATCGCCGCGCAGGAAGCACCCAGCAGCGCCCGCCACAACCGCCGCGAACCGGAGGTCCGGCACGCAATCCCGCCGATGATCGGCTCGAAACCTGGCATCACAATCCTCCCCTTCGTCATTCGATTTTGTAATCGATTGCGCAATGCGTATCATCGGCTGCGCACGCTCGCAACTGTTTTGCGGCGGGGGCGGTTCAGGCGGTGGCGAAGGCCGCCCGCAGCACGCGCTGCCAGGCGTCGGCGAAGGCGCGCGCGGCGGCACCCGCGCGCCGCCCGCGGGCTGGCCGAGCAGCGCCGACCAGCCATAGCGATTGGCCTGCGCGTTCCAGCCGATCGTGCCGATGAAGGGCGGCACGGCACGGGTGCTGCCGGTGCGATCGTCGAGCATCGGGTAGATCAGGATCTGGCAGCATAGCGGCACCTGCCCGCGGTCGCGGCCGGCGATGGCGAGCATCGCGGCCAACCCGCCGCCGGCGCTCTCGCCCATCACCGCGATGCGCGTCCGATCCACCCCCAGCGCATCCGCCTGGGCGTGCAGCCACAGCAACGCGGTGTAGCAGTCCTCCAGCGGGCCCGGGAAGCGCGTTTCCGGGGACAGGCGGTATTCGACTTCCACGACCACGCAGTCCAGCGCCTCGGCGAGCCGCTGCGAGGCGGCATAGGTGTCCTGCGATCGCCCGACGAGGAAGCCGCCGCCATGGATGTGCAGCACCGCCGGCCGGCGGGCTCCCGTCGTGCGAGCGCCGATCACCGCGATCCGCACGTCCGGATGCCCGTTCGCGCCCGGTACCACGCGCGGTTCGATGCGGGGCGTGGGGAGCGGACTCGCCGGTGGCGGCGCGGCGGCGCGCATCTTCAGCACGGCGTCGTGGGTCAACGGATCGGGCAGGGGATGGGCAAGGATCTGCTGCGCGCCGTCGCGCAGTTCCGGATCGACCCGCGCGAGTAGCGCGTCCTCGCTGTGCTCGGGCTGTCGCTGCATGCACCTGTTCCTTCCGTGCAAGTGTCTCTCCACCCAAATGCGTAATCGTTTGCAATTTATTTGTCGACGGCTTCGCGATAGACTAGGTTCGCCGAAGCGACAGTGAAGGAGAGGCGGCGTGCGGCAGGCAAGGGTGCGCATCGGCATGGGCGTGTTGGCCGCTTTTCTGGCGACGGGCGCGGCGGGGGCGCAGCAGGTCGCCGCGCCAGCCGTGCAGGTCGACCCCGATGGTACCGTCCATGTGCCGGCAATGACGGTCCCGGTCTCACCGATGCTCAGCCCCGAGGCGCAGCGCTACGTCGCCGAGCATCTGCGCGAAATGCAGCAGCCGGCAATGGTGGCGCAGAAGGACGGCGTGCCCGTCTTCATGATGCCCTATATCGCGCGCGCCAAGGCCCGCTTCGCCTATGGCCTGGCGGAGCGGCGGATCGGCGGGGTGCGCGTCTTCGACTATGCGCCGCGCGCGGGGATCAAGCCCGGGAACCGCCACCGCGTGCTGATCAACCTGCATGGCGGCGGGTTCATGGGCTGCTTCCCCGGCTGCGCCGAGCTCGAGTCGATCCCGATCGCGGCGCTGGGCGGGATCCGCGTCGTCTCGGTCGATTATCGCCAGGGTCCGGCGCACAAATTCCCTGCTGCCAGTGAGGATGTGGCCGCGGTCTACCGGGTGCTGCTCCGCACCTATCCGGCGGCCAATATCGGCATCTATGGCTGTTCGGCGGGCGGCATGCTGACCGGCATGGCGACCGCCTGGTTCCAGCGCCACGGATTGCCGCGCCCGGGCGCGATCGGCGTGTTCTGCGCGGGGCTGACCAGCTCGGCCAACGGGTTCGGCGGCGACGCCGATTACATGACCGCCGCCGTGGGGGAGGCGCGCCCCGCGCCGAGCGGGTCGTCCAGGCCGGGGTCGGCGCTACCCTATCTGGCGGGCACCGATCCCAGCGATCCGCTGGTCGCTCCCGCCGCGTCGGATGCAGTACTCGGCAAGTTCCCGCCGACGCTGATCCTCACCGCGACGCGCGGCTTCGAGCTGAGCTCGGCGGTGCGCACGCATGGCGCGCTGGTGCGCCTGGGCGTCGATGCCGAGCTGCACGTCTGGGAGGGCCTGTTCCACGGCTTCTTCTACAACAGCGACGTGCCCGAGTCGCAGGAGGCCTATGCCGTCATCCTGCGGTTCTTCGATCGCAAGCTGGGGCGTTAGCGCATTTTCAAGTTGCTCGTTTCCGGTCAACGATTCGGGGAATGAGTCCGTAAAAGAATAGAGCGTCTTTACGGCAGGTGAAAACGCTCTAACGCATGAACATGTCGGTAGCCGCGCGCCGCGCGGTTGCGTCAATTCTCTCGATTACAGGATCTTCCAGATCGGGCGATATTTGCGATCTTCTGCCCTGCGCGTGTAGTTCATGTTCTTATCGGGAATGCCGGATTTATATGCCTCGATAAGTTTGCACAAAGGCGCGTTCTTTGAACTCCATTTGTCGGAAATGCCATGCAGTGGCTTGATCAGGCGTTCTTGAAGGATTTCCTTCTCCTGTTCCCACTCCAGCTGAACCCAGCGCTCGGCGTCCTCTGCCTCATACTGCTCCATCTCCGCGGCATGCTTGTTCCAGGCGATCCTCTCATCATGCTCTTCATCGGATACCTCCCGGTGGCGGTTCGCGGCCGCACCCCAGCTCTCGCCCGGGTTGCGCACCACGACCTCGTCATCGTCTACATCCCCCAGCGCTTCCTCTTCTTCCGCCTGCCATCGTGCGAAACTGGTGGCGGCCTCCGCGCGGGCTCGCGCGGCGCGTTCGATCCGTTGCCGCTTTTCGCGAACATCGGCCTGCATCAATTCCGCCGCGGTCGCTTCCAACGTGTTGAACTGCGCGTTCATGTCCAGATAGGTGTCGTTGAAGGCATTGGCGAATTCGATGTCGGGCCAACTGGTGAGATCCATGTCCGCCAGCTTCTTGAGGCAATCGATGACGTGTCGCTTGTACAGCTGCAGTGCGGAGGCGGACGCGGCTGCGATGCCGTCTTTGCTGCCGACGGCATCGATCGTATCGTCGATCGACCGGAACGTATTCCCCACTTCATCGAGAAAGCGCTCGATATACTCCGCGAAAGCAGCGTCGCGAACGACTTCGTCGTTGAGTTGCTGCCTGCGTTGTTCTTTCATGATCCAGATCGCGAGGACGATCGCCAAGATCGAACCGATGGCCTGGACCCAAGCCGGTGCATCGAGGGTCGTCGGGCCGAGTGCCAATGTGCTGCCCGGAGGGCCAACGAGAGTAACGCCGTTCATCCCTATTCCCCTTCGTTTAGGAGGGGCTAGCTCCAAAAGCTTAAAGGATTCGGTATCTCTTCGTCCAAAAACGCCCTGGCCTTGCTCAGGGTTGCCGCAGCCAGCGGTCGAACAGGTCGAGCCAGGTGCCGTTGGGCAGGCCGGGCGTCCCCAGGCCGAAGCCGTGGCCGCCGCGCTGGAACAGATGCGCTTCCGCCGGCACGCTCGCCCGGCGCAGCGCCGCGAGCATGCGCAGGCTGTTTTCCGGCGGCACCGCCGGGTCATCGAGCGCGTGGACCAGGAAACAGGGCGGGGTGCGCGCATCGACGTGCAGGTCGGGCGAGCGGCGGGCAAGCGCCGCGGCATCGGGCGCGGGGCCGAGCAACTGGGCCACCGATCCGGCATGGGTGTAGCGCGGATCGGTGGTGATGACCGGATAGATCAGCCCGGCGGCATCCGGGCGTGCCGAAAGCTGGTCGGCGGCGTCGCGCTGGGCATAGATCGTCTCGCCATAGCCGGTGGTCAGCGAAGCGGCGAGGTGGCCGCCTGCCGAATAGCCCATCGCGACCACCCGCGGCGCCTTGCTCCGCGCGCGGACGAGGCGGATGGCGCGCTGCGCGTCCTGCAGCGGCACGTCGGCGCGGTGCGACCAGCTCTCGCCAGGGAGGCGATAGATCAGGACGTGTACGTCATAGCCGCGCGCGGCGAGCGCCTCCGCGGTGTCGGTGCCTTCATGCGTGCCGACGACGATGCTGTAACCGCCGCCGGGCATCAGCAGCACCGCTGTCCCGTTCGGCGTCGCGGCGGGGAAGCGGTGCAGCGTCGGCCGGGCGACGTTGCGGAAGAAGCCGGGCGGCGCGTTCGGCGGCAGCGGCTGCGGAGCGAAGCCGGTTTCCGGCATCCGATCGCCCCACAGGTCGACCACCGGCGCGGCGTGCCAGCTGGGCGGCAGCGGGCCGAGCGGGTCGCGCGCTGCCTGAGTCGCGGCCAGCAGCGGCGTCGCGGCGACGGCCGCACCGGCGCCGGCGATCAGCGTGCGGCGGGTGAGTTCCGGTGCCATGGTCAGGCCCGTGCCGCGAAGGCGGTGCGCAGCGCGGCCTTCCACGCCGCCGTGAACGCGCGGGATACCGCCGCCTCGGGGACCACGAAGTCGAAGGCATGGAAGGCGCCGGGCGCGACATGGATCCCGGTGGGGATCCCCGCATCGATCAGGCGCCGCCCGAAGGCGAGCGATTCATCGACGAACAGGTCGATCGCGCCGACGCCGATGAAGGTCGGGGGCAGGCCAGACAGCGTCGCCGCGCGCGCAGGCACCGACCCGGCGGGGACCTGCGCCGATCCAGCAGGCTTGCCGAGAAAAGCGCTCCAGCCGAACGCGTTCGCCGCCGCGGGCCAGCCGACCGGCGCGAGATGGGGGGAAGGCTTTACCATGCTGCCGGTGCGATCGTCGAGCATCGGGTAGATCAGGATCTGCTGGCACGGCTGCACCTTGCCGCGATCCCGCGCCATCAACGACACCATCGCGGCGAGGCCGCCGCCGGCGCTTTCGCCCATCACCGCGATGCGCCGCGGATCGACGCCCAGCGCGTCGGCCTGTGCGGCGATCCAGGCCAGCGCGGCGTAATTGTCTTCGACTGGGCCTGGGAAGGGCGTTTCGGGCGCGAGCCGATAATCGACATTGACGACCACGCAGTCGAACTCCGCCGCCAGCGCCTGGCAGAAGGCCGTCAGGTTGCGCGCGCGGCCTGAGATCATGCCGCCGCCATGGATGTGGAGCAGCGCGGGCGCGGGCGCCGCGCGCGGCCGTACCCCGATCAGTTCGATGCTCACCGGCGGCGCGCCCCGGGGGCCCGGTATCTGCCGGACCTCGACGGCCGGGGCGGGCGGGGCAAGCAGCGGCGGCGCCACCCATCCGGCCCGCAGCGCGGGCAGCGCCGCGCGGGTCATCGGCGGGAAGGATTGGGCCAGCATCGCCTGCGCGGCGGGCCGCAGCTCGGGATCGACCAGCGTGAGCGGGTCGCCATCGGCCGCCGCCAGCAGGCGGGAGGGGCCGGCGAGAAACGCCGTCATGCCCATCCCGAACGCCCAGCGGTGAAGTTCACGCCTGCCTAGCTGCATCCTGTCCTCCGGTCGCCGACGCTATCCTGCGCCGGATCATACTTGGGTGTGCAATCGATTGTGCATTGCTGCAACCGATTTTTTGCACAATAGCCCTGAAGTGCGCGCCAGGGATGTCGCTATCACAGCACCAACAACAGGGGCACGAACGGCCTGACCATGTCGACGATCAAGAATTTGAAGGAATTCGCCCAACTCGCCGGCGTCTCCACCGCCACGGTGTCGCGCGCGCTTTCCAGGACCGGCCGGGTGAGCGAGGAGACCCGTCAGCGGATCAGCGATCTGGCCGATCGGCTGGGCTATCAACCCAACGTCACCGCGCGCAACCTGCGCACCCAGCGGACGATGACGATCGGCGTGCTCGTGCCGCTCGGGCACGAGACGTCGCAGCATCTTTCCGATCCGTTCTTCAACACGATGACCGGGTTCCTCGCCGACGAGCTCAGCGACCATGGCTATGACCTGCTGCTCTCCCGCGTGCTGCCCAAGAGCGACCGCTGGCTGGACCGCTATATTGGATCGGGCAAGGTCGACGGGATCCTCGTTATCGGGCAGTCGACTGAGTTCGGTGTGATCGAGACGGTTTCGCGCCGCTATCTGCCGATGGTGGTGTGGGGCGGGCTTGTCCCGGGGCAGAACCATTGCTCGGTCGGCACCGACAACCGCCAGGGTGGCGCGCTGGCCACCCGCCATCTGATCGCGCGCGGCTGCCGCCGCATCGCCTTTGCCGGGCCCACCCGCGGCCCGGAATTCGGCGAGCGGCTGGATGGCGTCAAGCAGGCGCTGCGCGAAGCGGGGCAGAGCGAGACGCTGCTCGAACTGCCCTCGCATTTCGAACCCAACGCCGCCTATGCCGACATCCTCGACCAGATCGGCCGGCTTGACGCACTGCCGGACGGGATCGTCGCCGGATCCGACGTGACCGCAATCGGCGTGCTGCGGGCGCTGGGCGAACTGGGCATCGACGTGCCGGGCCGGATCAAGCTGGTCGGCTATGACGGGCTGCCGGTCGGCGCGCAGGTTTCGCCGCCGCTCACCACGATCGACCAGCAGCTGCGGCAAGGCGCGGCGATCATGGTCGAGCTGCTGCTGCGGCGGCTAGCGGGGCAGGAAACCGAAAGCCGGCGGATCGAGCCGAAGCTGATCGTGCGCGCCTCGGCCTGAAGCGCTCAGGCGATGCTAGCGCGGTTGCCGTTCAGGGCCAGCCGAAAATAGGGCGCGGGGTAGCCGGCGAAGGCGGCGCGGCGGCGCGGCGGCGCGGCGGCGCGCGACATCGGCCGGCGCGTCCGCTGCGGCGACCCCGGGCAGATCGGCAAAGCTGGTGACGCGCAGATCGGGCAGTACCCACCAGCTATAGGCCTGGAACGGCGCCTGCTCCGGGTTCGCTGCGACCAGGCCGGTGCCGTTCAGCGGCTCGAACGGCCCCGCCGCGCTGGTGCTGACCATGCCGTACAAGCCGGTGGGGCCGATCGGCCCGTCGGGCGCGAACACCTTGGCCTGGGTGGACCAGAACAGATAATAGAGGCCGTCGAAGCGCCGCATGTGAGGGCGCTCGAGTTCGTTGTTGAGCGTGTCGGCGTCGACCACCGGCGGCGCGCGCTGCCATGCCAGCAGGCTGCCGTCCACCGCCTCGGCCACGCCGATCACGCCGTTCCAGGCGGAGGCTGATCCCGCCGCCGACCCGGTGAAGAACAGTCGCCAGCGCCCGGTCGCAGGATCGCGAAAGAAGGCGGGATCGCGAAACGCCTTGATCATGCCGGCGACGCCCTCGCGCTGGTCGACGGTCATGTACCAGTACTCGTCCGCCGCCACGGAAAGCTGGTGGTCCCGGTGATCGACTGCACGCAGGCCGTCGTCGCGCGCCTCCAGCGCGAAGCTCAGCTGGAACAGCCGCTGTTCGAAGCTGGTGGCGGGCTCGCCCCGCCGTCCGGCGGCGGTGTAGAACAGGGTGATGCGCCCGGTTTCGGGATCGAACAGCGCCGAGCCGGACCATTCGCGGCTGCCTGCCGAGAAGCCGTCGGGCAGGACCGGGGCGCCGAGGTGCCAGCCCGCTTCCCGCTCGACGACCAGGTGGATACGGGCGACGGCATGCCGAGCTTCGGGATCGGCGGCGGCCGGCGCCGCGAGCGCGAGCCACAGGTTGCCGCCGCTCCCCCGCGCCTGCCGACCATCGGCGGTTTCGATCGGCCACATGTCCCACAGGTCATGGCCGGGGATGCGACGGGCGGGGTCGAGCGCGAAGGCCGGGATGGTCTGCGCCGCCGCGATCCCGGCGCGGGAGAGCCGCGCGCCGCACCAGCGCGCGGCACCTTCGCTCGGCCGTGGGGCGATGATCGACTCCACTGGCTCTTCGCGCATTCCTAGACCCCTAGATCGCTTGAACAAACGATTACACAGGTTATGAGGTGCTAGCTGCTTTGTCGCCGCGCGGCAAGTGGTGGAGACTGGTGCAGCGACGAGGAGAACGCCCATGCCCGCGACGAACGACCCGGAGCCCCTGTGCGTCCCGATTTCGCGGTGCGCCATCCCGATGGCATGGGACGCGGCGGAGCAGATCGACCTCTGGCCGGGGACGCCCCCGGGCGGCCCGATCACGCTTGCGGCGCGGGATCCCGATCTGCCACCCAGCTGGCGCACCCAGCTGGCGCAGCCCCAGCTCCGCGTGTTCCGGCCGGCCGAAAGCAACGGTACGGCGCTGCTGGTGCTGCCCGGCGGGGGCTATGGTTTCGTATCGATCAAGAACGAGGGCGTAGACGTGGCGGAAGCGTTCTGCCCGCGCGGCTATACCGTCTTCGTGCTGGCCTATCGCCTGCCGGGCGAGGGGTGGGCGCGGCGCGACGATGTTCCGCTGCAGGATGCGCAGCGCGCAATGCGACTGATCCGCGCGCGTGCCGGCCAGGAGGCCTATGCGCCCTCCGCGGTCGCGGTGCTCGGCTTCTCGGCGGGCGGGCATCTCGCCGCCTCGCTCCTCGTCGGCGCTGCGGAGCCGGTGTACGACGACGTGGATGCGGCCGACGCGCTCTCGGCCTTGCCGGTCGCCGGCGGGCTGCTCTACCCCGTGCTCGCCATGGCCGGGGCCGAAGCGCATCCGGGATCGCGCGACGCCCTGCTGGGGCCGCAGCCGGTTGCGGCGACGCTGGCGCGACGCTCGCCGCTGGAGCGGATCGACGCATCGGTCCCGCCGATCTTCGTGGCGCACAGCCGCGATGATTCGCAGGTGTCCTATCGCAACGCCGTGCTGCTCGAAGCCGCGATGACGGCGGCGGCCCGGCCGGTGGAACTCCATTTGTTCGAAGAAGGCGGCCATGGCTTCGGGGTGGGGCCCAGCAATGCCGCCGCCGGCTGCTGGCCGATCCTGTTCGATCGCTGGCTGCGCCGGCGGCTGTCAGGCGCCAGCGCAGCCGATGCGGGTCATCGCGTGCAGGCGAAGGCGGCCGAGCGCTCGGTGTCCTTGGCGCCGGGCATGGCGCGGGCGACCAGCGGATAGGGGCAGAGCGGCCGGCTGCGTCCCGGCCACGGCGTCATTCGGCCGGCGCTCGCCTCGATCCGCTCGGGCGCCTTGCCCTGTTCGACCCAGCGGACCAGCGCGGCGAGCGCGTCGAACTGGTCGGTGGCGGGGCCACCGGCGCAATGCGCCATGCCCGGCACCGGAAAGACGCGGACGAACGATGCCGCCCGGCCTTGGTTGCGGCGATCGACCTCTCGCCACCAGTCGAGCGTGTCGTTGAGCGAAAACACCGGATCGGAAACGCCATGCGGCACGATCATCTTGGCGCCGCGCCTGCGGAACCCCGCCAGATCGCTGGACCGGGCGGAAACATCCTCCCAGCCGGAGCGGGGAAAGCCCGGCGCGACCGCGTTGATCGCGGCGGGATCGCGATCGAAGTCATAGGCGAGCTGCGCGTCCATGCCGTCCTGCGGGCTGGGGCCAAGCAGGCGCGGCGGCGTCGAGAAGAGGGTGGCGAGCGCAGGGGCGCCCATCACGGCGTTGATTGCCGGCACGGTGGGGCCCGCGCCGCCGCCCAGGCCCAGTTTCCAGATCCGCCAGCCGGTATCGGCCATGCCGGCGTCCCAGGGGAAGCTGGCATAGAGGGCCCGGCCGTGGCTGTCGTGCGGCCCGCCAAAGCCGCGAACCAGCGCGTCGATCTGCCCGGCGGAGAGACAGGAGGCGTTCTTGGTGCTGCTGCACATGCGGGTGCGCAGCGCCGCCGTCACCTCGGGGGTGGTGCATTGGCCAAAGGCTTGCACCAGCCCGTCGGCCAGCCCGTCCTTCGCGTCGCACGCCGCCAGGACGGCGCTGCGTGCGAGCATCAGGTCGCTGTCCGAAAAGGCGGCGGCCAGCCGGCCGATCGGCACGCTCTTCGCGCTGGGCTGGCGCACCAGCGCGGCATAGGTCTGGGTGTCCCACGCCTCGGCGATCGCCGCCTTGGGCAGCGCGAATCCGGGCGCCGCCGCGAGGATGCCGTCGAACGCATCGGGGTAGCGCTGGGCGAAGGCCATGCCTTCCTGCCCGCCCTTCGAGCAGCCGGCGAAATAGGAATGATCGGGGTCGCGGCCATAATGCCGCGCCAGGATCGCGCGGGCGGCGTCATAGGTCAGTTTCAGCGAGGCATGGCCGTAATTGCGCCGCGCCTCCGCATCGAAGCCGAACGCGACCGCGCCGCCGCGCGCGGGATCGGCATTGTCCGCGTTGGAATGGCCCGAATCCTGGCTGACCACCGCGAAGCCCTGCGTCAGCGCCGGGGCGGCGCCGTTGGGCGTAGTGCCGATCGCGTCGCCGATCTCGCCATTGGTGCCGCCCCCGCCCTGGAACAGGAAGCGCCCGTTCCACTGGTCGGGCAGGCGCAGGTGGAAATGGATGGCGTAGCGTTGCCCGTCCTGCCCGGTGCGTTCCTGGAGGACGCCCGTCACTTCGCAATGCGCCGGCAGTGGCGGCGATTTGCCGCCGCGCCCGAGGTCGAGCACCGTGCCCGCGGCTTGCGACTGGGCGGAGACGATGCGCATGCTCGGGTCCGGCCAGTTGCCCGCGGACAGCAGCGCCGCGCAGCTGCCGCCGGCGCGCAAGGGCAGGGCGGCGGGGCTTCGGGCGGCCTGTTGCTGACAGCCCGCCAGCGTCACGCCTGCCAGCATCAACGCTATGGCCAGGGTGCGCTCGGTCGCCGGGATAGAGTCAATCATCGGGGAGTCCTTCATTCGATCTGGTAGACGGTGATGCGGACGGCGGCGCCGTCCGAAGGTTCGGCCGGGCCTACCGTGCCGAGGAAGATCGCGTCGTTGAGCCATTGGTGCTTGCCCAGCGGCACCTCGAACACCGGCGTCGTCCGGACATACGCCCCCAGCGCGACACCGCGATTGACGATCTGGAGCAGCGTGCCGTCGCGCTCGCGCATCAGATACGAGGCTTCGAGCAGGGTGGAACCGTCGGCGCGGATCAGCTGCCAGTCCATGCCTTCGGGCAGGATGGTACCGCTCAGTCGCGGGCCGGCGAAGCGGCCGCCGGTGATCGGGATGCGGACGCGCTTGCCCAGCGGCGTGGCGCCCACCTGTTCGGGCGGGCCGAGCGTCACGATCGCCTCATAGACGAAGCTGAGCGGAACGCTGGTCAGCCGGCTGGGTGCTGGCGCGGCCTCCGCATCGGTGCCGAGGCCGATGTCGGCCAGGCCGAGGCAGCCCGCCACGCCGCCGGCAAAGCCCAGCAGGGTCCGGCGTGACGGGCCGGCGGCGGTGGCGCAGGCGCAGGCGGAAGAAGGGAGAGCGTCCGACATCGTTTTGATACCCCTGTGTGGGCCGGTCGAGATAGATGATAGCTTTGCGTAATCGATATGTGCAATTACTTTTGAAGGCCGTTGACCGGCGCGTGGCGGCGAGGCTCCACGGCGCCACAGAGGCCCGGCCGACCTAGCGTATAGTGCGGTGTACAAGTGAATATCGTACAAAAGATGGCTGATCTTCCTTTGCGGGGAGACGAATGCCGATGCGCTTGCAATCGATTGCGCAACTAGCTATGTCACATCGCAGTTGGAAAACACCAACCAGGAGAGGGTGCGGTGCCGAAGGGCGTTTCCGCGACGGGCGAGGCCGCGCATCGTGCGCGTTTCGTCGAGGCCGTCGTGCGGCTTCGGATTGCACACCACCTCCTGACCTTGGATGGGAGGAGTGGGATGCGCACTGTTATGATGCTGCTCGCTGGAACGGCGCTGCCCCTGGGCGCAGCCGCCCGGGCGCAAGAGGCGCCCGCGGCCCCGCCGGCTCCGGTCGCCGATGGCCAGCAGGTCGACGCCACCATGGCGGGCGAAATCATCGTCACCGCGCAGAAGACGTCCGAGCGCCTGTCGCGCGCGCCGGTCGCGATCAGCGTGGTCTCGCAGGACATGCTGACCCGCCAAGGCGTCGATTCGGCCAACGCGCTTGCCACCACCGCGCCCAATCTCCAGCTCAGCGCCAACGGCTTCGCGATCCGCGGCATCGGCAACAACAACAGCTTCAGCGGCTACTCCACCGTCGCGACGCAGATCGATGGCATCTACGAGCCATCCGCATCGGTGCTGGCGCTGGGCCTGTTCGATCTCGGCGCGGTCGAGGTGCTGCGCGGGCCGCAGGGCACGGTCTATGGCCGCAACGCGACCGCGGGCGTGGTCAACATCAACACCGCGGATCCGGGCCGGACGCGGGGCGTGACCGCCGATTTCCAATATGGCAGCTTCAACGAGGTTCGCGCGCGGGCGGCGGTGGACCTGCCGATCAGCGACGCGTTCCGCCTCCGCGTGGCCGGCTATCGCCAGGCCGATGACGGCGTGAACGATGCCTATGGCGCGCGCGACCGCTATGGCAAGACCGACCAGGCCGGGCTGCGCGTCACCTCGCTGCTCGACCTCGGGCCGGTGACGTGGCGGCTGTCGCTCAACTATGGCGAAAATCGCGGGACCGTGCCGGCGACCTTCCTCACCAGCATCAATGCCTATCCGCAGGCCAACCTCGCGGCCGGCACCTTCGGCCCGCGCCAGGTGATCGAGACCGACGCGCTCAACATCGGCCAGGCCCAGGTCACCGACAACCGCATGGACCTGCGCTATTATGCCGCGCGCTCGCGCCTGTCGTGGCAGGCGACCGACCATCTGTCGCTGACCTATCTCGCCGGCTTCTCGCTGCTCAAGAACAACGGCATCGATTCCGCCACCGGCGTGTTCACGCAGCAATCGATCGACCGCCGCACCGAAAGCTGGTCGCACGAACTGGACCTGAACTATACCCGTGGGATCCTCAACCTCGTGGTCGGCGGGTTCCTCTACCAGGATCGCCAGCCCTCGGGCACGCGGTTGCTCCACGCCGGCGATACCGCGCCCGCGCCGATGAACACCGTGTTCAACGCGTTCGGCGCGAAATATTCGCAGGCCGCGATCTCGACGATCAGCGGGGTCGACGTCGTCACCAGCTATCACGGGCAGGGGACCAAGTCGCAGGCGGTGTTCGGCCAGGGCACGGTGGAAGTGCTGCCGGGCCTGAAGCTGATCGGCGGCGTGCGCTCGACCTGGGAGCAGGTCAACGCCCGCAACATCGAACTGGTCTGCCCCGGCGACACCGTCACCCTCGCCAATCTGAGTGCGACGACCTGTCCCGGCATCCCATTCGTCTATGCGCTGTCCGACGACACCAACCGCCCCGAAGCCAAATTCTCCAACGTCAGCTGGAAGGGCGGCATCGACTATGCGCTCAACGCCAACACGCTGGTCTATGCGACGGTGAGCACCGGCTTCCGCGGCGGCGGCCTTGAGGCGAGCGGCAACGCCTCGCAATATCGCCAATATCGGCCCGAAACGGTGACCAACTATGAAGCTGGTTTGCGATCGACGCTGCTCGGCGGCAAGCTGTATCTCAGCCTCACCGGCTTCACGATGGACTATAAGGACCTGCAGGTCTCCAGCGTCGTGCTCAACCCGCTGACCAACCAGGTCTCGGCGGTGACCACCAACGCCGCGACCGCCCGGCTGCGCGGTGTCGAACTGGAGGCGACCGTCCGCCCGACGCGGCGCGACCGGATCAGCGGCTATGTGTCGTTCCTCGATGCGCGGATCCGATCCTTCCCCACCGCGTCGGACAATCTCGGCTCAGCGAGCGGCAATTATAACGCCTTCGCCGCCGCGCTCGGCTATACCCCGCTGCCGGCGAACCTGACCCTGGACGCGTCGGGCAACCGCATGGCCAACGCGCCGAAATGGAGCGGACGGTTCAGCTACGCCCACACCTTCGACATCGCCGGCGGCCGGGTGATCCCCAGCGTCGATTTCTACGCCCAGTCGATGACGTACAGCGATGTCGCCAACTACGCCACCAGCCGGCGCGACGCCTATACCAAGACCGATCTGAACCTGCGCTTCGAGGATGGGGCGGATCGCTTCTCGATCACCGCCTTCGTCAACAATCTCGAAGACAATCGCGTATCGAACAACCTGGTCACGGTGTGGAGTTCGACGACGGCCAATTACGATCCGCCGCGTACCTATGGCATCCGCCTGGGGATGAACTTCCACTGATCGGCCCGCTATTGGGGATGGCAATCGGTCCTGGCTAGGCGATATGCGGATCCGCCCGGCGGCGTGTCCGCCGCCGGGCGGATCACGATGGGGTGGATGTGGCGAACGACGGAAACGACGAGGTCCGGCCGGGCTTGCAGGAGGCGTTGCTGGGCTATCATCTTCGTCGTGCCTCCGCCGTCTTCGCCAGCGACTTCGCGGCGGCGACGGCGGGCACGGGAATGCGGCAGGTGCTGTTCGGCATCCTTTCGGTGGTCGCGACCAATCCCGGCATCAGCCAGAGCCAGGTAGGGGCCGCGCTGGGCATCCAGCGGGCGAACATGGTCAGCCTCTCCAACGAACTGGTCGAACGCGGGCTGATGCGGCGCGACGTCGCGCCGGAGGATCGCCGCGCCTTCGCCCTCACGCTCACTCCGGAAGGCGAGGCGCTGCTGATCGATTGCTTGGAACGGATCGGCCGACATGAAGATCAGCTGCTCGCCCAGGTGTCGAGCGCCGAACGCCACCTGTTGCTGCGGTTGCTGCAGCGGATCCACGCGCAGCCGAGCGACGCGGAGGCCTAGCGTGGCCCGCCATACGCGCTTGCTTGCCGCCGGTTCGCCGTCGCCGAAGGGCGCCACGCCCTATCTGGGCGCCGATCTCAGCTGAGTGAACGAAATGGAGGATTGCGGCGCGGTTCATCGCGAACGCTGCGCGCCGGTCGATCCCTTCGCGCTGCTTGAGATCAAGGGCGGGAAAATGTCTGCGGGTGGATCTGGAACGAGCCGGACTGGCATCTCTACAGCTTCCGGCGAAAGCATTTCGGCGGGGCCGCCGAATTTTTCGAGGGCAGGAATGGACTTACGGCGCGGCTTCGCCTTGTCACACCGCGGCAACAAGTCCGTACCCCGGGGAATACGACATGGTTCGTTTCGCGTCGTCACTGCGCCGCAGTCGGCTTTAGCTCGCGCTTAGCACGAGCACGCTGGCGCGCGGAGTCTTCCTGCCCACGATGGAGCAGGCGCAATGCGCGCCGAACCAGCCCACCTCCAACCACGACAACCCACACCGGTGTGGATACCGACGGCATCGGGATCACCACGAACGGCACGACGCTGGAGGTTTCGAACGGCGCGACGTTCACCAACGGCGGCGGCGGGGCAGGCATTGGGCCACGCGAAGCGGCAATCGATGAGTAGAACAAGGTGCAACCAATTGATCGACTGGGGGCGCCGATGAGATGTGGGGGCGTGCATCTCGTCCCCGAAGAGTTGATTTTCATGATGTGTGACGATCTGGTGATGGATGGTGCCTTCAGTTAGTCCTGACGCCCGTTGCTGGCCGGTCTACCTCTCCTATGGGCAAGACCGGCGTTCGACGCGGATGAGCCGACTATGGTTTAGAAGCCGCAGTCTTGGAGGCCGAATGACCGCTCTTGGTGAAAGCGGACGCTTGGCAATTGCCTTCCGAACGGCAGTAAAGTCCCAAGACACGTCAATCCCGCATTCGGCAGCAGTCGACCAACATAGGCCGTTCGTCGGGACGTGCAGGAACGTCGGCTTGTGCCAAGACCCGCCGTTCGGCGGACATGAAGCACCTCGATTGCCCGTTCAGATGTAGCGGAAAGCTGCAGAAACGCCGCCCCACTCAGGCACTTGTTGATCCTGCCGCAGGCGCAATCGTCGCCATTCCAATGCCGACCATATGCCCTCAAGTTCTGGCGCATCGTCGATCGGCAGCGCAGCGGCGGCCTCCCGCAGAAATCGCGGTCCCAGCGCTGCATCGTCGAGCCAGGCGCGCTGCCACCAATCGAAGACAAAAGGGCGAGCCGCCGCCATCGCGTCGCGCGCCGGGAGCCGGTCGCGCTTGTGATGCTGGTTGATGCTTCGGGTCGAGGGCATCAGGTTCCACAAATCGCCGCAGGGCCATGCCGACCAGGGCAGGCAATGGTCGATGTCGAGCTGCGTGTCGGGGACCGGCTTGCCGGTCCAGATGCAGGCGATTGTCGCACTGCCTTTGCGGATGCGCGCCGCCGCCTGGCGGGCGAGCGAGGTATCGCGTTGCGGCTCTTCCCAGGCAAGGGCAGCTTCAGGAGCGCCGAGGGGCAGGGCAAGCTCCATGCGATCAGCGTAGCCGCGCATCAGTCGTGCCCACTCGCTGACCAGCACGGGCTCAATCCAGGCGCCGAGCCGGGTCAGCGCGCGCCAGACATGGCCGGGCACGTTGAGGCTGCCCCATTGCCGCAGCGTCGCCACATCGAGGATGAGCGCTTGGCGGGTGCGCGGGGCGCGCATGCGGTTCGCGCCGAACACGCGCTGGTCGCTGCCGGGAAAGCGCGTGAAGCTGGCGGGCATGGTCGCGATGGTCGCGGCTGCATCGCCCATCGCGCTGGCGACCGCCGCCGCACGGGGGCCGCTGAAACTGGCTCCGGGCCGCAGATCGATACCCGACAAGCGATCGTCGAGCAGCGCGCGGAACCCCGCCTTGGCGAATCCCAGTCCATCGGGACCGGCATTGCGCGGCATCTGCGGGAAACCGGCACGGACTAAAGGCAGGTACATGCGCAACCAGTTGAGCGCGACGAGACCCAGCGGCACGTCGACAGCATCGGCTTCGGTCACAGACGGCATGGCGGTGGCCGGTGCGACATCGGCGATCCGCGCAACCGCACGCAACAGCGCAAGCTTGTATGTCGCGCTCTTTTCGTCACCGAGAATGATGCCGCGAATGAGTGGGAGCGCGCCGCTGCCATCATCAGGCATGCGCAGCACGACATGGGTCCAGAATACATCGCCGCGTCCCATCCGGTCGCCGCTCGGCGCCGCGCGCAGCACCTCGACGCCGTTTAGCCTTGCGAGTGCTTCGACCTCGCCGAAGCTCACCGCAAACATCGGCCGGTCGGCGGGGGCTTCGCCTTCGCGCAACGACAGGATCAGGAGACCGCCGGGCTTGAGCAAGGTGGTGAGCTTGCGGAAGGCACGCATCCGGTCGGCGGGCGCAACATGCTGCCAGACCGCCGAGACCATGATCAGATCGAAAGCGAGACCCAGCGCATGGGCTTTTGTGAGGCCGGGCAGGCGGTCGTCGAGCCAGCGGATCATGCTAGCGCCATGGCGGCGCTGGCCTTCGGCGCGCATGCCAGCCGCCGGTTCGACTGCCACCACCTCATAGCCGCGAGACGCAAGCCATGCGGCGTCACGCCCAGAACCCGCCCCAACATCGAGTGCGACGGCATCGCTCACCTGTTCGGGGAGCAGGCCGAGGATTGGATCGTGGATACGGAGCAAGGCAGGGTCGTCGTAGCGCGCGGCAAGGTCGCCCGCCTGTGCGTCATAGACTGCAATCGATGCGTCGCTGCCGCTCATTGCGGCGGCAAGGTGCGCTGGGTCATCAGTAGATCGAGCCGTGCAGCAATCTCTTTCCAACGCGCCATTCCGGCCAGATCGTCCGCCAGCGCAAGCGTGCCGATCCGCTCGGTGACATGAAGCGGTGCGCGGGGGCCATGCAGCCGATCCACCGCCAGCGCTTCGTCCCAGCGCTCCTGCTCAGAAGTCATCGTCGCGGGAATCGGAAGATCATTTGGTTCAAGGGCGTTGGAGTCTCGCATTGCCGTCGAGGCTAGCAGATACATGCGTTGGTCCAAAGGATTGCGCGCGCAGTCGGTCGGCCGGTGTTGGTAAGCGCCTCATGGATATCAAACACAGCAAATCGCCGGTTCGTGGTCATTGGCAAGGTGTCCCAGGCATGACCCGTGCAGCCGCCTTGACGATGTCGATCGGGCGGTCGCGGTGGAGTTCTTCAGCGATCCTCCTGCCTGAATCCCGATGGCGGGCCATCAGCCCCGATTTCGCTAAAGCAGCCGAACGCCCGTGCGCGAGCGATGTTGACGACACTAACTAGAACATATAATGAACATATATCATTGATATTGGCTATGTGGTGAATTCGGCATACCTCGGGTTTGAGAGCAAAGGGGGAGTGCCATATGATTGAGCCCGATCACCTGAATAACATCACTATTGAACGTATGATCTTCCACGTTGTCGGACCCGACGATGGCAATCTCGTGCTGCTCGAAGAAATAGATGCCGGCGATCATGCCGATTTCTTTGTCGATCGCATTCGGACCGCCTCCAATGGCGTGATGTTCGACTTCGTCGCCGCATCGCCGGTGCTGGCGTCTTTGACGCGGATCGAGGAGGATGCGAGCCGCTTCGTATCAGAGACCAAAGATCTCGCGACCCTGTTCAACACCATGCACTCGGCTGCCGCGAGCGTCGGCGTGTTCCTGATGTTCGTACTCAACGTCGCGGGTGAGCGTCTGTACGCGATCATCAAATATGACCATGAGGAAGTGCTTTCCTACACGATCGAGGAAGAGGAGGATGTGCGCCGCGCCCTCATCGCCGCGCTGACCAGCACCTTCGTGCGTTCACCCGACGCACTGCAAAAGGCAGCGATCATCCGCCTGACGGGAGCCGGCGGCGAACTGTCGGTCCGCGACCGTGTGGCGCCAAGCAAGATCACCCGCTATTTTGCTGGTTTCCTCGGTGCTCGGCGTCGGTTTCAACCGGATCAGCTCACTACGACACTCTCCGAAATCACCAAGAAGACCGCGCGGAAACATGCCGGCACGCTCGGTCCTGCGGTCATGAGCCAGCTCAACCGGCGGGTCTATGACGCGGTCCAGGCGCAGCCCGGCTTCGATCCAGGCAATCGCGAACCCTTTCTTGCCGCCGTGTTCGGACCGCTGCCCGAAGACTCACCGGTCCGCAGCACCTTCGATAAGGAGCTGCGCAACTCGCGGATCGAAAATGAAGTGTTCGATTTCGACCGCGAAGCGGTGCCCCGGCCGCGGCGCAAGCATATGGTCACCGACGAGGGGATCGAGGTCATTTACGACCGGCAGTTCGAAGACCGTGTCCGGCGCGAAGCCCTTGCGGGCGGCGGCGAGCGGATCGTGATCGAAACCGGCGGCATTAGGGTTGAGGATGACTACGCCGAACCGCGTTCGCGCCTGCGCTGACGCCCTTGCTGCCTGCGGCGGGTCGTTGAGCGAACGCCTCGATCGCCTGGACGTGCGCGGCACGCCGGAGGCGCCGTTGCGCGCCGAGCTGGCGGCGGCCGCCGCCGCCTGGTGCGATGGCGGTTTCGGCGCCTTCGAAGCCATCGACGCGTTGGGCGAGGCGGTTGCGATCCCAGCTCTGGCGGAGAGCGATGGCGAATTGCGCGTGAGCTTCATCAAGCTGCCGACGGCTTCGACGTATTATTTTCTGCACGCGCGCGGGCTCGCAACCCTGCTCGACGACTGCGACAAGGCTGCGCTCGCCCGACGTGTGCTCGTGGCCAAGGATTTCGTGCCATTCCGCACCGTCCAGTGCAGTTTTGAGCCCTGGACCGGGATGGTCGCCGACGCACCGGTCGGAGACGAGCCAGGCCTGCCCGTGCCGCGCCGCATCGTCCGCGATCAACTGGCGGTTGTTCCCCTCTCGATCGGGCCCTTGCTGCTAACGGTACCGCCTGCTTCTCCGGCTCAGGCCGACGATCTGGTTGCGGGCGAAGCGCGCCAGGAAGCGCCGGCCGATGCTGCTGTGCCACAGCACCAAGGCGAACCCCGGGTCAGCGGAGTCTTCGAAACCTGGCGGGCTGCCGCGCTTCCGCAATTGCTCCTGTGCCTTGTCGACGAGGTCTGGAAACAGGATGGCGAGACCCGCGTGGCGATTACCGGGCCGCGCAAGCGCAAGCTCCGCGCTGCGTTGGAGACGGTCGATCCGGAGCGCGATTTCAAGCTGGCCACCGAGGTCGCCGACTGGATCTTCAACTCGGGCCGCGATGCCGAGACGAGGCATACCCTGTTTGTCTATGAACTCGCGCGCGAATGGCCTGGCGAGGAACCTCTGGCGAGCAGTTTCGCGGACCGTGCCCCCGGCGCGCTTGAAGCCGCCCGAACGGCTTTCCGCATGCATGTGCGCGACGCGAGCAAGGAAACGCTCAAATCCCTTCAGGAGCTGCGCAAGACACTGGCGGACGACGTCGCCCGCGTTGTCACCCAGACCCGGGAGCTGACGGGAACGCTGTGGCGCGACCTGCTGGTCGTGGTCGCCGCCGTGCTCGGGCGCTTCACATTGTTGGCGACGCCCGGGAAGGGCGAGGCGGCCTTTGCCGATATGTTGCTTTATGGGCTCGCGGTCTATCTCGCCTTCAGCCTCGGCATGGTGCTTTATGCCAACGCGCGGTTCATGGCGCTGTTTCGCAAGGTCCAGGCGAAATGGCAGGTCAAGCTCTACGGCTTCGTCGACCCCGACGATTTTAAGGCGTTGGCGACCGAGCCATTGAGCGAAGCCGAAGGCGTCTATGAGCGAACCCGCAAGGTCGCGATTGCAGCTTACGCGATCACCGCCATAGCGCTGATCGCGCTCGCCATCCTGACCCCCTCCGCGCCCGCGAAACCGGACCAAGGCACGAAAAAGGATGCCGCTGCCGATGCGTCTGGAAATTCAACAATTGCGGCGGATCCCAATAATGTCGCGGCCTCTGGCGAAGAGGCGGTGGGCAGCAATTCTTTGGGGCGTGCCGCTGGCGCCGCTGGAGGCCAAAATGAGATGGTCGCGCCAAGTCTAACAGCTGGTGATCGCGTAGGAGCGAACAAAAAAGCCGGGACAGGCGCGCCGACCGCACCCGTGGCCGACCCTCCCGTGAAAACCTCGCGCTCACGCTCAGGGGTGCGTTAGAAGCGTATGCCCAGGGCAACCTTCCATTCGTCGGTTAGCTTGAGCATTTCTTCGTCACGGCCGCTTTCATAGCCGTTCTTCAAGTGGGCGGGGAAGCCAAAGTTTAGTTCTCGCTTTTGCAACCTGGATAAACAACGATACGATTGCAGCTGTTCATCGTGATGGTCTAAGAAGACGCGGAACAGGGAGGGGGCTCCATGATCTTCAAAAAGGTCATTTCACTCGCGTTGCTGGCGACAGCGATGCTGCAGGTTGTTTACGGAACTCCGGCGAGCGCGCGCGGTCACCATGGCTATCATCAACACGCACGCGCTGGGCACGGCAGCCATCATCGATCGAACATCACTTATGGCGGCGGGTACTATACCAACGTCGACGGACGGTCTGTGCACCGACCGGTGTTCACCAACCGTGCGCCCGATGGAGCGAGCGCACGTTGCGGCGATGGTTCCTATAGCTTTAGTCTCCATCGCCGCGGCACATGTTCGCACCACGGTGGCGTTGCGCGCTGGCTCTAGCCGCGCAGACAGCGGCGGCGAAAGGCGCGCCGTTCTTTACCGTGGAGGTTCTGTTGATTGGCCTGCTCCGAGCACGCGATCGATGCGGGCGAGCGAGTCGTACGATGTGTGTCGGCCATCGGCGCACGCGCGGTATCGATCTGCGCCTGGTGGTTGAACGCATCGTTCAGCACCGTTGCGAGGCGCACGCCCGCCTTTTCGATTTGGACGGCGGCGATAGCGCGCGCTTGGGCATCATAGCCATTCGGCAGCGGTATCGGCGCAGCGTCCCGATCGCAGCCAGCGGCGGAGCCGAGCGTGTAGGCCGCAGATTTTGCCAGCGCAAAGGACTCGCGTGCCCAGTCGCGCGGGGACCCAGTACTCCAGGTCGCGACCTGTGCTGGTGTTATTCGTCCCCGCAGTGTCATGGCGAGCGTCTGGGCGTCTGGGGCGATCTCCCCAACGACGACCGTGTCCCAGTAGCTGTGGAGATTGACCGTCCGTGTGCCGCCAAGTGTGATACGGACACAGTTGCCGCCACGGTCCTGATGATCGGCGGCGTGCAACGGCTGGTGCACATCTCCGACGAAGTGGAGTACGAACTTGAGGGCGAGGCGGCGCTCGGCGTCGGACGTCGCGGGGTCGCGGAGTTCGCGGGTGAACTGCTCGATCTTGGCGACCACGCAATCCTGCGCAGGCCCCTCGCTGGCGAGGCCCTGACGGGGTGGAAAGCCGAAGCATGCCGTATCGAGGCTGCCTCCCTCCAGTTCGATGTCGGCGAAGTGCCACGATGCGGTGAAGCGGTGGGATCCGCGCCACACATCTGCCCAGGTGGCGCTTGCCGCCATGTCGGAAGCGGTGAGTGGGTCGCTGTCGCTGGCGAGGATGGCATCGACCTGCGCGCGGGCAGTGACGGTCAGGTAAGTCCGCGCGATGAGCGCGATTGCTTCATGTCCTTCATTTCCCCAGGCGTAAGCGGGCGCTGGGGCGGAGAGGGTAAGCAGAAGGGCGGTGGGGAGGCGCGGCATGCTGCCGCTCTGCCATGCGGCCCGCTGGGTGAAAAGCTGGGCCATGCCACGGCTCTGGCCTGATCCCCGCGACCAGGAACCGGAGCCGCGATGGCTGGCGATCGTGATTGCAGTGTTGATGGCGCTGCAGCTGCTGATGGTGTTGGCGCAGTGTTCCGCATGAGGCGCGATCCCGTCTTCGTCTCCGAGACGGGAACGCGTCCGTCAGCGTGCCGAGCGGCTCAAGGGCACTTGGTGAACTGACCTTTTTTGGGGCCGGACGCGACATGGCATTTGCCGTTCTTGTCCTTGGTCACGCCGCCGGCTGCGGTTGCGGCAGAGGCGGCCGGCGGGCATTTCGTGAACTTGCCCTTGGCATCCTTGCACGGTCCTGCGGCGAGGGCAGGGGTGGCGATCAGAGCAATGGCGGCGGCGATGGTCGAGACGCGGAACATGGCGATCCTCTCCTCTGGTTGAGTCGCGAGAACAGGATGCCATGGGCCGTGCGCGGCGCAAGGGCGGTGGTGTTTGTTCGAAGACCAGCGCGCGACTCATGCCGATCTCGTCGCTGTTGCGCTGGCTGTGTCAGGCTGGACCGTTACCCGTTCGATCCGGGGTCGGGTTTCGCAGCCACTCGGCGATGGCGGACTCGCGCCAGCCGATGCAGCGGGTGCTGATCCGGGTGTTCTTCGGAAAGGTGCCGGCTTCCATTTTTCGGTAGAGGGTGGACCGGGTCAGGCCGGTGCGTGCGAGCACGGTCTTGATCCGGAGAATGCGATCGGATGGGTCGGGCTGGATCTGCATTGCTATCACCTTGTATCTTTTGGGGATTGGTGGAGCGCTCCGGGGCAAGTCTGCGTCGCGCGGCTGGTCGGGAAAAGAGGCTGGTTGGGGCTAGATGGGGCCATCTGAGGATCCCCGGCCCCCTGTCGCCCAATGGGCAAACTCTGAGGTTCAAGGCGGGTGCCAGGGCGTCTCACGCCTTCGGCGTGACTGCGCTCGCACGCCGCTGGCGCGGCGCCGAGTCGGCCTGGCCGTCTCGGCCCTTCGGGTTTTGATCGCGGACGCTGGCCGATCCTGCGGATCGGGCCGGCAGGTGCCGGCAGCGGAACGCGGGTACGGTGCGCGCGCTGGCGCACGCCTGCGGCGACACCAGGGCTTGCAGGCTGCTGGTGCCCGCGTGGGCACACTTGCCCGGGCGAGAGGCACGGGCGGCGGCTGGCGCACGTGCTGGCGCGCGCACACCGCCCGTGCGAGGCCCGCCCGGTTGCAAGGGTGCGGTTCTTGTCCGGGCGCCTGGGCGCCCGGCAGCGCGGTCGCGCTGACAGGATGGTCGCCGCGCGGATGCGCGGCGGCGTTGTGCAGCCGGCACGCGGGAAAGGGCGGGGGGAGCGTCGCTCGCCTCTAGACCTGCCGCGGCATGCCGCAAGCCGGGCGGTGCCCGGCTCCTCCACTCTGTTTCGGCCCTGAGACCCACCCCATTGCGCAGGCGCACCCCCCGGGGTCCCCATTGCGCCTGCGCAATGGGGACCCCGGGGGGTGCGGCCTGCCTCTGTTGGCAGGACTGCCGGTTCGCTCCTGCCGCTCCCCCCGCCCTTCCGGCGCCGGTTGCGGTGTTTTGAAAAGGAGCAGGACCATGGGTGTTGGACACGAGAACCGGGCGAGCCTCTATGCCGAGGTGACGGGACGGGTGATTGCCGAGCTGGAGCAGGGGCGGCTGCCCTGGGTGCAGCCTTGGGATGCCAGTGCTTGCGGGTGCGCGATGCCGGCCAATGCGGTGACCGGGCGGCGCTATTCTGGGATCAATGTGCTGATCCTCTGGGCAGCGGTGATCGAGGGGTGCTATGCCTCGCAGCGCTGGCTGACCTTTCGGCAGGCGCAGGCGGCGGGTGGAAGCGTGCGACGCGGCGAGCGGGGGACGACGATCTGCTATGCGGATCGCTTTACCCCGAAGGACGAGGCCGAGCGGGCGCGCGACGAGGACCGGGAGGCGCGGCAGCTGGCATTTCTCAAGCGGTTCACCGTGTTCAACGTCGACCAGTGCGAGGGGCTACCCGAGCGGCTGACGGCGGTGGCGCAGAGCGAGCCGGTGGCGGAGGCCGACCGCATTCCCGCCGCGCACGCGCTGATGGAAGCGTGCGGCGCGGATATCCGGATCGGGGGTGGCGAAGCCTATTACAGCCCAGGCGGCGACTATGTCGCGGTACCGCCGCAGCTCGCCTTTTATGACCGCATCAACTGGTATCGCACCGTGCTGCACGAGCTTGGGCACTGGACTGGGCATGGCTCCCGGCTCGGTCGCGACCAATCCGGCGCATTTGGAAGCGCCGCCTATAGTAGGGAGGAGCTGGTTGCCGAGATGGCGAGCGCGTTCACCTGTGCGTCGCTGGCGATCCGACCGACAGTTCGGCACGCCGATTATGTCGGTAGCTGGCTGGCGGTGCTGCGCGAGGACGAAAAGGCGATCTTTCGGGCGGCGAGCGCTGCCAGCAAGGCGGCGGACTACCTGCTTGCGTTCACCTCAAACGAGGAGGCGGGGCAATGATGCGTTGGCTTCGACTGCGGCGGATGCGCCGTGCTTTCCGCGCGCTGCCCGAGCGGGATCGGGCGATCTTCGGATCGGTGCGGTTCGACGATTTGGACTACGTCGAAACGGCCCGGCGGCATGGCTGCACGGTGGCGGAGGTCGAGCGGACGGTCGCCCGCGTGCTGATCGCGCTGGGTCGAGCAGAGCGGGGCGAGCAGCCATGAGCGATGCGACACCTCGCCCGGGGAACCGGGCGAGGTGTACGCCGCAGCATCAGTGCGTTAGGATCGATCCATGAGGACCAGCCTCGACCATCTGCCCCCAGCCAAGCAGCGCGAGCTGGAGCGTGTCGTCCAGATCCTGTTCGAGGAGTTTGGCGACGCGATCGCCATCGCCACATCGGATTGGAAGAAGCAGGCGCGCATTCTCAAGGTGATCCTCTACGGCAGCTATGCGCGCGGCGGCTGGGTAGACGAGCCGCACACCGCCAAGGGTTATCAGTCGGACTTCGACCTGTTGGTGATCGTCAACAAGGACAAGCTCACCGATCGGGTGGAGTTCTGGGCGACGGCGGAGGATCGGCTGAACCGCGAACTCGGGATCACCAAGACGCTGCGCACGCCGGTCAATTTCATCATTCACACCCTGCAGGAGGTGAACGACGGCCTGGCGCATGGCCGCTACTTCTTCATGGATGTCGCCCGCGACGGCATCGCGCTCTACGAGAGCGACCCCACCGAACTGCACCAGCCCAAGCCGAAGACGCCGCCGCAGGCGCTGGCGTTGGCGCGGGAATATTTTGTCGAGTGGTTTCCGAGCGCCGAGAAGTTTAAGCGAGCGGCCGATTTCCTGGCGGCAGAAGATGGGCTCCGGGAAGCTGCATTCAACATGCATCAAGCCGCTGAACGCCTCTATCACTGCGTTTTACTGGTCTGCACCTTCTACACGCCGCACACCCACAATCTCGGATTTCTGCGCACGCAGGCTGAACGCATCGATCCGCGCCTGATCGACGCTTGGCCCCGGGACCAACGCATCGATCGTTCGCGGTTCGAGAAGCTGAAGGAAGCCTATGTGAAGGCGCGCTATTCCAAGCACTACCGGATCACCGCCGAGGAGCTGGCGTGGCTCGGCGAGCGCGTCGAAGTGCTGGGGCAGGCGGTGCAGGTGATCTGCGAAGAACGCATCGCGGCGCTGGAGCAAGCTGCCGCCGCATGATCGTCGCGCGCCGAGGCTTGGAGCCTCGGCGCGCGATCGGATTCAGGCAGTCGGTGCCGCCTTCGCGCGCGGCTTGCGCGCCGGCTTCGGTGCAGGCGCTTCAGCAGGCGCGTTGCGTGCTGCGCGGCCCTTTGCGCCCAGACCAATCTTGTGCGCCATCGCGCGGCGCTGTTCCGAATAAGTCGGCGCCACCATCGGATAATCGGACTTCAGATTGTAGCGCGCGCGATATTCCTCGGGCGTCAGGCCGTGCGTGCTCAGATGCCGGCGCAGGGTGCGATAGGGCTTGCCGTCGATCAGCGAGATAATGTGGTCTTTCGAGGCCAGCGATTTGCGGACCGAGACGGCCGGCGTGAATTCTTCCGAGGCAGGCTCTTCGTTCGCAACTTCCACGGTCGCGGCGCCACCTGAAAGCTCAATCACATCTGCATGCATCTTCCGCAGAAACGTGGAGACATCGTCCATCGTCGCGCGATTGTTCGGGTTCGACAACCAGGCAATGGTGAGGTCGCTTGCGAGTTCAACGGGGTCGGTATTGCTCTGCTCAGACATTCTGCGTCCCTGCTCCTTTTTTGCGGCATAGTTCCGACAACAGGATTATAGGAGCGAACGTACTCCGTCTGCTGAAATATATTGGAAGATGCAGCGGGACTACTCATTCTGCAGCTGCTCGAAGGCACGACGCCCGCGTCTTCGCCATAATGTCAGCGCCTGATCCCGTTGTTCGCCTTTGAGCGTAGCGGCAGCGTCGATCATCAAACCGAACAATACGGCGCGATCATCGTCGGTGAGTTCGACCAATCCGGCTTTGGCAACCAACCCGCCCAGCTCGATCAGCTGGCGCGTTCGTTCGCGGCGCTTCACCACCCATTCCCGGGTGTCATTCCGCGCCCGCTGGGCTTCCAGCCGGTGCCGTGCCCCCGTCAGCTGCCGCAGCCGATACCGCACGCGGACGAGCGCCGCCGCGAGCTTTGCCCTGCCGTTGAAAGAAGGCCGCGCCACGCTGGCGCCAGTCCTCCCGTACGATCATATCGGACGCGTTAGCAGCGGCGAGCAACGCGCCCGCCAGCTGCTCGACTGCCAGCGTATCGGCACCGGTCGCGACCACCAGTTCGCCGAGCTGTTGGAACTTGGCTTGTTTGAGCTGTCGCGCCTTGTTGTCGAGCGCCTTCAGCTCCGAATCGAAGTCCCGTGGCTTGCGCATCGAACCCTCCGCAGTTGATGGATGATGATCCGTGATTTAGGAACTGCGTCGATCAGCGCAAATGTCGTGAAACATCTTGGGATGATCACGTCGCGAAAAAGATGAAATCTTTTGAGGGCGCGCTTATACGTCGTGCCGACGTCGCTTGTTTTAGTGTAAGTGAAGTGTCGCTATGGCGATCTACCACTTCTCGGCAAAGATCATCAGCCGCGCCAGCGGATCGTCGGCGCTGGCCGCTGCTGCCTATCGCTCGGCGTCGCGGCTGCACGACCAGCGGTTGGATCGGCATCATGATTTCTCGAACAAGGCCGGCGTCGTGCATTCCGAAGTGCTGCTGCCGGACGGCGCGCCCGAGCATCTCGCCGATCGGGAAAAGCTGTGGAATGCGGTTGAAGCGGTGGAGCTGCGCAAGGACGCGCAGCTCGCCCGCGAGATCGAATTCGCGATTCCGCGTGAGCTGGACCAGGCCGAGGGCATTCGGCTGGCGCGCGAGTTTGTCCAGACGGAGTTCGTGAACAGCGGCATGGTCGCCGATCTCAACGTCCATTGGGATATCGGCGCTGATGGCGAGCCCAAACCGCATTCGCACGTCATGTTGGCTTTGCGCGAGGTGGATGCCGACGGGTTCGGCAAGAAGAATCGCGACTGGAACCGTACCGATCTGCTGGAGAAATGGCGCGAGCGCTGGGCTGGGCACGTCAATGCTCGGCTAGCCGAACTGGATATCGACGCGCGTGTCGATCATCGTTCGCTGGAAACGCAGGGGATCGACCTCGAACCGCAGCACAAGATCGGCCCAGCGGCGGCCCGAATGGCCGACCAGGGGCTCGCCTCCGAACGGCTGGAAGAGCATCACGACATTGCCCGCGCCAATGGCGAGAAGCTGCTCGCCAATCCGGCGCTGGCGCTTAACGCAATCACCCGCACCCAGGCGACCTTCACCACGCGCGATCTGGCGATGTTCGTGCATCGCCATAGCGAAGGGAAGGACCAGTTTGACCAGGTGATGGCGGCGGTGCGCGCTGCGCCCGAGCTGGTGAAGCTGGGCAAGGACGGGCGCGGCGAAGACCGCTTCACCAGTCGTGACATGATCGAGACCGAATCGCGGCTGGAGCGCTCGACCGTGAAGCTCGACGGCAGCCGCCGCCACGGCATGGACGAGCAGCATCGTAAGCTTGCCTTGGCCCGCGCCGAGATGCGCGGGCTGGTCCTGTCGAGCGAACAGCGCAGCGCCTTTGATCATGTCACCAGCGGCAAGGATCTGGGCGTGGTCGTCGGCTATGCCGGTACCGGAAAATCGGCGATGCTCGCCGTTGCCCGCGAAGCATGGGAAAGTGCCGGCTATCAGGTGCAGGGCCTGGCGCTGTCGGGCATCGCCGCCGAGAATCTGGAGAGCGGCTCGGGCATCGCGTCGCGCACCATCGCCAGCATCGAGCATCAATGGGAGCAAGGGCGCGAACTGCTGACCGACAGGACGATCCTGGTGATCGACGAAGCCGGCATGATCGGCTCGCGTCAGATGGAGCGGGTGATTGCCGAAGCCGAGAAGCGCCGCGCCAAGGTGGTGCTGGTAGGTGATCCCGAGCAGCTGCAGGCGATCGAAGCGGGGGCCGCGTTCCGATCAGTGGCCGAGCGACATGGTGCCATCGAGATCACCGACATTCGCCGGCAGCGCGAAGACTGGCAGCGGCTGGCAACGCGCCAGCTCGCAACCGGCCGCACAGCCGAGGCGCTGGAGGCCTATGCCGAGGCCGGGATGGTCGTCGACTCGGAGACGCGAGTCGAGGCGCGATCGGCGCTGATTGCGCGCTGGAATCGCGAGCGGATCGCCGATCCGGGCGCGTCGCGCATCATTCTCACCCATACCAACCAGGAATGCGATGAACTGAATGCACTAGCCCGGGATGCGATGAAACGCAGTGGGTCATTAGATACTGATATTGCTGTCGAAACCGCCCGAGGAGAACGCTTGTTCGGGGCCGGCGACAGGGTCATGTTCCTGCGCAACGAACGCAGCCTGGATGTGAAGAATGGCAGTCTCGGCACCATCGAACAGGTCGATCACGCCCGCATGGCCGTGCGGCTCGACGATGGCCGCCAGGTCGCCTTCGACCACAAGAATTACGGCGACATCACCCATGGCTATGCCGCTACGATCCACAAGGCGCAGGGTGTCACCGTCGACCGGGTGCACGTGCTGGCAACGCCGGGCCTTGATCGGCACGCGGCCTATGTCGCGCTGTCGCGGCACCGCGACGCGGTGCACCTCCATTATGGCCGCGACGATTTCGCCGACCAGGGCAAGCTGGACCGCACGCTGTCGCGAGACCGGCCGAAGGACAATGCGCTCGACTATGATGCAGCCGCTGAGCGCTTCGGTGCTCGGCGCGGAGTCGAACGGTCGCGCATCCTCCATACGCTCGCCAAGGAACCACTCGCCGAACCGGAACGCAGCGCGCCTGCACCAGCACGGCGCCGCGGCATGTTTGAGGGGTTGCGGCTGTCCATCCCCGAGCCGGAACGGGCACCAACCAAGCTGCGCTTCGATGGGCTCAAGCTGTCGGTGCCGGCGGCTGCGCCCGAGGCATCCGCAACCCAGAAGCTTGAGCGGGCGGTCGAAGGCTATGCGCGTGCCGTGCAGGATGCTGGCCGTATGACCGGGCAGGGCCGAACGCCGCTCGAAGTTCAGAAGGCGGCGCTCGTGCGCACTGCCGAGGCGATCAACGCGCTGCATCCCCACGGCGCACACGATCTCGATACGGCATTTGAGCGAACGCCGGGTCTGGTCAGCGAAGCGGCCAATGGTCGCACCGCCAACGCCATTCGCCAGATGCAGCTGGAAGCGGAGGTGCGCACCAATCCCGAGCTGCGCGCGGACCGGTTCGTTCAAGCCTGGCAGCAGCTTCAGGCGCGTCGGGGCAATCTGAGCGGGTGGGAGAATGAGGAGAAGCGCGCCGGTGTTGAGAACGTCATGCGCTCGATGGCGAAGGGGTTGGAGAAAGACCCGGCCCTCGGCGTCGCGCTTAGCCGCAGGGGCAACCAGCTATTCGGGCGGCAGTGGTCGCCGGAATGGACACCAGGCAGCCGCGATGGCGGCGTCAGCCGGGCCTTCGGCGACGATGCCCGCACCCGTTCGATCATCCGTCAGCTCACCTTCTCGATCGATCGCGATCGGGGCCTTGGGATTGGAATGTAGCCATGGGTATCCACGAACCTCCCGTAGAAGCGGACCAGACCGTCCAGGCGTTCAACGACATGTCGCGCAAGCTCGCCGGGCTGACCGCTGCCGTCGACGGCTTCGCCGCGCGGCAGCAGGAATTGCATGCGCGCGACTATGGACCGGACCTGGAGAAGATTCGAGAGTGCTACGACAAGGTATGCGGTGCGATCAACATCCTGGCCAAGCGGCCTGCGATGGCATTGACGCCGCAGGATGTCGCTAAGCAGATCGAGGCGGCTGGCACGCAGGGACGAGCGGACGATCATCGCGCATGGAACGGCGCCAGCCATGCCCTTGCCGGCACAGTCCAGGAATTGAAGGTGATGGTCGCGTCGGCCCATTCCGCGGAGACCCAGCAGCTTTGGATCGTGGGGGCAGCCGCTTTGGCGCTATTGATCGGCTTCGCGTTTGGCACTGTTGTGCCCCCGGTTATCGCTCAGCTCGCGCCCGAGAGCTGGCATTGGCCAGAGGAACGGGCTGCGGCGATCCTCAGGCGAACACCTTGGGACGCGGGCGTGCGGCTTATGCAGGTTGCCGATCCGCAGCAGGCGCGGGCACTGGCCGACGCCGCCCGGCTCGCGAAGGACAATGCGGATGTGCTCGCAGGATGCCGTAAACGTGCAGAGCAGCTCAGTGAACCGATAAAGTGCTCCATCGAGATCCACCAAGCAAAGAGCGATTGATGCGGGTGGGGCCGCTTCTGGGCCGTTTTCTGCCGGTCAGCTTTCAATGTGGGATCGCTGAAAGCTGTCTCCGCTAGATGGCGGGCCCTTGCTGTAGGTCACGCGGCCTCAGCCAACAGAACGAGACGCTAGCAGCCGAATTGCTGGGGTTATGCCGCTTCGTCCTTCGGGAAGCGGCGAACAACTCGACCATCCAACCGATGCGACACGATCTGTCGCTTCGATGCTCCACGTTGCGACTCGCGATGAACACGAGTCGCATCAACGATGGAGAACCAATATGAGCAAAGGTCGAGGCGGCGGGAGCTACCGCAGCGCGATCAGTGGGCGGTACGTCACCGCCAAGCATGGCAAGGCCAGCCCCCGCACCACCGTCCGCGAAAGCGTCGGCCGGAGCGGGAGCTCGGGCAGCCACTACCGGAGCGCCATCTCGGGGCGGTACGTGACCACCGCGCACGGGAAGGCCAGCCCCCACACCACCGTCAAGGAGAGCTGATCATGGCAAAGCGTTATGTGCGTGCCACCGGCAAGAACACCCAGGGCGACATCACCCGGCTGTGCAACGCCGGCGAGTTCTGGTCCCCGCGCAGCAAGGCCGATGCGATCAACGACATCGAGCAGAATCTGCACGAATATTGGGTCAACTGGGCAAACGCCCCGGAGACCAAGATCCGCGTCGTCAGCGGCCCGACCGGCAAGTACCTCCGGACCGATCGCGACACCACGTCGCGCAACAATCTGGACGACTTGCCCGACTGCTGATCAACCGGATCGGGAGCCGGAGCAGCGCTCCGGCTCTTCTCCTGTCACGGCATCGCCGGAAAGTCGGAGCGGCGGTGGCCCGCGACCATCTGCGCGAGCTCGGGTGGCGATATCACTTCGACTGCATCTCCCCACATATAGAGATGCCAGCACATCTCGAGCAGCCCCGCGGCTCGGAACCGTACGACCAGCGAACCGTCCGCCTCGTGCTCGACGGTCTGGGCCGGATGGAACAGGAAGCTCTCGGCCCATCGAACCGCCTTGGGGGCGAATCGCCAGGCGACATCATGGATGCCGCCCTCGTGCTGATAGGAACCGAAGCAGCGCTCCGCATGTTCGTTGAGATCGAAGCCCTCCTTGCGGACGAAGGTCTTGGGGAGAACGGTGGCCGCTTCGATGGCGTCGACGCGAAAATGCTGGATGCCGCCCCCCACCTTGCCGAGATCGACGGCGACGAGATAACGCCGGGCCCCGAGCATTAGTCCATGCGGGGCTACGATACGCTCGCGCGCTGCCGTGTCCTTCCAGCCGCGATAGAGAATGCGCAGCTGGGACGTGCCCTTTAGCGCCGTGGAGATCGCCACATCCACCGCCTCGTTGCCCACCTGCCGCGGACCCGGGCGCGCGGCGTGGCCCAAGGCCATGAGAAGTGCCTCCTCATCGGCCTCGAGCCGCCGGCTGCGTTCACCGGGGATAAGTGCCAGGATCTTGGCGTGGAGGCAGCGAAGCGCCTCGACCTGGTCCGTGCCGGCTCCTTTGCCGAGCACCTCCAGCGCCAACGAGAGGGCTGCCAGTTCCTCCGCGGTCGGCGCGAGCAACGGGGCCAAGGACTTGTACGGCAGCCTCCATCTGGCCTTGCCCGACTCCTCGTCCTTGATCTTCTCGAGTTCTGGGAAACACTGCCCCAGTGCCGCGATCACGCGTTGTGCGGTCCGGTAGTCGCGCTCGAGGATCTCTTCGATTTCCGCCAGGCTGACGCCGCGCAACGATGCCGCGCGGGCCGCGATCGTCAGCAAGTCGATTGCATTGCGGTAAGAAATTCGAACCTCCCCCCTGGAAGCGACAACTTCTGTCGTGTCCTACTATCATGCCCATCTGCCAAGATGAGTCGAGAGGATCATGCTCCGCAACGGGAGGATCACCAATGCTGAAGCACGGCGCGCAGACGCTCTTCTCCGCGAGCGATCTCGTCAACTTCATGGGGTGCGCGCACGCGACCGTGCTCGACCTGCGCAACCTCGTCACTCCGACCAGCTTTCCACCCGATGACGAAAGCGCCGTCCTCTTGCAAGAGAAGGGGATCGAGCATGAGCGTGCGTATCTCGAGCGGCTGCGCCAGGAGCGAGGCTCGGTCGCGGAGATTCCCGGCGACGGTAGCTTGGAAGAGCGGGCAGAGGCGACCCGCCGCGCCATGGAGGCAGGGCACGACGTCATCTACCAGGGTGCCTTCCTGGCCGGGCGGTGGCACGGCTATTCCGACTTCCTGCTGAAACGCCACGGGATACCCTCTGCGCTCGGCGATTTCGCCTATGACGTGGCCGACACCAAACTCGCCCGCTCTGCCAAGCCGAAGCACGTGCTGCAGCTATGCGTCTATGCCGACATGCTGCGGGAGGTGCAGGGCACCGCACCACCGTCGATGCATGTCGTGCTCGGCACCGGCGATATCGTGACGCTGCGCACCGCAGCGCTGATTCATTATTTCTCGATCGCGCGCGATCGCTTCGAGCGCTTCGCGGACAGCGTGCCGAGCGCGTCCATGGGGGACCCCTGCGGCCATTGCACCTTCTGCCGCTGGTCGCAGCGTTGCGATGACGATTGGGAGGCGGCCGATCATCTCTCGATCGTGGCCGGCATGGGGCGCAGCCAGAGGACGGCGCTGCGGCAGGCCGGCATCGACGACATCGGCAGCCTTGCCGCCTTGCCGGACGGCGCCAGGATTGCCGGCATGCAACCGGGCACGCTGGCCAAATTGTCGGCGCAGGCCCGCCTGCAGGCTCATCAGCGGCAAACCGGCGAGCGACGGGTCGAACTCCTCCCGCCCGTGCCTGGACGTGGTTTCGCGCGCCTACCCCGTCCGGACGCGGGCGACCTGTTCTTCGACATGGAAGGGGACCCGTTGTTCGAGGACGGCCTCGAATATCTGTTCGGCCTCGTGGATGGTGAGGACCGCTTCCATGCCTTCTGGGCCCATGACCGCGAGAGCGAGAAGATCGCGTTCGAGCAGGCCATCGATTTCATGACCGCGCGCCTGGCGTGCCACCCCCAGGCGCATATCTACCATTACGCATCCTATGAGGAGACGGCGCTGAAGCGGCTGGCGATGTATCACGGGACCCGTGAGCGCGAGGTCGACGACTTGCTGCGCGGTGACCGGCTCGTCGATCTCTATAAGGTGGTGGCGGAGTCGATCCGGACGTCGGAGCCGCGCTACTCGATCAAGAACATGGAAGCCTTCTATCTTCCCGGCGGCCGTCAGGGCGCGGTGAAGAATGCCGGTGACAGCATCGTGATCTATGAGCGCTGGCGCCGCATCGGCGGCGACCAGCTTCTGCAGGAGATCGCAGAATATAACGAGCTGGACTGCCGTTCGACGCGCATGTGCCGCGACTGGCTCGTGTCGTTGCGGCTGCCGGAAACCCCGTGGTTCACCGGCCGTGCACTCGAGCCAGCCGACCCCGCGAAGGTCGCCGCGCGGGAGGAGGCGGACGAACGGACCCGCCAGCTCGCCGAAGCCTTGATCGCGGGCGGGGATGTCCCGTGGCGCCGACTGCTCGCGGATCTGCTCGAGTTCCACCGTCGCGAAGCCAAGCCCGGCTGGTGGGCGATGTTCGCGCGGCAGGACATGGACATGGACGCGCTGCTCGATGACGCCGAGTGCATCGCCGATCTGCAGCCACACCCTATGCGTCGCCCATGGGCGGATAAGAAGTCGGTCGTCTATCCGTTCACCTTCCCGCCACAGGACTTCAAGATGCGCGTCGGCGACAAGCCGCTACGCTCGGGCACGCTCGAGCCGGCCGGCGAGATCGTCTCGCTCGACGAGGACGAGCGCGTCGTCGAGCTGAAGCTCGGCCCGAGCCGCTCGCGTATCGAGCCCGGCTGCGGGCTGATCCCGGAAGGCCCGATCGGGGACAAGGTGCTTCGCGCCGCAGTGCATCGCTATGCACAGAGCATCGCGGCAGGCGCGCAGAAATACGGCGCGGTCACCGCCATTCTCCGGCGGGATCGCCCGAAGCTGGCCGGCCGCGCGTCCGGGCAGCCGATCGTTCCCAGCGGTGCCGACGCGACGAGCGGCGCGATCGACGCGCTCCGCGTGCTCGACGACAGCTATCTGCTAGTCCAGGGGCCGCCGGGTGCGGGTAAGACCTATACCTCGGCGCAGGCGATCGTCGCGCTTCTCGCCGCTGGCAAGCGGATCGGGGTGGCTTCCAATTCGCATAAGGCGATCAACAACCTGCTGAAGGACGTCGAGACCATGGCGTCCGCGCAGGGCCTCCATTGCCGCGGCATGAAGAAATCGTCGCGCGAGGATCAGATGCTCGGCACTGGGAGCTGGATCGAAGACGTCGTCGGCGGCAACGGCAGCGGGGTGTCGCCGCACCACCAGCTCGTCGCCGGCACGGCCTGGCTGTTCGCCCGCGAGGAGCTGGACGCGACATTCGATTATCTGTTCGTCGACGAGGCGGGCCAGGTCAGCCTCGCCAACGTGATCGCCATGGGAACCTCCGCGCGCAATATCGTCCTGGTGGGCGACCAGATGCAGCTCTCGCAGCCGATCAAGGGGACGCACCCGGGGGGCAGCGGCCGGTCGGCGCTCGAGCATCTGCTGGAGGGGCATGCCACGGTTCCGGCCGATCAGGGGGTCTTCCTGCCCTTGTCGCGCCGGATGCACCCGGATCTCTGCCGATTCATCTCCGACGCCGTCTACGACAGCCGCCTCGACGCCGAAGCGACGACCGCACGGCAGCGGCTCGAACTCGATCCTGCGCGCGATCCGGCAGCGCTCGCCGCCACCGGCCTCCGGTTCGTGGACGTGGATCATCTGGGTTGCACCCAGCGGTCACAGGAGGAAGCCGAGCGGCTCGCTATCACCTACCACGCCCTGCTCGGCTCTTCCTGGACCGACCGGCAAGGCATCCAGCATCGCATCGGAACCGCCGACATCCTCGTCGTGTCCCCCTACAACATGCAGGTGGAGCTGCTGCGGCGAACGCTCCCCGAGGGTGCCCGAGTGGGCACGGTGGACAAGTTCCAGGGCCAGGAGGCACCGGTGGTGCTCATCTCCATGGCGACCTCCTCGGGTGACGACCTGCCGCGGAACATCGAATTCCTCTACAGCCGCAACCGGTTGAACGTCGCCATCAGCCGAGCGCGCTGCCTCGCTGTGATTTTCGCCAACCCCAGGCTTCTCGAGATTTCCTGCTCGACGATCGCGCAAATGGAGCTGGTGGACGGTCTGTGCTGGGCGAAGCAGTTCGCCGATAGTCAGCAAGCTGGCGTATCCGCCGATCGCGCGCCAGGCTAACGGAGCGCAAGTTCTGCCGCACATCTTCGCCGCATTCAGGGCCCGTGGGCACGCCATCGGCGGGCAGCGATGTCACCGCTCGGGAAAGGGTGATATCTGCATGCCGGAATGATGTGAGGAACAGCTCGGAATGCCGTGGAGTGACCGTCGAAGTGGCTGGCGCAAACATGCCGGCGATGCCCGCAGCGACGCCGATATCGACTATGGCCGGATCATCCACTCGGCCTCGTTTCGCCGCCTCCAGGGCAAGACCCAGATCCTCAATCTCGGCGACAGCGACTTCTACCGGACCCGCCTGACGCATTCGCTCGAGGTCGCCCAGATCGCCGGTAGCGTCACGCGGCAGCTGCGGGAGGACTTTGCCGGGCAGCCCGCGGCGGAGCATCTGCCGACGCTGGCCCAAATCCAGGCGATCGGCGCGACCCATGATCTCGGCCACCCGCCCTTCGGCCACGGCGGAGAGGCCGCACTCAACTATTGCATGGCCTCATCTGGCGGTTTCGAGGGGAACGGTCAGACCATTCGCATTCTCACGCGGCTCGAGAAATATTCGGATAGCGACGGTGCCGATCTGGCGAGACGCACGCTCCTTGGGACTCTCAAATATCCGGTTTCCTATCGCGCAGTGGCGCATCCTGAACGCAGGCCGTCTCTGCGCGCCGAGACATCCGTGCTGAGCCTAATTGATCGCGAGTCTGCGAAGCCGCCCAAATGCTACATGGACTCCGAACATGCCGCCGTCATGTGGATATTGGAGACCCTGTCAGAGAGCGACCGTAACCTGTTCACGCGCTTCGATACCAGCGAACCTGCTGCCCAAGGCCTTCCCGAGCACCACCGGACGCGCCATAAATCGCTGGACTGCAGCATCATGGACGTCTCGGATGACATCGCGTTCGGCGTCCACGACCTCGAGGATGCGCTCGCGCTCGCCCTCATCACTCGCGAGGACTTCGAACTATATGTTCCGCCGGATGCCTGCGGGCACTTCCTGGACTTCGTAAACTCCAGAAAGCGGAGCACCTCCGGCAACGACGCCTATGGCGATCTTGTCGCCATGTTGTTCGGTAGCGCGGCGCCGCGGAAACACGCGATCAGCAGGCTGGTCGGCTATTTCGTCCAACACTGCGTGCTAGAAGACGAGAGCGATTTCGAAGAGCCTCTCATCCGCTACCGCGCCGCCATCAACCCGAGTGCGGCCGTTCTGCTGAAGGCGCTGAAGAAGCTAGTCTACAAGCGCGTTATTCGCAGTCCGGCGGTCCAGCATCTCGAGTTCAAGGGCCAGCAAATGGTCGTCGCCGTGTTCGAGGCGTTCGCATCCGAACCAGAGGCCTTTCTCCCACGCGGCACCTTCGCTCTGTTCGAACGCGACGGCGGCGACATACGAGTTATATGCGACCATATCGCAGGCATGACGGATTCCTATTTGTTGAAGACCTACGAACGGCTATTTAGCCCCCGGATGGGCTCAGTCTTCGACCACCTATGATCGCTCTAAATGCTTTCAGCACTGTCGCAGGTGCTGTGAGCCTCACATGTCCGCTCCGGCAGGAAGCCGGCATCCCCCGCCACATCGCGAGCGACGGCTTTGCCGCCCATGAGGGGCATCTAGGCTGCCGCCCGGAGCCGGCTGGACAAATGGCAGGTTTCAGGACCGGGCAAAGTCAGGCTGAACGGCTGAGATTAGGGCGCGTAGCGGTCGGCAGCCGTACCAGATCGTACCTGGCAATCTCACAGTAAAGTGTGGGGAAAAATGTGGGGGCACCTTTTGCGACTTTATATATTGAACATAAAATCAATGATTTAATATCAGCCTCAGGCTTCCTCCCGCTAACCCTCGCCTGATCGGTGGAGGAGGTTGTGCGATTAGCGCGGCGCGCACAAAAGCGTCGCCCGAATCGTCTTGCCGAGGGTTCATTTGAGCGCATTTCGTCCGACGATGTTTTCCGTACGGCCATCGCGATGCTTCGCTAAATCATTGAAAAGATGGTGCACCCGACAGGATTTGAACCTGTGGCCTCTGCCTTCGGAGCGATGTGTCAACGTTCGACTGGACGTGGGACATTTCTGCCATTTCCTAGAAGCATCCTGAATGGCCGTTACTGCCAGAAGCGGACGAACCTTGTTCGGGCTGCGATCCGCGAGCAATTGCCGGGGAATGGGGGATAAGCTGTCTGATGGCCT